>DPHV01000019.1:0-12371 GCA_003521625.1 Ruminococcus sp.
GAAAAGCCGTCCCCTACGGCGATATAGGAAACGTTTGTATTTAGTCGGAGGGACACGGCGTGCCGTGTCCGCAGTGGCAATCAAACTTTACCGATTAAATCGTAGTTTTAGAGAAAAACTCACATTTCCGTAGGGGACGGGTTCCCACACGTCCCGAAACGTATCCGATATATCTATCACCCCGAGGAAACCAAACCTTTCCAAACAACACGCACTATTACAAATTCGGAAATCTGCGTGTCGAGGCACTCGACCGACCATTAATTCCGCATTACGCATTCCGAATTACGCATTAAAAATTATATTTTACTTAAACTTTACTTTTGCATTTAGTTGTTGTATAATGGAATGTACGAATTTGTACATTCCATTAATTTTGTTTATAAGTTTATTCAAAATACGAAACGTCCTGATAAAACAAAGGAGATTTTTGAATGAGAAAGATTCCTTTTTCGCCGCCCGATATTTCACAGGCGGAAATAGACGAGGTAGTTAAGGTTGTAAAATCGGGCTGGATTACCACAGGTCCCGAAACAAAGCTGTTTGAAAGCAGAATTGCCGACTTCTGTCACGTGAACAGGGCTGTCTGCCTTTCGTCGCAGACCTCCTGTGCCGAGCTGACACTGCGTATTCTCGGAATCGGACCGGGGGACGAGGTTATTCTTCCTGCCTACACCTACACCGCAACCGCATCTATTGTCTATCACGTCGGCGCAAAGCCCGTTATGATTGACTGCAAAAGCGGAAGCTTTGAGATGGATTACGACAAGATGGAGGAAGCAATCAACCACAACACCAAGGCGATTATTCCCGTTGACCTTGCAGGCGTAATTTGCGACTACGACAGGATTTTTGAAGCTGTCGAGCGCAAAAAGAGCATTTTCCGTCCCAAAAACGAGCTTCAGGAGAAGTTCGGCAGAGTTTTCGTTGTGGCTGACGGCGCACACGCATTCGGCGCACAGTGGCACGGCAAAATGTGCGGTGAAATTGCCGACTTTACAAATTTCAGCTTTCACGCTGTTAAGAATATGACAACCGCCGAGGGCGGTGCAGCTGTGCACAGAGTTCACGACGGAATTGACGAGGAAGAAATGTACAGGCAGTATATGCTCCTTTCGCTCCACGGTCAGACAAAGGACGCTTACCAGAAAAACAAGGTTGCGGCGTGGGAATATGACGTTGTTGACACGCAGTATAAATGTAATATGCCCGACGTTCTGGCGGCTCTCGGTATTGCCCAGCTTTCGAGATACGACAAAATTCTCGACCGCAGACACGAGCTTATAAGGCTCTACAACGAGGAGTTCAAGGATTTGCCGATTCAGGTGCTAAACCACTGCGACGAAAATCACCGCAGTAGCGGACATCTTTACTTTGTACGCTTTATCGGTAAGGACGCAGAGTACAGAAACAAATTTTACAATATGATGGCAGAGCACGGAATTATGTGCAACGTGCACTTCAAGCCCCTTCCGATGCTTTCGGCATACAGCAAGCGTGGCTTTAAGATTTCCGACTATCCGAACGCCTACAATATGCACAAAAACCAGCTCACGCTCCCGATGAACACAACGCTGTCGGACGATGATGCGTGGTACATTATTGAAACCTTCAAGCAGTGCATAAATACACTTAAATAAGAAACAGCCGTTGGTGCAAAATCCAACGGCTGTTGTTTTTATGACTCTTCAAATATTTTCAATATATCCCCTGAACGGTCACTTCGCCCGAATTTACAAGGCTGATTGTGCCGTCGGACATCATCACCTTAAGCTCGCCGTGCTCGGAAACGCCGACAGCCATTCCGCTGATTCTGCGTGTTCCTCGCTGAAACGTCACGCTTCTGCCCAACGTTGCGCATAAGTCGGTATATTCCGACAGTGCAGTCGAGGTAAGCTCAAGGTTGTTTTTTACAAACTCGTTTTCAATGTGCTCAAGCACGCAGGCTAAAAACTCGTTTTTGTCAACGTGTCTGCCTGTTTCAAGCAACAGCGACGTTGCCTTGAATGCGATTTCCTCGGGGAATGACGTGTGGTCAACGTTGATTCCGATTCCCGTAATAACGTACTCAACAGCGTCAAATTCTGCGCTCATCTCGGTTAGAATTCCGACAAGCTTTTTTCTGCCGACTATAATATCGTTCGGCCACTTGATAACGCAGTCAAGCTTTGTGTATTCCCTTATCGCCTTGCACACTGCAAGTCCTGCAAGCGGAGTGATTGCCGAAACCTCACTCGGGGCAACGTTGGGGCGCAAAAGCACAGAAAACGCAATACCGTCATCTTTTTTGCTCTGCCACGTCCTGCCGAGTCTGCCCTTGCCCTTTGTCTGCTCTCTTGCAACAACGACAGTACCGTTTTCGCACCCCTCGTTGCCGAGCTTTTTAAGGTAGTCGTTTGTCGAATCAACGCTGTCAAGCACAATCAGATTTTTGCCGATAATCTTGTTGTGCAAAAGGCTTTTCAGACTGCTTTCGTTTAAGTAATTCGGCGAGGAAACAAGGCGGTAGCCCCTGTTTGTGACTGACTGAATTTCATATCCCTTTTCCTTTAGTGCGTTAATCGCTTTCCACACAGCCTGGCGTGAAACTCCGAGCTTTTCGGAAATCTCCTGCCCCGATATAAAATCGTCTGCATTAAGTAAAATATCAAGAATTTTTTTCTGCATAAATCATCACCGATTGTTTTTCTTATAAATATATTTCAGACCGTCCAGAATTACGTTTTCGTCGGCGATAATGTTGTGGGTGCAGTTTTCAGCCATAAGCTGTGAAAAGCCGCCTGTTGCAATGACCTTGCATTTCTTTCCCACCTGCTCATAAAAGCGGTCAATCATTCCGTCAAGCATACACGCCGTACCGAACATAACTCCCGAACGCATACAGTCGCTCGTGTTGGTTGAGATTACCTTTTCGGGTGCCTTGAAGTCAATAGACGGGAGCAATGCGCCCTTGCTTGTGAGTGCGTCAAGCGAAATTCCCACACCGGGAGCAATTGCGCCGCCGAGATAGGTTTTATTCTCGTCAACATAGACTATTACCGTTGCAGTTCCCATAAAAATCATTATAAACGGTCCGCCGTATTTTTCGTAAGCTCCGACGCAACCTGCAACAATGTCTGCTCCGAGCTTTTCGGGATTGTCGATTTTGATGTTCAGTCCCGACTTCACCCCCGGACCGATAACAAGGCTCTTGACTCCCGAAACCGTTTCAATAGCGTTTGAGAGGGGAGAGGTGATTTTAGGCACAACGGAGCTGATTATTGAGGAGTCTATGCTGTCTGCACTGATGTTGTAAATCTGAAAAAAGGTGTACAGCTCAACGGCAAACTCGTCGCTTGTCTTTGCGGTATCGGTTGAAACACGAAGCTTGAATTTAAGCTCGTCGCCGTCGTAAATTCCGAATTTTATATTAGTGTTTCCCACGTCAGCCGTTAAAAGCATAAAATTTCCTCCAAGATAAATAATAATTCCAAATCTCAAATAAAATTATATCACAAATCTGTCCTGTTTCAAGCGTGATATTCATTAATTTTGTCTTTATTTCGGGATTTGAGAAAAAATTGTTGAAATTTGTTTGAGATTGTGTATAATTAAATTAGTTGTGTGCTGTTGCGCACCGCTTTAGACATTATTCTGAAAGGAATGTATTTAATGGATAGTTCAGAAATCAAGCAGCTTCAGATTCTTGCCGCAAAGTCAAGAATGGGCGCAATTCTCGGTACTTACCACGCAAAATCGGGACACCCCGGCGGTTCGCTTTCGGCGGCTGACATCTTCACTTACCTTTATTTTAAGGAAATGAACGTTAAGCCCGAACAGCCCGACTGGGAGGACAGAGACCGCTTTGTGCTTTCAAAGGGACATTGCTGCCCCAGCCTTTACGCAACGCTTGCGCTCAAGGGATATTTTGACTGGAACGAGCTTACCGTTCTCCGCCACGTTGGCGCAATGCTTCAGGGACACCCCGATATGAAGGGCACTCCCGGCATTGATATGAGCACAGGCTCGCTCGGACAGGGAGTTTCTGCGGCTTGCGGTATGGCTCTTGCGGCTAAGCTTGACAACAAGGACTATCGCACATATACAGTTCTCGGCGACGGTGAGGTTGAGGAAGGTCAGGTTTGGGAGGCTGCAATGTTTGCTTCTCACAACAAGCTTGACAACCTCGTTGTTATCGTTGACCAGAACGGCTTGCAGATTGACGGCACCGTTGAAGAGGTTGCAGGAATCGAGCCTCTGGACAAGAAGTTTGAGTCCTTCGGCTTTGAGGTAATCAAAATTGACGGTCACGACTTTGAGCAGATTGCATCATCCCTTGACAAGGCAAAGACCGTTAAGGGCAAGCCCACTGCAATTCTTGCCAAAACAATCAAGGGCAAGGGCGTTTCATTTATGGAAAATCAGGTTGGCTGGCACGGCTCTGCTCCCAACAAGGAACAGTACGAGCAGGCTACAGCCGAGCTTCAGGCTGAGATTGACAGATTGGAGGGCAATTGCTGATGGCTGAAACAAAGAAAATTGCAACAAGAGAAAGCTTTGGTATGGCTCTTTGTGAGCTTGCCAAGACCAATAAGGATATAGTTGTTTTTGACGCAGACCTTGCTGCTGCTACAAAAACAGGCATTTTCAAAAAGGAATTTCCCGACAGATTTTTCGACTGCGGTATTGCCGAGGGCAATATGGTAGGCGTTGCGGCAGGTATGGCGGCAGCAGGCAAAATTCCCGTTGCGGCTTCGTTTGCAATGTTCGCAACAGGCAGAGCTTTTGAGCAGATTCGCAACTCCGTTGCTTATCCGCACTTAAACGTAAAAATCGCAGGAAGTCACGCCGGTATTTCAACAGGCGAGGACGGCGCAACTCACCAGTGCCTTGAGGACATCGGCATTATGAGAACAATCCCCGGTATGGTTGTTTTAAATCCTGCCGACCACTATGAGATGATGGCGGCTACAAAGGCGGCAATCGAGTACAACGGCCCTGTTTATATAAGACTCGGCAGACTTGCAATTGACAGCTTCAACGACCCCGAAACATATAATTTCGAGCTCGGCAAGGGTATTACGCTCCACGAGGGCAACGACGTTGCAGTTATCGCAACAGGTCTTGTTGTGAACGAGGCGTTAAAGGCTGTTAAGGAGCTTGAATCCGAGGGAATCAACGCACGTCTTATCAACATTCACACAATCAAGCCGATTGACAGAGAAATCATTATCAAGGCGGCTAAGGAAACAGGAAGAATCATTACAGTTGAAGAGCACAACGTAATCGGCGGTCTGGGCGACGCAGTTTGTGAGGTTACAAGCGCAGAATGTCCCGTAAAGGTTACAAAAATCGGTGTAAACGACAGATTCGGTTACAGCGGTCCGGCTCTTGAGCTTCTTGATAAATTTGAACTCACACAGCCCCATATCGCAAAGGCAATCAGAGCTGTTGTCAAAGAGGGCTGAGTATAGTTTTATATCAGACAGCATAGGGGCTGACTCTTACGAGCCAGCCCCATTTTAAATTTAGTGTTTGTATTAAACTCCGTAGGGGCGGATTTGCATATCCGCCCAAATGCAGAGGAAAACTAATGATGAGATAATCGGCTAAATTGAAAAAATGATTATTTCCTTAACACTTTAATTTATTGGTTAGTGCGTGTTCACGGGCGGATATGCAAATCCGCCCCTACGGTTAGATAAAATAGTTTATTTATTTCAAAAATTGTTAATTTTTAATTGTTAATTGTAAATTGTTTATTGGAGTGTTATTAATATGTCACAAATTCTCGACCTTGTCATCTGCGGCGGAGGTGCCGCAGGACTTACATCAGCCGTCTATGCCGCAAGGAGCGGTCTTGACTTTGTGCTGATTGACATTTCCTCGTCAATGGGCAGTCAGATTACGCAGACATCAGACGTTGACAACTACACAGGCTTTGAAAAGGTCAACGGTATGGAGCTTGTTATGAAATTTTACGAGCACGCAAAGGCGCTCAACGCTCCGATGATAAATGATGAAGTGCAGGAAATCACAAAGGAAAACGGCATTTTCACCGTAAAATGCGCACAGGGCGAGTACAAAACAAGAACTGTAATCTACTGCTCGGGCGCATCTCACAGAGAGCTTGGCGTTAAGGGCGAAAAGGAGCTTCTGGGCAGGGGAGTAGGCTACTGCGCAGTATGCGACGGATTTTTCTACCGCAACAAAACCGTTGTTGTAGTCGGCGGAGGAAACACAGCCGTAACTGACGCACTCTATCTTTCAAAAATCTGCAAAAAGGTAATTTTATTGCACAGACGTGACAGCCTGCGTGCCGAAAAAATCCTTGTTGAGAGGCTCGAAAATGCAGAAAATGTTGAGCTTATGTTCAACAGCGAGGTTGCTGAAATCCTCGGTGAAAAAGGCGCAGACGGCGTTCTGCTCAAAAGCGGAGAAAAAATTGACTGTGACGGCGTGTTTATTGCAGTCGGAATTGTTCCGAGGAGCGAAACTGTAAAAAGCCTTGCAAAGCTTGATAACAACGGCTATATCGTTGCGGATGAAAGCGGCAGAACATCACTTGACGGACTTTTTGCGGCAGGAGATGTTCGCACAAAGGCACTTCGTCAGATTATCACAGCCTGCTCCGACGGTGCAAACTGCGTTGACAGCGTGAATAAATATCTGGATAATTTATAATATATGAAAAATAATTCGATACTGAAAAATTCTGCTTTTGCCTGCGTGGCGGCTGTGTTCTGCACGCTTTTGTGGGGAACTGCGTTTCCTTTTATTAAGCTCGGATATTCTACATTTGAAATTTCCGAAAACGACCTCGGAACGAAAATCCTCTTTGCAGGCGTACGCTTTCTCCTTGCAGGAATTATGGTCTACATTTTCCTCTGCATTTCACAAAAACGGTTCGCCGTTTTACATAAAAGCGATTTCGCAAAGGTATTTGCCCTCGGTCTTACGCAGACGTCTTTGCAGTATATTTTTACCTACGTCGGCATAGGCTTTACAAGCGGCACGAACACCTCGATTATCACGTCCTGCGCATCTTTCATTACGGTGCTTTGTGCGCCTATATTCTTCAAAAGCGACAGACTTAACGTGCTTAAAATCGTCGGCTGTCTGCTGGGCTTTTCGGGGGTAATTGCAATCAACGGCTTCGGCGGACTTTCGCTTGACACGCTTTTCGGCGACGTCTTGATTTTTATGTCAACGCTCTGCGCCGCAGGCGGAAATATTATTTCAAAAAAGCTTGCAAAGGGCAGAAACCCTGTTGAGCTTACTGCGTTTCAGCTGATTTTCGGCGGACTTCTGCTGACGGTAATCGGAGTTCTCCTCGGCGGAAAACTTGACTTCGGAAACATAAACGGTATGCTGATTCTGTTGTGGCTGTCGGTTGTTTCGGCGGTTGCGTTTACAATCTGGACGGCGCTTCTGAAATACCACCCTGCAAGCAAAATCACGATTTTCAATCTGCTTGTTCCGATTTTCGGAACGGTGCTGTCGGGACTTATGCTCGGCGAAAACATTTTCAGACTTGAAACGCTTGTTTCACTTATACTGATTTCACTCGGCATAGCCGCCGTAAATATAAACTTGAAAGCGAAAAACAAAAATGGAAAAGCTTAAAATTAAAGGCGTAATTTCCGATATGGACGGCGTGATTCTTGACACCGAAAAGCTTTATGTGCGTTTCTGGTGCGAGGCGGCGAACTTCTACGGTCACCCTATGGATAGGCAACACGCCCTCGGGATTCGCTCAATGAACAAGAAATTTGCGTCCGTTAAGCTGAAAGGCTGGTTCGGAGAAGATTTCGACTATGACGCAGTGCGCAACAAGCGCATTGAGCTTATGGAAAAATACATAGAGGAAAACGGAATTGAATCAAAGGACGGTGCAGAATTTCTGTTGTCGTACCTCAAGGAAAACGGCTACAGGGTTGCGCTTGCGACGGCAACACCGTTTGACAGGGCAAAGAGGTATCTTGAAAAACTTGGCTTGTTCAGATATTTTGACGAAGTCGTCTGCTCGTCAATGGTGAAAAACGGCAAGCCCGAGCCTGACATTTACCTGCTTGCCGCCGAAAGGCTCGGCTTGAAGCCGCAGGAGTGTATTGCGCTTGAGGATTCGCAGAACGGAATAAAGTCGGCTGGCTCGGCAGGGTGCAAAACGGTTATGGTGCCCGACCTTGACGGTCCGAGCGAAGAAATCAAGCCGCTGTTGTACGGCGTTGCAGACGGACTGAAAGACGTTGTAAGAATAATTCGGAATGCGTAATTCGTAATTCGGAATTATAAAATAGATGAACACTGACGTAGGGACACGGCGAGCCGTGTCCACACAAAAATTGCAATGCAATTTTTGTGAAAGGGACGTCTGGGAAGCCGTCCCCTACGGATAGAGAGGAAACGTTTGTATTTTAGTCGTAGGGGACGGCATCCTTGACGTCCCGAAACGTTGCCGATATATCAACATAAATTCAGGAAAATAAACCTTTCAAAACAACACGCACTATTATAAATTCGGAACGTAGTGACCATTAATTCCGCATTACGCATTCCGAATTCCGCATTAAAAAAAGGGAGAGAGATGAAAATGGAATTACTAAATCAGATTGCTGAAAACATCGACGAGTTTCTGTGGGGCGTGCCGATGATTCTGATTTTGCTCGGAACTCATATTTTTATGACGGTTCGGACGAAATTCATTCAGCGCAAAACACTCAAGGCTATCAAGCTTTCTGTAACAAAGGACCCCGACGTTGACGGCGACATAAGCCCCTTTCAGGCTCTTACGACTGCGCTCGCCTCGACAATCGGAACAGGCAACATCATCGGCGTCGGTACTGCAATCGCCCTCGGCGGTGCAGGTGCTGTGCTGTGGTGCTGGCTTACGGGCGTTTTCGGAATTGCGACAAAGTACGCCGAGTCGCTTATCGCCGTAAAATACCGTGTCAAGACAAAGGACGGCAAAATGCAGGGCGGCGCAATGTACGCAATCGAGCGTGGACTTCACCCGAAAATCAGCGGCAAAAAGCGCAGTATGAAGTGGCTTGCAATCCTCTTTGCAGTCTTTGCGGCTCTGGCTTCGTTCGGTATCGGATGCGGTGTTCAGACAAACGCAATTTCAAGCATTATGGACAGCACCTTTAACCCGAACGGTGAGCTTAAGCTTAATCTGTTCGGCAGTGAGGTTTCAACCGTTGCTCTCATTTCGGGAATCATCGTTGCAATCTGCGTTGCTCTCGTAATCTTCGGCGGTATCAAGGCAATTTCAAAGGTATGCGAAAAGCTTGTGCCGTTTATGGCTATAATGTACGTTGTCGGCTGTGTGATTATCCTCATTATGAACAGCGACGTTCTGTGGCAGACCGTCTGCACAATCGTAAGCTCTGCCTTTTCTCCTGCCGCTGTCGGAGGCGGACTTGTCGGCTCGGGCGTTATGCTTGCGGCTCGCTACGGCGTTGCAAGAGGTCTTTTCAGCAACGAATCAGGTATGGGCTCTGCTCCGATTGTAGCCTCTGCCGCTCAGTCGAGAAACCCCGTAAGGCAGGCTATGATTTCGGCAACCGGCACTTTCTGGGATACTGTTGTCGTTTGCCTTATGACAGGTCTTGTAATCGTAAGCTCCTGCATTAAGAATCCGCAGATTGACACCGTAAGCGTTGAGGGAGGCAAGCTCACCTCGGCGGCATTTGCACAGATTCCCGTTATCGGCACTCCTATTCTCGTTGTGGGAATTGTCCTCTTTGCGTTCTCGACAATCCTCGGCTGGTCGTACTACGGCGAAAGGTGCATTGAATACCTCTTCGGCAGAAAAGGCGTTCTGCCCTACAAGCTGATTTTCGTTGCGGTTCTGCTTATCACTCCGATAACTGCGCTCGACTTTGTATGGACGATGTCCGACATCTTCAACGCTCTTATGGCTCTGCCGAATATTATTGCTGTTATTGCGCTCTCTCCCGTTATCGTCAAGGAAACAAACTACTACCTCTACGGCAACCGCATAGACGAATTTGACAAAACGCCGATTCCCGTTGTAGATAAATAAAATGTTAATACATATACCGCCCGAACGGTTTATTCTGTTCGGGCGTTTGTGTTGTTTTAAATATAGGTTGCATTTGCAAAATATGGTGATATAATAGTTATTATAGTTTACAACAGCGTAGGGGACTGTCAAAAAAGCAGTAACTTTATATTTGAAATAGTCAACTTTTGAGATATAGCCAAGCCTTCCCTTGAGGGAAGGTGGCACAGCAATTTATCGCTGTGCCGGAAGGGTGGTAGGGGAGAAGAACGTACAAAAATAAGCAAAAGTTCATCTCCACCCCTCAGTCATTTTGCAGGCAAAATGACAGCTCCCCTCAAAAGGGGAGCCTTGGATATAGCCATACAGAATAATTACTGAAAACGGTTTAAGAGGTGGGTTATGAAAAAATTTATCGAGTATTTTACCGATGAGCATCTTGCGCTTTTGCGCAGTCAATTGCTTTTTTCGGGACTTAATGACCACGAAATTTTTATGTTCATTCAGTATTCCCAGCCGTTTTACGCAAATATCAGGGACGGAAAATCAATCCGCATAGCAGGCGAGTACAGCCATATGACGGGCGTTATGATTTCGGGCAGTGCTCATCTCTACACGGTTGACTACGAGGGCAACAAAACGCTTTTAAAATCAATCGGCAGTGCCGACAGCGGAACGATTTACTCAATGTTCGACTACTACAATTCACTTCTGGAGCTTACGGCTAACGAGGACAGCGAGCTGATTCTGATTCCGCCCGAAAAGATTTTTATTGCGGAGGAAAAGCTTGCGACAATTCAGCAGAAAATCGTTGTGAATATGATAGCCTCACAGCGCCAGGCGTTTCTTGACCTTTCGGAGCATATTTCGTGTTTGTCGCAGAGAAACATCAGGGATAAGATTTTAAAATTTCTGAAAATCCACTGCGAACGTGAACACTCCTACAGCTTTACCGTTCCGTTTTCACGTGAGGAGCTTGCAAACTACCTTGCGGTTGACAGGGCTTCGCTTTCTCGCTCACTTGGCGAGCTGAAAAGCGAGGGCATTCTTGATTTCAGGAAAAACAGGTTTACAATTTTAAAAACAAACATATTCAAGTATGAATAAAGGCGGCGGATTTATGGAGTTTCAAAATAAAAAGATAGCGTTAATTCTTGAGGGCGGCGCACTGAGGAGCTTTTTTACCTGCGGAGTGCTCGATTATTTTATGGAAAAGGACATCTACTTTCCCTGCGTGTGCGGCGTTTCGGCAGGCTCGCTCTGCGCAATCAGTTACCTTTCAAGGCAAATCGGGCGAACGGCAGAGGTGAATTTAAAGTATGTCAACGACAAACGCTATATGAGCCTGCACAGTCTGATTAAGGACAAGATGATTTTTAATTTTGATTTTCTGTTCGGCGAAATCAGCCACAACCTTGTCCCGCTCGACTACGACACGTTTTACAACAGCACCGAGGATTTTTTCGCCTTTGTCACCGACTGCGAGTCGGGCAAGAGCGTTGCCTGCGAAAAGGGCAAGTGCAGTGATATTCTGAAGGCTTGCAGAGCCTCAAGCAGTATGCCCGTTCTCTCGAAAATAGTGGAGCTTGACGGTCACAAGTACCTTGACGGCGGAACAGCAAACCCGATTCCGTTTGAGTGGGCGATTGAGAACGGCTATGAAAAAATCGTGCTTGTGCTGACAAGGGACATTGATTACCGCAAAAAGCCGCTTTCGGGAATGATAAAGAAAGTTTACGAGAAAAAGTACGCACAATACCCCGAGCTTTTAAAGACAATCTACAACATTCCCGACCACTACAACAGCCTTGCAGAGCAGATTGTGAGGCTCGAAAACGAGGGCAGATTATTCGTTATCCGCCCCGACGAGCCTGTCAGGGTAAAGCGAACGGAGAAGGACACGAAAAAGCTTGAAGAGCTTTACGCAGTCGGCAGACGTGTTGCAGAAAACAGAATTGATGAAATGATGGAATACCTATTATATTAAAAATTATGGTTATCCGTTTAGTAAGCTAAACCACAAATTTGATTAGTTTGGAGTGTGGAGTTTTGGTCGAGTGGATAGGTTGGAATAATTCAGAAGTTGAGTTCCCGAATTAATTTATATGCGGCGTTGCCGCAGGTGTGATTTTTAGTGTTTTTACTAAATGTAGGGAACGGTACGGCAGTCGCCCAAAACCCCTCAATCCCCTTATGAAGGGGCAGAAACCCCTGTGTCGTTCCTAACTGACGTTCATCTAACTTATGTAGGAACAACACAGGGGTTGTTCCCTACGATTGTAACTTCAACGTTTCCTGTATCGCCGTAAGGGACGGCATCCCTGACGTCCCTAAACGTTACCTATATATCAATTTAAAATTCGGG
>DPHV01000019.1:12585-27887 GCA_003521625.1 Ruminococcus sp.
TCCAAACAAACTAACTTTTCCACTCGATTTGCCCGCCGAGGCACTCGGCTAAATTATAGTTTATATTACTAAAGGTGATAATCTGATTAATTGTTATCCGACTGATATAACGAATTAAAAGAGAGGATTTTTAAGGATGGGAAAAAGAACGCTAAAAAAGGCGTTTAAGGACAGTCTGCCTATACTTGCAGGGTATCTTGCATTGGGTATAGGATTTGGCGTACTGCTCCACAGCAAGGGCTACAGCTTTCTCTGGGCTTTGCTTATGAGCTGTACAATCTACGCAGGCGCAGGTCAGTACGCCGCCGTTGACTTATTAAGCAGCGGTGCGTCGCTTATCACGACTGCCGTAATGACGCTGATTATAAACGCACGTCACTTTTTTTACGGCTTTTCACTGCTCGACAAATACAAGGGTACGGGCAAGGCAAAGCCATATATGATTTTTGCGCTGACGGACGAAACCTACTCGCTTGTCTGCACAGCAAAAATCCCCGAGGGGATAGACGAGAAAAAGTACTACTTATTTCTTTCGATACTCGACCAGCTCTACTGGATTTCGGGCTGTACAATCGGCGCACTGCTCGGTACGTTCATTCCGTTTGACAGTACGGGAATTGACTTTGCGATGACGGCGCTGTTCGTTGTAATCTTCGTTGAGCAGTGGCTCGACACAAAGGAGCACCTGCCTGCAATTTTAGGTGCGGCTACAACGCTTGTGTGCCTGTTTATTTTCGGTGCGCAGTATTTTATAATTCCGTCAATGGCTTTTATCGCAGTTGAGCTTGTAATTTTCAGAAAAAGATTTGAAAAGAGCAATCCCGACAGCAATGAGGAGAAAGCGGAGGTGAGCGAAAATGGATAACAACACCGTTCACTCGCTTTTAATCGTCGCCGTTATGGCGGTCTTTACGGCTTTAACACGCTTTCTGCCGTTTCTTGCGTTCCCCGAGGGACGAAAACGACCGAAGGTTATTACATATCTCGGCACCGTTCTGCCGTATGCCTTAATCGGTATGCTCGTTGTGTACTGCTTCAAGAGCGTTTCGGTTTTCGCCTACCCCTACTGCATACCCGAGCTGTTAGCCGTTGTGCTCGTTGCCGCACTCCATATCTGGAAACGCAATACGCTGATCAGCGTGTTCGGCGGCGTGATTTTCTATATGGTGCTCGTTCAGTGCGTTTTCGTTTAAGAAATTTGTTGATTGAGAGAAACTATTATTTAATGCGGAATTCGGAATGCGTAATGCGGAATTGTGGTCGAGTGGATAGGTTGTGATAATTCAAAAGTTTAATGCCCGAATTAATTTATATGCGGCTAAAGCCGCAGGCGTGATTTTTTATATTTTTTACAAATGTAGGGAACGGTCTTGACCGTTCCGATTACCTAAAAGTCAGATGTAGTCCTGCGGAACAGTCAAGACTGTTCCCTACACTTTATAATTAAACATTGTCAATATATCAAAATTTGTACAGCAAACATACTTTTCCGTACAACACGCATTATTACAAATCCGGAGCGAAGCGACCATAAATTCCGCATTCTGAATTACGCATTCCGAATTAAACTAAAATGTATCGGGCAACAGGTAGGTCTTTTTTTGTCCTCTGTTGCTTATTAATGCAATGGAGGATTTTTTATGGGAATTATTGAGCTTTTTATTCTTGCGGTAGGACTTTCAATGGACGCCTTTGCCGTTTCAATCTGCAAGGGCTTGTCGGTGAGAAGTCTTAAAGCACGTCACGGCGTAATCTGCGGATTGTACTTCGGCGGATTTCAGGCAGGTATGCCGCTTATCGGATATTTTCTCGGCAAGCAGTTTGAGTCGCTTATCACAAGCGTTGACCATTGGATAGCGTTTGTTCTGCTCGGACTTATCGGTGCTAATATGATTAAGGAGTCATTCGGCAAGCCTGACGAGCTTAACGACTCGTTTGCCCCCAAGTCGATGATTCCGCTTGCAGTCGCAACAAGCATTGACGCACTTGCAGTCGGCGTTACGTTTGCCTGCCTTGATGTTGAGATTTTCTCGGCTGTCGGTTTAATCGGCGTTACTACGTTTGTTTTTTCGGCTGTCGGTGTTAAAATCGGCAACGTGTTCGGAGTGAAGTTTAAATCCAAGGCAGAGCTTATCGGCGGAATTGTGCTTGTATTAATGGGCGTTAAGATTCTGCTTGAGCATTTAGGCGTTATTAATTTCTAATTCAAATTATTTGTAACAATTTTGTTTATTTTTCTTTCCAATATCGAACAATACTTTGAACATTATGCATTAAATTGCCCCAAACGCAAAAAAATCAGCGTTTGGGGTTGATTTTTTAAAACAACGGTGTTATAATAGTTACAAATTTGTAAATAACTGTTACCGAGCTTGTAATTTTCTCGGTTAAAAAGTTACTATATGATACTTGTTATCAATAACCGGAGGTTTTAAAAATGCAGAGAATAAAAAAACTTACTGCAATTATTCTGAGTATTCTTACGCTTTCAAGCGTATGCGTATTCGGGGGCGCCTTTTCGGCAGGTGCAAGCGGCACCGGCGCAGGACTTGCCGAATGGGCACTCAACGCATACTATGAAGGCTGGTCTTATGTTTACGGCGGCTCTACTCCCGGTGCTGTTGACTGTTCGGGTCTTATCTATTCCTACTGCGGCGGCGAGCGTTGCGGCGACCCACAGCTTAATACGGCAACTGCAAGAGGTTCTGTAAGCAGCGGTATTCCGAACGTTCACGGCCTTGGTCTCTGGCGTCCCGGTCACGTCGGCGTTTATGTAGGCGACGGTATGGAGGTTGACGCAAGAGGCGACGCATACGATATGTGCTACGAAAGTGTTTACGGCTCATACAGTGGCTGGACATACTGGTTCAAGCTTGCGGCTGTAAGCTATCCCACAAACGGATGGGAAAAGTTCAGCGGCGATTACTACTATTATGTAAACGGCGAGTATATCACAAATACCTCAAGAACAATTGACGGCACTACATACTACTTTGACTCAAAGGGACGTTCAAGCAAGACTCCCTCTGACACATCAAGCAACTCGTCATCAAACAGTTCATCAAATAATTCATCAAACAATTCTTCATCACAGAGCAAACCCACTTCGTGGAGAAACGGCTCAACAGGCGAAGAGGTAAAGAAGATTCAGAACCGCCTTACAGAGCTCGGCTACTACACAGGCGCTGTTGACGGCAACTTCGGCGACGCAACGGAAAAGGCTTACAGAGCATTCCAGGAAGCGGCAGGACTTACCGTTGACGGTATAGCAGGCTCTGACCGTGAAGTGCTCTATTCGGACGACGCTCCTTACGCACCAAAGGTTGAAGAAACAACTGCGCCCGCAGAAGAGAAGGAAGAGGAAAAGAAGTCCGAAGAGGAAACAAAGTCAAACGAGTATAAGAGCGGTGACGAAAGCGACGACGTAAAGGCAATTCAGGGAAAGCTTGCACAGCTGAAATATTTTGACGTTGACCCCACAGGCTATTACGGAGATTACACTGTTCAGACGGTAATGAATTTCCAGCTTGCAAACGGACTTGAAGCAACAGGCGTTGTTGACGAAGAAACCTACAAATTGCTTTTCAGCGCAGACGCTGTTGCAAACCCCAATCCTTCGGAAGAAACACAGTCGGCAACAACGGCAGTTGAATCCGGTCCCGTACAGATGCCGCTTACAACAAGCCCCTCGGAGCTGATTATCACAAACGAGCAGAATCAGAGCTACACCGACACAGCAACCGATGTTGTTAAAAAGACAAACAAGGTTACAAAGAAGGCTCTTTCAAATGCATCGTCGGTAATTCCCTCTGCCGCAACGGCTCAGGTTAAGAGAACAGCAAATATCTGGCTCTGGTTTGTTCTTGTAGCAGTTATCTTCGGCGCACTTGCCGCAGTATTTATGCTCCGTGACAGAAAGTCGAACAGATATACAAGATATTGCGCAAAGAAGAAAAAACATGCAAACTTTAAATCCGAGGTAAACACTCGCTGGTAAGTCGAGCACCTCGGCACACAAAACGATAATAAAGGTCGGGCAACCGTTTTTGCGGTTAAGCCCGACCTTTTTAATTAGGAGTTCGGAATGCGTAATGCGGAATTAATTTATTTGAAAAGTTTGTGTGCTGAAATAATCAGCGTTTTCGTAGGAGTGCTCCACCTCTTTTGAGTAAAGGCAAAACAGCTTTTCGGCTTCATATTCGCCTGTCATAAGCGCACAGCCGATTACGACATATGCGCAGTGTATCCGCTTTGCAGTGCACATTACGTCTATACTGTCAACGGCGGTGAGGAAGTACCTGTAAATGTAGTAGAGTGACATACGCTCGAACAAATCGTCAAAACATTCGGGGATTTGCTCGCCTGCGTGTTCAGATGCCTTGCACAGAATTTCTCTCCATTCGTCAGTCATAATGTCAAACTCTTTGTGCGCATTGAATATATCTTCCGATGATTTATTATGCATAATATCTTCTTTACAGTCCGTGTCAACAGGAATGTCGGCGTTGTAATCGAAATCATCAATTGCATTCTGTACCTTGTTGCAAAACTGCACAGCAACATTCAGCCTGCCCGAAAACGGCAGGCTTTTGTCTGTGAAAATACCCTTTAATTTCTCCCTTGTGTTCAGCAGAAAACGCATAAGGTCTGCGTTGTAGCCGCAGTCCGAAAAGTCCGAATCGTAATTTGTAAAATCGTCATATGCGTTGTCGGTGCCGAGTATCAGCCGAGCCGCCTCAGGACACGCAAAGGAGAGAAGATACTCCGAAAATGCGGTGTAGTCCTGCGTAATCCTCGGGAATTCCCTGCACGTTTTGCAGAGGTGATTTTCGCCGAGGTTTATGTAAATATCGCAAAGCTCGTCACTGTTCCAGAACGGACATCTTTCGTTCTGCGAAATAAAAATTCTGTCGCCGTCGCTGTCGATTTCGGTCAGCCTTTTCAGCTTTTCACCGAACTCACCGCAGACGGTTTTGTAATATTCATTTGTTTCATCGTCCACAACAACGTCCCAGCCCTTGCAGCAGCTGTCGGGGCATTTGTCGGCAATACACCTGAACTTTTCAAAATAAGACGGGTAGATATTTTTCATCAAATCACGTCCATTCAAGCGTCAGGAAAAACTGCTCGTATGCGTCGTCCCAGCCGTCAATTCCGTTTACTCCGCCGCCGTTTACACTGCGAAGCTTGGCATCATTCGAGTCCTGACCTGCGGCTAAAAGCTCGCCGATTGTAATGTTGTAGCCTTTGCCTTGGCAGAAAGTGCAGAAATCCTCAACGGGATTTTCACTGCTCTTTGTTTTAATCAGCTCTGCTTTTAAATTTTCATCATTTTTTGCGTCCTTTAACAGACGTTCAAGTTCAAATTCAACCATATTTCACTCTCCAAACTAAAAAAGTCGGGCAACCGACTTTGCGGTTATACCCGACCTTTATTCCCGATTTACGTGCCGAGGCACTCGGCTTATTCGATTGAGCTGTCGAGGTATTCCATAAGCTCCTCGTCGTCCTTTTTCTGCTTATCCTTAACGATAAAGAAAGCGGTGAGCGCAGCGGAAAGAGCCGCAACAGCTGATACGATGCCGATAATCCATACTAATTTTTTATTCTTCATACTGAATCCTCCAATTCATTGGGCGCAAGAATTTATTTAAAACGCCATAGTGTAGTATTATTTGCTTATTATGTAATTATATTCTAATCACTTTTTATAAAAAAGTCAACAGAAAAACAAAAAAAGCAGAGAAAATCTCTGCTTTAAGTGTGTTTGTTATTAGTCTGTCCGACTTACGCTGAAGCGTTGAGTCTTTTAGCAAGAGAAGACTTGCTTCTTGCTGCTGTATTCTTGTGAAGAATACCCTTAGCTGTTGCCTGGTCAATTTTCTTGATAGCAAGACGAACTGCCTCTGTTTTGTTGTCAGCGTTAGTGTCAACAGCGATGTAAGCCTTTTTGATTGCTGTTCTCAAAGCTGATTTTGTAGCCTTGTTGCGAGCTGTTTTAGTAGCGATAACCTTTACACGCTTTTTTGCAGATTTAATGTTTGGCATTGTCCCACCTCCTTAAAATATCGGTCATATGGGTATTATAATACCACAAAACCCTTTAAAACGCAAGTGTTTTTCAAAAAAAACTGCGAATTTTCGCATATTTTACGCAAAAAATATTTTGATAACAATATGTAGTATATGCGATTAATTTCAATTCAATATAACGCTTGTAAAATATCCGATAAATTTTATTTTCTGTTTCCTCTGCGCCTTGAGAGGATATATGCCCCGACAATTAAAACAAGGAAAATACCGAGCACGACCTTGTAAACAATTCCAAAAGTGCCTGCAAACATATAAATACCGCTGTAGGCGTCAAGCGCATACCAGACGGCCATAAACACGAAACAGGCTGAAATTATAAAAGCATAAGGAGCTTTTTGCTTGATTCCGACTGCAAAGGTCAGCAGTGCAAGCACACCCCATAATATAACGTAAATGGTCTGCATAAAGTCGGTCATAATTATTCCTCCCGAAATAAGATAACCATATTATAGCACAAAACCGATAGAATGAATAGCAATTTTATTTGTATATTGATGTTTAGTGTGATATAATTTTTACGTTGCCACTCCCATACCGGCAAGGAAGGGAGGGTTGCTCTATGGATATGATTGTTTCGTTTTTTCTTTCCGTTGTGGCTGGTGTTACCGCCAATTTCATCAGCAAATGGCTGGACGGAAAGAAGTAATCGGCAACCGGCCTGAGGCTTAAGCCACCTCGCACAAACGGAATAGAAACCCCCACGAGTCGGATCCTCGTGGGGGTTTCGTTTGTTGCTCTAAGGACAAATTGTTTCGTTTTGCCTGAACATATTATATCATACGCCACAGGCTATTTCAAGTATATGCATAAAAATAATTTTTATTACAATACGAATATAATACCGCTTTCTATTTATATTATACCCTGTAAAGCAAAGTGTTGTCAAATGTGAAAGCGATGTGAAACTTTTACATTTGCGGAAAAATTTTTAAAAAACTCTTGACTTTTACTGACTTTGGTATTATATTAAGAATAAAGCAGTTAGCACTCGGACATCGAGAGTGCTAAAACAGCAAAAACCGACTTCGGATTGTGAGGTGAACGGTATGGAGCTGGCTGCGAGAAAACAGAAAATCCTTTCGGCGATTGTCGAAAGCTTTATCCGCACAGGCGAGCCTGTCGGGTCAAAATCGCTGATAAACGAAGCAGAGCTTGACGTTTCCTCGGCTACGGTGCGAAACGAAATGGCTGACCTTACCAACAAGGGCTTTCTTGTTCAGCCGCACACCTCGGCAGGGCGTGTGCCAACTGAACAGGCGTATCGTTACTACGTTGATAACATAATGAAGGTAACGCCCGTATCGCAGAGCGGCAGGGAGTACATTGAAACAACGCTTTACCGCAGTGCCGATTCGCCCGAGAGTATTCTTCAGGGTGCGTCAGACCTTATTTCACAGCTCACAGACCTTGCCTCGGTTGCCACAACGCCTGACGGCGAGGAAAGCAGAGTTCACAGAATCAGCTTTGTACAGACGGGTTCCCACACGGCGATGGCTGTTGTGATTGCCTCAAACGGAATTATCAAAACAAAGCTTTTCAGGTGCGAGTTCCTCATCACCCCCGAAATTTTAGAGGTTTTTGACAAGGCGCTCAACAAAACATTTTCGGGCGTTAAGCTTTCGTCAATCAATCAGCCGTTTATCCAGACTGCGGCGGCACGCTTCGGCGAGCTTTCGCTGTTTATGCCCGGGGTGCTTATGGCGATTATGGACGGTGCAAAATCCGCCCGTGAAATCAGCGTTTGCCACAGCGGCTACACAAGGCTGATGTTTGCACCCGATATTGATTTTCTGACTGCAAGAGGCGTGATTGAGTTTCTGAACAACGAACACGACCTTGCCTCAATGCTTGAAAATCTCCCGATTGACACCTCGGTTTCAATCGGATACGAAAACAGCAGAACGGAGCTTGCCCAAAGCTCGGTCGTTTCAACCCGATACGCCGTTGACGGAAAGCCGTCGGGTGTGCTTGCGGTTGTAGGACCTGTGAGAATGGATTACGACAGAGTGATTTCAATTCTCGAGAGCGTTGCCGATACAGTCGGAACGCTGATTGGCGAGCTTACAGACATAGACTTTTATTAGTGTGGAGTTTGGAGTGTGGAGTGTGGAGTTTCGGTCGAGTGGATAGGTTGCGATAATTCAAAAGTTTAATGCCCGAATTAATTTATATGCGGCTAAAGCTGCGGAGGTTTAAATTTTTGTTTCCAATGTTTCCTGTATATTAACCAAACCAAGGAAAACAAACATTTCCAAACAACACGAAACATTACAAATTCGGAGCGCAGCGACCCTTAACTCCACACTCCAAACTCCACACTACAAACTAAAATAACAGTCCTTTAAAGGAGGATAAAAATGGCAAAGAAAAAGTGCGAAAATGCCGAAGAAGTAAAGGAAACCAAAACCGATAAGGAAACTACCGCCGAAGCTGAAAACACAGCTGAATCCGAAAAGGTTGAGGAAACAAAAGACAAAAAGAGTAAGAAAGACGACGAAAAGGTTAAAAAGCTTGAGGAAGAGTTTGCGGCGCAGAAGGACAAATATATGCGACTTGCCGCAGAATACGACAACTACCGCAAGCGTACCGCAAACGAAAAGCTTTCGCTTTACGATGACGCAACTGCAAAGGCGGTTACCGAGCTTCTTCCCGTTGCCGACAGCGTGAGAATGGCGCTTGACAACCTTGCAAACGCTGACCCCGAAATAGTCAAGGGAATTGAGCTTATTTCAAATCAGCTTGACAAATCCTTTGAAAAGCTCAAGATTGAGTCGTTCGGAAAAATCGGCGATGAGTTCGACCCGAATCTTCACAATGCAATCTCAAAGGTTGAAAGCGAGGAGCTGGGCGAAAACACAATCGCACAGGTTTTCCAGACAGGCTACAAAATCGGCGACAAAATCATTCGCCACGCAATGGTACAGGTAGCGAATTGTTAATTCGGAATTCGGAATGCGTAATTCGGAATTAATATTTTTAAAATATAACAACAAATTCAAATTAAAATACAAATCATAATTTTATCGGAGGAATTCATTATGGCAAAGACAATAGGTATAGATTTAGGTACAACAAACTCCTGCGTAGCAGTAATCGAAGGCGGCGAGCCCGTTGTAATCGCAAACGCAGAGGGCGCAAGAACAACTCCGTCCGTAGTTGCATTTTCAAAGGACGGCGAAAGAATGGTAGGTCAGGTTGCAAAACGTCAGGCTATCACAAACCCCGAAAGAACAGTATCATCAATCAAAAGAGAAATGGGCACTTCCCACAAGGTAACAATCGACGGCAAGAACTACACACCGCAGGAAATTTCGGCTATGATTCTTCAGAAGCTCAAGGCTGACGCAGAGGCTTACCTCGGCGAAACAGTTTCACAGGCTGTTATCACTGTTCCTGCATACTTCACAGACGCACAGCGTCAGGCTACAAAGGACGCAGGTAAAATCGCAGGTCTTGACGTTAAGAGAATCATCAACGAGCCTACAGCCGCAGCTCTTTCCTACGGCGTTGACAAGGAAAACGACCAGAAGGTTATGGTATACGACCTCGGCGGCGGTACATTCGACGTTTCAATCATCGAAATGGGCGACGGCGTTCAGGAGGTACTTGCAACAGCAGGTAACAACCGTCTCGGCGGCGACGACTTCGACAAGAGAATCATCGACTGGATGGTATCTTCATTCAAGACAGAAACAGGCATTGACCTTTCATCAGATAAAATGGCTATGCAGAGATTAAAGGAAGCCGCAGAGAAGGCTAAAATTGAGCTTTCGGGCGTTACAACCTCATCAATCAACCTGCCCTTTATCACAGCAGACCAGACAGGCCCGAAGCACCTTGATTTAACACTCACAAGAGCAAAGTTTGACGAGCTTACTTCCGACCTTGTAGAGGCTACAATGGGACCCGTTCGTTCGGCACTCTCCGACTCAGGCTTACAGATTGGTCAGATTGACAAGGTTCTTATGGTAGGCGGTTCTTCAAGAATCCCTGCTGTTCAGGAAGCAGTTAAGAAGCTTATCGGCAAAGACCCGTTCAAGGGCATCAACCCCGACGAATGTGTTGCAATCGGTGCGGCTATTCAGGCAGGCGTACTCGGCGGCGAGGTTGACGGACTTCTCCTTCTCGACGTTACTCCCCTTTCACTCGGCGTTGAAACAATGGGCGGCGTAATGACGAAGATTATCGACAGAAACACAACAATTCCTACAAAGAAGAGCCAGATTTTCTCAACAGCCGCTGACAATCAGACTCAGGTTGAAATCAACGTTCTTCAGGGTGAGCGTGAGTTTGCACGTGACAACAAGCAGCTCGGTCTGTTCGCTCTTACAGGAATTGCTCCTGCAATGCGTGGTGTTCCGCAGATTGAGGTTACATTCGACATTGACGCAAACGGTATCGTAAACGTTTCCGCAAAGGACCTCGGCACAGGCAAGGAGCAGAAGATTACAATTTCTTCCTCAACAAATATGAGCAAGGAAGACATCGACAAGGCTGTCAAGGAAGCAGAGCAGTATGCCGCTGACGACAAGAAGCGCCGTGAAGCAGTTGACGCAAAGAACGAAGCCGAGAATATGGTTTATCAGGCTGAAAAGCTCGTAAACGAGAGCGGCGACAAGCTTGCAGACGACGACAAGAACACTCTCAACACAAAGATTTCCGCTCTTAAAGAGGCAATCTCAAAGGACGACGCAGATATGATGAAGGCTGCAAAGGACGACTTGCAGAAGGCTCTCTATGACGTATCCGCAAAGCTCTATCAGCAGGCAGCTCCGCAGGGCAATCCCCAGCAGGGTGCTCCCGATATGGGTAACGCACAGCCTAACAACAGCGGTGACCCGAATGTTTATGACGCTGATTTCAAGGACGTTGACGACAACAATTAATTATTGTATAATATAACGTAATCAAAGGAGCTGTTAGTTATGGCAGCTCCTTTGTCGAGGTCGAGTGCCTCGACACGCATTTCGAGTGAAAAAATCGGACTGTTCGGACAAAACGGTTGCCCGATTTTTAAGTTGATAAATCGGTAACGTTTATTTTTAGTGTAGGGAACAGTCTTGACTGTTCCGCAGGACTACAGCCAACCTATAGGTAAACGGAACGGTCAAGACCGTTCCCTACATTAATTGTTAATTATTAACTGTTAATTGGAAATTGGTTTTCAGGGAGTGTATTTTATGGCTGAAAAAAGAGATTATTACGAGGTGCTTGGCGTTTCGAAGGGCGCAGGCGACGATGAAATAAAAAAGGCATACAGACAGAGTGCCAAAAAATATCACCCTGATTTGCATCCGGGTGACAAGGAATGCGAGGAGAAGTTCAAGGAAGTCAACGAGGCTTACGAGGTGCTTTCCGACAAGGACAAACGTGCCCGTTACGACCAGTTCGGCCACGCAGGCGTAGACCCTAACTTCGGTGCAGGCGCAGGCGGCGGCAGTCCGTTCGGTCAGGGCATTGACATTGACGACATATTCTCAAGCTTTTTCGGCGGCTTCGGCGGCAGACGTTCAAACAACGCCAACGCTCCTATGCGTGGCAGTGACGTTGAAGCAACCGTTTACATTTCATTTGAAGAGGCGGCATTTGGCTGTAAAAAGAACGTAAGCTACAACTGCGTTACAACCTGCGGCGACTGTCACGGTACGGGCGCACAGGCTGGTTCTTCACCCAAAACCTGTTCAGCCTGCGGCGGCTCGGGCAAGGTGACGATAAACCAGAGGACTCCGTTCGGCGTTGTTCAGACACAGCGCACCTGCGACGCCTGTCACGGCAAGGGCAAAATCATTGACAATCCCTGCCGCAAGTGCGGCGGCTCGGGCAGACAGCGCAAGAGCAAGTCGGTTGACGTCACAATTCCGGCAGGCATCAAGGATCAGCAGATTTTAAACGTAGGCGGCAGAGGTAACGCCGGCTACAACAACGGACCGGCAGGAGATTTGCACGTTTATGTAAACGTCCGTCCTCATCCGCTGTTTGAGCGCAGGGGCGACGACGTGTGGTGCGACACTCCGATTACCTTTGCACAGGCGGCTCTCGGCGCAGAGATTGTTGTTCCCACGCTTGACGGCAAGGTTTCCTACACCGTTCACGAGGGCACACAGCCGGGCGATGTGTTCAAGCTCAAGGGCAAGGGCATACCGCACTTAAACGGCAGAGGCAGAGGCGACCAGTATGTCAGAATGACGATTGAAGTTCCCAAAAACCTCAACGCAAAGCAAAAGGAGCTTATCAAACAGCTTGACGGCACAACCACAGAAAAGAATTACGTCAAGAGAAAGAATTTCTTTGACAAAATCAAGGATTTGTTTAATGAATAATTAACTTTTATAAACCTTGTGAGAACTGTATTCTTACAAGGTTTGCTTTTTTATATTGATTATAAAAACAGTTTGTGATAAAATATATATTAACTTAAGTATTTAAGAGGTGATAGATATGGATAGTTCTAGAAAACAAGCTATTTGTAGTATCGTGGATTATACTATTAAAAATTTTGTAACTGGATTTGAATTGCGATATAATTCAGAAGTTAATGATCCAAACGGTGTTATTAACTCTAAAAAGAACAATGTTTTTATGGCTGAACTAGGCGAAGAATTTATGTTTTATTCAGCATTTGTAAGATCATTTGATAGTTCATTTGGAAAAGTATTAGAGAATTTAGGTAACTTAATTGCGAATATCACATATGAAGTAAGAGGAAATCTTAAATCTTATCTATTGCCACAGCAGACACAACATATTGATTTTCTGATGACAGCATATGAAAAACACGACAGCAAGCCAAGTATAGACGATTATAGGAATTTTGTATGTCATATACCAAAAAACGTTGATAGTTATCAAACTATTCACGCAACAGATAATTATTTTTATAATCGTGAAACCGGAGAGCATATTCTGATTGAATTAAAAGCCGGCGGTGATTTAGATAACAAGAAAGCTAAAGCAGAAAAAATAGCTTTGCTAAATGAATATTTTATTCTAAAAAACAGTTTAGATAATGATGAAAAGATAAAGATTTATTTAGCTACAGCTTATAATAAATATGGAGAAGGAAATGAATGGAAGCAGGAAAGAGTAAAGCAGTATTTCGCAGAAGATGAATTGTTGATTGGAAAAGATTATTGGAACTTTGTTTGTGACGATAAAGAGGGATTTGAAACTGTACTTGAACAATTTCGTAATACAGGTAAAAAGTTAAAAGTAAGTTATTAAAAAATTTCATAATCTTATATATAAATTTACAAGGATGGCTACGGTGATAAAGTTGACAAAAGTTGAAGCCATAAAGGCAATAATGCTTGAATATAATGGAGTTGCTACACTTCAAATTATATATAATGAAATAGAAAAATATTATCCAAGTGCGAAACAGTCAAAAGAATGGGAAGCAGGTTTAAGAGGTGTATTATATCGAGACTTGGGAAAAACATTCAAAAAAATCGACGATGCTACTTATTCACTAATTGACTTCCAAGTGACAAACTTATTACCAAGGAACGAACGAATAGGGGTTACAGAAAAAGAAGTATTTACCAAAATACGAACTCTTCAATATAAATACAGACAAAATTTATTAAAAAACTTGAAATACTGCCCTATAACGATGGTTTCAGATAAAAGACTATTAGTCGCAAGTCATATAAAACCTTGGTGCTTTTCTAATGATAAAGAAAAAATGGATATTTACAACGGATTTGTTCTCACACCGCTGTATGATAAGTTATTTGATAGAGGTTTGATTACGTTTACTGCTAATAAAGAATTATATATATCATCTACTCTTTCAATTGAAACTGTAAATAAACTAAAAATTAAGGAAGGAAAATATGAAAATTTACCAGTTTTAGGCAGGGAAGAATATTTAAAATTTCATAATGAAAAGATTTTTATAAACAATTAATCTGACTAATATTTTTAGTTAATAATATTTTATACAGTATATTCAGAAACGTGATTGTATGGAACAGCCTTGAATGGGCGTGTTGACCGTTTCATACCTATACATAAATAAATCCGACCATTTGTTCAAATTAATTAATCAGATTTTATCATAAAAAGGACGACACGCAATGGAAAACTGGACTGAAATCAAAATCGCCGTAAACGCAAAGGACATCGACAAGGCAAGCGATATTGCAAACGTTGTCGTGCCCTACGGCATATACATCGAGGACTACACAAACCTTGAACAGGAGGTTGAGGACATCGCTCACATCGACCTCATTGACGAGGATTTGCTCAAAAAGGACAGGAACAAAGCCTTTGTTCACATCTACCTTGAGCCTGACGTTTCACCGTCCGAGGCTGTAGCCTTCCTCTCCGAGCGTTACAACGCCGAGGGAATTGAGCATACAATCGAGCTTCTCGACTGCGCCGAGGAGGACTGGCGCAACAACTGGAAAAAGTATTTCAATCCGATTGAGGTCGGCGAAAAACTTCTTATCCGTCCGAGCTGGCGTGACGACTACGACGCAAACGGCAGAATTGTTCTGAACATCGACCCCGGTCTTGCATTCGGTACGGGCGGTCACGAAACAACTCGCCTTTGCCTTGAAATGTGCGAGAAGTATATGAAAAAGGGCGATAAGGTGCTCGATGTCGGTTGCGGAAGCGGAATACTTTCGATTGCAACGCTTCTGCTCGGTGCAGACAGCGCAGTCGGCGTTGACATAGACGAAACTGCCGTAAGAACAGCCGCCGAGAACGCCGAAATCAACGGCGTTGCAGACCGCTACACAGCAATCTGCGGAAGCTTTACCGACAAGGTGGAGGGCAAGTATGACATTGTGCTTGCAAATATCGTTGCTGACGCTATTATGTTTTTGTCCGAGGGCGTGCGTGACTTTATGAAGGACGGCGCAGTCTACATCACGAGCGGAATTATCGACACCAGAGCCGAAGAGGTAAAGCAGTCGGTAAGCAGATATTTTGACGTTATCGAAGAGCATATCGAGAACGGCTGGGCGTGTTTTGCGTTAAAGTGTAAAGCACTTTAACGCAGTTTGGAGTGTGGAATGTGGAGTGTGGAGTTAAGGGTCGCTACGCTCCGAATTTGTAATAATGCGTGTTTTTTGGAAAAGCTTGCTTGCTGAATTTATAATTTATATATTGACAACGTTTTGGGACGTGTAGGAACCCGTCCCTTACGAAATTACGCAGAAACCTTCCCTATATATCCGTAGGGGACGGCATCCCTGACG
>DPHV01000019.1:28082-31930 GCA_003521625.1 Ruminococcus sp.
ACACAGTTCGCCGCTACAATAATACAAATAAATTCGGGAACTTAACTTTTGAATTAGCGCAACCTATCCACTCGACCACAACTCCACACTCCACACTCCAAACTCCACACTCAAAAAATACTCCTATGGTTTTCACAAAACTGTCACATTTGCTTGATAGAATAGATAAAAATTATGTTCGGAGGTTATTAAATTGAAAAAACCAGATAAAAGAGAAACTATCAATCTGTTTTTCTCGGCATTCCTCATCATTGCATTTATCGTTTGCGCACATTTCTTTACACAGTTTACAAAAACGCTTGAACCTGTTGTAGGCTCAATTGTTTCAATCGCACTCTATGTTGTTTTCGGACTTCTGCTTTTCTACGCAACACGAGTTGGCGACGGCAAGGCTATAGTGCGTTTTTCACTTGTAACGCTGCTTGTTCTTGTAGTTCCGTCGCTTTATATAATCATTGCCGCTGTCGCACCGGGACTTCCCCTGCACGATATTTTTGCCGCAGAGAACGGTGGGCTCAACGTTATTGTAACGCTTGCCTGCGTTGCTTTCGGCTACGGTATTCCCTACTCCTTCCTCAGCGGATATGAGGTTGAAGGCTCTGACATTGTTGAAGAAAACAGCGTGCTCGAGGGCGGAATCGAAGCCGACATACTCGACAACGAAACCGAAGAAACGGATACCGACGAGGTTTCGGAATCCGCTGAAACTGAAACAGTTGAAGAAGAAAAAGAAGAATCCGCAAACGAATAATTTTGCAGGTTATAAAGTCCGAAGTTGCAGTTTTACTGAATTTCGGGCTTTTTTTGCGCATATTCCCAGCAGTTTTTCCCTTGATAAAGTCGAAAAATGTGATATAATAAAGTTCGAAAAATATTAAGGAAGTAATTTGATGAACGAAAAAGCTTCAAGGCAAAAGCTGCTGCATTACGCCGTAAGCACAATCGGCGGATTTATGGGTGGCTACGCAATTTTCAATCACTGCGACTTTTTCGGCAACGCACAGACGGCAAATTTAATTCACATTGTCTGCAAGATTTTCAGTGCAGATTTTTCGGGACTTGTGTTCCTTGTGCTTGCGCTGATTACGTACATTCTGGGCAACGTGTTCTACGTGCTTGCGGAAAGACTTATCAAGCACGATTTAAGGCTGATAAGCCTTATTATGACAAGCTGTGCGGTGGTGATTATCGGTTTGTTTCCGAATATTGCGAATCACTACATCGCAGTTCTGCCGATACTTTTTGTAATGCCGATACAGTGGAACGCCTACAGAACGGCGGCGGGCTATGCCAGCGCAACGATTTTTTCCTCAAACAATCTGCGAATTGCCGTAATGTCGCTGACCAGATACATAATCGACAGGGATAAAAAGCAGGGCGAACAGGCAAGGTTTTACTGGCTGACGCTCCTCAGCTTTCATTCGGGCGTTGCGCTTGCGTGCGTTGCAAGCGTGTTCCTCGGTACAATGAGCGTGTGGTTCTGCTTTGTGCCGATTGCGCTTTCCTTGGCGGCGTACCTGTGGCTCAAGGAAAGACAGGTAAAACGCCTTGCAGTCAGATACATTTTAAAAAGAGCATAAATAACAAAACAGGTCGGAGCATCGCACTAATGCGGCTTCCGACCTGATTTTCTATAATTTAACTGATTTTTGCTCCTGCGGGCATATCGTCAACGAATATGACCTTTACGTCCTCACCGCACGTTGCGGCAAGAATCATTCCGCAGCTTTCAACGCCGCAGAGCTTTGCAGGCGCAAGGTTTGAAACAAGGATAATCTTCTTACCCACAAGCTCCTCGGGCTTGTAGTACTTTGCAATTCCGCTTGCGACAGTCCTCTCCTTTACGCCGTCAAAAACTGTCAGCTTTAACAGCTTTTTAGCCTTTTTAATCGGCTCGCAAGCCTTTATTTCAGCCACACGCAAGTCAACCTTGCAGAAGTCGTCAATTCCAATCTGCGCAACGCCCTCAATTTCCTCACGGAGCTTTTTCGTTTCCTCGTCCTCGCCCGTGCTGTTCTTGATGATTGAGTTAAGCTCCTCAATCTCCTTGTCAACGTCAATTCTCGGGAAAAGAGCCTCGCCCTTCTTAACGGTTACGTCAGGGGGCAGAATACCGAATCTATCGGCATTTTCGTACGTTGCACACTTCTCACACGCACCAATCTGCTCCAGTGCCTTCGGCATTGTCGTGGGCATAAATGCAGAGAGCAGTGTAGCGACAATTCTGATTGTGTCAAGCAGGTTGTAAAGAATGGTTGCAAGTCTTGCTTTCTTTGCTTCGTCCTTTGCGATAACCCAAGGCGCAGTTTCGTCAATGTACTTGTTCGCACGTGAAACAACCTTGAAAATCTCGGCAAGGGCGTTATTGAGCTGTGTTTCGTCCATAAAGGCGTCAATCTTTGCCCTCAACGCTGTTGCTGTTTCGATTAAATCGTCGTCAAATTCACCGCTTTCACGCTCGGTCGGAAGAGTGCCGCCGAAGTATTTTTCAACCATTGCAACGGTACGTGAAACGAGGTTACCCAGTCCGTTCGCAAGGTCAGAGTTAATGCGGTTAATCATAATCTCGTTCGAGAACGAGCTGTCTGCGCCGAGAGCCATTTCACGCATAATGTGATAGCGGATAGCGTCTGCACCGTAACGCTCGCCGAGAATGAACGGGTCAACTACGTTGCCGAGCGACTTCGACATTTTCTGTCCGTTGAAGGTAATCCAGCCGTGAACGGCAAGGTGCTTCGGCAACGGCAAATCGAGAGCCATAAGCATTGCAGGCCAGATGATTGCGTGGAAACGCATAATGTCCTTTGCAACCATATGAACGTCCGCAGGCCAGTATTTGTCGAACTCGTCAAAAGCCTCATTCTGATAGCCGAGTGCCGAGATATAGTTTGAAAGGGCGTCAATCCATACGTAAACGACGTGCTTTTCGTCGAATGTTACGGGAATGCCCCAGGTAAAGCTTGTCCTTGAAACGCACAAATCCTCAAGTCCGGGCTTGATAAAGTTGTTTACAAGCTCAACGGCACGTGTTTTCGGCTGGAGATAGTCGGTTTCGGTGAGGAGCTTTTCAATTCTGTCGGCAAAGGGAGCCATTTTGAAGAAGTAAGCCTCCTCCTTTGCCTCGACAACCTCACGTCCGCATTCGGGACACTTGCCGTCAACAAGCTGGCTTTCCGTCCAGAAGCTCTCGCAGGGAGTGCAGTATTTGCCCTTGTACTCGCCCTTGTAGATGTAGCCCTTGTCGTAAAGCTCCTTAAAAATTTTCTGCACGGTTTCAACGTGGTAATCGTCGGTGGTGCGGATATATCTGTCGTAGCTGATGTTCATAAAGCTCCACAGGCTCTTGAAAATCTCCACGATTTCGTCAACGTACTGCTTGGGAGTAATGCCCTTTTCGGCAGCCTTCTGCTCAATTTTCAGACCGTGCTCGTCGGTTCCCGTAAGGAACATTACGTCAAAGCCCTGCATTCGTCTGTAGCGGGCAATAGAGTCGCAGGCAACTGTTGTGTAGCAGTGACCGATATGCGGATTGCCCGAAGGATAGTAGATAGGCGTTGTGATATAAAACGGTTTTTTCTTGCACATAGTGTAATTCCTCCCTTGAAATTCAGCAAATGAGCTAAAATGTGCTATAAATTATATTATAGCAATTATAGGTAAAAAATGCAATATGATTATCCGTTTTACTTTGATAAACTATAATTTAATGCGGAATTCGGAATGCGTAATTGCGGTCGAGTGGATAGGTTGCAATAATTCAAAAGTTTAATGCCCGAATTAATTTATATGCGGCTTTGCCGCAAGAGTGAAATTATATTATGGTAGCGGCGAACTGTGTTCGCCATATT
>DPHV01000019.1:32186-33318 GCA_003521625.1 Ruminococcus sp.
CGCTATAATACGCCGCTAAATTATGGTTTATCTTGCTGACTTATTAAAATTTAAAACCGTTCTAAATGATACCACATTCAAAATTTACTTTGCCTGCTGCTTTTCAATTATCTTTCTGTTGATTTCCTGTGCCTGCTTTCTGTAGTAGAGAGCAAAGCAGAGCCATACTAAAAGAGCGAATACAACTGCACAGAGCAGAGAAAGAGCAACGGCAATTGCACCGTAGGCTGTCGGTATCCAGCCGGCAAAGAATGCAACGGGAATGTAGATTGCAAAGCCTGTTCCGAGGTGGATAATCACCTGCAAGCCTCTTGAAATGCGCTCGTTGTAGTAAACCAGCGACGGAACGGAAAAGCCGAGACCGACTACAGCGGAGCAGATTACGTATTTAATAAAGTCGTCAGGTGCAATGCTTGCAAGAAAATCTCCGCTGATGATTACGCCGATTGTAAGGTATAAAACGAGGATTGTAAATCCCCAACTTATGCCGACTGCGATTGATTTGATAACATTTTTCATAATAAAGTCCTCCTTAAATGCCCAGATATTTTTTGAAGTCGGGCAGATATTTGCGTGAAATCCAGTCCTTTAAGCCGTTTTTCATAACAAGGCTCATCATACCCTTGAACGACGGCTCAACGCATTTTATGTGGCTTAAGTTGATTACAGCTGACTTTGAAATTTTCATAAAGCCGTTGCCGAGCTGTTCTTCAAGCTGATAAAGGCGTTTCGGTGAGAAGAATTTTTTGTTCTCACCGTAGATGACTGTGCGTTCGTTCTCGACTCTGACCATATAAATTTCTGACGGCTGAAGAATAACGATTCTGCCGTTGTCCTCGCCTGTTATGATTTTGCCTGTGTTTTCAAGGTACATAACCGCCGAGGTGATTTCATCGGTGAGCGAGTCGGAATAGATGACTGCGTAGGGTTCTTTGACTTCCTTTGAGATTTTGAGTTCTACCTTCAATTTGCCTCCTCCTTTCGGGTACAATGCGATTATATTACAGATTGAGGATTTTGTCACCGCTTTTGAGGCAAGAGGGGAAAATCGGGCGGTGAAATGCGCATAAATCGGGAGCGAAAGCATATAATTTTAATAAATGAAGATAAAATGAAAATAATGCTTGACAAA
>DPHV01000019.1:33558-35731 GCA_003521625.1 Ruminococcus sp.
AGCTCGTCGGGCTCATAACCCGAAGGTCGTCGGTTCAAATCCGGCTCCCGCAACCAACAAGAAACCGCTTGAATACTGACATTCAGGCGGTTTTCGTTTTGCTTCTTTTATTTTTACAAGTGCAGTTGTTGAGTGCAGTTTGTTTAAAGGTATCATAATAATACTTATTCAGTAATTAATATGTAGGCATTGAGAGGTGAGATTTAGACAATTTCACTTCTTTTTTTATGCTTATCTTAATCTTTTTAACCTCTTTACCGCACTTGATTTGATGAATGACTATGTAAGATACTTGTAGCATTGATTTTCTCAATAGATTTCTGTAATTGATTTTCATATTCATTCAGCACTTGTTCAATCATATCTACATCACCGCTTCGCAGTTGCTCACCAACAGATTGACTGTCGCTCATTATCTGTTTTGCCTGCAACTTTATTTCCTGATTTTTCTTTTGAAGTTTTTTAACATCATTTTCTAATGACTGTGATTCCACTGCTATAAATAGTGCAACCACCAACTTGAACATCTTAACAATGAAAAAATCGTTGTTGTGTGCTATGTCATAAAGAATACTTTTTAACCGTTTTCTGCTGTAATATGAATCTTGCCTTGCTCTTTTGATTTCTTCAAAGAGCATTTTCTTTTTTCTTCTGTATTGCTCAAAATATGTCGAAGTTGAGGAATTGAACTCTAACCAGGACTCTGACAATATTTTTTCATTTCGTTGTTTTGCTACTTCATATTCTGAAACAGTTTTCCGCAATTCCTGATTTTCAATATGTTCAAGATAAGCAATCGCCTTGTCGCTGTTTTGCACAAAGTCAATGAAATTGTCTTGCTCCTGCAATAATTCTCCTGCCTCTTGTTCTACAAGTTCGGCATTTGCCTTTGATTTTTCCTGTTCCTGATGAAGTATGTATTCTTCCTTTGATAAGTGCTTTTTTGAGTGTCTGCCCTCTACAATGTTGATACCGTATTCCCTTGCTATTTCTGCAATAACTTTTCTTTCCTGTTTCTGAAACCTGATTGTTCCAATATCGCCTAATTTTCCTTTTGTCAAACCCTGTTGCATAAATGCTCCGTTCTCTGAAACACGGACAGGCAACCCTCTGCCCGGAAGGTCAGTCCAGGGAATATAACAACAGTGAATATGATTTGTCTGCTCATCTCTGTGCTGATACGCAGAGAACACAAATAAATGCGGATTCCGTTTCTCAAAATCTTCCATATATCTACTTAAGATTTCAGTTGTGAGTTCCGCTTTTTCTCCTGTGCTTGAAAAAGCACCGTTATAGCAATCACAATTCCCGACAGTAATTATCACTTCATAATACGGTTTGGGGTATTTTGATTTAATTCTCCGCTGTTCTGCTTTTGATGCTCCTGACGAAATCGCTTCTTGAAGTTTTGCTTCTCCCTTTTTATATTGTTCCATTATATGTGCATAGTAATCTTTAATTTGTCTTGACGGTTTTTTGTCCTTGTTATACTCTTCCAGTGCATTATCAAAGAGCAAATGATACGCTTCTTCGACTGTCATATCTTTATAGCATATATTCAAATGACTGCGAGTCAGGTCTGAATGAGGAACAAATATTGTTCTTCTGTTATGCCCTAAATGAGATGAAGCGCAAGTTCCCTTGTGAAAACTGCAAGTTAAATCATACATACAAACATCTCCTTTCCTGATATAAGAATGACTTTTTACATTATGAAGTGCGAGAAAGCACATTCATAATTACCCAATATTATGAATGTCCGAAAACTCTGACATTCATTTGGGCACTCCGTGGGTTCTGCCTTTACTGTCGCACAGTGCATCCCGATTTTTATGTGTGTCTGTCATTCTTTATATAGGGCGATAAAGCAGTATCGCCGAAAGGGGGAATATTATGTCAGATGTAAGAATCTACTGCACAGATGAATACAAAAAGAAAATCAAAATAATGGCAGTCAAAAACGGAATGACAGTAAGCGATATGCTTTTGAAAATTGTCAATGAAGCAATTTCAGAAGCAAACGACAACGAAAGTTTGCAAAGCGAATTAGAAAGCATTAATACCGTTCTTTCCAAAAACGGCGGAAATATGACTGCTGAGGAGCGGCAGAAACTGAAAGACAGGCGAAATGAAATCAGGAAAATATTACAGAAAGACTAACTATAAAAAGTCA
>DPHV01000039.1 GCA_003521625.1 Ruminococcus sp.
TTTAGAGGGTTTTTAGAGGTGCCCATTAGTAACTATACTATTCTTTATTATATACTATTCTTATATATACTATTCGTTATTATTTACTATTAGTATATATGCTAATAGTTATTATATACTAATAGTAAATACGGCACTATACGCAAATTCTGAATGAAAAGTAAACGTCTTGACGAAACAAATAATCATCAATTAAACGCAATAATTGCGAATAGTAAAACTGATTATTTATTCCGTCAGTGTTCACAACTAATATAAATTTTCTTCTATGGTTTTATATATTATATACAAACAAGGAGATGAATTGCACAATTAGAACAAAATACAACTTAATGAACTACAAAACATAGAATTATCCGAAAAATCTGTAAATCTATAGTAACCCCTCAATAATTGAGGTGCCACCGAAAATCACCGAAAAGCCTTTTTTCCTATGGTTTTTATCTGCAAACCCTCTAAAATAGAGAGGTTAGAACTCAAAATTTCGACCCACCGAAAATGCAATAAATATTCTAAAATAGAATTATAAACCCTCAATTATTGGGACTATGGTTTTTATATTTCGGATATAGAATATTTCGGTAAAAAATATAACAATAATAAAGCAAAAAAGAACAATAAATGACTATAATTAACAAAAAAGGAGCAAAAAAATGAAAATTGATAAATATATGAACTGTTTAGCCATAGAAATGACAAGACATTGCAATATGGATTGTAAATTTTGCGGCAAAGGGCAAGCACAAAATCTTGATATAAGCAAAGAAATCATTGACAAAACGCTTGACGAAATGGAAGGTGTTTATATTGAAACGTTAAGAATATCAGGAGGCGAACCATTATTAAAACCAAATTTAATAAGTTATCTGATTGAAAAAATAATCGAAAAACACATCTATATTAACAATATCTATATTTTCACCAACGGTAATGTTAAAACCAATTTAGAGTTGAGTTATAGTATTCTCAAATTATTAAATTACCTGCGAGACATCGAGCCGGAAATCAGAAACATAATTAGGTGGTCGGATAGCACGACTGAGAAAATATATGCCGGTACATATGGCTCAAAGTTTAATATCATAGTAAGTGACCATAGCCGACAAACTAATCAAAGACAAATTGATAATATAATCAACTTTTTTCACGAGCAAATTAAAGACGAAGATTTTAGTATAGTCAGACAAAGTGATAGTTACAACTCATTTGGATGCATAACATTGGAAGGCAACGCAGCAAAAAATTATAAAGTGTTATTAAATAAAGAGGTTTCATTAAGTGATATAAGAATTTTGAATAACAATTACTATTTTATGGCAAAATCTGCAAATTTAAGTAGCGAGCCGTTTTTTAAAGATACTGTTTTTATCCGAAAAACATTGACGGTTTCAGCAAACGGAAATGTATTTCCTGGTTGTCTTATGTCTTATGAGCGAGTAGATTCAAACCCTATGTTTAATATTATGGAATGTAATAAAGATTTTTACAAACGTGTAAATAAATTTTGCTGGGAGCATCCGATTAACGAAAAAGCGCTAAATATAAGAAACAAGTTTTCAGCAATAGAGTTTTGCAAAAAACATAATATTTTAGTAAAAGATATGAGCAAATTGGATTTTGAAGGAGTTAGATTGCTGAATAATTCAGTGAATGAATATGAGAGGATTGCTAAAGATACACATTTAATATTGCCAAATCTAAATTTTACCGAGATTGACTTGTTATCAAGTACAATTCTTTCATTAAATATGTTTGAAAAAAATATACCTGTCAAGTATATTCAAATATATTTAAAATGGTGTACCAATTTTGATGATAATACAATTTCAAATATCTCTGCTGAATGGTGCAGAGGTCTTATATCATTTTTGTCCGAAAAGAATAACAAGACTGCATAAAATAAACAACAGCGGCAGTGCAAAATATCGCAATAAAAGAACAATAAATAACAATTGCTGTATTGCCGCTGCAATTAAATACTTGAAAAACAAACGATTACCGACTATAATTATCTTCGGTAATTGCTGTCATAAGGGAGGTTTATTATTGACGGCAAACAATAACATTAGTGCTAACATTTCCCACAAAGGAGATTTATACTACATAATAGTTAGTTACTATCAGGCAGACGGTAAACGAAAGCAAAAATGGATAAAAACAGATTTAACAGTTAGTGGCAACAATAAGCGTAAGATTGAGCAAAAACGGCTTGAGATATTGCAGGAATGGCAGGACAAAATCACTCTTAATGAGAATGATATGCTATTCTCTGACTTTTTAAAACAATGGCTCGAAGATACAAAGCACACTATATCAAAAAATACATATTTTGGATATAAACAAGTTGTGCATAATGTAATTTGCCCGTATTTTGCCGAAAGACGAATTAAACTCTGCGACTTAAAGCCGTACCATATTCAGAGTTTTTACACAATGAAAATGGAACAGGATAAGGTAACAGCAAACACAATCCATCACTACCACGCAAATATACACAAAGCGTTGAATTATGCCGTTAAAACAGAACGCTTGAAAAGCAATCCCGCCGATAAAGTGGAATTGCCTAAAAAGCAACAACATATTGCTGATTTTTATACAGTGGCGGAGCTTAAAACACTTTTAGAATTTGCCAAAGGCTCTACTATTGAAACAGTTGTGTTACTTGCTTCTTGGTTTGGTTTACGCAGAGGAGAAATAATCGGTTTAAGGTGGAGCGATATTGATTTTAAGAACAAAACGCTTTACATAAATGGTACAGTCAAGGACAAAGGCGAATCAGGCTCAAAGCTCCAAAACTTGTATTATGAACCGTCTGCAAAAACATCTTCATCTATTCGCTCGTTCCCTATGCCCGATTCAGCAATTAAATATTTATCTGAATTAAAGCAAAAACAAGATGAGCGAAAAAATAAAATCAAGATGTATAATCACAAGTGGGACGATTTTGTTTGTGTAAAGCCTAATGGTGACTTATTACCTCTTGAATATGTTTCAAGGGCTTTCCCAAAACTATGTGAAAAATCAGGATTGAAAAGGCTTCGACTTCACGAATTAAGACATACTAATATCAGTATGCTTCTTGAAAGCGGTGCAAGTATGAAAGAATTGCAGGAATGGGCAGGACACAGCTCCTATAGTACGACTGCTAATATTTATTCTCACATACAGGCTAAAACCAAAGCAAAATTAACACAGTCCATTGAAAACTTACTCGGCTAAATTAATTTGTTAGAAAAGTGTTAGAACGCACATTTTTAAGTCATATAATTTTTGTTTAAACACAAAAAGAAAACCGCCCTAAACGCAGTGTTTAAGGCGATTTTGAGAACTGGTGGGAGAAGGTGGATTCGAACCACCGAAGTCGATGACAACAGATTTACAGTCTGCCCCCTTTGGCCACTCGGGAATTCTCCCATATTCAATTTCATAGGTAAAGCCTACTGCCTAAACAGTAGGCTTTAATGGAGCTGGTGGACGGACTTGAACCCCCGACCTGCTGATTACAAATCAGCTGCTCTACCAACTGAGCTACACCAGCGAATCTCTGTAATTTCGAGTGCTTTAATAATATATCATAACAAACCGACTTTGTCAACACTTTTTTTGATAAATTTTTAAAGTTTTTTCTTGGTAGTTCATACACCCTGATAAAATCTGACTTTAACTAAAGAATAATCATTTCTGTATTGCGAATAATATCCATAAAAATGAAATTAAGGACGGTATTATGGATTACGCTAACAACCCGAAAAGCTTTCAGAATGAGTATAAATCAAAAAAATCTGCTGGATTTTCGTTTTATCAGAAAATATTTTTTCTCTACTTTCTCAATCTTGTCGACTGGTTCTGCACACAGGCTCTGCTTGCAAGCGGTAAATTTTACGAAGCAAACCCTATTATGCAGCCTGTTTTAGGAAGTTTCTGGACAGCGTTACTCATAAAAGGTATACTTCCGCTTGTTTTGATTATAATCTGTTCTGTTGTCTACAAGCTTATGGGAGTTGAAGAGGGATTTTTCACAAACCTTTTGCTATATATCGGAATAGGCGCTTACGCACTCGTCAATCTCTGGCATATTTTCAATTTTGTATTGCTCTTTTTCAGTTTTTAATGTAAAATAGAAAAGATGATTTGAAAAGGGGTGACTTTATGCCTGCGTTATCCGTGCGCAATCTTACAATGACATTTATCGAGCGAAATCTTTTTACAGACGTTTCGTTCGACATTGAAAACAACGACAAGGTTGGCTTTATCGGTGCAAACGGCGTTGGTAAAACTACCCTTTTCAAAATTCTGAACGGCGAAATCTCACCCACCTCGGGCACTGTCACTTTTGAAAAGAACACACGTGTCGGCTATATGGAACAGCACGCCTGCAACAATCCGAGGATTGACGTATACAACGAGCTGTTGTCGGTTTTTGATTACCTTGCCGATATGGAAAAGGAAATTTCAGCCGTAACAAACGATATTGACAATAAAAACGGCGACCTCAACGAGCTTGTCGAAAGGCAGACGCACCTGATTGAAAGCTTTGAAAATCTCGGAGGTCTTACATACAAAAGCCGCACACGCTCGGCACTTTTAGGACTCGGCTTTAAGGAGTCCGACTTTACAATGCCTGTCGGTAGCTTGAGCGGCGGTCAGCGTTCAAAGCTCTGCCTTGCAAAGCTCTTGCTTTCACAGAGCAATATGTTGCTCCTTGACGAGCCGACAAACCACCTTGACATAGGCTCTGTAAACTGGCTTGAGGGCTTTTTGCGTGACTTCAAGGGCGCAATGATAATCATCAGCCACGACCGTTATTTTCTTGACAAGGTGACGAACAAGACGATTGAGCTTGAGCACAACCGCACAATGTGCTATAAGGGCGCATATTCTGAGTTTATCGAAAAGAAAAAGGCGTACAACGAGTCGCTTAAGAACAAGTACGAGAACGATATAAAGGAAATCAAGCGCATTGAGGGTATTGTTGAACAGCAAAAGCGCTGGGGACGTGAGCACAACTTCATTACTGCGGCGAGCAAGCAAAAGGAAGCCGACAGAATAAAGGCACAGCTTGTCACTCCCGACAGCGAGCTTGAAACGATGCATATGCACTTTGAGCCGAAATGCGAGAGCGGAAACGACGTACTGATTTGCAGAGGACTTGCAAAATCCTTCGGCGAAAAACATTTATTTAAAAATGTTGACATGCATATCAGAAAGGGCGAGAGAGTTTTTATTCTCGGTGCAAACGGCTGCGGAAAGACAACGCTTTTTAAGATTCTTACCGGCAAATTACCGCAGGACAGCGGAGAATATGACTATGGCGCAAATGTTCAGGTCGGATATTTTGACCAGATGCAGCAGAATCTTGATTTGAGCAAAACGGCGATTGACGAGGTGTGGGATACGTTCCCGAATATGACGCAGACGGAAATACGAAGCGCAATGGCGTCGTTTTTATTCAAGGGCGAGGAGGTTTTCAAGCCTCTTTCAAAAATGAGCGGCGGCGAAAGGGCGAGAATTTCACTTCTCAAGCTTATGCTTAAGGGCGGCAACTTTCTGCTCCTTGACGAGCCGACAAACCACCTCGACTCGTCCTCACGTGAGGAGCTTGAAAACACGCTCAAGGAGTACGGCGGAACGCTTCTTATTATCAGCCACGACAGATATTTTATAAACAAGCTTGCCGATCGTGTGCTTGTTATGTCGCCCGACGGCGTGACGGAGTATCTCGGTAACTACGACTATTACCTCGAACGCACAAAGTCGGAAATCGGTGAAAACAAAACCGAGAAAGTGGCTATTAATAAAGAAAAGCCGCAGAACGATTACTTTTTGCAAAAGCAAAGGCAGAGCGAAGAAAGAAAGCGCAAAACAAGGCTCAACAAAGCGGAAGCCGAGATTGAAAGGCTTGACGATGAAATTGAAAAAACGCAGGCTTTGCTTTCAAGTGAGGAAGTTGTTGCAGATTACGAAAAACTCATTGAGCTTACAAACAAGCTTGACCAGCTCCGGCAGGAGCAGGAGGAGCAGTATTTAATCTGGGAGGAGCTTTCGGAGTAATAAAACAGCTTGATATATTGACAGAAAAATTGTATAATATATTTAGATAATTCCATTTAGTAAGCTAAACCATAATTTATATTAGTTTGGAGTGTGGAGAGTGGAGTGTGGAGTTTTGGTCGAGTGGATAGGTAGCGAGAATACAAAAGTTTTATGCCCGAATTTATTTATATGCGGCGTTGCCGCAGGTTTGGATTTTGTGTTTTTAACTAATGTAGGGAACGGTCTTGACCGTTCCGATTACCTATAGGTTAGCTGTAACTCCAGGGAGCAGTCAAGACTGTTATCTACACTATAATACTAAACGTTACCAACATATCAATATAAATTCAGCATTCAAATCTTTCCATACAACCCGCACTATTACAAATTCGGAGCGTAGCGACCATTAACTCCACTCTCCACACTCCAAACTCCACACTCTGCTAAATTATGATTTATCTCGCAATACTATCCCATAATTTCTAATGTATTATAGGTATAGTTTGAAAAACTTAATATTTCCGCCCGTGGCGCAGTTGGATAACGCAACGGATTCCGATTCCGGAGAACGGGGGTTCAAATCCCTTCGGGCGGACCACAGAAAGAGCCGAGAATGACAACATTCTCGGCTTTTTCTGTGGTTCGCTAAGTATCCGAAGGGATTTGAAGGTGAGCGTTAAGAAAACAGTCCTGTGGACTGTTTTTAGCGAACAGCGTTTATGATACTTTTCCAATCGCAACACGCCGCAACAAGCGAGATGGTCTTTTTCTACAGATGAACGTACTTCGGGCGGCTAAGTATCCGAAGGGATTTGAAGGTAAGCGTTAAAATCGCCTCACCCCTGCTTTGCAAGCACTCGCCTTACAAAGAACATAACTACTCCTATTACTGAAAACACCGAGAATACGAATGCATATTTGCCGATAAATGAAACGGATTTCCTTGCATTTTCCGAAACTTTCTTTGCAGAAAATACTGCAAATTGTTTTATCTTTTTGCATACACTTAACGAAAGCGAAACGGTTTTATCCTTGATTTTAAATGCCAAATCCTTAATTTTCATAATCATAAACATCGCCCCTTTAGTGTTATATGTATTATTTCATTGATACAATTATATTTTATATCATTATTTTTTAAATGTCAACAGCTTTTCCTAAAAACAAAAATTAAGTAATGCGTTTATTTTGACGATAAAAAGGCAAAAATGTTTACAAAAACTGTAAATTAGTATATACTAAAACCACCATACAGACAAATAATATTAGGGCGTAAAGAATAGGAGGACATTATTATGAAAAAGACTGCACTTTTGCTTTGTATTATAGCTATAGTCCCCTTTGTTTTCTGCTCCTGCTTTGACAAAGAGGTGCAGAGCATTGAGTTAAGCGAAACCGATGTCACTATGACTGTCGGCGATTCACTCGGAATTGAAGCAAAAATTCTTCCCGAGGACGCTAAAACCAAGGCACTTGACTGGATAAGCTCCGATAACAAAATCGTCACCGTATCCGACGGCACCATAAAGGCAAAAAGCGCAGGCACAGCTGTTGTGACGGCAAAAGCAGAAAACGATATTAAGGCGACCTGCAACGTCACTGTAACTGACAAGGAAGTGACCTCTATTACCCTGAGCAGTGCCAATGTTTCCGTCAAAGAGGGCAAGAAAATTCAGCTTATTGCAAAAACTCAGCCTTCAGACGCACCGAGCGGTGTTCTTGAATGGAGTTCAAGCGATGAGAAAGTTGCAATTGTAAACAGTGAGGGCTTTGTTACGGGCGTAAAATCGGGCGTTGCAAGCATCACCTGCAAGTCGCAAAACGGCAAGGAAGCCTCCTGCACAGTTACGGTAAAGTCTGAACAGGTGACTAACCCTGTTATGCCGAGCACCGCTCCTACGCAAAGCAGTACAAAGCCGTCATCATCAAGCAGTAAAAAGGGTAAAATCACTACGCAGAATTCATCTCCGAGCGAAATCGGAAATGCATATAAAAGCGACTTCATTTTTTATGATTCCTCCTACAGAAAGCTTACCGACTCTGAAGTTTCAAGGCTTTCTTCATCGGAAATCCAGCAGGCTATCAACGAAATATACGCTCGCTACGGACGTGTTTTCAAGGACAGTCAGATTAAGGCTTACTTCAAATCGACCGAGTGGTACATTGAAAATCCGAGCTACAGCGACTCGAACGTAAACGACATTGAAAAAGCGAATCTTTCATTACTTATAAAATACCGTTAGACAAAATACATCAGAATTTTCCTCTCATTGATTGACAAAAGCGCACTAAAATGAGATAATATATAATACTTAATGAATAAACGGCAACACGCCGTTGCCGTTTTGTAAAACACCGAAATCGGTATTTTTACGCAAAATCAAAGATTTTCATTCAGTAAGACCTTTGATAAGCCTGTTTTGCCGGAAAAGCGTTTTCCGGTAAGTGCAAGAGTTTTGAGTTTATTAACTCAAAAACCTTGCACCTGAACAATTCAAAAAATAGTTATTTGTTTGATGTTTTATATTTTTTTGAGTTGTTCAGCAGGCATTATATAAGTATATGTAAGCGCAATGATTTTGCTTACCACTTTGCAATGTATGAGGAGATATGTTTATGGCAAAGGAACTTGCTAAATCTTACAACCCCTCGGAATTCGAGGACAAAATTTATGATTTCTGGATTAAGGGCAACTACTTCCACGCCGAAGTGGACAAGGACAAAAAGCCCTATACTATTGTTATGCCGCCGCCAAACATTACTGGACAGCTGCATATGGGACACGCACTTGACGAAACCTTGCAGGATATTTTAATCCGCTGGAGAAGAATGCAGGGCTACAGCGCACTCTGGCTTCCCGGAACAGACCACGCTTCAATTGCGACAGAGGCTAAAATTGTTGAGGCTATGCGCAAAGAGGGAGTTTCAAAGGAAGACATCGGACGTGAGGGATTTCTTGAACGTGCGTGGGACTGGAAGCGTGAATACGGCGGAAGAATCACAAGCCAGTTAAGAAAGCTCGGCTCAAGCTGTGACTGGGAGCGTGAACGCTTTACAATGGATGAGGGCTGTTCAAAGGCGGTTACCGAGGTATTTGTCAAGCTCTATGAGGAAGGTAAAATCTACAGAGGCAACCGAATGGTAAACTGGTGTCCGCACTGCTGCACATCAATTTCCGACGCCGAGGTTGAATACAAGGAACAGCACGGTCATTTCTGGCATCTGCTCTATCAGGTTAAGGAAACAGGCGAATACCTTGAAATTGCAACAACACGTCCCGAAACAATGCTCGGCGACACAGCCGTTGCAATCAACAAGGACGACGAACGCTACAAGCATCTGCACGGCTGTCACGTAATTCTCCCGCTGCTCAACAAGGAAATCCCGATTGTATGCGACGAACACGCAGATATGGAAAAAGGAACAGGCGTTGTTAAGATTACTCCCGCCCATGACCCCAACGACTTTGAGGTTGGTCAGCGCTGCAAGCTTCCTATCGTGCGCTGCTTTACTTACGACGGTCATATGACGGGTGCTAAGGACGTCGCCGAATACAACGAGCTGAAGGCAAAGGGTCAGCTTGCAGAAAACGAGCCCGAGGTGCTTGACTGCGGAAAATACGCAGGAATGACAACCATGGAGGCAAGAGAAGCAATTCTTGCCGATCTTAAGGCTATCGGAGCACTCAAAAAGGTTGAGGAGCTTACACACGACGTCGGCACATGCTACCGCTGTCACACAACTATTGAGCCTATGGTTTCAAAGCAGTGGTTTGTCAAGATGGCTCCGCTTGCAGAACCTGCAATTGAGTGTGTCAGAAACGGCGAAACAAGGATTATTCCCGAACGCTTTGAAAAGGTATATTACCACTGGATGGAGAACATAAAAGACTGGTGTATTTCACGTCAGCTCTGGTGGGGACACAGAATCCCTGCGTGGTACTGCGATGACTGCGGCGAAATTATCGTTGCAAAGGAAGCACCGACAGTTTGCCCGAAGTGCGGCAAAAATCATCTGCATCAGGACGAGGACACGCTCGACACGTGGTTCAGCTCCGCTTTGTGGCCTTTCTCAACACTCGGCTGGCCTGACAAGACTCCTGAGCTTGAGTACTTCTACCCCACCGATACTCTCGTTACGGGTTACGATATTATCTTCTTCTGGGTTGCAAGAATGATTTTCTCCGCATGTGAGCATACAGGCAAAGCACCGTTCAAAACCGTATTTATGCACGGCATTGTTCGTGACGAAAACGGCGTTAAGATGTCAAAATCACTCGGCAACGGCATTGACCCTCTTGAGGTTATTGACAAATACGGCGCAGACGCACTCAGATTTTTCCTTGCAACGGGCAACTCACCCGGAAACGATATGAGATTTTCCGAAAAACGTGTTGAGGCTTGTGCAAACTTTGCAAACAAGCTCTGGAACGCATCACGCTACGTTCATATGAACATTGACGATTACGACGTTCCGCAAGAGCTTCCGAAAACACTTACAACCGAGGACAAGTGGATTGTTTCCACTCTCAACACGGTTGCAAAGGAAGTCAACGAAAATCTTGAAAAATTCGAGCTTGGTATTGCCGTTCAGAAGGTTTATGAGTTCATCTGGGACTGCTACTGCGACTGGTACATTGAGCTTGTAAAGGCAAGACTTTCAAGCGACGGCGAGGACGCACAGAACGCAAGACAGGTTCTGCTCTATGTTCTCGACCGGATTTTAAGACTTCTTCATCCGTTTATGCCCTACATCACAGAGGAAATCTGGCAGACAATTCCCCACGAAGGCGAAACGGTTATGCTTGCGAAGTACCCTGAATACAGCGCAGAGCTTGACTATCCCGAGGCTGTTCTTGAAATGCAGAGGGTTATGGAGGCAATCCGTGCAATCCGTAACCGCCGTGCAGAGATGAACGTTCCTCCGTCAAGAAAAGCAAAGGTTTACGTTGCAACAAAGTTCCCGCAGACCTTCAAGGGCGGCACAGCGTTCATTCAGAAGCTTGCGTCTGCAAGCGAGGTAGAGGTTTCCGACAGCTTTGAAATTGAGGGAGCTGTTACAATCGTAACGGCTGACGCAAAGATTTACATTCCGATGGACGAGCTTGTTGACAAGGAAGCAGAGCTTGCAAGACTTAACAAGGAGCTTGAGCAGGTTAAGAAACGCCTTGCACAGAGCGAGGGCAAGCTTAACAATCAGGGCTTCGTAGCAAAGGCACCCGAGGCTGTAATTGAAAAGGTTAAGGGACAAGCGGCAAAGGAAAGAGAGCAGATTGCGCTTATTGAAGCGGCTATAAATGCATTGAAATAATAAATTAAGCGGTACAGTGAGCAATGGCTGTACCGCTTTTTGCATTATTTGTAAGATGATACCTTTAATAATTAAACCATAATTTAGCCGAGTGCCTCGGCTCGCAAATCGAGTGGAAAAGTCGGTTTGTTTGAAAAAAATTGCAGCCCGAATTTTAAGTTGATATATAGGTAACGTTTTGTTACTATTGTAGCG
>DPHV01000030.1:0-6195 GCA_003521625.1 Ruminococcus sp.
ATTATCGTTTATCTGACTAAAAATGATATTAATATATCATATTAAGTTTAAAAATAACGCTTTTCGGCTTTATTTCAATTTTTTTCGATAAAATTTCAATAAAATATAGACAATGACAATTTTTTTGTGTATAATCATAAAGTACGCATACTGTGAAAGTGTTTCTCGTATGCACAATGCTATTTTAAGTAAGGACGGTATACTAATATGAAACCAAATGTAAAAATCGGTTCATTCCTGATGGCAGTTGTAATGATTTTTTCTGTCTTGATTGTTTCGGGATGTACTCCGATGAGTCTTAATAAGGAATGGTCTTACAAGTCAGGCGACAAGGAGCTTGCAATCGGCGTTTATATCTATTCGCTTGACACTGCTTATCAGAAAGCAAAGTCATTTGCCGAAAAGCTTGACGACTATGATGAAACAAAGGACAGCTGGCTTGAAATGGAAATTACCGACGACGACGGTAAAAAGGAAGTTGCAAGCAAGTGGATTAAGGACCAGGCAAAGCTTATGTGCTTAAGCTACCTCGTTCTTGACGAACAGATTGAAAAAGAAAAGGTTGATATTTCAAAAGATACAATCGCTTCTGCCGACGAGCAGGCTGAAACCTACTGGAATGTAGGTCAGTATGCAGACTACGGCTACGTTATGCCAATGAAGAACGATTTAGAGCCTTACGGTATTTCCCTTGAAAGCTTCCGTTACTGCTCAACAGAGTACAGCGTTAAGTATCAGGCTCTCTTTGACAAGCTTTATAAAGAGGGCGGTTCAAAGGAAGTTACAAACGAAGAGCTTACAAAGTATTTCAACGATAACTACACAGATTACAGCTACTTCTCTGTAAACCTCTATACCTCTTCAACAGACGAAGCAGGACAGTCAACAAATGTTGCAATGTCCGACAAGGAAGCTAAAAAGGTTACTGACGAGATTGACGGCTACGTTAAGGACGTTAACGGCGGTAAATCATACGACGATGTTTTAAAAGCTTATATGAAAGCAAATGAAATTGAGTCAGACCCGTCTACATCAAACATTGAAAACCTTGAGAACAGCTCTCTCGGCGACGAGGTTAAGGAAGCAATTAAAAAGCTTGACAACAAAAAGGCAGCAGCCGTAAAGGTAGGCAGCGGCGAAAACGCAGTTTACTACTTTGTTTACAAGAGAAATATCAAAGACGCTGCAAAGGACTATCTTGCAGATGAAAACAACAGCGCAAATGTGCTTTCTTCAATGAAGGGCGAAGAATTTGCAGACTACATTGAAGAGCTTACCAAATCGCTCGACTACGAAGAAAACACTTCGGTAATCAATCAGTATGAGCCGAAAATGTTCTTTGTTCCTGTTGAGCCTACAACATCAGCAGAAGAAAGCAGCGATTCAAGCGCAAAGGAATAAATACGAAAAAGCTTTTTTCGTAGAAAGGAGTTTGTATGAGCAGACAAAATAAACTGATTACAGCTCTGTTATCAATTGTTTTATGTTTTTCAATGTTCACGTTTACCGCATTTGCAGTCGGTGAAAACGAAAGCGGCGGCGGTGACGTACCGGCAAGTGAAGCTCCGGTTGATCCCGTTACTCCTGAACCGGAACCCGAGCCTGAACCTGAACCTGAACCAGTCCCGGAGCCTGAGCCTGATCCGGAACCTCAGTATACAGACCCTGCTCCTGACCCGGGATATGTAGATCCGGGATACTCTTACGAAGACGATTCAAGCAGTCAGATATACTATGACAGTGATAACGGCGGTGAGAGCTCCGAATTCTATGTTGGCGGAGGTCAAAGCTATGTTCCGCCTGTAAGCACTGCCCCTTCGGCTCCGCTTTACGAATCCAACCGCAAAATTGACGACAGCGTTTTGTCAAACAGCGACTGGAAGGATATTTCGGCAAGTCTGAAAAATGCAGGCAAAGGCAGTGAAAATGATTCCGACGACTTCAGTTTCATCAAGAATAACGACAGCTTAAGCGACAACGGTGAGTGGATGCTTTTCACCGGTATTGCCTGTCTTGCATTAAGCGCAGCAGGAATTGCTTATGTAATTATTTCTGCTGTCAGCAAGCACAAAAAGTTATCCGGCGGATTAAGCGGCAAGCAGTACGCTTATGCCGGCGCAGGAAACGGAAGATACCGTTCATCAAACGATTATGACGACGGTTACAAGGACGCAAAGGTTGAGAAAAAGAAGGTTGACAGAAGCAGAAAGTTTGATACTGCCGATGTAAATCTTCCGAAATCATCAAGCGGCACTCGATATAAAAACGGCGGAAAACGCTACAAATAAACATTAAATTTCAGACACCCCGTATCAGTAGTTGATACGGGGTGTTTTTATTTAGGAAAAATCAAGTAAAAATCTTGAAAACAACAGCTCGGATTTTAGGGTATTAAAATGTTTTTTGTAACTTTTAACACAATTAAAACGTAATCCTTTTGTAATTATTATATAACCCGATAAAAGTAGAAAAAAAGCCAAAAATACATTGACAATTATTTAACAAAGATGATAAAATGTTATTAATCGAGTTAAGCTTATCGATAAAATTAAAGTTTTGAAAGGATCCTTAAAAAATGAAAAAAATCTTATGTGCTTTGCTTGCCTGTATGCTTTGTGCATCTGTATCAATCGGATTTTCCGGCTGTGGATGTTCAAACAACAGCAGTCAGGAGCCCGGATACAGAGTAACGGCTACCGAGCCCGACCTCACAAACGACGAGTTCGGTTTCTTCATTCTTAACAAAGATGAAGTTATGGTTACTAAATACACCGGTTCAGGCAAGGATATTAAAATTCCCGAAAGCTATGAAAACTATAAAGTTACCGTAATCGGCAGAAGTCTTTTCAACGGCAATGATATTTCAAGCGTTGAAATTCCCGATACCGTAAAAGAAATTCAAGACTATGCTTTTTCAAGTAACAGAAATCTCAAAAGCGTAAAGCTTCCTAAAAACCTTGAGAGTATCGGCACAAACGCTTTCTTTAACTGTCCTTCGCTTGAGTCAATCGAGCTTCCTGCTACGCTTAAGGAAATCAGCGTTTATGCTTTCTCGGCAGCAGGATTCAAGAGCGTTACAATTCCCGAAAGCAAAACGCTTACAAAACTTGACCGTTTTGTATTCTATCAGTGTCAGGAGCTTACGGATGTTTATCTTCCTGCAACAATTACGAGCATTGCAGACGATACCTTTGATGATTGTCCTAACAAAATCACAATCCATGCACCAAAGAGTTCATATGCGGCAAATTATGCAAAAACACACAACTTTGAATTTAAAGAAGTAAAATAATAAAAACGATATCATTTTCAGCTCTGCTGAATCTAATATAATATGCAAGATAAGAGGTAGATTTAATGAGTACAAAAGAGTATCCGATTGTAGAAAACGCTGAATCTTTTGAGATTGCCCTCGCAAGAGTTAAAGAAGCACAGAAGATTTTCGCAACCTACACACAGGAACAGGTTGACAAGATTTTCCTTGCAGCCGCAACAGCAGCAAACAAAATGAGAATTCCGCTTGCTAAAATGGCTGTTGAAGAAACAGGCATGGGCATTGCAGAAGACAAGGTAATCAAAAACCACTATGCTTCAGAGTACATTTACAACGCTTACAAAGATGTAAAGACCTGCGGCGTTCTTGAAGAGGACAAGGCTTACGGCGTAAAGAAGATTGCAGAGCCTATCGGCGTTATCGCAGCCGTAATCCCCACAACAAACCCCACATCTACAGCTATCTTTAAAACTCTTGTTTGTCTTAAGACACGCAATGGTATCATCATCAGCCCCCACCCCCGTGCAAAGAAGAGCACAATCGAGGCTGCAAGGGTAGTTTTAGAAGCTGCCGTAGCTGCAGGTGCTCCCGAGGGTATCATCAGCTGGATTGACGTTCCGTCACTTGAGCTTACAAATATGCTTATGCAGGAGGCTGACTGCATCCTCGCAACAGGCGGTCCCGGAATGGTTAAGGCTGCTTATTCATCAGGTAAGCCCGCACTCGGCGTTGGCGCAGGTAACACACCCGCTATCATTGATGAAAGTGCTGACATTCTTCTCGCAGTAAACTCAATTATCCATTCAAAGACATTCGATAACGGTATGATTTGTGCTTCAGAGCAGTCAGTTATCGTTGAAAAGAAGATTTACAACAAGGTTAAAAAGGAATTCAAGGCACGTGGCTGCTACTTCCTTAACGATGAAGAAACAGAAAAGGTAAGAAAGACTATCATCATCAACGGTGCTCTCAACGCTAAAATCGTTGGTCAGAAGCCCGTTACAATCGCTGCTCTTGCAGGCGTAACAGTTCCCGAAGAAACAAAGATTCTTATCGGTGAGGTTGAGTCTGTAGACATCAGCGAGGAATTTGCACACGAAAAGCTCTCTCCCGTACTTGCAATGTACAAGGCTGAAAGCTTTGAGGACGCTGTTACAAAGGCTGAACAGCTCGTTGCTGACGGCGGCTACGGTCACACATCTTCACTCTACGTTGACGCTGTAAACGAAAGAGCAAAGATTGACGAGTTTGCTGCTCGTATGAAGACCTGCCGTATCCTCGTTAATACTCCCTCTTCACAGGGCGGTATCGGTGACCTCTACAACTTCAAGCTTACTCCCTCACTTACACTCGGCTGCGGCTCATGGGGCGGCAACTCTGTATCAGAAAACGTTGGCTGTAAGCACCTTATCAATATCAAGACAGTAGCCGAGAGGAGAGAAAATATGCTTTGGTTCAGAGCACCTGAAAAGGTATATATGAAGAAGGGCTGTATGCCTGTAGCTCTTCAGGAACTTAAGGACGTTATGGGCAAGAAGAGAGCCTTCATCGTAACAGACTCCTTCCTTTACAAGAACGGCTACACAAAGCCGATTACAGATAAGCTCGACGAAATGGGCATTGTACACACAACATTTGCTGACGTTGAGCCCGACCCGTCACTTCTTTCTGCACAGAAGGGTGCAGAGGCTATGCGCAAGTTTGAGCCTGACGTAATTATCGCACTCGGCGGCGGTTCTGCTATGGACGCAGGTAAGATTATGTGGGTTCTCTATGAGCATCCCGAAGCTGACTTTATGGATATGGCTATGCGTTTCTGCGATATTCGTAAGAGAGTTTACACATTCCCGAAGATGGGCGAAAAGGCTTACTTCGTTGCTATTCCTACATCATCAGGTACAGGCTCCGAGGTTACTCCCTTCGCAGTTATCACTGACCAGAACACAGGCGTTAAGTATCCTCTTGCTGACTACGAGCTTATGCCTAATATGGCTATCGTAGACGCTGACAATATGATGAGCGGTCCTAAGGGACTTACAGCTGCATCCGGTATCGACGCTGTTACTCACGCACTTGAGGCTTACGCTTCAATGCTCGCTACAGACTTCACAGACGGTCTTGCACTCCGTGCACTTGAGGTTATCTTCAAGTATCTCCCTGCCTGCTACGACAACGGTATGAACGAGCCTGTTGCTCGTGAAAAGGTTGCTCACGGTGCTACAATGGCAGGTATGGCATTTGCTAACGCATTCCTCGGCGTATGTCACTCAATGGCTCATAAGCTCGGCGCATTCCACCACCTTCCCCACGGTATTGCAAACGCACTTATGATTGAGCAGGTTATCCGCTTCAACTCTGTTGAAACTCCTGCAAAGATGGGTACATTCCCGCAGTATGACCACCCGAAGACACAGGCTCGTTATGCTGAAATTGCTAAACACCTTGGTCTTGAGGGCAAGAATGACGCTGAAAGCGTTGAGAACCTCATCAAGGCTATCAACGACCTTAAGGCAAGAGTCGGCATCAAGAACTCCATTCAGGAATACGGCATTGACGAAACAGACTTCCTCAACAGACTTGACGATATGGTTGAGCAGGCATTCGACGACCAGTGCACAGGCGCTAACCCGAGATACCCGCTCTTCAAGGAAATCAAGCAGATGTACCTCAATGCTTACTACGGCAACAACAGCGAAACAGTTTAATTCATATCGCTTTTGTAGCGGCGAACTGTGTTCGCCACACCGTAAAATTGCATAATGTATAAATTAAGCCGCCGGCAGTTAATGTCGGCGGCTTTCGCTGTTCGGCGGTGTGCCACCACTGGCAAATCGAGTGAAAAAGTCAGTTTGTTTGGAAAAATTGCAGCCCGAATTTTAAGTTGATATGTAGGTGACGTTTCGGGACGTCAAGGATGCCGT
>DPHV01000030.1:6327-13793 GCA_003521625.1 Ruminococcus sp.
CGTCAAGGATGCCGTCCCCTACGGATATAGAGTAAACGTTTGTTTTTAGTCGTAGGGACACGGCGTGCCGTGTCCGTGTTGACGATCAAACGCAACCGATTATATCAACATTTATGTGACTAACAAATCTTTCCGTAGGGGACGGGTTCCCACACTTCCCATTCACAAAAATTGTATTACAATTTTTGTGTGGACACGGCACGCCGTGTCCCTACGTCAACGTTGCTATATTACCAACGCTAAATTATAGTTAAGCTTACAAAAGATATAACTATATAATCAATTATCTTATACGTGCCGCAATATAATTATTTACTACGGCAGAAATGCTGTCCTTCTCCCCTTTTGTCAGTTTTCTGAATCCGTCAATCAAACTCATTTCTTCATCATTTAAACAATATTGGTGAACAGGCTCAATTTTTCGGTTAATATCAGTATTCCCTATCAGATAATCAACGGAAGTATTGAAAAAATCCGCAAATGCAATAAGCGTATCAATATCAGGCTCGACGTTGTGATTTTCATACTTATTAATCGACTGCTGACTTGTGCCTATAATATCTGCAAGCTGTTGCTGGCTCAATCCTTTTTTTGTTCTTAAAAGCTTTAAGTTTTTAACCATAACTAATCACCTCAATATTAATATTAACAACTTGAAGTAGTTAAATAAAAAACTTATTATTAGTTATTGACAACAACTTGTAGTTGTTATATAATACAAATAAAAGTTGACTATTTAAGTCAACTAAATACTGATAAAGGGGAATTTTAAATGAAAAAGCGAACAAAAATTTTATCAATCCTGTTGGCTTTAATGCTGACAGCAACGCTTGTACCGACTGCATTGGTGCAGGCTTTTGCAAGTGATTATTCTATGGGAGAAGAAACTCCTTATGAACTTGAAAACAATGATTATATAGAATCATTTGAAATTACAAAAGCACCTGATAAAACAGAATTTTCTTATTCCGAAGTTAAAAAAGATGATTTTTTTGATAAGTTATGCGAGGGTTTGGAATTTCGTCTTAATATGAAGGACGGCACCGGTATTAACTACTCATATAACGAAACAGGCGATTACATTGATTTTGGCGGAATAGATGATTACGGCTACCTCAGCGTAGACGTTGACGATATCGAATATGATTCATATTACGAATGTTATATTTTATCTCCCGGAAAACACACGGTCAGATATACGTTTGCACACTATGCAACAGCATTCGATACTTATGATTACACAGCCACACAAGAAATAAATGTAATTGTGCCCGAATTAACATCAATCGAAATCACAAAAGCCACTGATAATACTACAATTGAAAAATACTACGACGGTTATGTATGGGCAGATGACCTTATGGAAGGTCTTGAAATGCTTTTAACATTTGACGACGGCACAACCTACAACTATTCATATGATGAAGATTTTGAAATTCCAGAGTGTTTCTACGAAAAAGGTATTGACGGCGAGCTTAAAATTCAAGGTACTAACGAAGATGGTACGCTAAACGATTTACCTCTTGGTGAAACAGAAATCACTTATCAATTATTAAACTGTACTGCAACTCAGAAAATCACCGTACTTGAAAATGAGTATGTTTTGAACCCAATTACTAAACTCGAATTAACAAAATTACCAGACAAAGAATTTAGCGCACCTTATGTAACAGGCGACCACTCCAAAGAAAATGAGAGCAATTCAATTGCCTATAATATGAAAGGTGCAGAGATTACACTTTACCGCAAAAACGGAGAAAAAGAAGTTATAGCATTTTCAAAAGGAATTTACAATGGTTACGATGATGATGGCAATGCATTTTCACCATATGTTTATTTGGTTGATACAAATGCTGACCCCATTCAATCCAGTGTTAAGGATTTAGGTAATTATAGAGCCACGGTAAGATTTTTAGGTATAACTGATTTAACACTTGAATTTTCAGTTAAGAATACAGGCACAGGCGACAACCCCGCAACATCCGGTGAGGTTATCAACCCGACAACCCCAAGCAACCCGAGCAGTACTGTTCCGACAGGTTCACAGGGCGGAACAAGTGCGACTTCCGACACACCTGCAAACAGCAATACTTCTGCAAACAACACCAGCAACGGTGCAGTTGCAACAGGTAATGTCGCAGTTTCTGCAATTCTGCTCTCCGTTCTTCTTTTAGCCGCAGGTGTAATGGCTGTTATCGGCAGAAAGAAACAGCTTTTCTAAAAAACTGAATTTTACTTGTAATTCATACAAAACAAGCGTTCATCGTTAATTTTTCGATGAACGCTTGTTTTGTAAATTTTCCCATTGTTTTTTATGAAATCTCGGCAAACTATAGTATGTATGCGTAATGCCTGCTCCGCAGAACACAGACTGATAAATCAGAGGTAAATTGCTTTGTAACAGTTTCAGCTTTTTTTGCAATATGTATTGATTTTCAGCATAATTTGTTGTATTATGACCTTGTATGTTTACGGGGAATCTGCTTTATTCCCCGTAAATCTTTGTGAAAATAAAGAGGTAGTTATGAAGATTGTAATTGTAGGATGCGGCAAAGTAGGCACATCCATTGCAACGGAGCTTAACTCCGAAGGACACGAAATTGTTGTTGTCGACATAAACCACGAAGCAGTTACACGTCTGTCCGAATCCCTTGACATTATGGGAATTGAGGGCAACGGCGCAACATACGAAATACTTGTCGAGGCAGGCGCACAGTCGGCCGACCTTGTGATTGCCGCTGCGGCAAGAGATGAAATCAACCTCTACACCTGTCTTATGGCTAAAGCGGCAGGCGTAAAGCACACAATTGCAAGGGTAAGAAATCCCGAATACACAAGCGATTTGTACAGAGTAAAGGATCAGCTCGGTCTTTCAATGGCTATCAATCCCGAGCTGACCGCCGCAACCGAAATCAGCCGTCTTTTGCGGTTTTCGGGTGCGCTTGAAATCGACTCGTTTGCTAAAGGAATTGTCGATTTGATAAAGGTTCAGATTCCGCAGGGCTCGCTGATTAGCAATAAGAAAATCAGCAACATTGACATTCTAAAAGGCAAGGTCAGAATCTGCTCGGTTGAGCGTGACGGCGAGGTTTATATTCCTAACGGCGACTTTGTTATCAAGAGCGGAGATAAAATCTCGATTGTTTCAAAGTCTGAAATTGCCGCAAAGTTTTTCAAGAAAATCAACGTTGCAATCGGCAGAAGCCGTGACGTAATTCTGCTCGGAGGCGGCAAGGTTTCGCATTACCTTGCTATGATGCTTTTAAAATCGGGTGCAAGAGTAAAAATCATTGAAAAGAACTCCGAAAGATGCAACGAGCTTGCAGAACTGCTCCCCGGTGCCGTAATAATTCACGGCGACTGTATGGATCAGGATTTGCTTTTGAGCGAGGGCATTGAACACGCAGACGGAATTGCGGCTTTGATGGACTATGACGAGGAGAATATTTTAATATCTCTCTATCTCAAGGACGTTTCAAAAGCAAAGATTATTACAAAGGTCAACAACACCTCGTTTGACTCAATTCTGTCAAACCTTAATTTTGACTGCATTATTCATCCCAAGAGCCTTACAGGCGAATACATTGTCCGTTACATCAGGGCAATGCAGAACTCGCTCGGCAGTAACGTTGAAACGCTCTACAGGCTGAACGACGAACGCACCGAAGCGCTTGAATTCAGGGTAAAGAAGAATTCAAAGGTATGCGGTATTCCTCTGCAAAATCTGAATCTTCTTGACAATCTTCAGATTCTCTGCATCAACCGCCATGGAAAAATCATTCTTCCGCAGGGCAGTGACTCAATTCAGCCCGACGATACGGTTATTGTAATTACGAAGCACAAGGGATTAAGCGACCTTGACGATATATTCAGCAAGCATTGAGGGTAGTTTTAACGTATGAATAAACGTATTATTGTCTATATACTCGGCTGGGTTCTCATTATTGAGGGTGCGGCTATGCAGATTGCAACAGTGACCTCGTTTATTTACGGTGAACACGAGGGATTATACTTTCTCTGTACGGGTGCGGCAAGCGCAATTCTTGGCTTGCTTGCAATTAAAATTAAAAAGCCTAAAAATATGGTGCTCTATCAGAAGGCAGGATTTGCGGCAACGGCGCTGAGTTGGATTATGATGTCGCTTGTCGGCTGTCTGCCTTTCTGGCTGAGCGGTGAAATTCCGAGCTTTATTGACGCATTTTTCGAAACTGTTTCGGGTTTTACCACAACAGGCTCGTCAGTTCTTCCGAATGTTGAAGCTTTAAGTCACGGTATGCTTATCTGGCGAAGCTTTCTAAACTGGCTGGGCGGAATGGGCGTTATTGTGTTCCTGCTTGCGATTATCCCGAAATTGGGCGGTCAGCAGAACATTTACCTTATGAAGGCAGAAAGCCCCGGCCCGATAATCGGTAAGGCTGTTCCTCATATGCGACACTACGCCGCTTTGCTTTACAGCATATACATCGGACTTACTGCGCTTGAAATCATACTTCTGCTTTGCGGCGGAATGGGATTTTTTGATGCACTCAACACGAGCTTTGCAACGGCAGGCACAGGCGGATTCGGCATACACGCAAACAACATAGCCGCCTATGACACCTATTATCTGCAAACGGTTATTGCAATATTTATGCTGTTGTTCAGCCTTAACTTCTCGTTCTACATTCTCCTGCTTGCAAGGAAATTCAAACAGGCGTTCAGAATGGAAGAGCTGTGGGTTTATCTGGGAATCATCGTTGTTTCAATCACAATAATCACAATAAACATCAGCTCCCTCTACCCCACGCTTTATGAATCATTCCACCAGAGCTTTTTCTATGTGTCATCAATTATCACGACAACGGGCTTCGGAATCGGTGACGTAAACCACTGGCCTGCGCTTTCAAAGGCTGTAATCGTAGTTATAACCTTTATCGGCGCAATGGCAGGAAGTACGGGCGGCGGATTTAAGATTTCACGACTGCTGATTCTCTGCAAAGAGGTCAAAAAGGAGTTTGCTCTGCTTATCCATCCGAGGAACGTCAAGACTGTTAAAATGGACGGAAAGACCGTTGACCACAGCGTAATGCGAAGCACTTCGGTATTTTTTGTGGTGTATATGGGAATATTCGTTTTCAGTTTTCTGCTGATTTCAATTGAGAATAAGGACTTTCTGACGAGCTTTACCAGCGTTGCGGCAAACCTTAATAACACAGGTCCGGGACTAGGCGAAGTCGGCCCCGTCGGCAGCTACGCAAGCTTCAGCATACTGTCAAAGAGCGTGCTCATTTTTGATATGCTTGCAGGCAGACTTGAGCTTTTCCCGCTGCTTTTGTTATTCTCACCGTCGGCGTGGAAAAAATCCTGATAAATGTGAAGTATAAAACCGCCCTGTTCACAATACAGAGCGGTTATTTTTTGGACTTTCGCAAAACAACGGAACCGTTATGCCAATATTTATTGACAAAATATAACAAATACTATAAAATATTATAAAAAGCTGAAAGGGGTATAGCTTTTATGAGATTTAAAAAGTTATTGAGCGTTGCTCTTGCTGTGTCAATGCTCGGCACAAGCTCGGCAATGCTTACGGCAAACGCAGAAGAAACAACAAGCTATAAATTAGGTGACGTAAACCTTGACGGTAAGATTGACATTGATGACCTGAACAAATTACAGGACTACATATTCGGCGACTTCAAGCCGACAGCCGATAACACCGCAGTTTTCGCAAGGGTTGCCGATATAAACGTTGACGGAGCTGTTGACGAAAATGACGTTGACGAATTTGTTGACAGCCTTATATATTCCGATAACTACTTCGGAGATGTTGACAATGACCAGTCGCTCTCCGTTGCAGACGCTACATATATTCAAAAATACCTCGTTGGTGATACGGAAGATTTAAGTTTCAGACAGATTTTAAACGGTGATTATAACAAGGACAACGCTATTTCTGTTGTTGATGCAACCGAAATTCAAAAACAATTGGTTGGTCTAGGTAAACCTTCATCCTTTCCTACTGCTACTATAAAAGCAGATGACGAAAAGTATCGTAGAGAATATGCAGATGATATTGATGAAATTGAGACCGATCCACGTTCAAATATTTCGTTTGACAGACTAAGAGAAAAGGGTGTATATGTAGTTAGAAGACCACAGGATACCTCAGGTGTATTCGTTCGCGACGAAAAATGGTGCTATAACATCCTTAGTAGTGGTGAAATTTGGCTTTGGGGCTGCTATTCTAAGAACGATACTCTCGTTCTTCCAACGGAACTATCGGGTTATAATGTCACTGGTGTAAGCGAGTTTTTCTCTCATGAAGATTGCTTCCCCAATTCCGATACGGAAAAAACAACTATAAATTCAATAAAAACTCTCATAATTCCAAACACTGATGGCTACAGGGAGTTCAAGTATAGATGTTTTGCAAATCTTACAAGTCTTGAAACTGTTATTTTACAGGAAGGTGTTGCATTTCGTAACTATGAGGGCGAAATATTTTATAAGTGTAAGAAATTAAAAAATGTTATTTGGCCCGATTCGTTAACAAGAATTCCTCAAGGCTTTTTTATGCATTGTACAAATATAAAATCAATCGAACAACTGCATCTTCCTGAATCTGTTAACAAAATTGATATTCAAGCTTTCTTAGGCTCTGGCTTAACACAAATAACCATCCCAGAAAATATTACAACTATTAAAGACGGAGCATTTATAAGTGTTCCGGCAAGAACAGCAACCTTTGAGCATAAAAAGTTGTTTGAAATGGATATAGATCCCGGTGCTTTTGCTGTTTGGGGGTCACCATACGATCCCAATGACATTGATAAAAAACTTCAGTTTAAGGGTTATAAGAATTCAGCATACCAGATTTTCGTTACAGAAACAATAGAAAGATGGCAGAGAAAGATAGATTTAGGTATCTATAATAGTTTGGATGTTATGCCTTTCATCTTTAACTATTTTGATGATAAATAATTAATAAAAAGCCTCACGTTACCTTTAAATAACGTGAGGCTTCCGGCTTGTATAAAAAGTTATATTTTAAACAAACGCAATATATACAACAACAAAACTTTGCCATTATATCCAAGGCTCCCCTTTCGAGGGGAGCTGTCATTTTTCCGGCAAAATGACTGTGGAGTGGAGATGAACTTTTCCTGATATATACAGCTTCATCTAACCTACCACCCTTCCGTCAATGGAAGGCTTGCTATATAACAAAAGTTTACTATTACAAATTTGATGTATATTCTTTTTCGACAGTCTGTCACATTGTATTGCAATGTGTGTTTTTTTGTTCTTTAATCTGATTATCCCTTTAATTCAGCATTTAATTCAAGCTTATAAGAGGAGATAAACGATAATTTAGCCGAGTGCCTCGGCGGGCAATTCGAGTGGAAAAGTCAGTTTGTTTGGAGAAAATTGTAGCCCGAATTTTAAGTTGATATATAGGCAACGTTTTGTTACTATTGTAGCGA
>DPHV01000010.1 GCA_003521625.1 Ruminococcus sp.
AGTCGTAGGGACACGGCGTGCCGTGTCCGCAGTGCCAATCAAACTTTACCGATTAAACCATAGTTATAGAGGAAAACAAACACTTTCGTAGGGGACGGCTTCCCAGACGTCCCGTTTCATAAATTGCGACGCAATTTATGAAATATGGCGAACACAGTTCGCCGCTACAATCATTAATTTTACACCGCTAAATTATAGTTTATATTATCTGTTTAAATTATATTTTATAATTGGATATATTGCAATATTTTAAGCATTTTTTATCAAATATTATTTTTGCAAAGGAAAAGCTGTTCCGACAAACGGTAAATCGTGTTGTCGGAACAGCTTATTATAATATGTCAATATGTTTTCTGTCTGTAGTTTTATTTTTAGATTAGCTGAAAATACCTGTTGAAAGGTAGCGTTCGCCTGTGTCGGGGAAAATTGCAACGATTGTTTTGCCTGCGTTTTCGGGGCGCTGTGCAAGCTGTAATGCCGCCCAGAGAGAAGCTCCCGAGGAAATTCCTACTAAAATTCCCTCTGTCTTTGCAATTGAGTTTGCAGTTTCAAACGCCGCCTCGTTGGGAACCTTTACGATTTCATCGTAAATCTGTGTATCAAGAGTTTCGGGAACAAAGCCTGCGCCGATACCCTGAATTTTATGCGGTCCGCCGTGACCCTCCGAGAGCACGGGAGAGGTTTCAGGCTCTACTGCAACGACCTTTACGTCGGGATTCTGCGACTTAAGATACTTGCCTGTGCCGCTCAATGTGCCGCCTGTGCCTACGCCTGCTACAAAAATGTCAACCTTTCCGTCTGTATCCTCCCAGATTTCAGGTCCTGTTGTCTTGAAATGAGTTGAAGGGTTTGCAGGGTTTACAAACTGACCGAGAATAACTGCGCCGTCAATCTCGTTTTTAAGCTCGTCAGCCTTTGCGATTGCACCGCTCATTCCCTTGCTTCCGTCTGTGAGGACAATTTCCGCACCGTAGGCTTTCAGCAGATTCCTTCTTTCAATGCTCATCGTTTCGGGCATCGTAAGAATTGTCCTGTAGCCTTTTGCAGTTGCAACAGAAGCAAGGCCGATACCTGTATTGCCCGAGGTTGGCTCGATAATCGTAGCACCCTCTTTAAGCACTCCCTTTGCCTCTGCATCTTCAATCATTGCTTTAGCAATTCTGTCCTTTACACTGCCTGCGGGGTTGAAATATTCAAGCTTTGCAACAACTGTTGCATTGAGTGAGTTTTTCTTTTCAATATTCTTAAGCTCAATAAGAGGTGTTTTTCCGATAAGTTCCGTAACGCTTGTGTATACTTTTGACATAACTATCAATCCTTTCCAAACTTTAAATTAAATGGCGTCGAATGCTTCCTGAAGGTCATAAATAATATCGTCGATATTCTCTGTGCCGATAGAAAGTCTGATTGTGTTCGGTTTGATTCCCTGCTCTGCAAGCTCTGCTTCGTTAAGCTGTGAGTGAGTAGTTGACGCAGGGTGAATTGCAAGCGATTTTACGTCTGCAACGTTTGCAAGAAGTGAGAACACCTGAAGGTGGTCGATAAACTTCTTTGCTTCCTCTGCTCCGCCCTTGATTTCAAAGGTGAAGATTGAGCCTGCACCCTTTTTGAAATACTTTTTGTAGAGGTCGTTATACTTGCTGTCGGAAAGCGACGGGTGGTTTACGCTTTCAACCTTTGGATTTGACTTTAAGAAGTCAACAACCTTGATTGCGTTTTCAACGTGACGTTCTACTCGGAGTGAGAGTGTTTCAAGTCCCTGTAAGAAGATAAAGGCGTGGAAAGGCGAAAGCGTTGCGCCTGTGTCACGGAGAAGAATTGCACGGATGTATGTTACGAATGCCGCACCGGGAGCCGCATCTGTAAACACTGCACCGTGATAAGATGGATTCGGCTCGGCAAACTGTGGGAACTTGACCGAAGCCTTCCAGTCAAACTTTCCGCTTTCAACGATTACGCCGCCGATTGCTGTGCCGTGACCGCCGATAAACTTTGTTGCCGAATGAACTACAATATCAGCACCAACCTCAAACGGTCTTAAAAGATAAGGAGTAGCGAATGTGCTGTCAACAACAAGCGGAATGTTGTGCGAATGTGCAATCTCTGCAACCTTTTCAAAGTCGATGATGTTAGAATTCGGGTTACCGAGAGATTCAATGTAGATAGCCTTTGTGTTTTCGTCAATTGCGTTTTCAAATGCGCCTTCCTCGTCGGGGTCAACAAAGGTTGTTGTAATGCCGTAAGCAGGGAGAGTGTGTTCAAGCAGATTGTAAGAACCGCCGTAAATTGTCTTTGCGGCTACAATGTTGTCACCTGCTTTTGCGAGTGCCTGAATTGTGTATGTAACAGCTGCTGCACCCGAGGAAACTGCAAGAGCCGCCGAGCCGCCCTCAAGAGCCGCTATTCTCTGCTCAAAAATATCCTGCGTGGGGTTTGTAAGTCTGCCGTAGATGTTGCCTGCGTCCTTGAGAGCAAAACGGTCTGCGGCGTGCTGGCTGTTATGAAAAACGTAAGAAGTTGTTGCGTAAATCGGAACTGCTCTTGCGTCTGTTACGGGATCGGGCTGTTCCTGACCTGCGTGAAGCTGAATTGTTTCAAACTGTAATTTTCTTTCTTTTAATGTGCTCATAATTAAAATCCTCTTTTCAATGTTATTTTGATAGTTTTGTTTGATGTTATAAAGTTTTGAAATTTAATTGCTTTAAGCATCACATTCGGGTATCAAAACAACATCGACTTGCAAAAATCATCATAAAATCACCATTCCTATATTTCCTATTAGTTTAGTAGGATTTGCTTGTGTAACTATATAATACCACACTATTTTCATTTGTCAATAGGTTTTTGAAAAATATTTCATATTTTTCCTACTTATTTAGTATGATATAGTTTTTTGAGTTTGAAGTGTGGAGTTTGGAGTGTGGAGTTAAGGGTCGCTTCGCTCCGAATTTGTAATTTTGCGTGATGTATAGAAAAGTTTATTTGCTGGTTTAATGTTTATTTATCGGTGAAGTTTAGTTTTTTAGTGTAGGGAACAGTCTTGACTGTTCCGCAGGACTACATCTGACTTCTTAGGTAATCGGAACGGTCAAGACCGTTCCCTACAAATATACTATAAACGCTACCTATATATCAATCTATAATTCGGGCAACCGATTTTACCTGAACATCCGACTTTTCCACTCGATTTGCGTGTCGAGGCACTCGACCGGCAACGCCGCATATAAATTAATTCGGGAACTCTACTTTTTAATTATTACAACCTATCCACTCGACCGAAACTCCACACTCCACTCTCCAAACTCCACACTTATATAATATAGTTATCTGCACCCTTATTTATAATGTCTGCAATCGTGATGTTATCAACCACGCCGCAGATAGCCTTGTAAAGCTCTTCCCATATAAACAGCGTGCCGCAGTTTTCTCTGCGCTCACAGGTATTGACATCGCCGTCAAGGCAGGAAACAGGCGCAAGACTGCCCTCGGTAAGACGTAAAATCATTCCCACTGTATAATATTCGGGCTTGTGCGTAAGGCGATAACCTCCGTTTGAGCCACGAGTGCTTATAACGTAGCCTGCCCTTGTAAGCACCGTAATAATCTGTTCAAGATATTTCAGCGACAAATTCTGACGTTTTGAAATATCTTTAAGAGAAATGTTTTCACCGTTATCGTTCTGTGCCAAATCCACCATCAGTCTGACTGCATAACGACCTTTTGTTGATATTTTCAAGTCATCACCTTAATTCATATATAAATACTATGATTTAAGAATATCACAATATTCACACGTTGTCAATTATGCGTAGCCGAAAATAAAAAATAAAGTCGGAATTGTAAAAACAGAGCAAATCTGTGACACAAGCGCCATACTCGCACCCGTTTCGGGATTTTCGCCGTATGCTGACGGCATTATGACCGTATTGAGCCCAAGCGGCATTGCGTGGGCGCAGAGCGTTGCGATTATTATTTCCTGCGGAGTATTTAGCAGCATTAAAACAGTGACAACAATGGCAGGCAGGGCAACAAGCCTTATCCCTGCAACAACATAGGTCTGCCAATGTTTAAACAGCTCGGGCAGTCTGTAGCCGCCGATTACAAAGCCTGTCAGAATCATAGCAATCGGCGACATACAGCCTGCCGCTGACGAAATCACCGAGGTAACAAGCTCTGTTTTCGGAAGATTGAGTAAGCCGATAGCCGCACCGATAAACAGTGAAACAAAAATAGGATTCATAAAGGTTTTAAGGGAAAACACCTTGCCGCTGTTCGGAACGAGCCACGCAATCCCGATTGAATAGGTAAACATATTCAGCGGAAGCGTGAACATAAGATAGTCAAAAAGCTCTATGCTGTCTGCACCGTAGATTCCCGAAACCATAGCTGTTCCGACAAAACCGAAGTTTGAAACCGCAATTGAATACCTGTAGATTTTCTGAAGATACGGCGTTTTGCCGAGAAAACGGCTGACTATGAAAGCCACAAGAATACAAAACGCAAGAATTACAGCACTGTAGGCGATGAACACCCACTTTTTGGTGATGTTTTCCACAGTGCAGTTTGTCCGGAACGTATTGATTACAACGGCAGGCATTAATATTCTGTTTTCAAGCTTTGAAAATACAGTTGACGCTTCCCTCGGGAGCAAACTAAGCCTGCAAAGTATAAAACCGATAAGAATAAAAGAAAACAATACTGCAATCTGAAAAATCACCGACGTGAATATGTTCATTGTGCCGCCTCCGAAAATCAGGAAATATGTACTTGCAGTCAAACATATTATTTGCAGAAAATTTTCGATTATCACATCGGTAAAAATTATTAATTCAGGTTATCCCTTTTAGTAAGCTAAACTATAATTTAGCGGTGTAAAATTAATGATTGTAGCGGCGAACTGTGTTCGCCATATTTCATAAATTGCGT
>DPHV01000013.1 GCA_003521625.1 Ruminococcus sp.
TCATACACCTTTCTTCAACAACTATCGTCCCCAGTTCTATTTCAGAACAACTGACGTTACAGGTACAATCTCACTTCCCGAGGGTACAGAGATGTGCATGCCCGGTGATAACGTTGAAATGGACGTTGAGCTTATCACTCCTATCGCTATCGAAGTTGGTCTTCGTTTCGCTATCCGTGAAGGCGGTAGAACAGTAGGTTCAGGCGCAGTTATCGCTATTAACGAATAATTGTTAATCGTTTAACGCATTATAAATTTTGACATTTTGGCTGCTTTGCTTTTGCAAGGCAGCCTTTTTGTATACAAATAATTAATTTCAATTCCACTAATAAACAAAAAGATAATTTAGTGTTGCAGTATAACTAACGTTGACGTGGGGACACTCAATCTGTGTCCCGAAACGTCACCTACATATCAACTTAAAATTCGGGCTACATTTTTTTCAAACAAAATGACTTTTCACTCGCTTTGCCAGCGGTGGCACACTGCCTATTTGCAAGCCGAGGCACTCGGCAACGCAGTAGTTCAGCCGACAACAAACTATTGCAATATTTGTGCAAAGGTCTTATAATATATTCAATATTTATAAAGACAGGAAAATTTTATGCCAAATCAGATTAATTCAAATAACGGCTTTGAACGCCGAAACCATTTTATTAATTCAAATTACAATAACTTTACATATTATGAAAAAAATGCTCTAACACACAAGACAAGAGAGCTTGTACTGACTCTGCTTTATTTTCCGATTTCCATTTTCTTTATGGAGCTTGTTGTAAAGCTTTCCGTCGGTTTTTCACTTGTCGAAGGTGCGATTTTTACTGCAATATTTTCTCTTGTTCCTGCCTGTGTGCTGACTGTAGTATCTTCAATTTTTAAAAACGGAAGAATCAACAGGCTCATTGCCTGCATTCTTACGGCAATGCTTTCAATCTGGTACAGTGCGCAGATTGTCTATAACAATGTTTTCGGCACGTTTTTTGTAATCAACAGCATTTCAAAGGGCGGTGCAGGACAGGCGCTCAATTCCGTTGATATGATTTTTACGGCTATAAAAAGCAGAATATTTTTCATTCTGCTTATGTTTTTGCCGCTTATGTTCTGTATTGTTTTCGGAAAAAGGCTTTCTATGTTCAACAAATCGAAGATTACGGTAAAAATTATTCTTCTCTGCTCTGCAATCGCATTCCAGATAATCGGTATGCTTACCGTAAATATTGACAAAGCATCGGCAGATACAAAAAGTGCATATAACCTTTATTACGGTGAGCTTCAGCAAAACGCCGCCTGTGAAAAATTCGGACTGTTTACAATGCAAAGGCTTGATATCAGCCGTATGATTTTCGGTTATAAGTCGGATATACGCAAAACAGAAAGCACCGAGCCGTCAACAACTGCTTCACCTGCTACGGCAGATACACCCGAGAAAAAGGTTGAAGCACAGATTATCGAAACCGATTTTGATAAGCTGTCCGCAAAGACTGATAATGATGAATTAAAATCACTGTATGATTATTTTTCAACTGAAAATCCGAGCTATACGAATGAATATACGGGAATTTTCAAGGATTACAATATAATTTTCATAACTGCGGAAAGCTTTTCGCAGTATGCAATTGACAAGGATTTAACACCTACTCTCTACAAAATGTACAGCGAGGGATTTCAGTTCGAAAACTACTATTCGCCTGCGTGGGGAGTAAGTACAACCGACGGCGAATATGCAAACCTTACAGGCCTTACACCGAAGTCGGGAGTGTGGAGCTTTTCGCAGTCTGCCGAGGATAACGTGAGCTTTCCGTTCACTCTCGGAGAGCAGAGCCGTACAAACGGTTATAAAGAGGTGCGTGCATATCACAACCACACCTACGATTACTATGACCGTGACAAGTACCTTACGAATATCGGCTACGATTATTCGGCTATCGGCAAGGGACTTGACCTTGGCGAAGACGTGTGGCCTAATTCCGATTTGAAGATGATGCAGAAAACCGTAGACGATTATATAAACGCCGACAGCTTCAGCGTTTACTATATGACCGTAAGCGGTCACGGAGGGTATTCCTACAACACGATGAGCCAACGCAACGCTGACTTGGTGAAGGACTTAAAATACAGCGACGAGGTCAAAGGCTACATTGCGGCAAATATTGAGCTTGACAAGGCGCTTGAGTACCTTTTTGAAAGGCTTGAAAAGGCAGGAAAGCTTGATAATACCGTTATCTGCCTTACAACCGACCACTACCCGTATTCGCTTGACGAGTTTAGCGGACTTGACGAGCTTGCAGGTCACAAGGTAGATACTGTTTTTGAACGGTACAAAAATTCTTGGCTGTTGTGGAGCGGCTCAATGGAAGAGCCTGTCAGCGTGAATACGTACTGCTCAAGCATAGATATTCTGCCGACTCTGCTAAATATGTTCGGCTTTGAGTACGACAGCAGAACGATTATCGGTACCGATGTTTTCGGAGGAAAAGACCCGTTTGTTGTCTTTGCAGACAGAAGCTGGATTTCGCAGAACGGTATGTATAATTCAAACAGCGGAGAATACACCGCTTTTAAAAATGCCGCCAAAAAAGACGACATCGACACGCTGAATAACAAGTGCACAAATATGTTTACCGTTTCAAGAATGATACTTGATACGAACGTCTATGCCGAGATTTACGGCGACACACACGTAAAAGGAAAATAAAGGAAGTTATTAATGAAAAGAAAGCTTGCAATTTTCGGCATTATACTTATTTTTGTTGCAGGAATAGGAGTAATGAGCTACCCTCTTGTCAGCTCGGTCATCAATAATATTGAAAGCCGCAACTACGTTGAGGAGTACACAAAGACGACAAAGCAGATGTCGTCGGAGGAAACGCTCGAAATGTTCAAGCGGGCGGAGGAATACAACCACAGCCTGACAAACAATGTAATCATTACCGACCCGTTTGACGAAAAAGCTTACAAGAAAATCGGCGCAAATTACGAAAAAGCTCTCAATGTTGACGGCAACGGTCTGATAGGCTATATTGACATTCCTAAAATTAACGTATATCTGCCGATTTACCACGGAACGACGGATAAAATTCTTGCCAAGGGTGCAGGTCATCTGCAAAACACCTCACTGCCTGTAGGGGGAGAAAGCACACATTCCGTAATTTCTGCTCACACTGCATATCCGGGTGAAACATTTTTCGATTACCTCACCGATATGCAGGAGGGCGATGAATTTTATGTTCACGTTCTCGACAGGGTACTAAAGTATGAGGTTGACAGCATCAAGGTAGTTTTGCCCGAGGAAACCGACGATTTAAGAGTTATCAGGGGCGAAGATTACGTAACGCTTCTGACCTGTACACCGTACAGCATCAACACTCACCGACTTCTTGTAAGAGGCAAGAGAGTTGCATATGACGATTCAAAATACATAACTACCGGTGCAAGTGCGGCAAGCTTCGGCGGCGACGGAATATTCTTCCTCGGCTATAAAATTCCTTACCCGGCGGCGGCTATTATTGTTGTCGGATTTGTTGCTCTTGTAGTGATAATAGTGATAATCAGCTTAAGACGCTCAAAGAAGAAAAAGCGTTACACTGATAATAACAAGGAACATATTACCGAAACGCAGGGCGGTGATTGATTTTGTGGAGAAAAATAGTCACAGGCGTTGCTGTTGTAATGCTTGTTGCAGGAATAGGTCTGTTTATGTTTCCGATTGTGTCAAACTTTATCGGAACGCAGATTGCAAATTCAGAAACGGAAAAATTTGACAGTCAGATTGAAAACGTTGTTGACGACGGACTGACTTTTGAGGACGCACACGAACAGGGCAAGGTTGACGACGAGGGTTATCTTATTGACGAAAAAGGAAATAGGAAGTCGGAGAACCCTGTTGTGTTCAGGCTCGACCTTGACAGACTTTACAATGAAAGCGCAGAGTACAACGAAAATTTAAAGACAAATCAGAGCTCACTGCTTATAGACAGTTATTCTTATGTACAGCCGTCGCTTGACCTGAGCAGTTACGGAATAACCAACGGGATTTACGGCTACGTTTCGGCAGAGTCAATCAATATGAAGCTCCCGATTTATCTCGGTGCAAACGATGCAACTATGAGCTACGGTGCGGCTCATATGACATACACCTCACTGCCTATCGGGGGTAAAAATACCAACACGGTGCTTGCCGGACACACGGGATATATCGGAAGAATCTTCTTTGATAATCTGCGAAATCTGCAAATCGGCGATGAGGTAAAGTTACGCAATTACTGGGATACTCTGACTTATAAGGTGGTTGAAACAAAAATCTGCAAGCCTGACCAGTCGCAGGATATTTTCATCAAAAAAGACAGGGATATGCTGACGATGATTACCTGCATTTCGGACAACAACGGCGGCTTTGACAGGTATTACGTAATTTGCGAAAGAACATTTTGAAATTGAAACGGAAAAGTCGGAAACATTCTTAATCAATGGGTCGGGAGTTTTGAAAATGAGAAAAATTATATCATTAATTATTTCAATTTTGTTTGTTGCATCACTAATACTGACTGTTTCAGCTTATTCGGATGAAGATTTCATAAACGGCGATGTAAACCTTGACGGACGATTATCCATAGCTGATGCAACAGAAATCCAGAAGAAACTGGCGGATACTGTTGTTTTTACCGAACAACAAAAGAAATTAGCTGATTTTAATCTTGACGGAGAAATAAATATTATTGATGTCACTAAAATACAGAAAGTAATCGGTAAGCTTGAAGAAATGCCAAGCGAAAGTACCTCGCCGACATCAGCAACAGCACCTGCAAAAGATTATGTTACGCCTGACGAGTTCAGTTTAGCTGCTGATACGCCTGACGAAATGCGTATTTTTCAGAATGTACTTGACGCTGCTGCTGAGAGAGGTGTACCCGTTAACCTTGAAGGAAGAACTTATTACATATACACTTCCGAAGCAAGATGTGAAATTATGAACGGAACTCTCAAGATTATGCCAAGCTCAAGTTTGGTTTTGACAGGTGATAATGTTTCTTTAAAAAATGTTAATATTTCACGTTGGTGGGATGGTGACGGTTATGAAAACGGTGATGTCAGATTACATCTTACAAATGGATGTGTTATTGAAGATTGCAGCTTTTCATCACAAACCGTTTGTCCGAGTATTTTTTGTAATACATCAGCTGTCAACACAACAATCAGAAATTGCACATTCAGCGAGGGATTCGGAATACTTTTTAATGACGGCAATGCGGAAAACAGAAAGTATAATGATGTGCTCTATACAGGTACAATCGGAAAGGGACTGATTGTAGATAATTGTATATTCAATACTGAGGGAAAAGCCGTACAATATGCAGGCGATAATATTGAGGTAAACACTCCAAATTGCAGATTTTCCGATGTGCAGGTAACAAATTGCGTTAGCTATGGAGCTAAAACGAGTCCGAATGTCGGTATCGGGTTTGGTTTTGCTCAGGTTGACAACATTGTTTGTTCGGAAAACAGTCTTTCCAATATAGAGGGTTCGGGCGCAATACATATGGAAGGCTGTACCAATGTGGAGTGCAAAAATAATGAAGTTAAAAATTCTATGTATGGTATTATGTGTTTATATACCAAAGGCGCCTTATATGACAGAAACACAATTGACGGATGTGAATATGGAATTCATTGTGTTTCACAATATCCCTACGGCTTTGATGAAGAAATAAGTTTTTCCAATAACAATGTTTTGAATTGCACATCAAAGCCATTTTGGGGTTCGGGTTTAAAGAATTCTGAAATTATTAACAATGTTTTTCAGACTGACTGTAATTATCCTTCTGCAATCATTCAATTACAGTACAGCAAATCATACGAAACGAATAATGTGTCTGTTATCGGGAACACAATAGAATATACCGGCAGCTTTTCAGATAAATACTGGGCATATATTGTTGGTACAGATTGTGTTCTGAATGATAATAAAATTACAGGCTTAAATCCGTCTGGCTTTGTAAACAGCAGCAATCCGATAGTAAAAATCAAGCTTAATCTGCCTGCGAATACTCCTATGTCAGATACGCTCTATCTTGCAAGCAGTCTAAACAGCTGGAATCCTGCGGACAGTTCTTATACTTTTACAAGAACTTCGGAAACAACTGCCGAGATTACGTTTATTGTGACGGAAAACATTGATGATGAAATTGAATACAAGGTTACAAGAGGAAGCTGGGAAAAAAGTGAATGTAACGCAAGCGGCTTGGGTAATGTGGGTGAGTATGGTGCAATGAATCATACTATTGATATTTGCGGAAGCGGATACGTTCAGACAGAAATAATTAATTGGACAGATTTTTACAAATAATTTATAGTTAATAATAAATTTTAAGGGGCTTAATGCGATAGCTCCCTGTTGATTATAAATTATCGTTGATAAATTCCATATACGGCTTTGGCGTTACTGCACTGTGATTTGACTTGTACCAATCGTACTCTTCCTTTAAACCGACCTCAAGAGGAATGGTTGACGGCATGAGCTCGCACTGATTTGTAACATCAAGTGTGTATTCGTAGTCGTAAAAGCAGAAATAATTGCGCTGATTTACCGACTTGTCAACGCTTACGAATTGCGGAGTTTTTCCGACAGCTTTGTAACATAGTGTGACCCAGTCTCTGATTGTGACGCTCTCTTTGTTGCCGAGGTTGAATATTTTATTTTGCGGGTGCCTTTCAAGCAGAATGTCAATAAATCGGCAAAGGTCTTTGACATTGAAAAATTGCAGTTTCATTTCTCCGTTTTCGGGAATGTAAAACGGACGGTCTTTTTCTGCGCAGTCAAAGACAAACGGCTCACGGTAAAGGTTTTCGTACACGCCATAAAAATAGGGAGGACGTAAGATATACGCAGACGGAAGATTTTTGAGAAGATATTTTTCAGCGGCAAGCTTGTTTGTGCCGTAATCGCCCCAGACGGCGTTTTTGCCGCAAGGTTGATTTTCTGAAAACGGTTGTGGATTTGTCTCGGGATAGACGGCGCTGGAGCTTATGAAAATGTAATCGTCAAAGCTGTCAAGGGCTTTTAAGAGCGTTTTCACGTGCTCTTCGGTGTAGGCGGTAATGTCAAGAACAGCGTCAAAGTGAATAACCTTAAGTCTGTTGTTAAGCCTTGTTCTGTCGCAGTCAATCAGCTTTACGCCGTTTACCTGAGCTTTGCTGTTGCGGTTGATAACGTAAACCTCGTCGCCCTTATTAACGTAGTATTCGGCTGTAAATCTGCTGACAAAGGTTGTGCCGCCCGTTATGAGAATTTTCTGCATTTTTTGACCCCCGTTTATTAATATAACAAAAAATCGGCTGTGTCGGTTACCCGATACAGCCGAAAATTTTATTCAAAGTTTATGTCGCCTTCGTATTTCTTTTTGAACATATCAAAAACGGTCTGCAAAATTTCCTCGTCGTCAATGCTCACATATTCTTCCGTTTCTTCGTCAAGCGCATTGATTTTGAGAATTACAACCTCGTCGGCGTCCTCGTCATTTTCAATGAGAACTATATATTCATCATTGTCATATTCAATGACGTCAAGAAATTCAAATTCAACCTCGTTGCCCTCGTCATCGGTAAGGGTGATGAGCGCACCTTCGTTTTCCATTTCTTCAAGGATATTTTCGTTGTCAGCCATAGTAATGTCCTCGCTTTCTGTAACTTCCTCTACAGTATAACTATATTATGTGCAAAAGTCAAGTGCAAATTCGGGCAACGGTTTGTGATATAAACCTCGATTTATTACCGTTACGGAGCTTAACTCACCGCCTGCACAAATTCTGAAATTTATCTATTGAAATAAATTCAGATTTAGGCTATACTTATTATTTAAGGGTAAATATATCTCCCGTAATCTGATTAAAAAGGAAGTAATTTTATGGCGAAGAAACAGTTTAAATCAGAGTCAAAAAGACTTCTTGACCTGATGATTAACTCAATTTATACTCATAAGGAAATTTTCCTGCGTGAGATTATCTCAAACGCAAGCGACGCTATCGACAAGCTCTGCTTTATCTCGCTTACAGACGACAAGGTCGGAATGGACAGAAGTGATTTCAAAATCACAATCAATGCCGATAAGGACAACCGTACCCTCAAAATCACCGATAACGGTATAGGTATGGACAAGGACGACCTTGAAAACAACCTCGGCACAATCGCATCTTCCGGCTCATACAAATTCAAGCAGGATATGGAAGAAAAGCAGGACGATATTGACATTATCGGACAGTTCGGCGTTGGCTTCTACTCTGCATTTATGGTTGCGAAGAAAATCACCGTCAACACAAAGAAGTACGGCTGTGAAACAGGATACTGCTGGGAGTCAAGCGGTGCTGACGGCTACACTATAAAGGAAATTGAAAAGGACGCTCCCGGTACTGAAATTATCCTTGAGCTTAAGGACAACACCGAGGAAGAAAACTACGATGAATTTCTCGAGCAGTACAGGATTCAGGGACTTGTCAAGAAGTATTCCGACTATATCCGCTACCCGATTATGATGGATATGAAACGCAGTCGTGTTAAGGAAGAAACAAAGGACAGCGAAAATCCCGAGTACGAGGAGTACACCGAAACCGAAATTCTAAATAGTATGGTTCCTATCTGGCAGAGACCGAAAAAGGACGTTGAGCAGGAGGAATACGACAAGTTCTATCAGGAAAAGTTTATGTCAATGGACAAGCCTCTTAAAACAATCGTCACTTCCGTTGAGGGCGTTGTTACATACAAGGCTTTGCTGTTTATCCCGTCAGCCGCTCCGTACGACTACTACACAAAGGAGTACAAGAAGGGACTTCAGCTTTATTCAAGCGGCGTTCTTATTATGGATTGCTGTGAGGAGCTTCTGCCCGAGCACTTCCGCTTTGTAAGAGGTATTGTTGACACCGCTGACCTTTCGCTCAACATTTCAAGAGAAATGCTCCAGCACGACCGTCACCTGCTAACAATTGCGCAGAATATTGAAAAGAAAATCAAGAACGAGCTTAATTCAATGCTTGCAAATGACCGTGAAAACTACGAAAAGTTCTTCACAGCATTCGGCAGACAGCTTAAATACGGCGTTGTTTCCGACTACGGTATGCACAAGGATGAGCTACAGGATTTACTTATGTTCTACTCCTCAACCGAAAAGAAGCTTGTAACGCTTTCCGAGTACGTTGACAGAATGAAAGAAGAGCAGAAGTTTATCTACTTTGCAACAGGTGAAAATGCCGCCGCAATCGATACACTTCCGCAGACAGAGCTTTTGCGTTCAAAGGGCTTTGAAATTCTCTACTGCACAGAGGACGTTGACGAGTTCACGCTCCAGTCGCTTATGCAGTACAAGGAAAAGAAGTTCTGCTCTGCAACAAACGACGACCTCGGAATTGAGAACGAGCAAAAAGATGAAGAGGAAAAGGACAGCAGTGCATTGCTAACCTTTGTCAAAGAAACTCTCGGCGACAAGGTGAGCGAGGTTACAGCCTCCAAAAAGCTCGTATCTCACCCCGTTTGTCTTACTGCAAAGGGCGGAATTTCGTTTGAAATGGAAAAGTATTTCAACTCCGTTCAGCCCGATTCAGGTATGAAAGCGCAGAGAGTGCTTGAGCTTAACCTCACGCACCACGCAGTAAAGACTATGGAGGAGCTTATTCAGACAGACATTGAAAAGGCAAAGAAGTATGCAGAGGTGCTGTATTGTCAGGCGCTCCTTATTGCAGGACTTCCGCTTGAAAATCCGTCGGAATACACAGACCTAATTTGCTCAATTATTTAAAACATAAAGCTGTAATTAAAACCGCCGTTTTGTGTGAACGGCGGCTTTTGTATTAGTGTGGAGTTTGGAGAGTGAAGAGTGGAGTTGTGGTCGAGTGGATAGATTGCGATAATTCAAAAGTTTAGTGCCCGAATTTATTTATATGCGGCGTTGCCGCAGAGAGTGATTTTTATTATTTTTACTAAATGTAGGGAACGTTCTTGACCGTTCCGATTACCCATAGGTTAGCTGTAATTCTGCGGAACAGTCAAGACTGTTCCCTACACTGAAAAAACGTTAATCAATCCAAGGAAAACAAACTTATACAAACAACACGCATTATTATAAATTCAGAGCGCAGCGACCCTTAACTCCACATTCCACATTCCAAACTCCACACTAAAAAGCATAAACGCTGTCGGGTGTTTCTTTGCACACAAAAATAAACTCCAAAGAAAATTATATTTCCTTTGGAGAACTAAAACTGAAAAAATTTAAAAATTCTTAAAAATCGGCTCATTTTCCTTAAATATCCTCTTGACAACTTGATAACTTCGCTATAAAATAGTAAAATGTACCATAATGGGGATATGTACCGACGAGGTAGGAAATTTTTTGAAAAACACAACTTAACAAGGGGATATTATCACAAATATTTCTTTGTGTCAAGATGTTTTTTATTACACTTTTTTTACTTTTATACACAGTCGGAATATTGCCGTTTTAAAATATTTAAGGAGTGATAAGCCTATGGTAAATGTCAAACCCGTAAAGCTTGGCAACACCGAGAGAATGAGCTTTGGTAAAATCGACGAAGTAATCGATATGCCCAACCTTATTGAAATTCAGAAAGCCTCCTACCAGTGGTTTCTTGATGAAGGTCTTAAGGAAGTATTCAAGGACGTGTCGGGTATCACCGATTACCAGAACAACCTCGTTCTTGATTTTATTGATTACACCCTTGACGTGGATCATCCGAACTACAGCGTTATTGAATGTAAGGTGCGTGACGCAACATACTCGGCGGCTCTGCGTGTAACTGCAAGACTTCTGAATAAGTCGACGGGCGAAATTAAGGAAAGCAACGTGTTTATGGGTGATTTCCCGCTTATGACTCCGAGCGGAACATTCGTAATCAACGGTGCAGAGCGTGTTATTGTATCACAGCTTGTAAGAAGCCCCGGCGTATATTATAAAATGGATCACGACAAAACAGGTAAGGAGCTTTACTCAACAACAGTAATTCCTAACCGTGGTGCGTGGCTTGAATATGAAACAGACGTAAACGACGTTTTCTATGTTCGTATCGACAAGAACAGAAAGCTCCCCGTTACTTCGTTTATCAGAGCGCTCGGCTTGGGCACTGACGCTGAAATCCTTGAATATTTCGGTGACGACGAGAGAATGAAGGCTACAATCGAAAAAGATCAGGCAACAAATGTTGAAGAAGGTCTTATCGAGGTTTACAAAAAGCTCCGTCCGTCAGAGCCTCCGACAGTTGACAGTGCAAGAACTCACATCAACAACCTGTTCTTTGACCCCAACCGTTATGATATGTCAAGGGTAGGCAGATATAAATACAACAAAAAGCTCGGAATTGCAAACCGCCTTGATGGTCAGGTGCTTGCAGAGCCTATCGCTAACCCCAGAACAGGCGAGGTTATGGCTCTGCGTGACGAGAAGATTTCAAAGGAAAAGGCTTTAGAGATTGAAAACGCAGGCGTAAACGTAGCTTACGTAAAGGCTGCCGACGAAACAATCGTAAAGATTATTTCAAACGGTATGGTTGACATCGGATGTTATGTTGACTTTGACGCTGAAGCTGAATGCGAAATCAAAGAGAATGTTCGTTTTGATGTTCTCTGCGAAATTCTCGACAGTGCGTCAGACGAAGACGAGCTTAAGTCAATGCTCCGTGAGCGTGCGGCAGAGCTTGTTCCCAACCACATCACCGTTGAGGACATCTTTGCAACAATCAACTACCTCAACTGCGTTGCACACGGCGTAGGCAACACCGACGATATCGACCACCTCGGCAACAGACGTATCCGCAGCGTAGGCGAGCTTTTGCAGAATCAGTTCAGAATCGGTTTTTCACGACTTGAAAGAGTTGTAAGAGAGAGAATGACAACCCAGTCGCAGGATATGGACTCGCTTTCTCCAAACTCACTTATAAATATCCGTCCCGTAACAGCGGCAATCAAGGAGTTCTTCGGTTCTTCTCCGCTGTCGCAGTTTATGGACCAGACAAACCCGCTTGCAGAGCTTACTCACAAGCGCCGTCTTTCAGCCCTCGGCCCCGGCGGTCTTTCACGTGACCGTGCAGGTTTTGAGGTTCGTGACGTTCACTACACCCACTACGGCCGTATGTGTCCTATCGAGACTCCTGAAGGACCTAACATCGGTCTTATCTCATACCTTGCTTCGTTTGCAAGAATCAACAAGTACGGCTTTGTTGAGGCTCCTTTCCGTAAGATTGACAAGGAAACGGGCGTTGTAACCGACGAGGTTGTATATATGACAGCAGACGTCGAGGATAACTACTATGTTGCTCAGGCTAACGAGCCGCTCGACGAAAACGGCAGATTTGTTCATTCAAGAGTTGTCGGACGTTATCTTGATGAGTTCGTCGAGCTTCCACCTGACAGATTTGACTATATGGACGTATCGCCTAAGATGGTTGTATCCGTTGCTACTGCTATGATTCCGTTCCTCGAAAACGACGACGCAAACCGTGCTCTTATGGGTGCGAACATGCAGCGTCAGGCTGTTCCGCTCCTCCGTTCTGAGGCTCCAATTGTCGGAACAGGTATGGAATACAAGGCTGGTACTGACTCCGGCGTTTGTATTCTTGCCGAAGAAGACGGTGTTGTTATGAGCGTTGACGCACGCAACATCCGTGTTCAGTACGACTCGGGCAGAGTTCAGGACTTTGAGGTTATCAAGTTCCTGCGTTCCAACCAGGGTACGTGCTTCAATCAGCGTCCTATTGTTGAAAGAGGACAGCGTGTAAAGAAGGGCGAGGTTTTAGCAGACGGACCTGCAACCGACAACGGAGAAATTGCACTTGGTAAAAATGCTCTCATCGGCTTTATGACATGGGAAGGT
>DPHV01000008.1 GCA_003521625.1 Ruminococcus sp.
ATTCGGTTTCTCAAGAGATGACGCAGGTAAGTTCTTAAACGCTTACTACGATACAAAGATTTTCGAAAACGATCCGTTTGCAAAGCTCGACCAGACTGGCGTAGGCAAGCTTATGGAAACAGCTATTAAGCTCGGCAAGCCCGTTAACCCCAACCTCCACATTGGTATCTGCGGCGAGCACGGCGGCGACCCGTCTTCAGTAGAATTCTGCCACAAGATTGGTCTTGACTATGTATCATGCTCACCTTTCCGTGTGCCGATTGCACGTCTTGCTGCTGCACAGGCTGCTGTAAACAACAAGTAATTTTCGGTAATTGAATATAACTTAATATAGCAAAACAAAAGGCTGCTCAATCACGAGCAGCCTTTTTACGTTTACTGTATAATATTATATAAAATGTAGGGAACGGTACGGCAGTCGCCCAAAACTCCTCTGTCCAATTATTAGGGGGCAGAAACCCCTGTGTCGTTCCTATATAAGTTAGCTGAATGTCAGTTAGGAGCGACACAGGGGTCGTTCCCTACGGATTAATACAAACGTCTTGTTTTCAGCTGTGTCCCTATGGATTCATATAATACGTATCAATATGATTTTTAGGTTAATTTAAAAAATCAAATATTTTTCTTAATCGTATCAAGTGCACCTTTTTCAATTCTGCTGACCTGCGCTTGCGAAATTCCGATTTCGCTTGCAACCTCCATCTGCGTTTTTCCTCTGAAAAAGCGGAGGGTGAGAATACGTTTTTCTCTGTCGGAAAGATTTTTTATTGCCTCCTTTACGGCGATTTCTTCAAGCCACGTTGAATCGTCGTTCTTGTCGCCAATCTGGTCCATAACATAAATAGTATCGTTGCCGTCGGAGAACACAGGCTCGTACAGCGAAACAGGCTCGACAATCGCTTCAAGCGCAAGCACAACCGTTTCTTTTGGAACTTCCATAATTTTTGCAATTTCTTCAACGGTTGGCTCTCGGTTGTTTTTGTTTGTAAGCTCCTCCTTAATCTGCATTGCTCGGTAGGCAGTATCTCGCATTGAGCGTGAAACTCTGACGGAGTTGTTGTCACGCAGATAACGGCGGATTTCACCGATAATCATCGGTACGCCGTAGGTGCTGAAACGCACGTCAAGACTGGGGTCGAAGTTGTCAATAGCCTTAATCAGACCGATTACGCCCACCTGAAATAAATCGTCGGGGTTTTCGCCTCTGTTTGTGAAGCGTTGAATGACAGAAAGTACAAGCCGCAGATTTCCGTTAATCATCTTTTCTCTGGCGGCTTTCCGCTCGGCAGGAGTGCCGTTTTTTATTTTTAAAAGTAATTCCCTTTTTTCGCTCTCCTTAAGTAATTTTAACTGCGAGGTGTTCACTCCGCATATTTCAACTTTTCCGTACTGCACAACATAACCCCCATACAACTTATTGTGAGATTATTATTGACGGAAAAATATATATTATACTGTTTCAGGCAAAACAAAACCCCTCCGCTTGGAGGGGTAACAGACAGTCATAAAAACAGTAACTATGAATTTAAAATAGTTAATTTTGTGATATAGCCAAGCCTTCCCTCAAGGGAAGGTGGCACAGCGATTTATCGCTGTGACGGAAGGGTGGTAGGGTTGAAGAACGTGTAAAGATAAGGATAAGTTCATCTCCACCCCTCAGTCATTTTGCAGGCAAAATGACAGCTCCCCTCGAAGGGGGAGCCATGAATATAATGGTGAAAATTTTTAAAATAAAACTTAAACAGGAATAATTGCGTTGAAAACAAGCACCGAGCATACTCCGCAGACAAAGCCGAGCAGTACGCCGCAAACAACGTCTGTAAGGTAGTGCACACGCAGATAAATTCTTGAAAAACCTATCAGAGCGGCAAGCAGTAAAATCGGCAGGAATGTTATCAGTCTGCACCTTAAAAGAACAACTCCCACAACGGCAAACGAGGCTGTTGTGTGTCCCGACGGGAACGAGTAAAACCTCGGTCTGTTAATGAGCTGTTCATCATCTCCGAGTCGATGGCAGGGACGGACACGCTTGACAATGTGCTTAAGAATAACCTCGCCCATAAGGTGAGCAAGCGCAAGTCCGAAAACAATATTAAGTCCCGTCAGACGCCAGTCGGGGCGAATGAGGAACGGTATACAGATAACCCACCAGACAAGTCCAACATTGCCTGCACGGGATGCAGTAATCATTATTTTATTGAGCGCAGGCTTATGAATTTTGCCGATGCGTTCAAGAACTCTGTTGTCAATGTTCTGAATTCTGCCAAACATAAACACAACTCCCATTTTATTTGCCTTAAATTTTAATCAGGCACAAAGACAAGCTTTCACAATTCACATTAGTGTCTATATTATAGCATACGAAATTCGATTTGAACAGATATTTTTTAAAATTTATCTGTTTTTTACATTTACAAGATGTGCAATTGACGGAATTGTAGCACCTTGACCGCAGGTTGTGGGACTCATAAGCGCACCCGTAGCCATAAATAAAATATTGTTGTAAATTCCACTGCTTAAATCACTTAAGATTTTTGAACAGAAAACAGACGCCGCACAGCCGCAACCCGAGCCACCTGCGTGAACGTCCTGCTTGTTTCTGTCAAAAATCATAAGTCCGCAGTCGTTGTGTCTGTTGCGTATGTCAATATCCTCAAGCAAAAGCAAATCGTAAAGCGACTTACTGCCGACTTCTCCCAAATCGCCCGTAAGAATAAGGTCGTAGTCACGTGGAGAAGTGCCGGTGTCGTCAAAATAGTTTTTCAGTGTTTGTGCCGCCGCAGGTGCCATAGCCGCCCCCATATTGTTTGCGTCCTTAACGCCGAGGTCAACGATTCTTCCCACAGTCGCCCTTGCGATACAGGGACCTTTTTTTGCATTTTTAAGAACACAGCTTCCGGAGCCTGTCACCGTCCATTGTGCGGTGGGTGTGCGCACTCCGCCATATTCAAGCGGAAATCTGTACTGCCTTTCCGCAGAGCAGAAATGCGACGAGGTGACGCACATAGCCGTTTTTGCCGCACCGCTTTCCACAAAAACTGACGCCATAATAAGTCCCTGCGCCATAGTTGAGCATGCACCGTACTGACCGAGATAGGGAATACCAAAGTCAATAAGTCCGTAGCTTGAGCCGACGCACTGGTTGAGCAAATCGCCTGCGAAAATACAGTCAACCTCTTCAGCTTTTATTTTTGCCTTCGTAAGCGCTTCGGTTACTGCCTCGGACTGAAAACGGCTTTCAGCCTGTTCGTAGGTGTCAAGCCCGTCGTAGCTGTCGTATATTATCTTGTCAAAAGCCTTGCCGAGAGGACCCTGTGATTCAAACTTACCTGCAACTGATGCAAAGCCGACGATTGAGGGCATTTCCTCAAAGCCGATTGTATGTCCGCCGATTCTTCTTATCATACAAAAACTCCCTTCCGCTTTTATTATCTGCGAAAGGGAGTTTATTATTATAATTTTTTTGATTTATGGATTTTCACTTGTGCCTGGCTGTTCGGTCGGCATAGGCTCGGGTTCAGGTTCCGTAGCAGGAGGAACAGTCGGTGCTTCGGTGGGAGCCTGCGTAGGCTTTGGCTTTGACGATGATGAACTGCTCTGCGGTTTACTGCTCGATGAAGAGTTGTTGCTTGATGAGCTATGCGATGGCTCACTGTTACTGCTTTCAGGCGGTCTTGTTTCATCTATATTGTCAACATTTGTGTTCTTTGCATTGCTGTCGTTGTCGGCTTCAATGAATACATAGCCGTGATCGCTGTCATATGTAGAAGAACCAAGAGACTCACGGTCAACCTCTTTGCCGTCTTTGTAATACACTCTCCAAGCCTTTACGGTGTAGCTTGAACCGCCCTTGTCGGTCATTTCGTTGTGAGTTTTGATTTCGTCGTAGGACGAATCCTTAACACCCCAGATTGATACGTAGAGCGTACTGTCAACGAGCTTACACTCCATAAACATCTGATATTCAGTCGGATTTGAAAGCTTTAAATCAAGTCGTGGATAGTCGATTGTAGCGTCAAGTCCTGTAGGAACATAGGAGGACGCCCACTTGTGAGGATAGCGTTCTTCAACGTCCATATTTGCCCTGACAGCGGCATTGTAGATTGTTGAGCTTGACTGACAGATTCCGCCGCCGATTCCGCTGGTGAGTTCTCCGTTTGCGATAACGCCTGCTGACTTGTATCCGTTTGATTCAAGGTTTGAGTCGCCTGTACATTCGTTGAATGACCAGGTTGCTCCGGGCTCAATAACCGAGCCGTTGCAGGCGGCAAGTGAAGTTCTCATATTTTCCGTACCGTTTGCAGAGTTTGTAGAAACGGTTTCATAAGAAGCAAGCTTTTTTATGTTTTTCTTTAAGTCGTCAACATTAATCTTTGCGTCAACGGTTTCAAGGTCAGCAATAATCCTGCTTTCACCGGCGCCCTGTGAAATAGCTGTTTTAATCTGGTCGTTTAAATCATCGGCATTAACCTTTTTTCCTTTTACGGCTTCCGCATACTCAAAGCGTTTGTCGGAGTAAGGCGTAAACTTGGAAACATAGGCATTTTTGGGATTGCAGTTAGTTGCCTTTTCAATTTTTTTAGTATTTTTTTCAATAGAGTCAACAGTTACCGTTGCGGTAATTTCATAGGTTTTTGTTTCGGAAGTGTTGCCCGAGGGATTAAGAATGTCATTTTTTATGTTGCTGAGAACGGTATCAATGTCAAAGGTGTATTCAAAGTCGGACTGGGTAAGCGTTGTGACCTCACCGTCAACGTCCACTGAAATTGAAATCGGCTTAATAAAACTGTCCTCTCTTTCCTCAAGCAGTTTTTTAGCCTCTTCCATAGTTTTGCCGGAAATTGAAATTCCCGATACGGTAGTACCGTCTTTGAACACGAACTCGCCGTTTTCAAAAGAAGAACCGCCGAATATTCCGCTCTGATAAAGACAAAAGCATGTTACGCCCAGTGCGGCAACAACTGCAACGGCAACAGAGGAGATAACAATAGCTTTTTTCTTGTTATTTTTATTATTTGGATTTTTATCCGGTTTATAAGTATGTTTTTCCTTATCTGATTGAGTAGGTGCGGCATGACCGCTTGAAATATCAACAAGACCTTCATCCAGAACGATATATTCATCATAGGAATTTTTGCTCAAAAATCTCACCTCTAAAATATATGCAAATATTATTATAAAAATTTAGCATTTGGTTCAGAATACATTTTACTATAAAGTAATGTAAAAATAAAGAGGTAAAATACAAATATTAAAAACTTTTTTTAGTATTTTTTTGTTTATTATAAAGATAATACCTTTTTGTAGAACAAGAATAATCAGTACAGCGGCGGAAACTGATTATCATTGATTTTTTTGTTGCCTATATCATATAAAAAATACACACAACAGACGGCAAAAATCCTATATTGAATAAAGTGAAAATAATGGTTGAAATTACTGTAAAATATCAGTATAATAATTAATATAAGCAGAAATATCAGGGTGAAGTGTTTTTGCCCGAAAATTCGGAGAAATACTATGAAAATTCTTATCTTTACCGCTTCTACAGGCGGAGGTCACAAGCGTGCCGCCGCCGCACTTGAAGCAAAAATAAAGTCATTAAGTCCCGAAACCGAAGTCAGTGTTGTTGACGCAATGAAGGCAATCGGCAAGGTGTATGACAAGACAGTCTGCGGCGGTTATCATTTTATGGCTACCAAAATTCCGAAGGTTTACGGAAAATGCTACAAGATTACCGACAGAAAAAATCTTATGTATAAGGCGGTAATGCGCTCAAATACAATGATGTCGAACAAACTGCTTGAAACAATTAACGAGTACTCGCCTGATATTGTTATCATCTGCCATCCGTTTGTTACAACGATGATTTCAAAGCTTCGCCGACAGGGCAAGATTGATGTAAAAGCAATCAGCATAATTACCGACTATGACGCTCACCGTACATATATTGTTCCTAAAATTGAGGCGTATGTGCTTGCAGAGCCGCAGATGGCAAAAAAACTTATTGACGAATACGGCGTTGACGAAAGCATTATTTATCCGCTTGGTATCCCGATTTTTGACAGCTTTACAGAGCCGTTTGATAAAGAGGAAATATGCAGGCGAGAGGGACTTGACCCCAATGTTCCTACGGTGCTGCTTATGGCAGGCTCTTTCGGTGTTACAAGCGTGCTTGAATTTTACAAAAGGCTTGCAAAAAAAGGTAAAAATATGCAGTTTATCGTCATTACCGGACGCAACATCAAGCTTTTCGGACATCTTGAAAAGCTGATTGATGAAATGGGTATGCAGGATAACACCAAGCTTCTTTACTTTGTCAAGAACGTTCAGGACTATATGCATATTTCCGACCTGATTGTGACAAAGCCCGGCGGACTTACCGTTACCGAAAGTCTTGCCTGCACACTCCCTATGGCTATTTACAGCGCTTTTCCGGGACAGGAACGTGACAACGCAGATTTCCTTATCAAGCAGAATGCGGCGGTTATGCTTGATAAGAAAAACGGTGCAGACCAGATTATCGAACTGCTTAACTCACCCGAAAAGCTTGATGATATGAAGAAAAAATGCAGTGAACTTTCAATAGCCGACTCTGCGGAAAATATATTCAGACTTGCACAGAAGCTCTGTGCAGAAGACTGACAGAAATTATACCCACTGAAAGGAATTTAAACAATGAAAAAAGTAATTGCTTTGTTAATGTGCCTCGCTCTGGTTGTATGCACACTTTGCGCCTGCGGCGATCCGACAGACTTTTCGGACGGAGAAAAGCTGTCAAAGGATTATACGAGAAGCACAGATCCTGCTGAAAGTTATAATTACAATGACGGTGCAACCTCTGCGCCGCTGTCATACAACGTGTATGCAAGCTCGGTTTCAAACTTTGAGTTAAGGCTGTTCCGAAACTATTATTCGCAGAAATCCGACAAAACAAAGTCGTCGGTATTTGCTCCTGCCACAGCGGCACTTCAGCTTTCACTTCTTGCAAACGGTGCAACGGGCGACACACAGGACGAAATCAGACTTGCACTCGGCAAGGATTTGACAATTGATAATATTAATCAGTGTTCATCGTATTTCAAAAGCCGTATGGAGGCTGTCAGCAAAACAGGAAGCGGAGAAGTTGACGAGCTTTCCGGCAAGAAAACGGAAGAAAGCAAAAGCGAGTATGTTCGCTTTGGACTTAACTTTTTCTTTAACGATATTTCCGACGTAAAAACAAGCTTTTTGCAGACCAACGCAAGCTACTTCGGAAATAATGTGTACCGCTTTTTGTTCTCGGACGATAACGCTGTTTCAAAGGTGAACAAGAGTCTTTCTGATTTTACTTCAAACGATTTGTTTGAAAGTCTGAACGAAAAAGACAGCCTGTTTTTGGTAAATGCCTGCGATATGAGCGATCTGTGGCTTGATAATTACAGCAAAAGCGACATTGAAAAGGGAACGTTTAAGTCAGGCAGCGGCGATAAAAGCGTAAACTTTATGACCTCAAACGAATCGCTTATCAAGACCAAAAATGCAAAGGGAATTATAAAGTACACAAGCAAAAATCCCCTAAAGCTTATGATTGTTATGCCGAATGAGGGCGTGTCACTTGAGGAGTATATTTCGGATTTCAATTATACTGAGTTTTCCGACCTTCTCGACAGCGTTGACATTACCAAAAAGGTTACGGCGCAAATTCCCGAATTTTCAATAGCTTCTGAAGAAAAGCCTCAGCCGCTTTCGGACGCTCTTACAGACAGCGGCTTGTATACGCTGTTTACAGAAGATGCGCTGTTCAAGAACATTACACATACCGATAATTTCAAGCTTAACGAGATTTACGAGATTACTCCCGAAATCACAGTAAACGCTTCGGGAATAAACAGCGACTCGAAAATCGTTGAAAAGCGTGTTAAGGAGCTTGAAAAAACCGACGAAACAATTAAAATTGACCGTCCGTTTACTTTCCTGCTGATTGATAACGAAAGCAGTATTCCCGTTTACATCGGAACGGTTGACAATATCTGATTAAATCAAAAAATAAAGCTCGGACATCTGCATTTACGCTTGTCCGAGCTTTTGTTATTTGTCTTTGTTTTTCTTTAAATACGCCTGCTTGAACGGCACAACCTCGCCGTCCTTTTCTTTAACGCTTACGTTGTCGAGAGTTTTGTCAAACTGTGTGCGGATTTCACCGAGATAAATTTTATACAGCTTTTTCTGTTCAGCCTGTTCTTCGGGGGTAAGTCCCTGTTCACGTTTCTTTTTTGCAAGCTCGTTAATCCTGTTAAGCAAATTTTTATCCATATCAATACCTCGCTTTTGTATTGGAATAATCATATCACAAAATAAATAATATTGCAATAAATTCAAATTAGCATATTGCGTCCGACATTTTTTGAGATATAATAATAGTAAGAAATAAAAAATCAGGAGTGTGGATTATGGAAAATTTCAGCTTGCTTCATCCGCAAAATTCAGATGCAGTTTATCGCACCCTGACAAAAGAGGCGGTAAACGATTTATCGGTTGATTTCCTTTGCAATGCGCTTACCGAGGATGCATACGAGCGCAACAGTATAAAACAGCTTTTAACGAAGATTACCGATGATGAAGAGGTAATAAAGTACAGGTGCGACGTTTTTGACGACTTTCTGCGTTTTCCGAAGCTGCGTGAGGATTTGACAGCCCTGCTTGCAAAGCTTGCCGATTTAAGGGATATTGAGCGCTTTCAGAAGGACACCGAGGCGTCGTCGCTCTGGCAGCTTATCAACAGACTGCGTGAAATAGACGGCTATGTTGACTGCATTACGCAGATAAAGACAACGCTTGAATCAATTGACGTAAGGTCGCAGGGACTTTTAACTCTCAAAGAGAACGTAACTTCAATCTACAACGACAGCGGATTTCCTGACTTGAAAAAGGATATTGAGGACACACTTGCAAAGGCGCAAAAGTTCAGGAGCATAACGCTGGGTGTAAACCTTGACGCACTTCTTCGTCCGAAAACAGTCGGCGTAATTTCGCTCAACGACAAGCCTTTCACCGACAGCGGCATACTCAAACGCTTCACTAACTTTGCAAATAAGAAGAGCGAGCTGCACCACGGCAACGACGTTTCGGGATTTATAAGCTTTCACCCTGCAAATCCGAGTACAACTTCCTTTGGAATGGGTAAGTTTGTAACGGGTGCACAGCAGGATGTAAACCAGACATTTACCTCGGAGCTTACGGGCACTGACCCGCTTTCCGACGCTCTTAAAAAGGTAGTTACCGACATTCTGCGCCGTACCGTAAACGACATCAAATCTACGCTTGATAAGTACATAAACATCAACGGCTATTCGTTTGTAGCTCTTATGCCCGAGATTATTTTTTACATTCGTTTTGCCGAGCTTTGCGATAAGATTATGCAGAAAAATCTTCCGCTGTGCAAGGCACAGATTGCCCCGAAAGAGGACAGAAACTGTAAAATTGAAAATCTTTACAACATAAAGCTTGCTGTAAAAAACGTTGAGGGCGACAACATAGATATAATCACAAACGAGTTTGTATTTGACGACGATAAGCGGATTTACATTCTGACAGGTCCTAACAGGGGCGGTAAAACTACGATTACACAGGCTGTCGGACTTGCGTTTCTGCTTGCGCAGAACGGAATTTACGTTCCTGCCTCGTCAATGATATTCAGTCCGTGCGACAATATCTTTACGCATTTTCCTGCCGACGAAAACGATACCGTAGATTTGGGCAGACTGGGCGAGGAGAGCAAAAGACTTTCAGGGATTTTTGAAATCGCCACACGCTACAGCCTGCTTCTGCTCAACGAAAGCCTTGCAACGACGAACGTTGCAGAGGGCTTGTACATTGCAAAGGACGTTGTGAAAGCAATGCGTTACCTTGGCACAAGAGCAGTTTTCAACACGCATATGCACGACCTTGCAAGAGATCTTGACAAGGTGAACAGCAATGTTGAGGGTGACAGCAGAATTGAAAGTATGGTAACGGGAGTAGAAAACGGCAACCGTTCGTTCAAGGTGTTTATCGCACCTCCGCAGGGCGTAAGCTACGCAAGAGATATTGCTGAAAAATACGGCGTAACCTTTGAGAAGATTAAGAGCGAGATTGACAGCAAGCCGAAAAACTGACATTTGCATTAATCCATACGATTATTACCAAACTAAAATACTTGAAAAAATTTTAATATATTGTATAATAGAAATGTTATGATAATTATTCGTACAATTCGTACACGGAGGTAAACAATTATGGCAGAGAAAAAGAAGATGGTAGAAGCCATTACAAGCAGAGATGAGGACTTTGCAAAATGGTATACCGACATTGTAAAAAAGGCGGAGCTTGTTGATTACTCAAACGTCAAGGGATGTATGGTAATCAGACCTTACGGCTATGCAATCTGGGAAAATATACAGGCTGACCTTGACCGCAGATTTAAGGAAACAGGTCACGAGAATGTCTATATGCCAATGTTTATCCCCGAAAGCCTGCTTCAGAAGGAGAAAGACCACGTTGAGGGCTTTGCTCCCGAATGTGCGTGGGTAACAGTCGGCGGTCAGGAAAAGCTTACAGAGCGTCTTTGCGTTCGTCCGACTTCCGAAACGCTTTTCTGTGAGCACTACAAGAAGATAATCAATACATACCGTGATTTGCCCAAGCTCTACAATCAGTGGTGCAGTGTTGTAAGATGGGAAAAGACAACTCGTCCGTTCCTGCGCACTTCAGAGTTCTTGTGGCAGGAAGGTCACACAATGCACGAAACAGAGGAAGAGGCAAGAGAAGAAACACTGCGTATGCTCCACGTTTACGAGAGCTTCTACAGAGAAACCCTTGCAATTCCTGCGGTAATCGGCAGAAAGACCGAAAAGGAAAAATTTGCAGGCGCAGAAGAAACCTATACAATTGAGCCGATGATGCACAACGGCGTTGCTTTGCAGGGCGGTACCTCGCACTACTTCGGCGACGGCTTTGCAAAGAGCTTCGGCATAACTTACACAGGCAAGGACAATAAGCTCCACTATCCGCACCAGACCTCTTGGGGTGTATCAACAAGAATGATTGGTGCAATAATAATGGTACACAGCGACGACGACGGACTTGTACTTCCGCCGAAGATTTCTCCGATTCAGGTAGCCGTAATCCCTGTTGCTCAGCACAAGGAGGGCGTGCTTGAAAAGGCAAACGAGCTTAAAGCAGAGCTTGCAAAGAAGTTCAGGGTTAAGCTTGACGACTCCGACCACGCTCCCGGCTGGAAGTTTGCAGAGTACGAGATGAAGGGCGTTCCTGTAAGAGTTGAAATCGGACCGAAGGATATTGAGAAAAACCAGTGTGTAGTCGTAAGACGTGACACAAGAGAAAAGTCATTTGTTCCGCTTTCGGAGCTTTCGGCGTTTGTTGAAAAGCTTATGGAGAACATTCACAACGATATGTATGAGCGTGCACTCAAAAATACGCAGGAAAAGACCTTTACAGCGACAAGCTACGATGAGTTTATCGACACTGCAAAGAACCACCCCGGCTTTATCAAGGCTATGTGGTGCGGTGACAGCGAGTGCGAGGAAAAGCTCAAAGAGGTTACGGGCGGCGTAAAGAGCAGATGTATTCCGTTTGAGGAAGAACACCTTTCGGATACCTGCGTATGCTGCGGCAAGCCTGCAAAGCATATGGTATACTGGGGCAAGCAGTACTAAGCCGAGTGCCTCGGCGGGCAAATCGAGCCTAAAAGTTAGTTTGCAAGAATAAAATGGTAGCCCGACTTTTGAGTTGATATAAAGGTTACGTTATGTCCTCATATGTAAAATGTAATCATAAAAGGTGGTGAGAAAATGCCTATCAAGGTTCAGAGTAATCTTCCGGCTATTAAGGTGCTTGAATCAGAAAATATCTTTGTTATGCCAAACGAGGTCGCATTAAGGCAGGACATTCGTCCTCTTAAAATTCTGATTTTAAACCTTATGCCCACAAAAATTGAAACTGAAACCCAGCTTTTAAGGCTTCTGGGCAACAGTCCATTGCAGGTTGATATTGAGCTTTTGCAGATGGCTTCGCATACCTCGAAGAACACTTCGCCTCATCATCTGACAACCTTCTACAAGACGTTTCAGCAGGTTAAAAACGAGAGCTTTGACGGTATGATTATCACCGGAGCTCCTGTTGAACAGCTTGAATTTGAGGACGTTGACTACTGGGACGAGCTTTGCGAGATTATGGAATGGTCAAAGCACAACGTATACTCAACCTTTCACATCTGCTGGGGTGCGCAGGCAGGGCTATATTTCCACTACGGAATAAAAAAGCATCAGCTTCCCGAAAAATTAAGCGGCATTTATTCGCATAAAATCCTCAATCCGCATCATCCGCTTATGCGTGGCTTTGACGATACGTTCTGTATTCCTCATTCACGCTATACGGGCGTTGACGAGAAGGATATAAGAAAGCATTACGAGCTTGAAATTCTGTCGGTTTCCGACAAGGCAGGAGTTGCCGTTGTGTGCAGTAAAAACGGCAGACAGGTTTTCGTTACCGGTCACGCAGAGTACGACAGGGAAACGCTTGCTAACGAGTATTTCCGTGACAAAAACAAGGGAATTAATCCGCAGATTCCGTATAATTATTTCCCCGATGACGATGCGTCAAAAACTCCGCCTATGGTTTGGAGGAGCAACGCAACACTGTTGTATACAAACTGGCTCAACTACTTTGTATATCAGGCTACACCGTATGATTTGCGTGAGCTTATTGAAAAATATCCGCATTGATTTTGAATATATATAAATTAAGCCGAAAAGGAATTTTATCTCCTTTTCGGCTTTGATTTTATGTAATATATTTTAATATGACTGCAATTTTGCGATTGCATCTTTGGCGTTCTCGGCTTTGAAAACAGCTGTTCCTGCAACACACACGTCAATTCCTGCACTTGCCGCTTGTTCGATTGTAGCTTCACCGATTCCGCCGTCGGCTTCAATCAGCATATCAATACCGCGTCTTTTACATTCGTCCTTGATTTCCTTAACCTTCGGGAGCATATCAGCCATAAAGCTCTGACCGCCGAAACCCGGTTCAACCGTCATAACAAGCACGAGGTCAATTTTGTCAATGTAGGGGAAAACTGCGCTTGCCGGAGTGTTCGGTTTAATTACAAGTCCGGGCTTAACTCCTCTGCTTCTGATTTTGTCAATCGTCTTGTCAATGTCGGAATCACATTCAACGTGAAAGGTGATTATGTCTGCACCGGCGTCGGCAAAGTCGTCAGCGTATTTCAGCGGGTCGCTTATCATAAGATGAACGTCAAACGGCTTGTCGGTGTATTTTCTGACAGTCTTGATTACGGGTGCGCCAAAGGTTATATTCGGTACAAAGTGACCGTCCATAACGTCAAGGTGCATCCAGTCAGCGCCGGCCTTGTCCATTCTTACGATTTCTTCACCCATTTTTGAAAAGTCACACGATAGAAGTGACGGTGCAATTTTCATTTTAAACATCCTTTCACGGTTGATTTGCGTTTGAATATGTAGCGGCGAACTGTGTTCGCCAAAACGTTACCGATATATCAAGTTAAAATTCGGGCAACAATGGTTTGATTTAAACAAACCTATCCACTCGATTTGCAAGCCGAGGCACTCGGCCTACGGTTTTTGAATTGCGGGTGCTACGATTGCGGCGAGTCCCCAGAACAGTGCGTAAATCAGCACTTCAAGCGAACCCATTACGCCCACTCCTGCATAAAGCGAAAGCGTTGATGCGAGCAGAATGCCGATAATAACTGCAATAAGCTGAATTACTATTGCAAGGGAAATGTTGTGCTTAATCTTAACGCTTCCCGACACTGCACGTGCAAGAGATGAAACCTTGCCGCCCGTAATGAGATATGACCTTGAGCTGTCTTCAACAGTACCCTGTGCCTCTTTAAGCACATTGCCAAGTCCTGTCGGAAGCACCTTTATACTGCGATAGAACAGGTTGTAAAGCTCTGCAATAAGGTCGTTTGTGATGTTGTAGTCGGTTGTCCTGATAAGAAAGCTTATTCCGTTTGTTTCGGCACGCTGAAGCTCGGATTTAAGCTCGGAATCAGCGTGGTACTTCGTTACAAACATAGCAACAAGCCTGCCTGCACGTGAGAGGTACGTTACCTGTCTGCCCTTTGAAGTGTACTTTTCCTCGTATTCAATGCGTGGCGTTTCAACGCTGTATTTTTCCATAAGCTTGCGAGAGCCGACAAGGATTCTTTCGCTGTTAATCCAGCCGACAAGTCCCATTTCGTCCTCGTAAAGCACGCTTTCAACCTCGGGCAGAGTTTCGTTTGTTTCTGCGACAACCGAGTCAAATGCATTAGCAATCGGGTTTTGTGCCTCTTTTAAAATTGCGATTCCGCAGAGAAGCGACTCGTCAACATTGTAGTCCTCGTAGGTCTTGATTCCCTCAAGCTCGATTGAGTCGGCAGGGAAAAGCTCGTTAGCGTCAATCATAATTGCAGTGCTGTCGCAGAACTGCTTGATTGACGGATAGCCCGACAGCATTCCTCCGAATGAGAGGAGCTTTTTGCAGAGCTTTCTGACAGGAAAATTTACCGCAAGCAACGTTGAAACAGGGATTGCAACCGCAGTCATAAGCGCAAAAGCGTTGATAGCGTCGGCAAAAGAAACCTTAACAATACCGTAAATCAGCGTTATGATGATTGCGGTAATAGTAGTAATCGGCGCAAGCTTTGACGCTAAATCCTCGCTCGGGTCGGGAGCGTAGGAAATTTTAAGAAAGTTTGAAGGGAATTTTGTCTTGTGCTGATAGGCAATAAGCGTCTTTTCCGACGCTGTTCCGCTGAGCATCTGATTTGCAACGGATTCGTTGTTGTAGATTTTAGCGGCGTATTTCTGCCCTTTTGAAGAGATAAACCTGAAATTGTCCTTAACACGCAGTACCATAAGCAGCTTTCCGAAATTGTTTGCAAAGAAAGCCAGCAGAACAATTACGCAGTAGTAGTTTATGTTAAAGGCGTTCATATCGCCGATGCAGAAGAACGAAACGACAGTCTGTATAATTGCCGCAACTCCTCCGACAGCAACTGCGGTGTCGGAATTTCCCTTGAATTTAATAAGCGGAGTAAGTCCGCTGAGCATTGCAACACGGTTGATAAAGAGCGAAAATCCTACCAAGAGGAAATTTAGAATTGCATATGCGGCAGGTGCAAAGGAAATTGCAGAGCAGATAGCCTGCGGAAAAAGCCTTGTAACAACGGTAAGTATTACCGACAATGCGGCTATAATGCCCGAAATCAGACTGCGTACACAAAGCTTTTTGATGTTAAGGTTCAGTTCGTAGAGAATACTCTTTTCATCATCTTCGCCTGTGTAATCCTCAACAGGCTTTGCTTTTTCTTTGGGAGTGTCGTCATCGTCGGACTCGTCCTTTGAGAAAAAGCCGACTACTGCCGACAGAATTTTCTCCTGCGGTGAACGAGTGTCCTCGTTTTCCTCCTGCTCGTCCTCTTCTTCAATTTTCGGTTCTGGACGGATAACGTGAGCGATTACCGACGGATTTTTTGAGCGTATATATTCCTCGTATTCGTTTTCAACAACCTCGGAAAATCGCCCTGCCTTGACGTTGAGTATTTCTCTCGGCTCGTCGGGACGGTAGACGGGAACCTTTGCAACAACCTTTTTAGGCGGCTTTGTACCGCTGTCGTTCTTTATTCCGAAAAGCTGTTCGTACTTGCTTTGTTCGTCATTTTCCTGATTTTCTTTTTCCTCGTCCTCAAGCTCAATGTCAATTGAATTTATGCTTTCAATGTGCGTGTCGTCCTTGAACTGGTCAACCTCGCCGAGCACCTCACCCGAAAAGCTTGTGTTTTCATCGTATTCGGGGGTGAGGGTAACTATTTTGTTTTCCTCGGCTTCGGCTTTTGCGGCAGCTTCCTTCGCTTCCTGTTCAGCCTTTTTTCTCGTCTCTTCTGCTTTCTTTTCAGCCTCTGCCTGAGCTTCTTCGGGAGTTTTAACGTCCTCATTACTGCCGTCCATCATAAGCGAAGCCTGCATCGTTGCAGCTGTTTTTTCGCCGACAATTGTGTTGTCGGTATCAACTTCATCAAGTGGATTTTTATTTTTAAGCCTTGGCTTTTTATCTGCATTGCTGAAAATCTCGTCCATTTTCGGCTTTGCACGGTATTTCTGCGCAGTCTGTTCCATTTTTTCCTGGTCTGCAAGATAGTGAGTTTCTTCAAGTATGCTTTCTATTTCAAGCTCTTTGAGCAGATCCTGCTGTTTATCCTGTCCTGACAAGATTAACACTCCTTCCGTAAAATGTATCTTACTGCCTGTCCGTAAATCTACCTGTTGTCCATTGCGCTGTACATAAGTATTCCTGCGGCAACGGACGCATTAAGCGAATTGATTTTGCCTTTCATCGGGAGAGAAACAATTACATCGCACTTTTCTCTTACAAGGCGTGAAATTCCCTTGCCCTCGTTGCCGATTACAATTGCACACGCACCCGAAAAGTCGCATTTTCTGTAGTCGGTGCCGTCCATATCTGCACCGTAAACCCATACGCCGCGCTCTTTAAGCTCGTCAAGCAGGCTTGCAATGTTTGTCACCCTTGCAACACGCATATATTCAACTGCGCCTGCCGACGCCTTGCCGACAGTGTAGCTGAGGCTTGCACTGCGGCGCTTGGGAACGATTACGCCGTGAACGCCTGCACATTCGGCGGTACGGATTATTGCGCCGAGGTTGTGTGGGTCCTCGACCTCGTCAAGCACAACGATGAACGGAGCTTCATTAAGGCTTTCGGCGTATTCAAAAATTTCTTCTACAGTTGAATATTCCTTGACAGCGGCGAATGCTATAATTCCCTGATGATTGGTGTTGCCTGTTATATAGTCAAGCTTTGTGCGGTCAACCTCTTTAATCGGGATTTGCTTCTGCTTTGCCTTTGCAAGAATCCCGACAACCGCACCGCTTTTTTCGCCCCTTGCGACAAGTATTTTATCAATCGGTCTGTTACTTCTGACAGCCTCGCTTACGGGATTTCTGCCCGAAATAACGTCGGATTTAACTTCATTGTTTTTTTCAGTCATTTTTTACCTCAACGAAAATTTTTATTTTACTATTATAACATAAAATTTAAAAATAATATATACTTATCCGAAAAATAATGTCTAAACATAATACATAGCGTCAAGCACAATTGCGCCTGCGTCTATGTTTTTGGGGATTATTCCGTAAAGCGAGGTTGCTCTGTCCTTAAAAATATACATTTTCGGCGGAAACGGTGTAAGACTGAAATAAAATGCCAGAAACAGCATTAACATAAAAAATGCAGGAAGAAACAGGTTTTCAAGCTGAAATTTTGAAAAAACCAACTTGTAAGACAGAAACAACGACGTGCTTATACAGAAAATTGCCGAAGTGAAATTGATAAGAAAATCGTTTTCAAAGCCGAAAAGAGAAAAAATAAGATTAAGAAGAATGTAGGAAATTCCGAGATAATAAAGTGAAATTACCTTTGATGCAACAAATTTTCTGAACGGCGAACGGATACAAAGCAGCTCAATCATTCCCCACATTACATAGGGAAAAAGCAGAGTTTTTGCAGTTTCCCAGATGCTGTCGTTTACCGAGCCGAACAGTACGCCGATAAGGCCTCTGTCGCTGATTGAATAGAGATTCTGCATAAATACCGACATAATGAGTATAAAGAAAATACCGCTTATTTCAAGCTTCATTAGTGTTTTTTGCATAATGCACCTCAATTTTAATGTATGATAAACTGAATAACTGCAATTAATTAGTTGTGCGGTAAAATCTGATAAAGAAATATACAAATGGTATATTTCTTTTCTTTCAACAAAAATGTTGAAAACTATGTTGAAAGTGTTAATAAGGCGTGGAAAGAGCATTGAAATTTACAAGATTTTTACAGACCTATTATAAAAATACGTAAATTTGAGGTTTTCCACAGCGAAAGGATTGTTAAATTATTATCAAAGTGTGTTTACGAATTGTATAAAAAGTCTGTCAATTGAAAATTTTAGCAAATTTCAAGAACTTATTTCAATTTTTTACTTTTTATGTTATTCCGAAGTAAAGCCTTACCGTTAGAACACTCATAACCGCCGCCGTAATGTCTGCAATTATTGCGGCAAAGAGCGTGTGGCGGATTTTCTTAACCTTAATGCAACCGAAGTACATTGCAATTGCGTAGAACGTGGTTTCGCTTGAGCCTGCAAGAACAGAGGCAACTCTGCCTGCAAAGCTGTCGGGACCGCACTGCTCGTAAAGCGAAGTCAAAAGGGCAGTTGAGCCACTCCCCGAAACGGGGCGCAAAAGCACCATAGGCACAATTTCTTTCGGAAAGCCGAGATAATCGGCAACAGGCTCAATAAAATTGCAGATTGCGTCAATCGCACCGCTTGAACGCAGTAAATTTACGGCGAATACAAGCCCGATGATTGTAGGCGCAATTGAGTATAAAATCTGCATTCCCTCTTTTGCACCTTTGAGAAAAATATCAAATACGGGCACCCTTTTGATTAACCCGAAAACGACAATAATACAGGCAAAGGCTGGCATAACAAATTCCATTGGCTTATCTCTCTTTTCTTTTTACGGAGTTGAGCGTGCAGGCGCAGATTAGAGCTGTTGCAAGCGCACAGGCTGAGGAAATCCATACGGGAACTATGATTTCAAATGGTGCACTGCTCCCGTAGGATTGTCGCAAAGAGGCAAGCGTTGTGGGCAAAAGCTGGAGAGAAGCTGTGTTCATAACTACGAAAACTACCATTTCATTGCTTGCAGTATCGCTTTTGTTGTTGAGTGTATGTAACTGCTCCATTGCTTTAAGTCCGAACGGAGTAGCGGCGTTGCCGAGACCGAGCAGGTTTGCACTTATGTTCATTGAGATGCTCTTAAAAGCGTCGCTGTTTTTGTCAAGCTTCGGAAACAGCGGACGCAAAAGCGGAGAGAAGATTTTTGCAAAAACGGAAGTCAGTCCGCTTTCAACGGCAATCTTCATAATTCCTGTCCAAAGACAGATTATGCCTGCCATTGTAATAATTAACCCGATTGACGACGCACCGCTGTCGACAAGCGCTTTCGACAAATCCTCTGTGTTTCCGAGAAAAACCGAGCATAAAACACTTATTATTACAAGTCCGCTCCATACATAATTCAGCATATAAACTCCTCTTTTGACAGGTTGTAACCAAATATTTAAAAATTACAAAGTTTACAAAATTGTTTACAATAAAACCGACGGGAATTATTGACAAATTAGGTAATAAATGGTAAAATATATACAAATAATGTGAACAGGATGGGGTATATGATTTACACAAATTTCAGAGAAATTGACAAAGCAGGTCGAATTGTAATTTCAAAGGATATAAGAAAGCACCTGAATATAAACGCAGGCGACATTCTTCATATTGAAGCAGACGATAACTGCATCTTTATCAGAAAAGCAGAAAGCAAATGCGTGTTCTGCAACTCACTTGAAAGCCTTATAGAATTTCAGGGAAAGCATATTTGTTCATCCTGCCTTGAAAAGATTAAGGGTTGAATTGCTATACTATATATAGTATAAATCGACTGCAAATATGAATAATTCATAGTGTTGCAATAAAAACAGGGGTGACGTTCGGGTGAAGCTTTTTCTTGCTGATATAAGCAAAATTGACTTGGAGTATGCACAATTGCTTGATAAAGAACGCAGAGAAAGGGTAGAGCGATACAGGCTTGTTGATGATAAAAAGCGTTGTATTCTTGCCGGACTTATGACAAGGCGCTTTCTTGGCAATGCAGAAATCCTCAAAAACGAGTACGGAAAGCCGTTCTTGTCTGACGGACGTTTCTTTAATATTTCACACAGCGGAAATTATGTGCTTTTTGCGCTGGGAAAAAGTGAAATCGGCTGTGATATTGAACAATTCCACTATGTAAACGCCGTAAGAACAGGGAAAACTGTTTTTAACGATGATGAGATGAATTTGCTTTTGGCAAGTGCCGAAAGACTCGGTACATTTTTTAATTTGTGGACAAAAAAAGAAAGCCTGCTCAAATGTATGGGCGAGGGCTTTCACAGATGTGCAAGGTCGGTTGACGTTTGCTCTGATGTTTTTGAAGAAAAAGGCAAAAGCTTTTTTATGAAAACGTGGAATTTCTCTGATTATACCGTTTCGGTTTGTTCCGAAGAAAATGATTTTCCGAAGTGTATTGATTTCATCGGTACAGAGGAGCTATTGTATTAATAAAAGAAAAAAGGTCGGGTGCCAAACGGAACCCGACCTTAATTTGTTTTTCTTAAATTATGAGTTAGCTTCGATGTAGGAAACGAGAGCGCCTACAGTCTTGATGTTTTCAATTTCCTCATCGGGAACTTCAACATCAAACTCATCTTCAATTGACATAAGTAAATCTACAACGTCAAGTGAGTCAGCACCGAGGTCTTCCTGCAAATCTGTATCTGCAGTAATCTTATCCTCATCAACGTCAAACTGCTCGGCAAGGATTGCCTTAACTTTCTCTAATACCATTAGTAATTCCTCCCATTAAAAATTATTAAGTGCTTTTGTTTCTAATTATGGACAAAAGCACATAATTTATGCTACAATGGTGTGAAAGCAAATTTTGGTTTGCTCTACTTCAATAATATTATTGATAAATCACTGCTTTGTCAATATCTATTTTGAAATTTATAAAAAAATTCTTAAATTTGCATAAATAAATCTCTTTGTTATGAAATTTGCATAGGTAAAAATATAAAATTCGGAGGAAAAAGTTATGAGTACTAAAAAATTTGCAGTAATCGGTCATCCAATCGGACATACAATGTCGCCGTTTATACATAACAGACTTTTTAAGCTTTCGGGAATTGAAGCGGAGTATAAAAAGCTTGATATTGCTCCCGAAAATCTCGCTGACGAGTATAAAAACGTGCTGTCAAAGCTTGACGGCTACAACATTACAATTCCTCATAAGCAGAATATTATTCCGCTTATTGATGAAATTGACGAAAAAGCGAAAATGTACGGCAGTGTAAACACTGTAGCAAATATTAACGGTGTTGCAAAGGGTTACACAACCGACCCCGACGGATTTTTAAAGGCACTTGATGCGGCAGGGATTGTCCTTGACGGACGTGTTGTAATTCTCGGCTGCGGCGGCGTTGCACGTACAATGGCTTATGAGGTTGTGCTTAAGGGACTTCCTCTGCTTTTTGCAGTAAGAAAAGAGGATGTTGAGATTGCAAAATCACTTTGCAGTGAAATTGAGAACACCGTCAAAGATGCAAAGGTAAGCTTTTGCCTTATTGACGAGCTTTCGGGCGATATTGACGTGCTTGTGAACGCAACGCCCCTCGGAATGTTTCCGAAGGTTGACGTTCAGCCTGTTTCGGATTCGGTTATCAACAGGTGCGCAAGCGTATTTGATGCAGTCTACAATCCGCTTGAAACGGTGCTTATAAAAAAGGCACTTGCAAACGGTGCAAAGGCAGTCGGTGGAATGTCGATGCTTGTATGGCAGGCGGTAGTCGCTCACGAAAAATGGGACGGCTCAGTTTATGATAAGGACGATATTGCAAAGCTCTGCGTTGATTCGGCAGAGGAGCTTAAAAACAGATAACAGGGGTAGAAGATGAATAATATAGTATTGTGCGGTTTTATGGGTTGCGGAAAGTCAACCGTCGGCAGAAATATCGCACGCAAAACAGGCAAAAAATTTCTTGATATGGACTCGTATATCGAGAAAAAGGCAGGAATGACCGTTTCGGAAATTTTTGATAAATACGGCGAAAGCGGATTCCGTGATATGGAGTACGAGGCTTGCAAAGAGCTTTCCGAGATGAAGGACCTTATAATAGCCTCGGGAGGCGGAGCGTTTACGTTTGAGCGTAATGTTGAAGTCTTTAAGGGAAAAGATACAATTGTACTTCTTGACGTTCCGCTCGGTGTTATAAAGTACAGACTTCGCAACGACAAAACAAGACCTCTCTTGCAAAGACCTGACAGGGATAAGGCAATGCAGGAGCTGTACGACAAACGACTTCCGCTTTACAAAAGTGCCGCAGATATCATAGTATCGGGCAAGAATACCCCGATGAAAACTGCATTTTCGGTAATTGATGCCATTAATGATATGAAAAAATAAAATAACTATTGATTATAGCGCTTTAAAGTGGTAAAATATACTATTATCAAGAAAAATCATCGAAAGGGATAGGATATATATGATTATAGTTTTAAAGCCGTCAACATCTGACGAACAGCTTATGAAATTCACAAATATGCTCAAGGATTCTTACGGTGTTAAGGTAAACAAGTGGGACGGTGTTCAGTCAACCGTTCTCGGACTTATCGGCGACACAACAAAGGTTGACATTGAGTATATAGACGCACAGGATATTGTCGAAAGCGTAAAGCGTGTTCAGGAGCCGTACAAAAAGGCGAACAGGAAGTTCCACCCGGACAATACGGCGATTAAGATAAACGATAACGTGACAATCGGCGACGGAAGTCTGCATATTATGGCAGGTCCCTGCTCGGTTGAGAGCGAACAGCAGATTGTTCAGATTGCAAAGGACGTCAAAGCCTCGGGTGCAACACTTCTTCGTGGCGGTGCATTCAAGCCCCGCACATCTCCCTATGCTTTCCAAGGGCTAAAGGCTGAGGGACTTGATTTGCTTAAAATCGCAAGAAAAGAAACAGGACTTCCTATTGTCACAGAAATTATGCGTGCGTCGCATATTGATATGTTTGAAAACGTCGACATTATTCAGGTTGGCGCAAGAAATATGCAGAATTTCGAGCTTTTAAAGGAGCTCGGCAAAATCGACAAGCCTATTCTTTTAAAGCGTGGTCTTTCGGCTACAATTGAAGAGTGGCTTATGAGCGCCGAATATATTATGGCAGGCGGAAACGACAAGGTAATCCTCTGTGAAAGAGGTATCCGTACCTACGAAACCTTTACAAGAAATACGCTTGATATTTCCGCAATTCCGATAATCAAGCGCCTTTCACATCTTCCCGTTGTTGTTGACCCAAGTCACGCCGCAGGAAAATCGTGGCTTGTTGAGCCGCTTGCAATGGCTGCCGTAGCCGCAGGAGCAGACGGACTTATTATCGAGGTGCACAACGACCCGCCGCACGCTCTTTCAGACGGTGCACAGTCGCTCACACCCGAACAGTTTGACGGAGTTGCAAAGAAGGTATTTGCGCTTAAGAATGCGCTTAATGAAGTTTAATTTCATTGGAGGAATCCCTGATGAACATAGCCGTAATCGGACTCGGAATAATCGGAGGAAGCTTTTGCAAGGCTATAAAGAAGTATACCGACCACTATTTAATCGGAATTAACCGCACACCCGAAACGGCGCAAAAGGCGTTTGAAGTCGGTGCGATTGACGAAGTCGGAACACAGGAAAGCCTTGGAAAAGCCGACCTTGTTATTCTTGCGATGTATCCGCAGGCTGATATTGAATATATCGAGAAAAACGGAAGTTACATAAAAAAAGGTGCAATTGTCACAGATGCGTCGGGCATAAAAAGTGCAATCTGCCCACAGCTTAAGGAACTTGCACAAAAATACGGATTTGTTTTTGTCGGAAGTCATCCAATGGCTGGCAAGGAGAAAAACGGCTTTGACGTTTCCGACTCCGAGCTGTACAAAGGCGCAAGCTTTATAATAACTCCCTGCGGTGCAGATCAGAGGTGTGTTGATTTGCTCTCCGATTTTGCAAAATCAATCGGCTTCGGAATAATCAAAATCACAACTCCCGAAGAGCACGACCGTATGATAGCGTTTACCTCTCAGCTTCCGCACGTGCTTGCGTGTGCCTATGTGTTAAGCCCCTGCTGTCCTAATCACAAGGGTTTTTCGGCAGGAAGCTACCGTGATGTGTCACGTGTTGCAAATATAAATTCAAAGCTCTGGAGTGAGCTTTTCCTTGAAAACAAGGAGCCGCTTGTTAAAGAGCTTGACATTCTTGTTGAGAACATTACAAATATTTCCAATGCAATTAAATCGGAAAATAAAGAAGAGCTTACCAAGCTTCTTGAACAGGGGCACAAAGTAAAAGAATCACTCGGCGAATAATATAAATTCAATTCGGAATGCGTAATGCGGAATTCGGAATTATTATTTTCAATTAAGTGTAGGGAACAGTCTTGACTGTTCCGAAACCAATAGAAGTGGTTTTATTTAATCGGAACGGTCAAGATCGTTCCCTACTTTTGAGATTTATTATCGAATAAATGGGGTAAAGGAGAAAATTCGATGAGAACAGTTCACGTTGAAACAGGAAAACCCTATGATATTTTCATTGAAAGAGGAATAATTGATAAGTGCGGCGAGTATATCGGCAAGCTTTCAACTGCCGAAAAAGTCACAGTAATCACAGACTCAAACGTTGCTCCGCACTACCAGTGGAGGGTGCTCAATTCGCTTGAGAAATCGGGATTTGAGGTAAAAACCCATATTTTTAAGGCAGGTGAGGAGTCGAAAAACCTGAATACAATTGCTGAAATGTACAACACTCTTGCAAATTTCAGAATGACAAGAAAGGATGTTGTACTTGCCCTCGGCGGCGGAGTTACGGGCGATATGGCAGGCTTTGCGGCGGCTACATATTTAAGGGGAATCGACTTTATTCAACTTCCCACATCCTTGCTTGCACAGGTTGACTCGTCAGTCGGCGGTAAAACAGGCGTAGATTTGCCGCAGGGAAAAAACCTTGTCGGTGCTTTTCATCAGCCTATAGCAGTTCTGATTGACCCCGACACACTCAACACTCTTCCCGACGCATACGTTTGCGACGGTATGGCAGAGGTCATCAAGTACGGTTGTATCAAGGACGCAGATTTCTTTGAAAATCTCGCAACTGAAAATGCTCTTGACCATATTGAGGACGTAATTGAAACGTGCGTTTCAATAAAGCGTGACGTTGTAAGCCGTGACGAGCGTGAGGCAGGCGAGAGAATGTTGCTCAATTTCGGACACACTCTCGGACACGCAATTGAAAAAATCTACGATTTCAAGGGTATTTCTCACGGAATGGCTGTAGCAATCGGTATGGTGCTGATTGCAAAGGCAGGCGAAAAAGAAGGACTCACCGAACAGGGAACTGCTGGAAAAATTGCCGACCTTTGCCTGAAATACGGCTTGCCCACAACTGATAATGCAACCTTTGAAGAAATGGCTAACGCCGCCGCAGGTGACAAGAAAACCTCGGGCAGTTCAATAAACCTCGTTCTGCTCAGTAAAATCGGCGAAAGCTTTACAAAGAAAGTCAAGCTTGATGAACTTTTAGAATTTATCAAAGCTTAATTCAATTCGGAATTCGTAATGCGTAATGCGTAATTCGGAATTATTAATTTTAGTTAAATTAAAGCTAAAATAAAATTTCACTCTTTATTTTTTCGAGGAAAATTATGTCAATTGTAAAATATCTACCTTTCACACCAAGCGGAAGCGTTACAGCTCCGCCTTCAAAAAGCGACGTTCACCGTGCGATAATCTGTGCGGCTCTTTCAAAGGGAGTCAGCACTATTTCGCCTGTCGCACTGTCAAATGACATCAGGGCGACAATCGGTTGCATTGAAGCGCTCGGTGCGAAAACTCATATTGAAAATAACGTCCTGACCGTTGACGGAACAGAGCTTTTTTCAAATAAAACCGCAACTCTCGATTGCGGCGAAAGCGGCAGTACTCTGCGATTTTTCATACCCGTAGCGGCTGTCGGAGGAGTAAACGCAACCTTTATCGGTAGCGGCAGACTTCCGCAGCGCCCTATCGGCATTTTTACAGATTTATTGCCGAATTTCGGTGTGAATTGTCAGACAGAGGGCGGACTTCCGCTTGAAATAAGCGGTAAACTTCAAAGCGGAACTTTTAAAATTCCGGGCAACGTCAGCTCCCAGTTTATAACAGGCTTGCTTTTTGCACTCCCTCTGCTTAAAAATGACAGCGATATTGTGCTGACCTCTCCGATTGAGAGCGTAGGCTATATTGATATGACAATCTACACTATGTCAAAATTCGGCGTTGAAATCGAAACAACCGATTCTGGCTGGCATATAAAAGGAAACCAGAGCTACAGGCCTTGCAACTATACAACGGACGGCGATTGGTCACAGGCGGCTTTCTTTATGGTCAGCGGCGCAATAAACGGCAGTATTACGGTAAACGGAGTGAATCGTGATTCTGCGCAGGGCGACAGGAAAATTGCCGAGCTTATCTCGCAATTCGGCGCAGAGGTTTTGCAGACCGACACAAGCGTTACAGTAAAAAGCGGCAAAATGCACGCAATTACAATTGATGCGTCACAGAATCCCGATCTCGTTCCTGTTCTTGCTGTTTGTGCGACTTTTGCCGACGGTACAACGAAAATAATAAATGCACAGCGACTTCGCATAAAGGAAAGCGACAGACTTAAAACAACGGCGAATCTTATAAATAACCTCGGCGGAAACGTCAAAGAGCTTTCCGACGGACTTGAAATTACGGGAGTAAATAAGCTCTTTGGCGGCAGTGCAGACGGCTGTAACGACCACAGAATTGTTATGTCTGCCGCAGTATGTGCCGCAGGACTTGACGGTGAAATTGAATGCAGTGACGCTTTAAGCATAAACAAAAGCTACCCTGAATTTTTCAACGATTATAACAGCATAGGAGGAAGGGCAAATGTCCTCGACATACGGTGATAAAATAAAAATATCGGTATTCGGCGAAAGTCACGGCAACGGAATCGGCGTTGTGATTGACGGACTTCCCGCAGGAGTAAAAATAGATATGGACGGCGTGCTTACTCAGATGTCACGCCGTGCACCAGGTAAGGACAGAACTGCCACTCCTCGCAAGGAGAGCGACTTGCCGAAGGTGCTTTCTGGTATGCTCGGCGATACTCTGACAGGCGCACCTCTTTGTGCCGTTATTGAAAATACAAATACACGAAGCGGCGATTACGGCAATCTGCTTTCCTGCCCACGTCCCGGTCACAGTGACTATACAGCCTTTGTAAAATACAACGGTGCTAATGATATTCGTGGCGGAGGACATTTTTCGGGCAGAATTACTGCTCCGATAGTTTTTGCAGGCTCGATTTGCAGACAAATTCTTGCACAAAAAGGCATTAAAATTGCGGCGCATATAAATAGTATAGGAAATGTATCCGATGAGCCGTTTAATCCTGTCAGCGTTGATGACGCTCTCATAGAAAAACTTAATGCATCAAGCTTTGCTCTTATTGATAATTCCGTAGAAGAAAAAATGCGTGATGAAGTTGAAGATGCAAGAATGAGCCTTGACAGCATAGGCGGTACAATTGAATGTGCCGTAACAGGCATTGAGGCTGGACTCGGCGAGCCGATGTTTGATGGCGTTGAGGGCGTAATTGCCAAGGCAGTTTTCGGCGTTCCTGCAATCAAGGGAATCGAGTTCGGCAAAGGCTTTGAACTTTCTAAAATGAGAGGCTCACAGTCGAATGACCCATTCAGATACAAGGACGGAAAGGTCGTTACCGAAACCAACAACTGCGGCGGAATCCTCGGCGGAATAACAAACGGTATGCCGATAATTTTCAGAGCAGCAGTAAAGCCGACCCCCTCAATCTCACAAAAGCAGAAAACGGTTGATTTGCAGAAAAAGGAAAACGCTGAGCTTGAGGTTCACGGCAGACACGACCCCTGCATAGTACCTCGTGCCGTTCCCGTGATTGAAGCAGTAACGGCTATTGCGATTGCTAATTTAATGTAAAGGAAAGTTGCAGATGAAGGATTTAGGCAAAATCAGAGTTGAAATAGATAAAATCGACAGTGAGCTTATTGAGCTTTTCAAAAAAAGAATGGACTGTGCAAAGGCAGTCGGCTTATATAAGAAGGAAAATAATATCCCCGTCCTCAATCAGAACAGAGAGAACGAAATTCTTGACAGCGTTGAGGAAAAGGGCGGCGAGTACGGCTCACACGCAAGGCTTTTGTTTTCTAATATAATGGAGCTTTCCAGAGCGCTCCAGCACAACATAGTCGGAAGCGGCAAGCAACTACGTGCCGATATTTTGAATGCGTCCTCAAAAATGCAGACCGAAAACGTAAAGGTCGGCTATCAGGGAATAAAGGGTGCAAACGGTCACGAAGCAACGCTCAAGCTGTTCCCGAACAGTGAAGCTGTAAATTATAAAACATTTTCAGATGTTTTTGATGCAGTCGATAAGGGCGAAATTGCCTACGGAGTTCTGCCCGTTGAAAATTCAACCGCAGGCTCGGTTTCGGCAGTTTACGATTTAATCTTAAAGCACCGCTTTTATATAGTAAAGGCACTCGATTTGCCTATTGACTATTGCCTTGCAGGACTCAAGCAGTCAGAGCTTTCCGATATAGAAAAGGTGTGGTCACATCCGCAGTCGCTTTCGCAGTGTGCAAATTACATTGCGAAGAATAGTTTTGATTCAACGCCGTTTGAAAATACCGCCGTTGCCGCCAGAGAAGCCGCAAAAGAAAAAAGGCTCAATGTTGCGGCAATTTGTTCCTACAAAGCGGCTGAGGAATACGGCTTAAAAATCCTTGATAACCATTTGCAGGACGATAAGGGCAACACTACACGTTTTATCGTTATTTCAAAAACGCTTTGCATACCCGAAAATGCAAATAAAATCAGCCTTTGCTTTTCGCTTCCGCACGTTACGGGTTCACTCTACGGACTTTTGTGCAGATTCAATTCACTTGGACTTAACCTCACAAAGATTGAATCACGACCGAGAAAAGGCAAAGACTTTGAGTATCTGTTCTATCTTGATTTTTCGGGCAGTGTACACAGCGATAACGTAATCGACCTCATAAGCCAGTTGAGCGAAGAAATGCCCGAGTTCAGCTTTCTCGGAAACTATTGCGAGCTTTAATTTAATATTACTTTATAGAGGACACGTCAACTTCGTGTCCTTTACTTTATGTTTATAAAAATATTTCATAATAGTGGATAGAATATGTATCAAAAGTAAAATAACCGGAAAAGCAAAAAAATTAGCAAAAAGGGGTTGCAAAAGGGAGAGAATTTTGATATAATAACGTACGTTGCTGAAAAAGACGGCGTCAAAACAGAAAACCTCGAAAAAGTATTTAAAAAACTTTAAAAAAGGGGTTGACAAAAGCAAAAGGCTGTTGTATAATAGCTCTTGCACTGTTGAGATAACGGCAGCGAGAAATCAAAGCCAAAACGT
>DPHV01000021.1 GCA_003521625.1 Ruminococcus sp.
AACTCCATCTGATGAAAAGGCACTCGACCGCTACGAGGGCTATCCTAATTTTTATTACAAGAAAGACATCAAACTTCAGTACAAAGGAATACGCACAGGCAAACGAAGAACAATAAATGCCTTTGCCTACATTATGCACGAGGACAGATCAATCGGTGTGCCAAGTATTTACTATATGAAAACCTGCCTTGACGGTTACGACACCTTTTACTTTGACAAGCAAATACTACTTAATGCCTACAAAAATTCAATGGAGATGTGTGAAAATGAAAAATGAAATTCAGTTAAGAAAATGCCCGAAATGCGGAAAGCTTTTCAGCGAGCGAGGTGCAGTTTCGAGGATGGATAATGTGACGATTAACTGCCCTGACTGCGGAACACGAGAAGCACTTGAAAGCATAGGTGTTGATGAAACGGAGCAGGAGAAAATTCTTGATACAATTCACAACACAATAAATCAAGACTAAACAATATACCATAACTGTGGCATCGGTTAGAAATAATCGGTGCTTTTCTTATGCCATTCGGAGGTGAGATTTTGAGAAAACTTAAAAATTACAAGCCTACTAAATTCAAAGCAAAGGACAGCTATTACGATAAGGAATATGCTGATTTTGCCGTTGATTTTATTGAAAGCCTATGCCACACCAAAGGCACTTGGGCGGGTAAACGGTTTGAGCTTATGGACTGGCAGGAGCAGATTATTCGAGACCTGTTCGGCATTTTAAAGCCTAACGGATACAGGCAGTTCAACACTGCATACATTGAAATTCCAAAGAAGAACGGCAAATCTGAATTAGCTGCGGCTGTTGCACTTCTGCTTACCTGTGGTGACGGAGAGCAAAGAGCCGAGGTTTACGGTGCAGCTGCCGACAGGCAACAGGCGTCAATCGTATTTGATGTTGCCGCCGATATGGTGCGTATGTGTCCGGCTCTGAATAAAAGAGTGAAGATACTCGCCTCACAGAAACGGCTGATTTACGAACCCACAAACAGCTTTTATCAGGTGCTTTCTGCCGAGGCATACAGTAAGCACGGCTTTAATGTTCACGGTGTTGTGTTTGATGAGCTGCACAGTCAGCCGAACAGAAAACTTTATGATGTACTTACAAAAGGTAGCGGTGATGCACGAATGCAGCCGCTCTTTTTTCTGATCACAACAGCCGGCACAGATACACATTCAATCTGCTATGAGGTTCATCAAAAGGCGCAGGATATCATTGACGGGCGAAAAATTGACCCTACATTCTATCCCGTCATTTACGGTGCTGATGATACAGAGGACTGGACAAGTCCGAAGGTCTGGAAAAAGTGCAATCCATCTCTTGGTGAAACTATCGGAGTGGATAAAGTTAAAACCGCTTGTGAGAGTGCAAAGCAAAATCCGGGTGAAGAAAACTCCTTCCGTCAGTTAAGGCTTAATCAGTGGGTAAAACAGGCAGTCCGTTGGATGCCGATGGATAAGTGGGATAAGTGTGCTTTTGCGGTCAATGAGGAACAACTCCAAGGTCGTGTTTGCTACGGAGGACTTGACCTATCTTCCACAACTGATATAACAGCCTTTGTCCTTGTGTTCCCGCCACTTGATGAAGATGACAAGTACATCATTCTGCCATACTTCTGGATACCCGAGGACACACTCGATCTGCGTGTTAAACGTGACCATGTGCCGTATGATATTTGGGAGCGACAGGGATACTTGCAGACCACAGAAGGAAATGTTGTTCATTACGGCTATATTGAAAAGTTCATCGAAGAGTTGGGAAAGAAATTCAACATCAGAGAAATTGCATTCGACCGTTGGGGCGCAGTTCAGATGGTGCAGAACCTTGAGGGTATGGGATTTACCGTTGTTCCTTTCGGTCAAGGCTTTAAGGATATGTCACCGCCCACAAAGGAACTGATGAAACTAACCCTTGAACAGAAAATCGCCCACGGCGGTCACCCTGTTCTGCGTTGGAATATGGACAACATCTTCATACGCACAGACCCTGCCGGAAACATCAAAGCAGACAAAGAAAAATCTACAGAGAAAATTGACGGTGCTGTTGCCACGATTATGGCGCTCGACCGTGCAATTCGCTGTGGAAATGATACCTCGGAGTCGGTATACAGTTCACGAGGAATTTTATTTATATAAAGGACAGTGATATATATGAGCATATTTTCAGGACTTTTCCGTTCAAGGGATAAGCCTAAAAACAGAACAGCAGGCAGTGCATATACATTCTACACAGGCAGATCAACAGCCGGAAAAGCTGTGACACAGCGTTCTGCTATGCAGATGACGGCGGTGTATTCCTGCGTCCGTATTCTGTCAGAGGCGATTGCAAGTCTGCCGTTGCACCTTTACAGATACACAGAAAGCGGCGGCAAGGAAAAAGCAACGGACAGTCCTCTGTACTTTTTACTCCACGATGAGCCGAACCCGGAAATGACATCATTTGTTTTCAGAGAAACTCTGATGACGCATCTGCTATTGTGGGGTAACGCTTACGCACAAATCATACGCAACGGCAAGGGTGAAGTTACAGCTATGTATCCTCTTATGCCGGACAGAATGACGGTTGACAGAGATGAAAACGGCAGATTGTATTATGAGTACATTGTAAGCACTGATGATGCACCAATCAATAAAAAGTCGATTGTAAGGCTACAACCGTTTGATGTTCTGCATATTCCGGGACTTGGCTTTGACGGACTTGTAGGTTACTCCCCTATTGCTATGGCTAAAAACTCAATCGGTATGGCTATTGCCTGCGAGGAGTACGGCTCAAAATTCTTTGCAAACGGTGCCGCACCAAGCGGTGTGCTTGAACACCCCGGCACAATAAAGGACCCAAGCCGAGTTCGTGAAAGCTGGACTCAGTCCTTTGGCGGCAGTTCTAACGCACACAAGGTTGCAGTGCTTGAGGAGGGAATGAAATATACCCCTATTTCAATCTCTCCTGAACAGGCGCAATTCCTTGAAACACGAAAATTTCAAATAAACGAAATTGCTCGAATTTTCAGAGTTCCACCCCATATGGTTGGTGACCTTGAAAAGTCGAGCTTTTCTAATATTGAGCAGCAGTCACTTGAATTTGTGAAGTACACTCTTGAACCTTGGATAATCAGGTGGGAACAGTCAATTTCTCGTTCTCTGTTATCTATTGAAGATAAAAGAAAATACTTTGTAAAATTCAATGTTGACGGACTGCTCCGAGGTGACTATCAAAGTCGAATGAACGGATATGCAACAGCAAGGCAGAACGGCTGGATGTCGGCAAATGACATCAGAGAGCTTGAAAACCTCGACCGCATATCAGAAGAGGAAGGCGGAGATTTGTACCTCATAAACGGCAATATGCTGCCTCTTAAAAATGCTGGTGCATTTGCTGAAACTAATAACAAGGAGGAAAACAACGAAGATGAAGAAGTTCTGGAAGTGGAAGAATCAGACGGAAAAGAGTCCGACCGAGAGAGTGCTGACTCTCAACGGCACAATCGCCGAGGAAAGCTGGTTTGACGATGATGTAACTCCACAGCTTTTTAAGGAAGAATTACTTTCCGGTAGCGGTGACATCACTGTATGGATAAATTCACCGGGCGGTGATTGCGTTGCTGCCGCACAGATTTACAATATGCTGATGGACTACAAGGGCAATGTTACGGTCAAGATTGACGGTATTGCAGCATCTGCCGCATCGGTAATCGCTATGGCAGGCACAGAGGTCTTGATGTCACCGGTTTCAACAATGATGATACACAATCCTGCAACCGTCGCTATGGGCGACCACAACGAAATGCAGAAGGCTATTGAGATGCTTAACGAGGTTAAGGAAAGTATCATCAATGCGTATGAAATCAAGACCGGATTAAGCAGAGCAAAGCTGTCACACTTAATGGATTCTGAAACATGGATGAACGCAAACAAAGCAGTTGAGCTTGGCTTTGCAGACGGTATTATTTCACGAGATGCTTTTCCCGAAAAGGAAGATGACGAGGACGAAGATGAAGAGGAAAAGGAGAAAAATAACCCCTGTGAAAATTCAGTACTGTTTTCACGCAAGGCGGTAAATACGGCTCTTAAAAACAAGCTTGTAAAGCACTATTCAAAGAATGTTTTAAGAAACACAGGAACAGACATCACAGACCTTGAAAAAAGACTTAATTTATTAAAACCTTAAGGAGGAATTTTACAATGGCAAAAATTAACGAACTTCGTGAGAAACGAGCAAAAATCTGGGAACAGGCAAAAGCATTCCTTGATGCCCACAGAAACGAAACCGGTATTCTTTCGGCGGAAGATACCGCAGCTTATGAAAAGATGGAAAAGGATATTGTTGACCTCGGCCACGAGATTGAGCGTCAGCAAAGAGCAGACGACCTTGAAAGAGAGTTAAATCTCCCGACAAGCACACCCCTTGTTTCAAAACCCGATAACGCCAATCGTGAGAGTAAAACAGGCACAGCTTCTGAAAAGTACAACAAAGCATTCTGGAATCAGATGAGAAACCGCTCAACGCAGGAGGTCAGAAACATTCTCAGTGAGGGTGTTGACAGCGAGGGCGGCTTTCTTGTGCCGGAAACCTTTGAAAACACACTTGTTCAGGCGCTTGATGAAGAGCTTGTAATTCGTCAGCTTGCACATACCTTTACAACAGCGTCAAACGCACACAAAATTCCTGTTGTTGCGACACGAGGTAAGGCGATGTGGACTGAGGAAAACGCTGCAATTACTGACAGCGATACATCATTCGGCCAGAAAACAATCGGTGCTCATAAGCTGTGTGCTTTAATCAAGGTATCTGAAGAGCTTTTAAACGACTCTGCATTCGACCTTGAAAGCTACTTCAATCAGGAGTTCGCAAGAAGAATCGGTGAAGCCGAAGAGGAAGCCTTTGTTATCGGTGACGGCAGTGCAAAGCCTTACGGAATTTTTGATGACAGCGAGGGCGGTGAAGTCGGTGTGACAGCTGCATCAACAGTAACAATCACAGCCGATGAGCTTATCGACCTTTATTACAGCCTTAAAGCGCCCTATCGTAAAAACGGTGTTTGGCTCTTAAATGACAGTACGGTAAACAGTATCAGAAAACTTAAGGACAGCAACGGTCAGTATTTATGGCAGCCGTCAATCAAAGACGGTGAAACCGACACTCTTCTCGGCAAGCCTGTTTACACATCAGCGTCAATCGCAAATGCAGCGTCCGGCACAAAGCCGATTGCATTCGGTGACCTTTCGTATTACTGGATTGGCGACAGACAGGGTGTAACCTTTAAGCGACTCAATGAACTTTATGCGGCAAACGGACAGGTAGGTTTCCTTGCAACAAAGCGACTTGATGCAAGACTGATTTTACCGGAAGCTGTAAAGATCTTAAAGATGAAAGGCACTGTAGCATCAACAGGCTGATAGGAGTACATTAAATGACTGATGAGCTTTTACAAAAGGTAAAACAGAACCTTATCCTTGAACACAACGAAGATGATGAGCTGTTGAAAATGTACATAACAGCCGCCGTTTCCTATGCCGAAAGCTATCAGCACATACCTGAAAACTACTACAGCGAAAATCCTATGACGCCTACAACTGAACAAGCCGTAATTATGCTTGCAAGCCATTTCTACGAAAGCAGAGATGGCTCAACAGGCGGTTTTTTCGCTGATAATGTTCAAGCAGGACAACAGGTTTTTAACACAGTAAATCTATTGTTGCGGCTTGACCGTAATTGGAAGGTGTAGTTATGAGCTTTGGCAAGATGAATTCATTTATTGAAATTGTGGAGAAAAGCATTGATACCGATGATGAGGGTTTCAAAACGGAAAATCTGAAAACCGTTGCAAAGGTCAGGGCATATCGTGAAGGTCGGTACGGCAGTGAAAAGTGGGCAAACAGAGCCACCTTTTCAACTGCTACCGACCTGTTTCGTTTTCGTTGTATTCCGCATATTGAGATTACAACCGATATGCTGATACTTTGCGACAGCAGAAAATTTGAAATCACATCGGTTGAAAATGTGAAAGGCAGAAATATGTATATTGAGGTGCTTGCAAAGGAGGTAAACCCAAGTGGCTAAGGTTGATGTAAAGATGCCCGAGGACTTCCTTTTAAAGCTGTCCCGACTCGGTGACAAAACAGATGAAATCTGCGAAAAGGCACTCAATGCCGGTGGTGAGGTTGTTCTTGCAAAGGTCAAGAGCAATCTTTCCTCTGTTATCGGCAAGGACACAAAAACAGATTCACGCTCCACAGGCGAGCTTGAACGCTCCCTCGGTCTTTCTCCTGTTCTGATTGATGATAACGGAAACGCAAACATCAAGATAGGCTTTAAGGAACCTCGTTCAGACGGCGAAAGCAACGCTAAAATTGCAAGTATTATCGAATACGGTAAGCAAGGTCAGCCACCTAACCCTTTCTTAAAGCCGGCAAGAACATCATCAAAAAAGGCGTGTGTAAAGTCTATGGTTGAAACTTTTGAACAGGAGGTAAAGAAACTATGAGCCTGCTGTCCGAGTTAAAGGACATCGCAGAAAATTGCGGAGTCAAGGTTGAAACAGGTGTGTTTTCGGACACACCGCCTGATGAATACATTGTGCTGACACCTCTTTCAGACAGTTTTGAAATGCACTGTGATAATCTGCCGGAATACGAAATTCAAGAGGTGCGGATTTCAATATTCACAAAGGGAAATTACACAGCTTTAAAATACAAGTTAGTTACGGCAATTCTCAAGGCTGACATCACAATCACAGACAGACGGTATATCGGTCACGAGGATGATACCGGCTATCACCACTATGCTGTTGATACGGTAAAATCATATAGAATGGAGGAATTTTAATGGCAACAATCGGACTTGATAAGCTATTTTATTCAAAGATTACAGAAGATGAAAACGGCGAAGAAACCTACGCAACACCAGTACCACTCGCAAAGGCAATGACGGCAGAGCTTTCCATAGAGCTTGCCGAGGCAACACTCTACGCTGATGACGGTGCATCTGAAATTGTAAAGGAATTTCAAAGCGGAACGCTGACTCTCGGCATTGATGACATCGGAACCGCTGTGGCAGAGGACTTGACGGGTGCGAAAATCGACAACAACAAGGTTCTCATTTCCGCAGGCGAGGACGGTGGCTGTCCTGTTGCAGTAGGTTTCAGAGCGAAAAAGCCAAACGGAAAGTACCGCTACTTCTGGCTTTATAGAGTAAAATTCGGTATCCCTGCAACAAACCTCACCACCAAGGGCGAAAGCATAGAGTTTTCCACTCCGTCAATCGAGGGTACTGTGACAAGGAGAAACAAGCCCGACACGCAGGGCAAGCACCCTTGGAAAGCCGAGGTAAACGAGGACGATACGGAAGTGAAAGCAACCACAATTTCAAACTGGTACAAGCAGGTTTACGAGCCTGTTTACTCAGCAGGATAATGACGGAGGTAAGTTATGGACAACGAAAGAAGTACAAAAATTACTATCGGCGGTAACGAATACAGCCTAATTCTGACAACAAAGGCAACAAAGGAAATTGCCGCAAGGTACGGCGGTCTTGAGAACCTCGGTGACAAGCTGATGAAAAGTGAAAACTTTGAAATGGCTCTTGATGAGGTTATATGGCTTATTACCTTGCTTGCCAATCAGAGTGTACTCATTCACAACCTTAAAAATCCCGACGACAAAAAGCCGTTGCTTAAAGAGGACGAGGTCGAGCTTTTAACATCACCGTTTGATTTGGCTGAGTACAAGACGGCAATTATGGAGTCGATGTACAAGGGCACAAAGCGTAACATCAAAAGCGAGGAAAGCTCAAAAAACACAGCAGTCGGGTAAG
>DPHV01000026.1 GCA_003521625.1 Ruminococcus sp.
TTACCGTACATGAGCATTGCTGGCAGGGTTATCCTGGCCGTAACCTTCCAGAAGGTTGATACCGCCCCAAACACACAGGGCACCGCCGAGGCCCACAACGATGGTCTGCAAAGTAGTAACTGCGCTATTGAAAAATGCCATAAATTTACCTCCATAAATTTCAGTTTATCAAATAATACAATACAATCTTTTAGCATCGGTTAGAAATAATCGGTGCTATTTTTATGCCCTATCGGAGGTGAGATTTTGAGAAAACTTAAAAATTACAAGCCGACAAAATTTAAAGCAAAGGACAGCTATTACGATAAGGAATATGCTGATTTTGCTGTTGCCTTTATTGAAAGCCTTTGTCATACCAAAGGCACTTGGGCGGGTAAACGGTTCGAGCTTATGGACTGGCAGGAGCAGATTATCCGTGACCTTTTTGGTATTCTGAAACCTAACGGATATAGGCAGTTCAACACAGCATATATTGAAATTCCAAAGAAGAACGGTAAATCCGAATTAGCGGCGGCTGTTGCACTGCTGCTCACCTGCGGTGACGGTGAACAGAGAGCCGAGGTTTACGGTGCGGCTGCCGACAGACAACAGGCGTCAATCGTATTTGATGTTGCCGCCGATATGGTGCGGATGTGTCCGGCTCTGAATAAACGAGTGAAGATACTCGCATCACAGAAACGGCTCATTTACGAACCCACAAACAGCTTTTATCAGGTGCTATCTGCCGAGGCATATAGCAAACACGGCTTTAATGTTCACGGAGTTGTGTTTGATGAGTTGCACAGTCAGCCGAACAGAAAACTCTATGATGTCCTTACAAAAGGTAGCGGTGATGCGAGAATGCAGCCGCTCTTTTTTCTGATCACAACTGCCGGCACAGATACACATTCAATCTGCTACGAGGTTCATCAAAAGGCACAGGATATCATTGACGGGCGAAAAATCGACCCTACATTCTATCCCGTCATTTTCGGTGCTGATGATAACGAGGACTGGACAAGTCCGAAGGTCTGGAAAAAGTGCAATCCATCTCTGGGTGAAACTATCGGAATGGATAAAGTTAAAACCGCTTGTGAGAGTGCAAAGCAGAATCCCGGTGAAGAAAACTCATTCCGTCAGCTAAGGCTTAATCAGTGGGTAAAACAGGCAGTCCGTTGGATGCCGATGGATAAGTGGGATAAGTGTGCGTTTGCGGTCAACGAGGAACAACTCCAAGGTCGTGTTTGCTATGGCGGACTCGACCTTTCAAGCACAACAGATATTACGGCATTTGTACTTGTGTTCCCACCGATTGATGAAGATGATAAGTACATCATTCTGCCATACTTCTGGATACCTGAGGACACACTCGATCTGCGAGTAAAGCGTGACCATGTACCCTACGATGTATGGGAACGACAGGGATATTTGCAGACCACAGAGGGAAATGTAGTACATTACGGTTATATTGAAAAGTTCATTGAGGAACTCGGAAAGAAATTCAACATTCGTGAAATAGCGTTTGATAGATGGGGCGCAGTTCAGATGGTGCAGAACCTTGAGGGTATGGGATTTACCGTTGTTCCTTTCGGACAGGGCTTTAAGGATATGTCACCACCCACAAAGGAGCTTATGAAACTAACTCTTGAACAGAAAATCGCCCACGGCGGTCACCCTGTTCTGCGTTGGAATATGGACAACATCTTCATACGCACAGACCCTGCCGGAAACATCAAAGCAGACAAAGAAAAATCTACAGAGAAAATTGACGGTGCTGTTGCCACGATTATGGCGCTCGACCGTGCAATTCGCTGTGGAAATGATACCTCGGAGTCGGTATACAGTTCACGAGGAATTTTATTTATATAAAGGACAGTGATAGTTATGAGCATATTTTCAGGACTTTTCCGTTCAAGGGATAAGCCGAAAAACAGAACAGCAGGAAGTGCTTACACCTTTTACACAGGCAGAACAACATCTGGGAAAGCCGTGACACAGCGTTCTGCTATGCAAATGACGGCGGTTTATTCCTGTGTTCGTATTCTGTCGGAGGCGATTGCAAGTTTACCGTTGCACCTTTACAGATACACAGATAGCGGTGGCAAGGAAAAAGCAACAGACAGTCCTCTGTACTTTTTGCTCCACGATGAGCCGAATCCGGAAATGACATCGTTTGTTTTCAGAGAAACTCTGATGACACATCTGCTATTGTGGGGTAATGCTTATGCACAGATAATCAGAAACGGCAAGGGTGAAGTAACAGCCTTTTATCCACTTATGCCCGACCGTATGACCGTTGACAGAGATGAAAACGGCAGACTGTATTATGAATATACAGTAAGCACCGATGATGCACCAATCAATAAAAAGTCGATTGTAAGGCTACAACCGTTCGATGTTCTGCATATTCCGGGACTTGGCTTTGACGGACTTGTAGGTTACTCGCCTATTGCGATGGCGAAAAACTCAATCGGTATGGCTATCGCCTGTGAGGAGTACGGTTCAAAATTCTTTGCAAACGGTGCCGCACCAAGCGGTGTGCTTGAACATCCCGGCACAATAAAGGACCCGTCAAGAGTAAGAGAAAGCTGGACTCAGAGTTTTGGCGGCAGTGCAAACGCACACAAGGTAGCAGTGCTTGAAGAAGGAATGAAATACACGCCTATTTCAATCTCTCCCGAACAGGCGCAATTCCTTGAAACACGAAAATTTCAGATAAACGAAATAGCTCGAATTTTCAGAGTTCCACCCCATATGGTAGGTGACCTTGAAAAGTCGAGCTTTTCTAATATTGAGCAGCAGTCACTTGAATTTGTAAAGTACACACTTGAGCCTTGGATAATCAGGTGGGAACAGTCGATTTCTCGTTCCCTGTTATCTATTGAAGAAAAAAGAAAATACTTTGTAAAATTCAATGTTGACGGACTGCTCCGAGGTGACTATCAAAGCCGAATGAACGGATATGCAACAGCAAGGCAGAACGGCTGGATGTCGGCGAATGACATCAGAGAGCTTGAAAACCTTGACCGCATATCAGCAGAGGAAGGCGGAGATTTGTACCTCATAAACGGCAATATGCTGCCTCTCAAAAATGCAGGCGCATTTGCAAACACAGACGAAATGAAGGAGGAAGAAAATGAAGAAGTTCTGGAAGTGGAAGAATCAGACGGAGAACAGTCCGACCGAGAGGGTTCTGACGCTCAACGGCACAATCGCCGAGGAAAGCTGGTTTGACGATGATGTAACTCCACAGCTTTTTAAGGAAGAATTACTTTCCGGTAGCGGTGACATCACTGTTTGGATAAATTCACCGGGCGGTGACTGCGTTGCCGCCGCACAGATTTACAATATGCTTATGGACTACAAGGGTAATGTCACAGTCAAGATTGACGGAATTGCAGCCTCTGCCGCATCGGTAATTGCAATGGCAGGCACAGAGGTTTTAATGTCGCCTGTTTCAACAATGATGATTCACAATCCTGCAACCGTTGCTATGGGCGACCACAACGAAATGCAAAAAGCTATTGAAATGCTTAACGAGGTCAAGGAAAGTATCATAAATGCCTACGAAATCAAAACAGGCTTATCAAGAGCAAAGCTGTCACACTTAATGGATTCTGAAACTTGGATGAATGCAAACAAAGCAGTTGAGCTTGGCTTTGCAGACGGTATTATTTCACGAAATGCGTTTCCTGAAAAGGAAGATGACGAGGACGAAGATGAAGAGGAAAAGGATAAAAATAACCCCTGTGAAAATTCAGTCCTGTTTTCTCGCAAGGCGGTAAATACGTCTTTGATAAACAAAATTGAAAAGCATTATTCAAACAGCAAAGGCACTCCTGTTTCAGACATCAGGGAGCGCCTTAATTTTATCAAAAAATTTATTTAGGAGGTCACAGATATGACTATTAAGGAATTAATTGAAAAAAGAGCAAAGGTGTGGGAAACTGCAAAAAGCTTTGTAGATACCCACGAGGATAAAAACGGTTTGCTTTCAGCAGAGGACACAGCAACCTACAACAAAATGGAAAAGGAAATCGAGGACTTGACCTCTGCAATCGACCGTCAAAGAAGAGCTGAACAGCGTGAGGCTGATTTGAGTAAACCTCTTAATTCACCACTGACAAGCAGACCGTACAAGGGCGAGCAGTCGGAGAAAAAGAGCGGCAGAGCAACAGACGAGTACAAAAATGCAATGCTTTCTGCGATGCGTTCCAACTTCAGAAATATAAGTAATGTTCTGCAGGAGGGTGTTGACTCTGACGGTGGTTACCTTGTTCCCGAGGAATATGACAGCAGACTGATTGATGTGCTTGAAGAGGAGAACATTATGCGTTCTCTCGCAACAACAATCACCACAAGCGGTCAGCACAAGATTAATATTGCCGCCACAAAGCCTGCGGCTGCATGGATTGAAGAAGGCGGTGCACTCAGCTTTGGTGATGCAACCTTTGACCAGATTTATCTTGATGCATACAAGCTCCATGTCGCAATCAAGGTGACAGAAGAACTTCTCTATGACAATGCTTTCAACCTTGAAAACTACATTATTACTCAGTTCGGTAAGGCTCTGGGAAATGCCGAGGAGGACGCTTTCTTAAACGGTGACGGCAAAGGAAAGCCTATCGGTATTTTTGATGCTAAGGGTGGCGGTAATGTTTTAGGCACACTTACAGCTGCAATCAAATCAGATGATATGCTCGACCTTGTGTACGGCTTAAAGCGACCGTACAGAAAAAGCTCATCTTTCATTATGAATGATTCAACACTTGCACTGCTGAGAAAGCTGAAGGACAACAACGGAGCATATATCTGGCAGCCGTCATACAAAGAGAATGAGCCGGACAGAGTGCTTGGCTATGCAGTAAACACTTCTCCGTATGCTCCCACAAATGCTATTGCATTCGGTGATTACAGCTACTACAACATCGGCGACAGAGGAAGTCGCTCCTTTGCAGAACTGCGTGAGCTTTTTGCAGGTAATGGTATGGTAGGCTTTGTTGCAAAAGAGCGTGTTGACGGCAAGCTGATTCTGCCCGAGGCAGTGCAGATTTTAAAGCTTAAGGAAACCTCAAGTGCCGGCTGATAGGAGTGCTTTAAATGACTGATGAGCTTTTACAAAAGGTAAAGCAGAACCTGATACTTGAACACAGTGCAGATGATGAGCTTCTGAAAATGTACTTAACAGCCGCCGTTTCCTATGCCGAAAGCTATCAGCACATCAGCGAGGGATATTATTCCGAAAACCCTATGCCGCCTACAACTGAGCAAGCCGTAATTATGCTTGCGAGCCATTTCTACGAAAGCAGAGATGGCTCAACAGGCGGCTTTTTCGCTGACAGCACAAATGCATCTGCACAGGTCTGGAATACGGTTAATCTGCTATTAAGACTTGACAGGCGGTGGCAGGTGTGAGTTTCGGCAAAATGAATTCATTTATTGAAATTGTAAAGAAAAGCATTGATACCGATGATGAGGGTTTCAAAACGGAAAATCTGAAAACAGTTGCAAAGGTCAGAGCATATCGTGAGGGTCGGCACGGCAGTGAAAAGTGGGCAAACAGAGCCACCTTTTCAACTGCTACCGATCTGTTTCGTTTCAGGTGTATTCCAAACACAGAAGTAAGAACCGATATGCTGATATTATGCAATAACAGGAAGTTTGAAATCACATCGGTTGAAAATGTGAAAGGCAGAAATATGTATATTGAGGTGCTTGCAAAGGAGGTAAAGCTAAGTGGCTAAGGTTGATGTTAAGATGCCGGAGGACTTCCTTTTAAAGCTGTCCCAACTCGGTGACAAAACAGATGAAATCTGCGAAAAGGCACTCAATGCCGGCGGTGAGGTTGTTCTTGCAAAGGTCAAGAGCAACCTTTCATCTGTTATCGGCAAGGACGCCAAAACAGATTCACGCTCCACAGGTGAGCTTGAACGCTCCCTCGGTCTTTCCCCTGTCCTCATCGACGATAACGGAAACGCAAACATCAAGATAGGCTTTAAGGAACCTCGTTCAGACGGTGAGAGCAACGCTAAAATTGCAAGCATTATCGAATACGGAAAGCAAGGTCAGCCACCTAAGCCTTTCTTAAAGTCGGCAAAATCATCATCAAAAAAGGCTTGTGTAAAGTCTATGGTTGAAACTTTTGAACAGGAGATAAAGAAGCTATGAGCCTTTTGTCAGAATTAAAAAGCATATCTGAAAAGCTGAACATCAAGGTTGAAACAGGTGTGTTTTCGGACACACCGCCTGATGAATACATTGTGCTGACACCTCTTGCCGACAGCTTTGAAATGCACTGCGACAATCTGCCGGAATATGAAATTCAAGAGGTGCGGATTTCGATATTTTCAAAGGGCAATTACAGAGCCTTAAAATACAAGTTAGTTACGGCAATTCTAAAGGCAGACATCACAATCACAGACAGACGGTATATCGGTCACGAGGACGATACCGGCTACCACCACTATGCCGTTGACACGGCAAAATCATTTATATTGGAGGAATTTTAATGGCAACAATCGGACTTGATAAGTTGTTTTATTCAAAGATTACAGAAAATGAAAACGGCGAAGAAACATACGCAACACCCGTACCTCTCGCAAAAGCAATGACAGCAGAGCTTTCCATAGAGCTTGCCGAGGCAACACTCTATGCAGATGACGGTGCATCTGAAATTGTCAAGGAGTTTCAAAGCGGTACGCTTACCCTCGGCATTGACGACATCGGAACTGCTGTGGCAGAGGACTTGACGGGAGCGAAAATTGACAACAACAAGGTTCTCATTTCCGCAGGCGAGGACGGTGGCTGTCCTGTGGCTGTGGGTTTCAGAGCGAAAAAGTCAAACGGAAAGTACCGCTACTTCTGGCTTTATAGAGTAAAATTTGGTATTCCTGCAACAAACCTCACCACCAAGGGCGAAAGCATAGAGTTTTCCACACCGTCAATCGAGGGTACTGTGACAAGGAGAAACAAGCCTGACACACAGGGCAAGCACCCGTGGAAAGCAGAGGTAAATGAGGACGATACCGCAGTTAATTCAACCACAATTTCAAACTGGTACAAACAGGTTTACGAGCCTGTTTACTCAGCAGGCTAATAACGGAGGTTAAGCTATGGACAGCGAAAGAAGTACAAAAATTAAAATCGGTGAAAATGAATACAGCCTTGTTTTAACTACAAAGGCTACAAAGGAAATTGCTGCAAGGTACGGAGGCCTTGAGAATTTGGGTGATAAGCTGATGAAAAGTGAAAACTTTGAAATGGCTCTTGATGAGGTTATCTGGCTCATTACCTTGCTTGCAAATCAGAGCGTTCTCATTCACAACCTTAAAAATCCCGATGACAAAAAGCCTTTGCTTAATGAGGACGAGGTCGAGCTATTAACCTCACCGTTTGATTTGGCTGAGTACAAGTCAGCAATTATGGAGTCGATGTATAAAGGCACAAAGCGAAACATCAAAAGCGAGGACAACACAAAAAACACAGCAGTCGGGTAAG
>DPHV01000045.1 GCA_003521625.1 Ruminococcus sp.
AATTCTCTCATCATTTCTGCCGGTGCTTTTTCCATTAAATAAAACTTCCTTTCAAGCTTTAATTTTTCTATTTCCATTATTGCTTGAAAGGAAGTCTATTATTCACTTTTACACAAACTTTTCGGCGGTCTCAGTTATTTACTGTTATTTCTCAATGGAATCAGTCTTGTAAATGAAATCGACCTTGCCGTCCATATCATCGGAAATTCCGCTGTAGCTCTTGTAGTGTGAAGAAACCTCCGAAACAGCCTTTAGTCTGCTTACGAATCTATTTACGTCACCGCCTACTGCGTCAACAAGCACGCCTATTCCATCTTCTTTGAACTTTTTAAGTCCATCGTTAAGCGTCATTGAGCCGTCCTTAAGCTGTTTTACTCCGCTTACAAGGGCACTGCTTCCCTCTTTGAGTGAAGCAACTCCCTGCGCAAGATTCTTCGCTCCGCTGTTAAGCTCGCTTGTGCCGTTTTTGAGCGATTGTGCGCCGCTTTTAAGAGAACCTGAACCGTCCTTTAATGTTTTAGTACCGTCTTTGAGAGTGACAGAACCGCTCTTTAGCTGTCCTGCTCCGTCTTTAAGAGCACCCGAGCCGTCCTTTAAAGCATATGTTCCGCCGAGAATCTGCTGTGCTCCTGCGTTCGCCTTGTCAACGCCGTCGGTGTAGGTAAGCACTCCCTGATAAAATTTATTGTAGCTGTCGAGCTGTTCTTTGAGTGCAGAAAGTGATTGCTTGCCTGCGCTTGCTTTTTCGACAGCAAAGCTTATCTGACTCTGCACCTCGTCGCTCTGCATATTTGTATCAATAAGCGACTGAATCTGACTTTGTGTGTTGCTGTCAATTGTTGACTGAATTGAAGACGAGCTCATCTGAGTTGATACTGCGGTGTTAATCTGCACCTGTACCTCGTCGGGAATCTGTCCCGACGCTACGGCAGAATCGTACTGCTCGGCGGTCATTGAGTAGCCTGCCGACGCTAAAACACCCTCTGTAACCTGCTTTCTGACTGCTGACTCAACAGCCTCTCTTATTACATCCTTCTGGCTGTTCACCGTAGTTGTAACGGTTTCAAGCGCAGTATTATAAGCAACAGTTTTCACGTTATCCTCACTTAATGAGCCGACAAGCTTATCAAGCACCTGAGCATAATTCGAAATTGTCAGCTTATCAGCCTGAAGTCCTGCTACGGCAATCTGAGCATCGGCAGTTGCAAGAAGAGTATCAAATATCTGCTTTGCTCCCGCATTGAGCGACTCGCTGTTGCCTGAAATCGTATTAAGTCCCGATGAAAGCGTTGCCACATAGCCCTGCAACTGCGAGATACCCGAATCAAGACTTACTGCACCATCGTTAAGTGAGCTTACACCGCTGTCGAGCGAATCTGCGCCGTCTTTAAGCGTTCCCACACCGTTGTCCAGATCCTTTGCACCGCTTGCAAGTGCACCGGCACCGTTGTCAAGCTCTTGTGCACCGCTGCTGATTTTTTCTGCACCGTCATAAAGCTGATCAACGCCTTCAATCAATTCTCCCGACTTATCAAGAAGAGTTTTAAGCCCGTCGTACAACTGTGATGAACCGTCAATAAGCTGATCTGCGGCATCAGTCAGTTCATCAAGAGAGTCTGACAACGCATCAATCTTATCGTCAACCTTAGAAAAATCAATATCGCTGAACATATCGTTTGCGGCAAGCGTAAAGCTTGTTGCAAGCTCAAAATTCTTTACGTCAGCTGTTATCTCAACATAATCGGGAATTTCAAAATCCTTGCTGTCTATGCCTAGATTTGACTGCATTTTCGGAAGTGCAAAGCCTGCAACGTATGTGTGACTTCCGTCGTTAATAACCTTGCCGTTTGAAACCTCAACGTTTCTGAAAACATCGTTATCGAGCATCATACCCGTAAGCATTACAAACGGAACGTAGATTTCTTCTTCCTTGCCGTCGATTTTTATTTTCTCCGACTGTCTGTTTGTGTAGTCAAAGCGGATTTTCACCTTACCGCTCTGACCTGCAAGCTTATCTGCTGAAATCTTTTTGCCGTCAAGCGTATAGCTTACCGAAAGTCCGACAGGAAGTTCCGACTTTCCCGTACCCTGATAGTAAATGTCATTTCCGTCTGCGCTCCACTCGTACATATTGTTTTCGTTTACTGTGTAAGTTTCGTCGCCTTTTACGTTTACAATATTATCAAGGTTTGAAATATCTCCAAAGCTCTTTGCCTTTGCGGTATTTTTAATCCAGTCGCTCACGATAACCTTTTTGGGTGAACCGTCTGCGTTTGCAATTATGTAAACCGTTTCATTCTTTGAAAGCTTTTTGGTTTTTTCCTCCGAAACGGATTTTACATTTGAAGAAGTGTCCGAAATATTTGTATTCGTTGTTTCAGTATCCGTGCTCTTTGCACCTGCCGAGTACGACGCAGCACCTATTGTACTGCAAAGAATTGTAAGACTCAAGACGCTTGAAAGCACCTTTGGCATATATTTTTTTAAGTTACTCATTTACAGTTACCTCCGTATTGTTTTTCTTTGACTTAAAGCCCAATGTTGTCACTCCGATAACCTTATCAAACAGCATAAACATTGCAGGCAGAATAAGAATTACACAAAGTGCGCTGATTATTGCTCCCCTTGCCATAAGTGCGCAAAGCGAGCCTATCATATCAACGTCGGAGTAGATTGCAACACCGACCGTTGCGGCAAACAATCCCATTGCACTGACAATGATTGATGGGATTGAGGTTTCAAGCGCAGTGGTGACCGCAGTCTTTTTATCGTTGCCGAGGGAGCGTTCCTTTTTATATCGTGTAGTCATAAGTATTGCATAGTCAACCGTTGCGCCGAGCTGAATTGTACTTATGCATATAGGTGCGATAAACGGCAGTGACTCGCCCATAAAGTGCGGCAAGCCAAGGTTGATGAATATTGCAAGCTCTATTACCGCCACAAGGATAATCGGCAGGCTTATACTCTTTTCAACCACTGCTATGATTAAAAAGATAGCAATAATCGAAATCATATTTACAACCTGAAAATCAACCGAAGTGATATCAATCAAGTCGTTTGTGCAAGCCGCCTCACCAATCAGCAGACCTTCATCGTCGTATTTTCTGATTATGCTGTTAAGCTGTTCTATCTGCGTACTTACCTCGTCGGAAGCGGTCTGATATTCCGAGTTTATCAGCATAAGCTCCCAATTGTCGCTTTTAAGAATACTTGTAACAGATTCGGGAAGAATTTCCTCGGGGACAAGCGAGCCGACTACGCTTTCAAGTCCGAGAACGTATTTTACGCCGTCTACGTTCTCCATTTCTTCGGTCATTTTACGCACCTGCTTTGCAGGCAATTTTGAGTCGGTCAGCACCATATGAGTAGTACCTACGCCAAACTCCTCTTTGAGCTTTGTATTTGCAATTACGTTTGACATATCCTCGGGCAGGCTCTTTGACAAATCGTAGTAAACCTCGTTGTTTGTGTTGCTGTAGCCGCAATATGACGGATAAATTATCATTGCAAACAGAATAAGAAAAGCGGGGAAAATTTTAATGATACCTTTTGCAAGCTTTTTCGTTGACGGAATCAGCGACCTGTGCATTGTCTTTTCAAGCGGCTTGTCGAGTACGAGAATGAGCGATGGAAGAATTGTTACACAGCCGATTACACCGAAGATTACGCCCTTAGCCATAACGATTCCGAGATCACGTCCGAGCGTAAAGGTCATAAAACAGAGTGCGATAAAGCCTGCAACAGTTGTTATTGAGCTTCCGAGTACGGAACGTGTTGTTTCCTTGATTGCAACAGCCATTGCGCTTTTGTGGTCGCCGTAAATCTTCTTTTGCTCTCCGTAGCTGTGCCACAAAAAGATTGAATAGTCCATTGTTACGGCAAGCTGAAGAATGGCAGACAGAGCTTTTGTAATGTACGAAATTTCACCGAGGAAGTAGTTTGAACCGAGGTTCATAAGTATTGCCATTCCGATACTTGCAAGGAAAACAAACGGGATAATCCAGTTATCCATAAATATCATCATTGCAACAACGGCAAGAATTACTGCGATTGCAACGTAGATTGCTTCCTGTTCTTCACACAAATCTCTCAAATCGGTTACCATTGCCGATATGCCCGAAACAAAACACTGCTCACCTGCAACGGCTCTGATTTGCGTTATAGCGTCCATAGTTTCATCAGCCGAGCTGGAAGTGTCAAAGAACACCGCCATAAGCGTTGAATTGTCTGAATTGAACGCATCGTAGATTTTGTCGGGAAGCACCTCCATAGGGATTGACATATCAGCTATGTCATCATACCAGAGTACGGTGACTACGTGATCAATCTCCTTAATTTTTTCTTCGGTTCTGACAATGTCCTTTTCGTTCATATCCTCAAAAATCAGAAACGAAAACGCACCCTTGTCAAAATCATCAAGAAGGTAATCCTGTCCCTTTATAGTGTCAAGACTATCGGGAAGATAATTGAGCATATCATAATTGACACGTGTGAATATCATTCCCAGCAACGACGGAATGAGAAGCACAATTGCGACAATCAGAATTGCTATGCGGCTTTTTACAACCGCTTTTCCGAATTTCATCTTCAATTACTCCTTACCTGTATTTTCTTGTCTTAATATTTTATTGAATAAACAGACAAAATAAAATAGACACAAAAAAAATCGTGCCTAGTTTTTAGGCACGAAAGCAAATCTGACTAAAAAACAGACGCCTTGTTTGAGAACCCGAATGTCTGTTTCATATATATTATTATGTTATTTTTTTGAGCTGTTCTTAAACGCATTTTCCATTGAGCCGTCAAAAAGCTCGCAAATTCTGCGCAGTTTGATACTTAAATCATACTTCATTCCACCGCAAAGCCAGTCAAGCACAAAACCTACCAGCAGGCTTTTGTAATACATTGCGATAACTTCTTTATCGTTATCACTTATGTTATAGTTTCCCGAAACGGCGTCTATGTACCTTGCAACAGCGTGTTGAGATACCCTGTTCAGATATTGCTCAAATAATTCCCTGTTTGCCGAATTGTAAATGTGCATCATAGCTGTCTTGTTTTCCAGGGCAAAGTCAATTGCCGAAAGCAGACAGTCAAAAATTGTATCAGACTCGGTCTGCGACTGTATAAGCTTGTCTGTCTCCTCGGTAAAAATTTCCTCAATAAGCGACGGAATATCACTGAAGTGATAGTAAAAAGAGTTGCGGTTGATTCCGCAGTCCTCAACAATATCTTTAACCGTAATTTTACTCAACGGCTTTTTATTCAGCAGTTTCATAAAAGAAATCTTGATTGCGTATTTTGTAAAAGAAGGCATATTTCTCACCCGAAAAACAATGTTTATATTATATTGAATAATAACATAAAATCTCCGATTTGGCAAGAATTTCACCTCTGTTAAAATCAATAATCATAATACTTCTTTTCCGGAGATGAAAAGAAAAACAAACTGTGGGGAGCTTAGGCAATATTATGCAGTTGGCAGTCATCCTGCCATTATCAGCAAAGAAATATTTGAAGCTGTTCAGTAAGAACGAAAGCGTAGGTCAAATGTAGAAATTATTGACGGTAAAAAGACTCGCAAAACTTCAAAATACAGCTCTAAAACTAACGACCTTCATTAGGCTATTTTGTCGCTTTTTCAAGTCTATTCTATACATAAAAAAGCTGAAATTCATACTCTGATTTTGAAAAATGAAACGCTTATTTTAAAAAATGAAACGGTCTGGGAGTTTAGTGTCAGAATAAAAAATCGGCTCTGAAAACACACTAAAAGGCTGACATTTTTATTACAAAACAACCGTATTTTATAATCACTCTGACACTTTACTAATCGGCAAAAGAGCTGTAAATGAAGTGTTATCCTTTAAGTACAGTCGACAAACTCACTAAAATCTGATATAACAGAATCAGAAAGGTGTGTTTAGAATGAAGTACAGTAAAGATTTTAAAGAAGAGGCATTAAAGCTATCAGACGAAGTAGGTGTAAAGAAAGCAGCCGCTCAACTCGGACTGCCGTATTACACATTGTCGGATTGGCGAAACAAACGTAAAGAAGAAATGAAGCGTCCAAGGCTTCCCAAAACAGAAGCCGAGAAACGCATTCGTGAACTTGAAAAGGAAAACGCAGAACTAAAGACTGCAAACGAAATCTTAAAAGATGCACTCGGTTTTTTCGCAAAAGACCGGAAGAAGTAAAAACAAGTGAAAGACATCTGTTCATTGCAAAATTCCGTGACAAATATACGGTAAAACAAATATGCAAGGTTCTTGGCGTAACCGAGTCCGGCTTTTACCGTTGGCTCAGAAACACAGCAAAGCCTGTAAAGAGAAAGCTTCTTCTGGTCGAAATAAAAAACCTAATCGGTGAAGCACCGGAAAACCGAAATTACGGCATAAACCGCATACAAACAGCGTTTGAGCAAATGGGTAAAAAAGTCAGCCTCAGAACTGTTTACCGAATTATGAACGAGGGTGGATTACTGCATAAACGCAGAATTCCTCATGGAATTACAAAAGCGACTGACGAAGAGCAGGAAGCCGAAAACATAATTAAGCGTGACTTTACTGCGGAAAAACCTGTAACAAAGCTGCTTTCGGATATCACCGAAGTGCCTTGTAAAGACGGTAAGCTTTATGTATCGCCTGTTCTTGATTGTTTCAACGGAGAAATTGTAGCTCTTGAAATCCGTGATAATATGAAGAAAGAGCTTTGCGTGGACACAGTAAAGCAGCTTAAATATAGGTATGGAAATCTTAATGGAGTAATACTTCACACCGACAGAGGAAGCCAATATACAAGTGATTTATTTCGATCAACCCTGTCAAGATACGGGATGATTCAGAGCTTGAGCAGCACAGGTAAATGCTTCGATAATTCAAGAATGGAGAGTTTCTTTGCAACCTTGAAAAAGGAGAAGCTCTATCAGATACCAACCTGCAAAATGACGAAAAAAGAAGTCAAAACAATTATCTATCGGTACATCTTTGGTTATTACAATACCATCCGTGTAAACAGCTTCAATCCGGGTGGATGGCCACCTTCAGTTTACCGGAAAATGTGTGAAGGAGAGATTGCTGCATAAGCCCGGATCCGCACCCTTGACAGTCCCGTAAAAAATGATTGGATGCTGTTGGGCAGCCCATAAAATTTTGTGTA
>DPHV01000005.1 GCA_003521625.1 Ruminococcus sp.
CCTATATATCAACTTAAAATTCGGGCTGCAATTTTTCTCAAACAAACCGACTTTTCCACTCGATTTGCGAGCCGAGGCACTCGGCTAAATTATCGTTTATCTCATTAAGTAAGACAAAATTAAAAGCTTAATTAAAGGGATAATCAGATTATTAATTATAAACGCAAAAATCAGAAATCCGCAATGTACTTATTGTTTTCGGTACAGAAAACGAAAACTTTACAGTCAGCATATTTGACAGCGGTCTGCCGTTTGAGAAGAAGGTTGTTGAAAACCTCAGCAAAAGGAGAATTACAACGCACAGGAAAACAGGCGGAATCGGTATCGGTCTTATGACAACAGCTCAACTGCTCAAAAAACACAATGCAAGTCTTGTTATTGACGAAAGCATAGATAGCAAAAGCTACGCCAAAAAGGTATCTGTAATTTTTGACGGGCTGAGTCAGTGTCGTATAGTTACCCCGACAAATAAAATCACACGCCCGCTGTGAGTATTCCTCTCTTGAATGCCTACTAAATATATGTTATTATAGTATTAAGTAAATAAAGGCGGTTGATAGTATGAAAATTTCAACAAAAGGCAGGTATGCTCTGCGTATGCTTATTGACCTTGCACAGCATCAGGGCGAGGGATATATTGCGCTCAAGGACATTGCGGCACGTCAGAATATTTCCAAAAAGTATCTTGAGCAGATTGTGCCGATTCTCAACAGGTCCGATATTCTGAATACTAACAGAGGTTATCAGGGCGGCTACAGGCTTGCCAAAGCACCCGAAAATTACACAGTCGGCAATATTCTCCGCCTTACCGAGGGCAGTCTTGCTCCCGTAGCCTGTCTTGACTACAATCCTGTCGGCTGTGAACACAGCGGCGAATGCCCTACCTTGCCGATATGGAAAGGACTTAACAAGGTAATCTGCGATTATCTTGACGGAATAACCTTGCAGGATATTATTGATATGCAGAAGGACAAGCCTGCAAATGATTATGTAATCTAATTCGGAATGCGTAATGCGGAATTCGGAATTGAGGTCGAGTGAATAGGTTAGAATAATTCAAAAGTTAAGTTCCCGAATTAATTTATATGCGGCGTTGCCGAGGTAGTTGATTTTTAGTATTTTTACTAAATGTAAGGAACGGTCTTGACCGTTCCGATTGCCTAAAAGTCAGATATAATCCTGCGGAACAGTCAAGACTGTTCCCTACACTGAAAAAACAAAACGTCAATAATATATCAAAACTTGTTTAGCAAACAAACCTTTCCGAACAAAACGCACTATTACAAATTCGGAGTTTTGCGCGTCGAGGCTCTCGACCGACCATTAATTACGCATTCCGAATTACGAATTACGAATTAAATTATATCGTTTATGTCACAAATATTTACCGAAAATAAAACTTATTAACGAGTTAATCAGAAAATAAAAGGTTGTACAAAACAGCGGTCTTGACCGTTGCTCTTTAGCACAACCTTTTTTCTTTTTACAATATTTTCTTTTGTTCTTGACAAATCGTTTATGAAAGTGTATTATAATACTTACTATTCATATAGGTATTATATGTTTATTTGTATTTCCATTAACAAATAAAGTAAATCTGAATAAACAGTTATAGGGAAGCCTGTTCATAAAAAATTTAGATTTGAGATGAAAACTATGAGCTTTAATTTTGACAATCAAAATATCATTAATAATATGTACAAGGGCAGTTTCGGTATTGAAAAAGAGAGTTTGAGAGTACAAAAAGACGGTTTTCTTTCCCACACCGCTCACCCTTTCGAAAATAATCCGCATATTGACAGGGATTTCTGCGAAAATCTGCTTCCGAGCTTTATTACCCGATAAGGCTTAAGCCTCTTGGCACAAATTCAATTGAAAATCTTGAAAAAACAGGTGTGAATCACATTGAACTGCGTATGCTCGACTTAAATCCCCTTTCCCCTGTCGGAATTTTCAAGGAGGATATGGACTTTATGCATATGCTGATACTATATCTGACTTCACTTGAAGATGAAGCTTTCACTGAAAGCGAGCAGATTTGCGCAATAAAAAATGTTAAGCAGGCGGCTAAATATGACGATGAAAATACGTTTATAGACTTTGGCGGTGAAAAAATCTCCGTAAAATCAGCCGCTTATAATGTGCTTTGCGATATGCAGAAGTTTTTTGAAAAGCACAATCAGGATAATGCGCTGAATATTATTGATTATCAGATGAATAAAATTAACGATAGAAACAAACGCTATGTTGAAATAATCCGAAAAAATTACAGCAAAAAATACGTTGAAAACGGTATTCGGCTTTCGCTGAAATATGCAGACAGGAGTGATTAAAATGTGCGAAATTTTAGGAGTCAGTTTTGAAAAAGAAGCCTGCATAAACGACTATCTGAAAACCTTTTACAGTCACAGCAATAACCACCCTCACGGCTGGGGACTTGCTTTAGCTGACGGCAATAGCATAAACATTGAAAAGGATCCTGTTCAGGCATCAAAAAGCCGCTACCTCAAGGAACGCCTTTCACAGCCGATTATCACAAAGACTGCGCTTGCACATATCCGCTACGCAACAATCGGTAACATTGAATACAAAAACTGCCACCCATATTCAAAGGCTGACAATTTTTCAAGGCGCTGGACGCTTATTCACAACGGCACGATTTTTGACTATCCTCCGCTTTGCAAATTCCTTAAAAAACAAACGAGTGATACAGACAGTGAACGGATACTATTATATATTATAGAGCAGATTAATAATGCACAGAAAGCAACGAAATATCCCCTTAACGCAAATGAAAGGTTTTCTCTGCTTGACGGCATAGTAACGAATATGTCGAAAGAAAACAAGCTTAATCTGCTTATTTTTGACGGTGAATATATGTACGCTCACACAAATTACGCCGACTCTTTGCATTACCTTGAAAGCGACAACGGAGTTATTTTTTCAACACTTCCGCTTTCGGACGAGGGGTGGAAAAATCTGACGATGAACACGCTGTTTTCTTTTAAGAATGGCAGACCTGCTTTCAGCGGAACAAACCACAGAAACGAATTTTTCGACAACGAGGAAACGCTGAAATATCTGTATCAGATTTTCTCGGATTTATAAGGAGAACGCTATGGAACTTGAGCTTATAAGACAACAATTACACAAGCGCTACATAGAGCCGACAAAGGTAAAGCGTGAAAAATATATCGGCGTTGAGATTGAAATGCCCATTGTGAATTTATCAAAAACCGCAGTTGATTTTGAGGTAATTCACGGAATAACAAAAAGCTTTATTTCTCATTTTAAATTCACTGTTGTCGGCACTGACGACGAGGGGAACATCTACTCTGCACAAAGTATTATAAACGGTGATATTATGTCCTACGACTGTTCCTACAACAACCTTGAGCTTTCGTTTGGCAGAGAGCAGAATTTGTTTACTATACAAAAACGATTTTACGAATATTATGATTTTCTGCAAAATGAATTCAGGAAATACAACTACACGCTTACCGGAATGGGGGTAAATCCTTACCGCAACTATAATCACAACGTACCTATTCCGAACGGACGTTACCGTATGCTTTTTCATCACCTTAACTCGTACAAAAAGTATCTTGATTTGCCGATGCACTTTCACCGCTATCCCGAATACGGCACATTTTCGAGTGCGTCGCAGGTACAGCTTGACGTTGAATACGACAAGCTTGCGCTCACGCTGAACACGTTTTCAAGGCTAGAGCCGATAAAAGCGCTTTTGTTTTCGAACTCCGTTCTGCTCGGCGAAGATGAAAACACTCTTTGCTGTCGTGATATGTTCTGGGAGAACAGCACCCACGGAATAAATCCGCACAATGTCGGAATGTACGACTGCAATTTTGAAAGCGTTGACGACATCCTGTCGTACATTGAAACCACAAGCATTTACTGCGTTGAAAGGGACGGGAAGTATATCAATTTTGCACCGATAAGGCTTTACGAGTATTTTAACAGATAATCTGTAACAGGCGAGTATTTTGACAACGGAATCTACAGAAAAATTGAAATTCAGCCTTGTTTTGAAGATTTGGAATATCTGCGTACATTCAAGTTTATTGACCTCACATTCAGAGGAACGGTTGAATTTCGCAGTGTGTGCTGTCAGCCAATTTGCGACAGCCTTTGTGTTGCGGCATTTCACGTCGGACTAATGGAAAGGCTTGAAGATCTTTCAGAGTTACTTTATAACGATCGCATACTTTTTCATCACGGCTACACTTCGGGAGAATTAAGGAAGATACTGACTAAACGTAATTTGCCTGAATTTATTGATAAGTACAAGCTGTACAGTCTTGCAAAGCGTGTTGTTGACCTTGCGTACGACGGACTTGTCAGCCGCAGTCAGGGCGAGGAAAAGCTGTTGGAGCCGCTTTATCAGAGGATAAAATCACAGACAAACCCCGCAAAGAATATGATTGATTTAATCAACAGCGGAGTAAAGCTTGAGGAAATAATAGCAGAATATGCAAAAGCGGAGTATTCGATCACACAATTGAGGCAGACAGGCTGATTTAGAAAAACTATTTTGCTGCCCTCTACGTACAGATATTTATATATAGCAAACGTAACCGTCAAATAAATCACACCCTAATAAAGGAACAACCCACCTGAAGAAATTCAAGTGGGCTGTAAGTATAAAATTTAGATCAGGTATTTTGTTGGGTCGACACCTTGTTGTACGTTTGTGAAAATCTGATCAAGCCAGTCATATTGATTGATGTTTTTAACCTTGGCTGTTTTTATGATTGAATAAATTATCGCTGATGAATCCGCTCCGTCAGGCGTGTTGC
>DPHV01000032.1:0-10783 GCA_003521625.1 Ruminococcus sp.
TTTACACCGCTAAATTATCGTTTAGCTTTCTAAAAGTGATATTTATTTTCCTTAAAAACGGTATATCAAAAAATTCTGTCTTTTATGACCAGTTGCCCGAGTTGTTGCTTGTTGCGGTAAAGGTTGAGCCGTTGATTTCGGTTTTCCAAGAGTTCCACACAGTTCCGTTTGTGGGGGAAGTGTATTATAAAGAATTTTTTGATATTAATGATTTTGCGGAATACTACCGTGATAAAGAAATTTATGATGTTGAAAAGCTAAACGATACAGCACTTCTTATCACCGATAAATCTAACAGCTATTCTTTTACAATTAAGTTGTTTGACGAGGGAATGTTTGTTTTAGGTGGAAAGTGATTAAAATACGAAAACTGCTATACTGTAATAAAGAAAAGGCTTTGGAGAATTAATTTTTCTTCAAAGCCTTTTATAAAATATTGTTGATGATAATTGATGCTATATTGATGATGTAGCAGACGGACACATTGGAATTGTTAGCACCGTTTGAACTTTTTGAAGCGTAAATTGAGCATCAAAAGCGGAAAATCAGACCGTGCTCTGTACATAAAAATATATCAAAAAACGGCTTAAACGCGGTGTTTAAGCCGTTTTTCTGTGGAAAATCATAACTTAAATGATACAAAAGGTATGCCCTTTTTTCGCGGAGAGGCGATTTTTGGCAATCCGGTTGACCTTTATCCTCGTTTCGATAGAGGCTTCCGTGAGTTAACGGATTATGTCGCTTAGGTGAGAATTCCAAGGGACTACGAACACGAAGGTGATTACATTCTGATACACGGTCACACACCAACATTCCACTATCAGACGAATAGCCCTTCTGAAATATGGAAGGGCTATAAACGAATTAACATTGACTGTGGAGCCGGATATGACGGAGATTTTAACGAAGAATATCGGCTGGCGTGTTTGCGCCTTGATGACCTCAAGGTGTTTTATTCTACACCTTGATTTGTGCGCCGTTTACAAAGCAGTAAACCAAAGAGCCGTCCGCGTTGGCGATTACCCTGTCGATAGTGGCAAGCCACACTGTGCTATCAAATTCCTCGATGGTGTCAAGCTCGTGAATGCGGAACATAAAAGCACCGATTTCGTCTGCTTTGTGCTGCCGCTCCAGTTTGAGAGCGTTAAGCTCATCTACTTTGTTTTTCTCTGTTTCATACCGCTGTACCAGCGAGTTGTATTTTGAAGCAAACACTTCTTGGTTTTGAGCGTTGGTGGAATTCTCGTTGATACACTTTTTTGTAAGCTCCGTAACAACCTCAATTTCCTGAAGTGCGGTTTCGAGCTTTCTGTCGATTTCGGAACAATCGGTCAAAGTTTTCTGAATCATCCGGCAGTCATCCAAGATGTTATCTTTGTCGCCAATAAGCTGGTTTAGGGCGTAAACAAAACCGTTCTTAATGGTGTCATCATCGTATTTAGGCGTGTTGCAGTTGTACTTGTATTTTGCGTTACACTGCCATATCACACGGCGGTATTTGTCGGTGGAATGCCAAACCTTGGAACCGTAAAATGTACCGCAGTCACCGCAAACAATCCTGCAACACAAAATATCGTTACTACGATATCTGCCACCCAGTTTCTTGCGCCGTTCTGTTTCGCGCTGGACAAGCTCCCACTCGTCCGGAGGAATAATGGCTGGATGGCTGTTTTCAACATAGTATTGCGGAACTTCGCCTTCGTTGATCTTCGTCTTTTTTGTAAGGAAGTCAACGGTGAAGCACTTTTGAAGCCGCGCATCGCCCTTGTACTTTTCGTTATGAAGGATACTGTTTACCGTTCCATACTGCCAGCCCTTTTTACCGCTCGGTGTAGGAATGCCCTGTGCAATCAGCTCCTTTGCTATTGCTCCGGGTGTTAAACCATTAATGAACATTTTGTAGATAGAGCGAACTATCTCCGCTTCCTCCGGCACGATTTCAGGAATACCGTCTGCTCCTTTTCGGTAGCCAAGGAACTGCTTGTACGGAAGGCTAACCTTTCCGTCAGCGAATCTTTTACGCTGACCCCACGTTACGTTTTCGGAAATTGAGCGGCTTTCCTCCTGTGCCAGCGAGGACATAATTGTGATGAGCAATTCACCCTTGCTGTCAAAGGTATAGATGTTCTCCTTTTCAAAGAAAACCTCAACACCGTGTTCCTTGAGCTTTCGGACGTTGACAAGCGTATCAACGGTATTACGGGCAAAGCGACTGATTGATTTTGTGACGATGAGGTCAATTTTTCCGTCAAGCGCGTCCTTTATCATTTCCTTAAAACCGTCTCGGCGTTTTGTGTTCGTTCCGGTGATACCCTCATCGGTGTAAACCTTGACGAACTCCCAATCGCTGTGACGCTTTATATACTGTGTATAATAATCGATTTGCGCTTCATAGGAAGTGAACTGCTCATCGCTGTCCGTAGATACTCTTGCATACCCGGCTGTTCTACGCTTTTTAACCGTTCCAGTCGGAGCTTTTGTCAATAAATTCAATGTCGGTGGTATCACCGTAACTCTGCGTGGTGTCATTTTTCGCTCCTTTGCTTTAATACGCGTTGCCGTGCTGTTTCCTTCATTTCAGGAGTCCAGCTTTTTGCCCTTGAGCGCGGCTGCCATTCTTTTACAATTTTTTCTCCGGTTTGCAGATTAAAAGTCAATGTATGGTTGAACGCTGTAATATCCGTAATGGCTTTATATAAATCGTCCTCGGTAAAATCCGTTATTCCGAGAACTTCTGCGGTTAACCGGTAAAGTGTATCCTCCGGAATGCGCGGCTCTTGGCAGTGACTTTTTCCTTGTGAAAGGAAAACTGAACAATTCCAAAAATATCGCCCATTCTGCTTTCCACGGCGGTAATTGTGTCCGCATTTTCCACACCGGATATAACTTGTGAACATTGTGTTGGTATGGTAAGCGTAGTGTTCGCAGGTTTTCGCCTTTTGAGCCATAATTTCTTGAACCGCCTCGAATATTTCAATACTGATAATACTCTCGTGAGTGCCCTCGGCATAATACTGCGGTAATATTCCGACGTTTTTCAACTTTTCCTTTTGCAGATGGTTGTTGATGTAGGTTTTTTGAAGGAGCGAATTGCCGGTGTACTTCTCATTTCGGAGCATACAAGCTATTCTATACGCTGTCCAATCATATCCCTGCTTGGTTTTGATTTTCCGTGAATTCAAATCCTTTGCGATACTGTTCATGCTTTCACCGTCAAGGACGCGTTTGAATATTTCCTTGACAACCTTCGCTTCCTTTTTGTTGATAACGAGTTGCTTGTCTTCTCGGTCATACCCATACATCATACTTAAACAGAAAATCTCGCCTTTTTCAAAACCCTTGCGAATACGCCATTTGAGATTTTCGCTGGCTGAAAGGCTCTCCGCTTGAGCGTATGAGGCAAGGATTGTGAGCATAAGCTCACCGTCTGCGCTTAAGGTGTGGATGTTCTGTTCTTCAAAGAAAACGTCCACGCCGAGGAGCTTCAGCTCTCGCACCGTTTCCAAAAGGGTGACCGTGTTCCTTGCAAATCGGGAAATGGACTTGGTGATTATTCTGTCCAGCTTTCCAGCACGGCAGTCGCGCAACATACGCTGAAAATTGTCACGGTTATCCTTGGTACCAGTAAGAGCTTCATCGGCGTACACGCCGCAGTAAAGCCAACCGTGGTGCTTTTGTATCATATCGCTGTAGTAACTGATTTGAGCTGCCAGCGAGTGCCGCATTGCATCCTTGCCGGTTGATACCCTCGCGTAAGCTGCGACCCGTTCAGCTTTCGGCTGTGCCGGAATAAACTGTTCAACCTTTGTGATGATTCTTTCCAAAAATATCGCCTCCTTGTAGTGTCACATATTAGATCTAAACCGACTAATTATCAAGCTATTCTGGATGCGTTTCTCGGAAAATACTCGACAAAGATAATGAGTACTTTTTGCAGAGCATTGTATCAATTGACTTATACTCTTCATCGGTGATTATGCCCTTTTTGAGTAGCTGTTTTGCAACGGAAATCGAGATTTTGTAGTTGAAATAATCAGGCATTACCGTCAACCTCCTTTCGCCGCGCCTCTGCATAACAAGCACGAGAGCAGTAGATACGAGTCCGCGCCCTAAAGCAAGGAAAATCCGTGTGGCATACCGGGCATACTTGTGTGTGGTGAGGATTTCGATTACCTTTTTCCGGATGTCGATTCCACCAAGTCATCCGACATTTATCCGAGCAGAATTTTTTATCTTTTTTGTGAGGACTCTGGCGCACACGCTTTCCGCATTGTGGGCAAAGGTGAGCATCACTTCGCGTACAATAACCGCGCACCTGTTTTACAGTCAGCCCTAAAAATTGAGCAATTTTGCCATATCCGTTTCCGTTCTCACGCAACTGCGCGATTTGATTTTTCTGTTCCTGTGTAAGCATAAAATCGCCTCCACAGTTAATTCAGGAGAACAACTGATTTTAAACGGTCAAAAACTAAAAATTTCAAATAGTGGGTACAAACATAGTACACAAACATAAACTTATATTTTGTTGGTATATGACAACAAAAAAGCCCCGTACCAAGCCGAAAAGCCTGATACGGGGTTAGAAATTGTGTGTTTGAGTGTCTGGATTGTGTTGGATGATGTGAGATAGTGTTAGGAATTGTGTGACTATAACACTACTTTGACAATGTATGCTGAAGCCTGTCGATGGCTTTATCGGTGGAACCGGCGTATCCATATCCGGCCTGTAGCAACTTTTTGATTTGCTGTTTCTGTTCGTTCGTCATAGTGACCTCCATTTCTGAGACATCCCTCAAGAGCTATTGGAGATGGGAGCGCCGTTTTGACGAGCTTTCACAAAAACAGGATCTGCTGGAGTAATTCCAACAGACCCTGTTAGTAGTCTATATCTTCTTTGCGTAGTCAAGGGCAAGCTATCCGCAAGCGGATGGTGCTCACAGTGAAACTTTCACAGGCGGCTCGAAAATCTAAAAACATATCGTTATCAAATTTAGTGATTTTTTTGACTATACAAATATTGGCAAGTCCATATTTTGAAATTCAAGCAAAACAGCCTCGCCATCAATCAAGTTATTTTCCGATAAGTATATACTACTATTGCCGAAATCATTTAAACTAATATTTTGGTCTTCAGGGGTAACTACTTTATAAATATTAATTTTATTAATATTTCTTATCACACTATTTAATTTGATATTGTTTTTTAATAAATTTTCAATATCTATTTTAACTTTATAAGTTAAATCATCATTTTTCACCAAAACATCATCATTTACATTGACTTCATAAAGATTAATAACTAATTTACTTTCAGAATTATCAGTACCAAGTTCATCAAGTTCTTTCTTAGATTTGCTATTATATGTTGACCATGCTAAATTTATTGCTCCTCTTTCAGGATATAGCTCTTCTACTTCACTTTGACTAATAGCAACTAAAGTGCCATTCTCATCTTTGTATTGAGGAAAAAATTATAATATGTGTTTCTTTTTTTCAATTCTTCCATATAATATCATATTATTTGCCTCCGCTTTATCTAAGTTTAATCTATTGGTGTCTTCTGTATTATTTTCTAAATTAGCATTTTACATATTATCACGCAAAAACAGACAAAAGCATCGTTGCCTTCGGCTGACGTAAAAACACCTGTTGTATCACTCAAGCTCACTGTCCACCGTTTCTTTAATGCGATCAAAATATTCCTTTATACTCATATTTTCTTCATCACCGCTATCAAACACGCCGTCAAGGCTGAACTCAAACTGCTGTGTATCTGCGTTATTAAAATTTTTGTCGGGCTTGGTGCAGTCGGCGTAATTTGCTTTTGCCTTTTCATAGCGCTCATTGAAGTTGTCCTCGGTGAGCCACTCGCTTTCTGAAAGCTGCTTTATCTTCTGAGTGTATTCGTCAGGATAATAGCAGTCATCATTCAGTATTGTCAATCGGTAAAGAGGGTTGACCTGCTCTGAGCGATTTCCTGCCGCCATTGACGAAAACGGCGACACTTCGGTCATACCGCTCCCTGTCGGGTTCCAGCCTACGCATATACCCAGCACACGGTCGTTGTCATACGGTATAAAAACAGCCTTGCCGTCACTTTTTCTGAAATAAACATAGTGATTATTATAGTTGTTCCTCATATCGTCGGGATTACCTGTAAAATAGCTTACCGCTGCAAAATTCAGAAAGCTTTCCTTGTCAACAACGCTTTCAAAGCTCTCCTTTGTAACATTATCATCGTTAATCACATCAAGCAGGTTTTCCAGACTTTCGTGCTTGCTTGTGTTTTTATTTGTCTTTAAGTCAAAGTTATAGGTTAATCCCCCGTCTGCATCCTCAATGCCGTATGTTACATTCATTGTATAATTAGCCGGCTTTCTCGTCCACGCCACCTTATACAAATCGCCGCCCCAATCCTCTTCAGGGAAGTTTCTTTCTATAAAATTATTATCCACCTGCTCATAGAGCGTAAACACTCCGCAGTATACTCCGCCGAAGGTTGTTGCCGCCAGATTCATCTTAGGCGCAACAACATTGTTTTCACGGAACATTTCGTTTGCATAGTATTCCCTTATATATGTTTGATCATAATTTTTATTCCACTTCAAATCAATACCGTTGAGCGTAGCAAAGGTCCTTTTCTTTCGCTCGTCACGCTCCTGTGTACTCTCCCACTGCTTTGCGTCGCCACCGTAATATTTTTCGTCGTCAAAGGTTTCGTCAAAGCTGAGCTTCAAATGAATGAGGTTATACATATCGCTGTTCTTCTCATCATAGAAATCCGTAAGCGACAAATTACCTTTCATCCTCACACCGACTTCGTCAATCTCGTAGCTTTCGCCGCCTATTGTAAAGGTCACCTTGTCCGCCTTACGGTATATAGGGGATTTCGAGTCATTCTCTTCATACTCCTCGTAATCCGCCTCCATTTTCGCAAGCTCGGAATCATCAATATCAATTTTAATTTCAATTTTTTCATCAAGGTTAAACAGGCTCTGATAAAGCCTCTCCTCCTCTGAAACAGGCTGCTGTCCGTTTGAGCAGGCGCACAGCGCAACTGTAATCACAGTCATTGAAAATGCAATTATTTTTTTATAAATACCGGTCATTTTATCCTCCTAAATTATAGTAATATTGCAAAACCTCTGTTAAAGTGTACTTTCGGCTGTGGCACGAACGGCTATTGAAATTTCAAGGTTGCCGTTTCTGCATCTTAAATCATCTATAAACGCTTGTGTGCTGTCGTCATTTTTGAGTTTGATGTCATAAATGAGCTTATAAAGACTGCCCATATTTGTTGTTTTAACGGTTACAAGCCTTGTGCTTTGCGTGTACTTTTCAAACAGATCATCAAAGCAGTGCGCATAGCTTAAATCCTCAGGAATTGTTATGCGAAGCTCACGACACAAATCGTCCTTTTCTCCCTTGCCGATAAGAGTGGATAATATCATCACAATGCAAATTATCACGACAAATACGACAGCCAAGAGCACATAACCCATGGCCGTTGCAAGTCCTGTTGCCATCGCAAGGAAAATTGCGACAATTTCCTTTGCAGAGCCGGGAACACTGCGAAAACGGACAAGCGAAAAGGCTCCCATAACTGCAATACCTGTGCCGACACTGCCGTTTACAAGCATAATAACCGTCTGCACTATTGCCGGCAGTAATATAAGCGATAAGGTAACGCTTTTGCTCTGCTTATTTTTAAAGCCTGATGCAGCGGCAATTATAAGTCCAAGCACAACAGACGCAAGGGTACAAAAAATGTATGACGTAAAATTAAAATCAGATGTGTAAATAGGGTTAAATATTGAATCAAGCACAGCTTTTTCCTCCGTTTTTCTGTAGATTTCTTTTTGTTACAATGGTGTAGGCAGTACCGTATTTTGAAAAAGACGAGGGGTAGATTTTAAGCGTATCAAGTGCCTTGCAAAGCCACAGCGGTATTGCGCCGAGTGCTTTAATTTCCATTATGCAGTAGGTTTTATCTATAATGCTCTCGCCAAAGCTTCCGCTTTTAAGCGTCAGATTATCTGTGCGAAAACGAAGGTTCGTATCAAACGTTATCCGCAAGTCACTGTTTTCTTTTCCGACAAATGCAAGTCTGTCATAGGCAATAAACATTTTCGGACTTAAATCCCTGTAATAGCTCATCGCATAGTCAATTTCACGCATAATCTGTGAATTGTCGGGCAGTACACCCGAGCATAAATAATTCATAGCGTCCTTATATTTCATTTTTCTTCTGCGTTTATAGACAACTCCCTTGTACTTCTTTTTAAGCTCTAAAAATACAGTTGAATTGTCATCTGGTACACCGTAGCTTCTAAGCCTTAGCTTTTCTTTGTAAACAGGCTTTTCTATTGAATTTCTTATAAGCCTGTAATTGTCGGTGTCAAAGTAAATACTGTTTACAGTGCTTTTGCAGTATTCATCAGGCTTGATTTTATCTGAAATAAGGTTTTTAAGACTGTTCATCTGAGCTATGGTTATAACGTACTTTTTTTCTGTCCGTTCAAAAACTGTCTTAGCCATATTGCCTTGCTCCTTCCAAATTTATTCTTTGCTTTGTATTATAAAGCGGTAACCTTAAAAATTATTATTTAATGACTGTAGTTCAGATTTTTCAATATCCGAATTTGCATCTGTATCTTTAGAAGAACCATTCATAGCAGATAAAATAAATAAAAATTCGTTTGATTTAAGAAAATCATGAAATCTTTCATCATTATTATCTACATAGCACCATCTAAAGAAAAATATCGTATAACATATGCAACGTCGCTTATCGTTACTTGCTACATCCATAAAAGATATTATATCATCATAATTAGCAGAGAATAAATCTAAACTAATATCATCTTTAATGGTAAGGTATGCTGCATCTGCAAACACTCCTCGTAAATCACTATCAGAAAATATAAATTAAATTTGCTACTTTATCGGTTTCATCTTCTGAATAACCCGTCTGGCTTTTCTGTTAATATGTTCGTAAAAATTATCAAATATGATATTGATGATTTCATCGTCCAAAAGTGAATAAAAATCAATAACCCTTGAATAGAAATCAATCTTTTCATTTTTTGCCATAATTACGCCTCACAAATTACACACATAAAATACTTACAAAACTTCACCAGTTTATCGGTATTTATGTATTAAATATATAACATAATCAATATATCACTTATGCTATTTCATGTCAATATTACAAACAATTAACCGAAAAATTTGTTATTATACAAATTCTAACAAAAAATAATGCCCGTCAGAGAAATCAATCTCCAACGGGCATAAATTATTTGAAAATATTCAGTTAAATTCTTGTTGCGTAGTCGAGAGCAATCCATCCTGCACCGCTTTTCAGCTTGCCCCAGCCTTTGGCTGAGCCTGTGCCTTGTTTTGTTTCTACAATGGTGAAAACTCCCTTGCCGGTAAACTTGCCTGTTGTAGCATAGTTTGTGCCGGGGCCTTTGCGGATGTTTAAGTCTGAAATTGAAATCTGCACCTTGAAGGAGTTTGCGCTGTTCGTAGCTTTTGATGTATAAACAGCCTTGCCGTTCTCATCAAATACAGAATAACCCTTGTTCTTGTCAGCACACTTCTTTGCGTTTGACAAATCATAAAAAGCACCCTTTTGCGATTTTACATCTTTCCATGTCTTTCTCACACGATACAGAGTTTTCTTTCCTGTTGAAGATGTGTCGGAACCGAGCTGTGCGTTTACCTCTTTTGCAATCTGTCCGTGGAGATTGTAGAGATAATCACCCGGGCAGGACTTGTTAGCGTAATCCCTGTGAACCGTCATATTACAGCCGTTAAGATGGTTCATTCGCTCCGACTTGTTTGTTGACCATACAAGCTTTTTGATACCGTTACGCTTGCAGATGTCAACGAGCAGCTTAATCAAAGACTTGTAGGCTACATCTTTAACTCTGTAAGGGTGATATGTGTCAGAGGCAACCTCAATAGTGATAGCTCTGTTATCGTTTGATGAAGATGAGGTACACCAGCTGCGGTCCTTTTCCTCTACATACAAACCGATGCGTCCGTCATAGCCGATGCCGTAGTTAGAAGATGCCTCCTTGCTCGTTGATGCAAAGATTGAGCCGAGGGTTTCAACAGAACACTGACCCACTACGCAGTGGATTGAGACGGTATCAATCTTGTGATTTCTGTTGACGCTCCTGTTAGGTGAAATTCTTGTGTAGTTTACTAATTTACTGTTTGTGTAAGCCATAGTTATTCCTCTCCTTTGTTGTTTGATAAATTTTCAAGTGTTTCTGCAGGAATATCCTGCTCGGTTGTAATTGCTTTCTCGTCAGCCATTCATTTTCCCTCCCTGTTGTGTAATTGTGAAAGTACAGATTTTAGTTTCTCTGGTATTGGCAGTCCTAAGTGTGATGAGTTTTCAAGAATTGAAACCCCTTCATTTGAAAGATAGAAGAAGATTACTGCCGTTCGCAAAACTCCTACTTCCTGTAAAATGAACACATCTACAAGATTTGCAATTCCTACAAGTGCGAAAATCAGCACCTTTCTGCAGATGCCTTTAAAGCCTATCTCGCTTGACAGGTTTCGGTCTGCAAAAGCGCACATCAGTCCTGTTATGTAGTCGGTAACTACAAAGGCAATAAGTGCGTACAAAAATCCGTCCGCTCCGCCTAAAAACCAGCCAAGAAAGCCGCCGAAAGCGGAGAAAACAATTTGTATTGTGTTCCAGATTTGTTTCATAAAAATTCCTCCAATCATTTTATTTTCTATTTTTTAACCCACGCAC
>DPHV01000032.1:10923-16145 GCA_003521625.1 Ruminococcus sp.
TTTTCTATTTTTTAACCCACGCACTCCACGAGGAGTTCACCCTTGAACGGATATATGTATCAAAGGGTGAATCCCTTGCGGTGTAGCGCTGAATTACAAGATTAACACTGCAGGAAAACACCTCAAGCATACCGAACACAAGTGCCGGATAATTAAGGTTTTCCTGCGGTACTGACCGTCTGAAATAGATGCCCGGTGAGGTCAGTTCGTTAAGGCTTACGTCATCGGAAATAGCCGCCTGCTGAAGTCCCATAACGCTGAAACCATTCATATATATTTCGCCCGTAACATCAAGAGCCGCCTTTGGGTTTGGATTGTTAATTCCCACCATCTTTTTGCGGAGTGCAATAAGCGGAGTTCCCTGCGGTACTGTGAAATACATATCCGTTACCGTCATAGAGTCGAAAACATCACGGATTTCAAGGTGGAAGTTGTATGATGAATTAACATCAAAGTCACAAAGCTCCAAATTGGAAAAAGAAAAGCTCGTGCCGTTAATATCGACCGAGCTTAATAAATCTATAAAATTTCCGTATGATGATGCGTTTGTTTTCTTGTATCGGTAGCGAACCGATTTAAGGCTGTTTTTGTCTGTTCCGTCAATGGTTATTGATGAAATTGAACCGCTGAATACAAGCTGCATTTCCGGCTCGATTTCATTAGTCCTTCGGAGTGTAATTGAATTTACATTTGGCCTATCATATGGGATAACATTTATCGTTTTGAAAACGCTTTTTGTATATCCTCGTGAATCTGTGACCGTCACCTTTACGGTAATATTTCCACTCTTTGAAATTTTGCCGAGATTTAAAACACCACCGTCAGTATTTGAAACAGTTACTCCATTGCATACGGCTGTGTATTTCGTAATTTGCGACCAGTTCCTTGATGTGGCAGTTCCCGGAGTTATTTTCAGAGTTGAGAAGTTTTGAATGTAATAAGGGTTACCGCCTGTTACGGCTGATGTGGTACTGTTGCTGTCGGTACAGGTGAATTCTGAAAACAGAGGTGCAGAGTTTGCCGCCTTTGTCCGTATTGTCGCAGTCTTTGATGAAGTGCCGATAAGAGTAGAACCCTTGCTGGTTGCAAGAACAAAGGTTGCTGTTACCGACTTGTCCTCAAACATATATTTCTGTATTGCCTCTTTTGTGTCGTTTGAAAGAGTTATTATCCTCTGTGCAGTTCCTGTTGACCACGATATATTATCCACGCTTGCAATCGGAACTCCTCGTATATGTATTGTCAGCTGATGTTTGTATGATGAGTTGTAAACAGTAGCATTGAGAAAAATCTGTACGGTATTAGTGTCAATGGAAACCGTTTCCACTCTGTTAAGTATAGATGCTTTGTCTGCCATTTAAAAGCCCCCTAATCAAGAATTACAATGTTAAGTCCCTGTGAAGTATCAGCCATTGGAATGAACTTTGTTTTGCCTATAGTCAGTTCTCCGTCAACAGTGGTTTTCTTGGTCTGCGTTTCGTCTTTATTCAGAGTAAAAATCTTCTCATTGTTGTAGTAGCCGGAAAACTCTGTGTTTGTAATTACGGTTTTCTGTTTTGATTTGCTGTTTGAAACCTCAATACCCTTGCGGTCGATTTTAACCTCGTTAGTGTATATTTCATTGGGTGCAGGAGTCCACTTTCGTGCTATACTTCCGTCTGTGAGCATAATATCGGAGATATACAAAGGTGCGTCACGACTGTATGCACATATGGTAATTGACGAGTCGGAAACATCAGGCAATACAACGGAAAAATCAGTCCAGTCAAATGAATCGGTTGTGTTGAAAAGATATTCTTTTTTGATACCGTTGTATTGAATGTAGAAATATGCGGTATATGCTGAATACGGCTTTCTTGCTCGGATTGATACCGTATATGACCTGTCGGGAACGATTTCATTCACCGTCTGACTTAGTGTTGATGAACTGCCGAGAATGAAACAGGAATTTGAGCTTGTGTTACTGCTGATGTCGGTAGATGTTCCTGTACTGACCTTTCCCGAATATATCCAATCATCACTCATTCCGTTAAGTCCTGCGGAATTCTGAATGTAGTTCATACCGCCCACATACTGCTCCTCAATTTTTACAGAAAGGCTGTCTGCGGTCTGTTCAAGAGATGATATTTTGTTCTCAGCGTTGGTTACTCGTTCCTTTTCAGTTTCAAGAGTATTGTCAATAGTTTCAACTGTTGTAGTAAGAGAAGAAACCGTACTGCTCAGCTTGTCGGAGGTCTGCTCAAGAACGGATATTTTATTCTCTGCAGTAGTTACTCGTTCCTGCTCCGATTCAAGAGTATTGTCAATTTCAGTAACCGATTCCGTAAGGGAAGAAACCGCACTGCTTAAGCTATCAGCATTGACTTGCAATTCGGCTGTCTTTTTTGTAACACCGGATACGCTTTCCTTGAGCTGATTTACTGAATCATTAGTAGCATAGGCTTTGAGGTGAACCTCTCCGCTTTCCAGATCCCACCAAGATGAATTGTCAAAGGAGCTTATAACTCCTGCTTTTATGATGTTTGCAGTGAGAGTTCCGCTTGTGATGAAGTCAGCTACAATCTGTCCGTCAGAGGTTATTGCAGTTTCGTAAGGGCCGTTGTAACCGTTCTTTGAAAAGCCTAAGCCACCCACATTCCACCGCCATACATTGACAGCGCTTTCTATTGTGGGCGCATCAAGGATAAGCAGCTCATACGGCTGACCGCTCACGCTGTTTGTGTTGATAACAACATAGCCACCCGTCTGCCCCGTGATGAGCGAGGTTGCGTTTTTCACTGCGGTGTTTATGAGCAGTGGGAAATGTCCAACCTCATTTTTTACATTGGATATTTCTTTCTTAACATCACCGACTGTGTTCACAAAATTGGACTTTGCCGTTCCGAGAGTTATTGACACATACTTCTCTGCAAGTGAGTCATAGACGGTTTTGATAACCTTTGATTTTGCTGTGATACCTAATGCAGAATGTCTGATTGTGACCGTATCGCAGAGGGAAACACGCTCTAAAATTGCAGAGTATTCCGGCTGTTTCCAAAGTGGCTCAAATGCAACGGTAAGTGTCGGAGTTTCAACCCCGAGCGGATTTTCCTTTATATATGACAGTGCTTTTGTTCGCAGGCTGTTTTCGTTTATGCTTGCTTTGTCCTCAAAAAACTCTGTAAAGTCCTTTATCAGAGTTTTGTTACGCAGAGGGTTATCAACTATCGGTAATGTCACTTCTGACAGAGTAACAACTTTTTCTGTGCTTTCATCAGAGAAAACTGCATAGGGCAAAAGGTCTGTATATACATCTGTAAAATCATTGTCCTGCTCCATATCCGTCAGGTTCTTGCCGTACTCAATTACAACGCCGTTGTCCTTGCCACGCTTTGAATGAAGTATCACATTGAAGTTATCCCACTCGTACTCACCGCCCCAAAGGTCGAGCATTGAACCCTCAACACCGCCAAGACAGGCTCTTACACTCATTGGCTTTGAAACCGAAAAAGGCTTTGCAGAAGAAAAGTCCGTACTGCATTTGAAATTGTGTGTTGTTGCCGTTTTTGTAAAAATTCTGCTCATAGCAAGTGAGGGTGAAATAAACCCACTCGACCACACAAGCTCGGCTATGTTTGAAAGGTCATAGGAAATGTGCTGTGCGTAAATTGTGACAATTCCGTTTATCGGTGTTGTGATGCGGTAAATTCTAAAAAGCTGTTCCTTTGAAGTATCGTTAGGTTTTGCTTTTATCAGCCGTTCGTTTTTCAGTTCTGCAAATAGTATGCCTGTTACGGGATATTTCAGCGCACATTCAAATGCACCGTTTCGCTCCTCTGTTACTTCGCATAAGGTACATTCAGATAAAGCACCTATGCCAAATGTTGAAAAGTCAACGGCATCTGCCTTGTAAAGAATAGGAATCATAGCGTACACCACCTTGGAAATATAGAAAGATTTGTAACCCCACCGCCGAGAATGAATTTGTTTTCACCGGGTGCAAGTGTGGGAAATCCACTTCCTGTTACAGTATCATTTTTAAGGACGGTATCCCTGTAAAAGTTCATCTGTTCGCTATCAATCTCAAGGTATTCATCAATGCCGCTGAAACTCCACTGTTGTATGCCGTTCTGCGTTTCAATGGCAAGAGTTCCGTCGCCGTTTCCGAACACTCGAATATACGGCTTGCTCTCAAAAGCATATGGATTTTCAAGTGTTGTGTATGAGGGTGTCGGCAAAACAGCACTGTAAATATTGTCTGTTACCTTTGTCATGGAATACCAATGCTCGCCGCCACTACCGAAGATGAAAACCGCAAAACGGGCATTGTCCTTTTTCCAGTTTTCATTCACCTTGAGATATACTGTGTTTGACTGTGAGGGTGAATATATACCCCAATTACCGTCACCCCAGGAGTTCTCGGCAATTATATACATATTGTTCTCACCGCTAAGCTTTAAATCAACAGTCTGATTCCAACGATTATCCCAGTTATTTACACTGTTTGAGCCGTCCATTCGGCAAAAAATCAGGCTGAAATCAGACAAATCAGCCACTGTGCTTTTTATGTAGTGCGGCAGATTACCGTCAAAGCTGTATTTAAATGGCTTGCAGTTAAAGCTGATTGTAAATACACCGATTTTATTTAATTCATCTTCAATATTAAGTGATGATGCAAACACCGCCTTGCGGAAGAATTTCTTGTCATAGCTGTCGGTAAGAGTGTGGTAGCCTGTCGGCTGTGAATATAGCCAAGATTTGACTTTTCTCAATTTCTCTGCAAGCTCATCAACGGACTTTGCCGACAGAAAAACATTGTAGCTTATCTGTATGTTTTCATACCTGTTGTTTGAAACAATAAGGTCACCGTTTCTGCCCGGTACTGATACGAACTGTGAATCAAATTTTGGAGATGAATAGACATTCTTGCTCTGAATACGCAGACCCATATCAGAGGATTTGACACCGTTGTATTCAAAATAGTTCACGCAAACACCATACCTTTCCTTTTGGCAAACTGTCCTGCAGTTTCCATAATTTCGTTTGTAAGCTGATTTATATCCTCGCTTGAATAGTTGTTGAAGTTTGTAATGTTGAGTATTAGAGATAAACTACCTTGTCCACCGATAGATGAATTAACAGAATCGAGAGAGCTTTTAATATTTCCGTCAACTGAAAAATCAGTAGGCAGAGCAGTTTTCATATCATCAGCAAGTGTATTCATCACATCAGAAATATCACTG
>DPHV01000009.1 GCA_003521625.1 Ruminococcus sp.
GACTTTTCCACTCGATTTGCGAGCCGAGGCACTCGGCTAAATTATAGTTTATCTTTCATTAATTGATAAATATATATTTCCAATATTGAATAAAAAGCCTTTTGCTGATAAAAATAATACTGCAAATTTCCTAATAAACAAAATTATTCATATTTCCCGACTTTATTTTAAAAAATAATACTTAAATTATCATATTTTTCAGTTGACAAAGGCTAAAACCTTTTGTATAATAATAAACAGCGTTTTAATATGCGTTATGCGGTCAAGAGGTGCAATTATGCTTTTTGAACTTAAATCGGTCTTTCAGAACGAAGGCGAAGAAAAACAGGTTAATTATAAGCTTGATATTGCAGATATTGACATTGACGGTGTTTTTCCATTCAGAACTCCGATTGATGTTACCGCTACGGCAAAGAACAGGGCAAGCCTTGTAAGTCTTTCAATAAGAGCCTGCTTCAGCTATTCTCGCAGCTGTGACAGGTGCTCGACGGACTTTACAAGAGAAATGGATATGCTTTTTGAGCATAAGCTTGCGCAGACTTTGGTTGATGACGGCAACGACGATTATATTGAAACACCTGATTTTAAACTCGAGCTTGACGATATTGTCATTTCAGACATTCTGCTTTCGCTCCCGCAGAAAAATCTCTGCAAGGACGACTGCAAGGGCTTGTGTCAGATTTGCGGCAAGAACCTTAACGAGGGCGATTGCTCCTGCGACAAGCGTGAAATTGACCCGAGGCTTGAGATGCTTAAACAGTTTATGGATTAATATAAATTTTGTAAGGAGGTCTTTGTAATGGCAGTACCCAAGAGAAAAACATCACACGCAAGAAAGAGCTCAAGACGTTCAACAGTATGGAAGCTCAACGCTCCTACACTCACAACATGTCCTAACTGCGGTGAGTTAATGGCAGCTCACAGAGCTTGCGGTAACTGTGGTATGTACAACGGCAGACAGGTTATCGTAAAGAAAGACGAGCAGTAATTCAAAGGCAAAACCGCACAATAAGCGGTTAAAGTCTTAACCTACAAACACTATGGGCGGCAGTTTTCTGTTCGCCCTTTTGTTTTGCGTAATTTTTCTTGATTATTTGCGCTGATTTGTGTAAAATATATATGCTACTTATTTTGTGAGGTGAAAGTGTGGCTGTAAAAATCTACAACGTGACTAAAGGCAGTCACGCCGAAAAAGCAGGAATCAAAAGCGGAGAAACTCTGCTTGCAATAAATTCAAACGAAATTGTCGATGTGCTCGATTACAGGTTTTATCAGGTCAACAGGCAACTCTCGCTTGAAATTTCCGACGGTAAGAACATCAGGACTGTTGAAATAAACAAGGGCGAGTACGATGAAATCGGGCTGGAATTTGAAACCTACCTTATGGACGAGCAGCATTCCTGCCGTAACAAGTGCATTTTCTGCTTCATTGACCAGCTCCCGAAAGGACTTCGCAAGTCGCTCTATTTCAAGGACGACGACAGCCGCCTTTCGTTTTTATTCGGCAACTATATCACGCTTACAAACATAACCGAGCACGAAATTGAGCGGATAATTAAAATGCATATAAGTCCGATAAACGTATCTGTTCATACAACAAATCCCGAGCTGCGCTGTAAGATGATGAACAACCGCTTTGCAGGTGAGGCTCTTAAAAATCTCAAACGCTTTGCAGACGCAGGAATCACGCTGAATTGCCAGATTGTAGCATGCCCCGGAATCAACGACGGTGACGAGCTGTTAAGAACGATGCGTGACCTTGAAAACCTCGGTGTTGAAATGACGGCGATTGTTCCCGTAGGACTTACCGCTTACAGGGACGGCTTGTATCCGCTTGTGCCTTATAATAAGGAAACGGCGGCGCAGACGCTTGACTTGATTGAGCAGTACGGCGATATGTGCAAAGAGAAGTACGGACGAAGAATTTTCTTTGCCGGTGATGAGTTTTACATTCTTGCCGAGCGAGAAATCCCTGCTCCCGAGTTTTACGAGGATTTTTCAGCACTTGAGGACGGCGTAGGTATGATAGCATATCTCACAGATGATGTTAAGTGGGCGCTTGAAGAGTTTGAAAATGACGAAAAGCCGAATCACACCGTAACGGTAGCCTGCGGAACGGGCGTTTATCCGTTTATGAAAAAAATTATGGCGATGATAAATGAAAAATTCCCGAATATCACGATAAACACTCAGCCGATTAAAAATAACTTTTTCGGCGGTGGCGTGAATGTTTCGGGACTTGTGACGGGCGGAGATTTGATAAATCAGCTCAAAGGTAAGAACATCGGCGAAAGGCTTATAATCCCCTCGTCAATGCTCCGCTTTGAAAATGATTTGTTCCTTGACGACGTTTCAACAGACGACGTGGAGCGAGAGCTGAACGTAGAGCTTGTCGCAGTAAACAACAACGGCGCAGACCTTGTAAATGCGATTATTTTTTAAGATATAGTAACGGAAGGCGATGATAAAATGAACAAACCCGTAATAGCAATTGTCGGCAGACCGAACGTGGGAAAATCCACACTTTTCAATAAGCTTATCGGTCAGCGACTTTCAATTGTTGACGATACCCCCGGCGTTACACGTGACAGAATTTACGGCGAGGTAGAGTGGTGCGGAAAGACCGCATTCATAGTTGACACAGGCGGTATTGAACCTAAATCGGACGATATAATTCTTGTGCAGATGCGCCGTCAGGCACAGCTTGCAATAGATACGGCAAACGTAATAATTCTCGTAACCGACTGCAAGTCGGGAATGGTGGCAACCGATATGGACGTTGCACAAATGCTGCAGAAGTCGGGAAAGCCTGTCATTGTGTGCGTAAATAAGTGCGACGGACTCGGCGAACCTTCACCCGAATTTTACGAATTTTACAACCTCGGACTCGGCGACCCTGTTCAGGTTTCTGCCGTTCACGGTCACGGTACGGGCGATTTGCTCGACAGAGCCTTTGAATGCTTCGACTTTGACAATGAGATGGAGGAGGACGAAACCGTAATAAACGTTGCCGTAATCGGAAAGCCGAACGCAGGCAAGTCCTCTCTTGTAAACAAAATCACCAACGAGGAGCGTTGTATTGTTTCCGATATTGCAGGCACAACACGTGACACAATCGACACGCTTGTCGAGAATAAGTACGGCAAATTCAATTTCACCGATACGGCAGGTTTGCGCAGACAGAGCAAAATTTACGATAATATCGAGAAATACAGCATAATCAGAGCGAAAATGGCGATTGAGCGCAGTGACGTCTGCGTTATTATGATTGATGCAACAGAGGGTGTAACCGAGCAGGATACAAAGGTTGCAGGGCTAGCTCACGAGGCAGGCAGAGCGTGTATAATTGCTGTCAATAAGTGGGACGCAATAGAGAAGAACGACAAGACAATGCAGGAATTCCGCAAAAAGCTTGACGCTGATTTTGCGTTTATGTCGTACGCTCCGCAGGTTTTCATCTCCGCAAAAACAGGTATGAGAATTGACAAGCTGTTTGAATATATCGTAAGCTGTAACGAGTCTGCAAACCGCAGAATCAAGACGGGTATGCTCAACGAGCTTCTGGCACAGGCTACAACACGTGTTCAGCCGCCGTCTGATAAAGGAAAGCGGCTTAAGATTTTCTATATGACTCAGGCTTCGGTAAAGCCACCGACATTTGTGTTTTTCTGCAATGACGCACAGCTTTTCCACTTTTCGTATCAACGTTATCTGGAAAACAGAATCCGTGAGGCTTTCGGCCTTGAGGGCACTCCTATAAAAATAATTATCAGAGAAAGAGGGGATAAGTAAATGGATTTTTATTTGAGTTTTCTTGCCGATAACTGGTGGAGATTTTTAATCACTGCTCTTGCGGCGTATCTGCTTGGCAGTATCAACACCGCAGTAATGGTGACAGGCATAGTTACAAAGGGCAAAAAGGACATTCGTCAGATGGGCAGCGGAAACGCAGGCTTTACAAACGTACTTCGTAGTGTGGGCAAAGTTCCTGCAATCGTAACGATTGTCTGCGATGCGCTTAAATGCGTTGTCGCAGTTCTGCTCGGCGGATTTATCTTTTCATTTATCGCCGCAGATTCGCAGATTCTTTCAAGCGAATTTGTAAACTGCGGTAAGTACATAGCAGGAATTTTCTGCATTCTCGGTCATTCCTATCCTGTTTACTTCCACTTCAAGGGCGGCAAGGGCGTTGTAACAGCGGCGGCGCTTATGCTTACCGAGGACTGGAGAGTATTCCTCTGTATTCTCGCCACATTTTTGATTATTTTTCTTATTTCGAAAATTATTTCAGCCGCAAGCATCACTTGTGCAGTTCTCTACGCCCCCTATACATTTGTAATGACGTTTGTTTTTGACTACCTAAACGGCGGCGGATATTCTCTTGCATATGTTCTGCTTTCAACCTTTGCCGCACTTATCATAGGAATATTTGTTGTTGTAAAGCACAAGGAAAATATCAAGCGTTTATTAAGAGGTGAGGAAAAGAAAATCACCTCCAAAAAGTCCGGTAAATAATACAGTATTTTGCAAATAAATATTGACCTTATTTTAAATTAGCGTTAAAATATATTTGTACAATTTGGAACTACGAAAGGACGATTAACAATGGCTGATTGTATATTCTGTAAAATAGTTGACGGCTGCATTCCGTCAAAAAAGGTTTATGAGGACGATAAGATTCTTGCATTCTACGACCTTGAGCCGCAGGCTCCCGTACACGTTCTTGTAATTCCCAAACAGCACATCTGCTGTGCAAATGCTGTTGACGAGTCAAACGCAGACGTTATTGCGCATATCTTTACAAAAATTCCCGAAATTACCAAGACTCTCGGTCTTGATAACGGCTACAGAATTGTAAACAACTGCGGCGATGACGGTTGTCAGAGCGTAAAGCACATGCACTTCCACATTCTCGGCGGCAAAAAGCTTAACGGTCAGATGGCGTAAAGGGGCATAGGAAATGGGTACATATAAAATTAAAATTGCAGGGCTTGAGCGTGAGCTTGAAATGTTCCCTGTAAACGATAAGCTCGACATTGCCGCATTTATTATGTTCGGCGACGTTGAAATGACTGAAAAGACGGCTTCAGAGCTTCTCAAAATCTGCCCCGAGCACGATGTTGTTGTAACGGCAGAAGCCAAGGGGATTCCGCTTTGCTACGAAATGGCAAGACAGGGATGCAGAAATTACGTTATTGCACGCAAGGGCGTAAAGGTTTATATGCGCAATCCTATTGATGCAGAGGTTGACTCAATCACAACTGCAAATCACCAGAAGCTCTATTTCGGCGAAAACGACGCTGAATTTCTCAAGGACAAAAGAGTGCTTATTGTTGACGACGTTATCTCAACAGGCAACAGCCTGAAGGCACTTGAAAACCTTGTTGAGAAAACGGGAGCGAATATCGTAGGCAAGGCGGCTGTGCTTGCCGAGGGAGATGCAAAAGACCGAAAGGACATTATTTACCTTGAGAAGCTTCCCTTGTTTTTTAAGTGAAACGATTAACCGAAAAGGATGAAATTTATGAAACGACTGTTGGCAACGGTGGGACTTACTTATCTTTCCGTGCTTTCAGCCGTTTTTTATTTTGCAAACGGCACGTTTACTAATATTATTATTATTCTGTCGGCGCTGTCTGCTTTTGTAGGAATATTCTTTAAAGTAATTAAAAATAAAATCAGGATAAACAAGTCACTTTCAGATTTATTGATCACTGTCGGCTTAACCTCGTTTGCCGCTTGCATCGCTATAATTCTGTATTCGAATTTTATTTATGAACCTGTTATTGTCAATTATTCTGATAAAGAATTAAATATTGAGGGATATATCAGCGAAGAGATTCAGAAAAACGAAAACAGCTATGTTTATATAATCTCCGCCGATAAAATCAACAGCAACAGCGAAAACGTAAAAATCAGACTGATTTCAAGAGTTGACTTGAAGTGCGAGGATTTTGACCGTATAGATGCAAAATTTACTGTAAGCAAAGCAGAAAATGGCTACAATTTAAGCAAAGGAATTTACCTTACTGCATTTTATGACGAGGAAAACGATAGCTTTGAATCAATGGGTGAAAAGCAATTTTCCTTGTACAGCATTGCAGTCAACGTAAGAAAAGCTATGAAAAGCTCGCTCGATGCCCTGTTGCCTGAAAATACTTCGTCGCTCTGCAAGGCTGTTTTGCTTGGCGACAAACAGGCACTTCCTTATGATATAAAAGATGACTTTTCAAAGGCGGGTACAAGCTTTCTGATAGTCGTTTCGGGAATGCACTTGTCCATAATAGCAGGTTTTATCTTATTTCTTTTAAAGAATATAATTAAAAACAGATATGCTCTTGCTTCTATTATATTAGCAATAGTATTCTGCTTTATGGCGGTAACGGGCTTTACACCGTCAGTTGTCCGTTCGGGAATTATGTTGATTCTCACATATTGTTCAAAAGCCGTTTTCAGACGTACTGACGGACTTAATTCCCTCGGAACAGCGGCAATTGTACTTACTCTGCTCAATCCGTTTGCAGTCGGCGACATAGGAATGCTGTTGTCATTTTCTGCAACGGCAGGAATAGTTCTCTGGGCAAATAAAATTGAAATCTTTTTATCCCGAAAGCTTCGCTTAACAGGAAAAAATAAATTAATCAGAGGAGCGTTAAATCTTATTTCTGTTTCATTGTCGGCATCGCTATGGATAATTCCGATTACGACAATTGCGTTCCACAGGGTATCGCCTTTTGTTGTGTTGACAGCATTCTTTGCCGAGCCGATTGTAAGTGTTATCCTGATTTGTGCAATGCTTGCGTCACTGCTTTATCTCTGCCCCGTAATTTCATTTTTCGCCTATATATTTGCGCTTGGAGCAGACGTTTTCGGCAATCTGCTTTTGCGGATAATTTCGCTGTTTGCCTCAATACCTTATTCCTGCGTAAATTCCGACAAGCCGTACTTTTACCTCTGGCTGATTTTTACGGCTTTGTTGGTCGTAATCGGATATGCCATAAAGGCAAAGGGTTTTTATGTGCGTTGTGCAGTTACTGCGTCTGCGGTAGTGCTGACAGTCGGCTGGGCTGTTTATGCGATAATCGGGAATAACTCTGCAACACTCAAAATCTACAATGTCGGAAGCGGCGTTACTGCCTCGGTTGAGTGCGGCAGTAATATTTCGTTCATTTCCTGCGGAGGAGCAAACAGCAGCGCATATCAGATAATTGAAGATATTTCAGGAGATTTTTCATCAATTGACAGCATTATAATTCCAAATACGAAATTAAAATACTCAAAATATCTCCCTCAACTGATGTCTGAATTTGACGTATCTAATATTTTGGTATATGATAATAACACCGATAAAAAATCGCTTAAAAAATACGGCGGCAAAATAGATACTTTCAGCGGTGACTGCCATTTTACAATAAATCTCAACTCGCTTACTACTCTTGAGGTGATTAACATTGATTCGGTTACATATCAATATTTAAACATAAACGGCAGTACGGTCTTGTTTGTTACGAGTAAGTCGGATATTGCAAAGCTCCCCGAAAAGTACAGAACGTGCGATTATCTTCTTGTTGATTCAAACGTAAAAAACAGCAATCTGCTTTCTTGCAAAAACGTGATTTTTTCGGGTGATAAGAATTTGCTCGAAAGCAAATATAATTCCATTAAAGAAATAATTGACAATATTTATACAACCTCCGACGGCGTTGCGGAGCTTGTATTCAGTGGAGGTTCAAATGTCAAAGATAAGTGAATCCGAACTAAAAAAACAGATAAAGGCAAGACAGTTCTCGCCGATTTACGTAATCTACGGTACAGAGCAGATGTTTGTGCGCCGTTATTCGGAACAGCTTGCAAACGCCGTAACGGGGAAAAATCCATCGGACTTCAATTTTCATAAATTCAGCGGAGATATAAACCTCGATGATTTTGCGGCGTCACTTCAGATTGTGCCGTTTATGAGCGAGTACAACTGCGTTTTCGTTTCGGACATATTTTTTGATATTATGGACGCAGATTCGCTTGCACGATTCAAAGAAATCACCGACAAAACGGTTGATACAACGGTGCTGATAATTTCAATGCCGACCTACGTCCCGTCAAAAAACAGCGCCGCTTTCAAGTCGCTTGTAAAAAGAGCCGAGAAAAACGGCTCAGTATGCGAATTTAACAAGCTCAATCAGTCAATGCTTGAACGCTATATTGCAAAGTGGGCAAATGAAAACGGCAAGATGATTTCGCACGTCAATGCGGCAAAGTTGATTTCTTACTGCGGCGATGACCTCAATCTTCTTAAGAATGAACTTGCAAAAATCTGTGCCTATGCAAAGGGCGAGGAGGTCACTTTACAGGATATAGAAAAGCTTGCAACGCAAAATCTTGAAACAAAAATATTTGCACTATCCGATGCGGTATTGAACGGAAACGGCGACAAGGCATTTAGCACGCTCGACTTGCTTTTTTATCAACGTGAGGAGCCTGTTATGATGTTGTATGTTTTGTCAGCTTCGTATGTTGATGCCTACAGAATCAGGGTAGCGGATGAATGCGGTGTGCTCAAAGATAACGTTGCAAAAGATTTTGAATACAAAAACAGAGCATTCACATTGGAAAAAGCACGTAAGGCAACGGCAAAAGTTTCAACCGAGGCTTTGAGAAAGAGCCTTGACCTGCTTGTAGAAGCCGACATAAAATTCAAAAGCTCATCGGTGAACGCAAGGCTCTGTATGGAACAGCTCATAGCTCAATTGTTGCTTGTTGCAAGGGAGGGCAGGATTTAGTTGCTGAAAATCAAAGAGGCAGTAATTGTTGAGGGAAGATACGACAAAATCAAGCTTTTCTCACTGATTGATGCGCCGATAATTGAAACCAACGGCTTTCGTGTGTTCTCCGATAAGGAAAAGCAGAACCTGATTCGACAGATTGCCGATGCAAGAGGAATACTCATCTTAACCGACAGCGACTCGGCAGGTTTTGTAATACGCAATTTTCTGAAAGGCGTTGTCGATAAATCAAAGATAAAGCATTGCTACATTCCGCAGATTGAGGGCAAGGAAAAGCGCAAAGCGCAAAAAGGCAAGGAGGGACTTCTCGGAGTAGAGGGAGTTACTGACGAGGTCATAATCAACGCCATACGCAAAAGCGGAGCAACAATTATAGGTGAAAACAATATAAAAGAAAACGAAATCAAAAAATCCGATTTATTTTACCTCGGACTTACAGGTGCAGAAAATGCTGAAAAAAACAGGAAAAAGCTTTTAAAACACCTCAATATGCCAACCTACCTTACAACCAACGCAATGCTTACCGCACTCAATTGTTTATATTCTCTTGAAGAATTAAAAGACTTGTTAGAAGAAATAGGAATTTTGCATTATTGATTTTGAATAATCCACCGTCTTTAGCCAAAACTAAAGGCGGTGATTTATATTGAAAGGCATTAAGGATGACTGCATTTTATTCTCAATCGGCGGTATAGGCTACGCATTACTTGAAATTATCTGGCGAGGAAAAACACATTGGTCAATGGCAGTAACAGGAGGAGCGTGTTTTGTATCGCTTTTTAAGTTTTACGAAAAACATAAAAAGATGAAAATGCCAGCAAAGTGTATAATAGGCAGTGCAATAATAACTTCACTTGAATTTTGTTGCGGGTGTATAGTCAATCTTAAATATAAGCTCAACGTGTGGGACTATTCAAAATGCCGTTTAAATATAAAGGGACAGATTTGCCCGTTCTACAGTATGCTTTGGGCGTTTTTATGCATTCCCGTAAGCGTCTTGTGCAAAAAGCTTTCAGACATAAAATCTGACTGATAAAAATTATATTGAAAAAAGTCGAAGAAAATAAGAAAAAGGGGTTGCAAAAGGGAGAGAAGTTTGATATAATAACGTACGTTGCTGAAAAAGACGGCGTGAAAACAGAAAACCTCAAAAAAGTTTTTAGAAAACTTTAAAAAAGGGGTTGACAAAAGCAAAAGGCTGTTGTATAATAGCTCTTGCACTGTTGAGATTGCGGTAGCGAGAAATCAAAGCCAAAACGT
>DPHV01000006.1 GCA_003521625.1 Ruminococcus sp.
CGGCACGCCGTGTCCCTACGACTGAAAATAAACGTTTCCTGTATCGCCGTAGGGGACGGCATCCTTGACGTCCCGAAACGTTACCTATATATCAACTTAAAATTCGGGCTACAATTTTCTCCAAACAAACTGACTTTTCCACTCGATTTGCGAGCCGAGGCACTCGGCTAAATTATCGTTTAGTTACTGAAAACTGTTAATTTTACATTGTTAATTTTTAATTGTCATTTGTTTTCTGCTTTGCAATCAGATATTTTATCTTTATTCCCTCTGCCGAGAACATTTTTTCGTGCTCGGTTTCGATATTATCCTTTACGTCGCTGTTGTGCAAATCACATGTGAGATATGTTATCTCATATCCGCTCTGCTCAAAGTACTCAAGACTCTCATCAAAAAGCTCGTCATCGTCGGTTTTGAAACGGATTTCAGCGTCCTTTTTCAGAAACTTCTTGTACATCTCAAGCTTTTTGTAGTAGGTAAGCCTGCGTTTTTTATGCTTCGGGCGAGGCCACGGATTGCAGAAATTAATATAAAGCCTCTCAATTTCATCGTCTTCTGTGATGATTTTGTCGAGCTGTTCAACGTTGTAATTTACAAGCAGAAGGTTTGTTATATCGTCCTGCGGTTTGCCGTTTTCCTCAAACAGCTTTACAATTGTACGTCTGCCTACGCCGAGCATATCAATTTTTATGTCGAGAGCAATTATGTTCTTGTCGGGATTTTCAAGCGCAAGTCTGCCTGCAAATCCGCCCTTGCCGCAGCCTATTTCTAGGTAAAGCGGCTGTTCCTTTTTAAAAGCCTTTTTCCACTGTCCCGTATGCTCCTCGGGATTTTTCACGAAGAAGTCGCACACTGAAAGCTCGGGCTCTGCCCATTTCTTTTTTCTTATTCTCATATTTCCTCATTCGCACCCATCAATCGGGCACACCACTACATATTGTTATTCATCGTATTATTATATCAAATAGTTACAAATTATGCAATAAATTTTTTATGATATATGAATATTCGGTTAAATAAATTTAATATTATCCGAATATGCTTTCGATTTTGTAAAAATAACGTCTGAAAAATTATCCGAAAGTTTATTAATCAGCGGTAAAATTACAATATCTTCACTTTTAAAATGTCCTGCGTCAATAATGTTCACGCCAAGCTCGTTTGCGACGTTTATTTCGTGGTGCTTTATCTCGCCTGTTACAAGTACGTCTGCGCCGATTTGTGCCGCTGCAAAGATTTCCGAACCGCCTGAACCGGACGAAACGGCAACCTTTTTAACGCATTTTTTAACGTCTGTATAGCGAAGTCCGTTGCAGTTAAGTGACGCTTTTACGTTATCGGCAAAGGCTTTCATCTCGGTTTCCTCTTCAAGCTCGCCGACAAACAGGCACTCGCCCTTGTCGCTTTTTACAACATTTTTTGCTCCTATTGCATTTGCAAGGCAGAGATTTACTCCGAAGTCCTCGCTTAAATCGAGGTTTGTGTGCATACAGAGCGCAGAAATTCCGTGCCTTGCAAGGAGATACGGAACACTGTTTGTATCAAGCCTTTTTATCGGATTGAAAATAACAGGGTGGTGACTTATAATCAGCTCACAGCCAAGCTTTTGCGCCTCGTTTACAACTTCACAAGTAATGTCAAGCGATACAAGCACCTTTGCCACCGTTGCATTTTTATCACCGACAAGAAGTCCTACGTTATCAAAATCCATTGCGCTTTCGGTCGGCGCAAAGCTTTCAAAAAAATCATAAATATCATTAATCGTTGTCATAAATTTTCTCCCGTATCTTATCTGCAAGCACAGCAAAGCGCACATCTCCGACAGCTTGTTTTGAAAGTCTGTTAAGATGACCTTCAACAAAGCGAAGATGCGTTTCATTACTCTTGGGCGAAAGCTCGCCGAGGTAGCAGTACAGCTCGTCGGCACTGTGCTTTTCACCGCTGTATTTTACAAGTAGCACCGTATAGCACTTTCCCGACGCTACACAGCAGTCCTGTTTAAGAATTTTAAAGCCGTTTTCGCACAGCCACGCAATGAGCTCCTCGCTCTTTGTCATAGGCTGTAAAATAAAACGCTTTGAGCTGTCGGTTGCAAAGGAACACTCGGAGAGGATTTTTGCAATCAGCTCACCGCCCATTCCTGCAATGACAATATCGTCGGCTTGATCGGATTTTATTTCTTTAAGTCCGTCGCTTAAGCGTGTTTCTATTCTGTCGCTCATTCCCGATTCGATAATCGTGCTCTGTCCACGCTTGAGAGGCTCGGGATTTATGTCGGTGGCAACCGCAAAGGGGCATCTGCCAATATGGCACAGCCACACGGGTAAATACGCATGGTCTGTGCCGATGTCAGCAAGCTTTGCTCCGCTGCGGACAAAGTCTGCACAGAGCTTTAGTCGATTATCGAGCTGTGACGAAGTACTCATTCGCCTACAGCTTCATTGAGAGAGTCAATCAGTGCGTCAACGTCTGCGCCGTGCACCATACAAGCCTCTTCAATTGTTTCTCCTCTTGAAGCAGGACAGCCGAGGCAGTGCATACCTATGCTGAAGAAAAGCTCTGCTGTTTCGGGGTGCTTGTCGAGAACGTCACCGATGATTGAATTTTTAGTTATAGCCATAATTTTTACCTCCGATGTTTTATTTAAATCCTTGCAGAAAACTGCAAGTTCAAGGTTATTATTTATTATACCATAAAAATATAATATTTAAAAGAATTAATTTGACGACCAGTATTTTCTGTCAAGGCTTCTGTACTGTACGGCTTCGAGAACGTGCTCGGAACGGATTACCTCTGACTGCTCCAAATCTGCAATCGTACGTGCAACCTTTAAAACTCTGTCATACGCCCTTGCGGTAAGTCCGAGGCTTTCGAATGCATCTTTCAGCGTCTTTTCAGCCGCTTTGTCGATTATGCAGGCTTTTTCAAACTGTTCTGCGTTGATTTTTGCATTGCATAGCGTTGAACTGCCCTTAAAACGTTCACGCTGAATTTTCCTTGCACCGTCAACACGCTTTTTGATTTCAGCCGAGCTTTCGGTTATTTCAGAGCTTCGAAGCTCGTCAAATTTTACGGGCGGCACTTCAACGTGGATGTCAAATCGGTCAAGCAATGGCCCCGAAATTCTGTTCAGATAACGCTTTATTTTTACGTCCGAACAGGTACAGCGGTTTGTTCCGTCGCCGTAATAACCGCAAGGACAGGGATTCATAGCCGCAACTACCATAATTGAACAGGGGTATGTACAATTCTGCCCCGAACGAGAAATCGTAATCTGCGAATCCTCAATCGGCTGTCTTAAAACCTCAAGCACGTTGCGTGAAAATTCGGGCAGTTCGTCAAGGAAAAGAACACCGTTGTGCGCAAGCGAAACCTCGCCCGGTTTAATTGTGCCTGTTCCTCCTCCGCCAAGACCGACAGCTGTTACCGTATGGTGAGGCGAGCGGAAAGGCCGTGTTTCAACAAGTCCGTCAATATGCAGTGTGCCTGCGATTGAGTGGATTTTTGTAGTTTCAATCATTTCATCAAACGTCATATCGGGCAGAATTGACGGCAGACGTTTTGCAAGCATACTCTTGCCCGAGCCGGGAGGACCGATAAGCAGAATATTGTGACCTCCTGCGGCGGCAATTTCAAGCGCACGCTTTGCCTCAAACTGCCCCTTTACCTGCGAAAAATCAGGAATAAAACCTTCCGAATGTTCGGGATTATGGGCTTTCGGCGTTGCAGGAGGCATACTATCCTGACCGTTGAGAATATTTTTAAGCTGTACTATTTCTCTGACGGGATAAACCTCTATTCCGTCAACAACCGACGCCTCGCTGACGTTTTCGACAGGGACAAAAATCTTCTTGACTTTGCACTCCCTAGCCTTAATCACCATTGGCAGAACGCCGTTAATGCTCCTCGTTTCACCGCCGAGCGAAAGCTCACCGATAAAGGCACAATCGGAAATATCGGTTACAATCTGCCCTGTAAGCTTGAGCAGTGCTACGCAAATCGGCAAATCATAAATCGGGCCTTCCTTTTTGATGTCGGCAGGAGCAAGGTTGAGAATTATATGCGATGATGGGAGATTAAAACCGCAGTTCTTGAGCGCACTTTTAACTCTGTCACGGCTTTCACGAACAGCAACGTCCGGAAGTCCTACCATATCAAAGCCGGGCAAACCGCCTTGCATTGAGGCTTCAATTTCCACCTTGTATCCATCCATTCCGTTTATTCCGAAACTGTTGCACCGAACAACCATAATTTGCCTGCTCCCCTTTAAAATCTTTTATAAAATTATACCATTTCAAGTTATATTTTACAAGTACGGTTGTGCCATTTTTTCGACAAAATCTTATCTATTTTGCATAAATTTTATTATCTTTATAATGCAATTTTACAGAAAATACAAACGTGCCGTTGACATTCTGCACTTTTTGTACTATATTATTATTTAGTAGATTAGTATTGTCAGAGGTGAGAAAATGGGTGGAAGCACAAACTCCTACAATTCACTCGATGACAACACCCTTGCAAGGCTTTCAAAAAACGGAGATGACAATGCTTTTAACGAGCTTGCAATGCGCTATCTGAACACTATCAACTTTATTGCACGAAAATATTCCGCAGAGGGATATGAACAGAATGATTTTGTTCAGGAAGGTTTGCTTGCACTTTTATATACCTGCCGCACCTTTGACGAAAACGGAAGCTCGGGCTTTAAAAACTATATGTCGGTTGTTGTTGAACGCAGATTCATTTCAATAATCCGCAAAAACAGTACGCAAAAGGCTGTTCCGAAGTCCGCTCTTGTTCAGCTTGACGATTTGGGCGATACGCTTGAAGATTTGTCGCAGACTCCCGAGGAGCTTCTTATGTGCCGTGAACACCTTAAAATGGTACTTGATAAGCTTAAGAATGTTCTTTCAAAGACCGAATTTGAGGTAGTTATGCTGTATGGAAACGGACTTGGCTACAAGGAGATTGCCAAAAAGCTGTCAATTTCCGAAAAATCCGCTGACAATGCTCTGCAAAGAGCTCGCAGAAAAATCTGCAATATCAATATGTCCTGAATAGTTTATGCGGTGCAACTCCGCACGGGGCGAAATTCTAATTATGCCAAAAGAGAGGTAAAAACCAATGTACGAAGACAAGACACTCATTTGCAAAGAATGTGGAAACGAATTTGTTTTCACCGCAGGCGAGCAGGAATTTTACGCTGAAAAAGGTTTTGTAAATGAGCCGCAGCGTTGCAAGGAATGCAGACAGGCACGCAAGAACGCTGCTAAAGCAGAACGTCAGTATTTTGAAACAACATGTGCTGAATGCGGCGGTCCTGCAAAGATTCCTTTCCAGCCTATGGAGGGCAAGAGCTATTACTGCAGCGATTGCTTCGCAAAGAGAAAATCAGCTGCTGAATAATATACTTTATAATATTTTTGCACTGTACACGGCAGGTTTTCGCTTGCCGTGTTTTCTTTTTATAAAAAATCATCCCATCACACTATGACGGGTGATGGGATGTATTTGTAAGAAAAGCTTTCGGCGTTCCGATAAATTTTGCCGCTATTGCCGAAAACAGCATAATTGGCATCAGCTTTATCGGAAAAACAATCATTAACAGCAAGACCGTTGCGAGCGGTTTTTTCAGAGCGTGACCGACGAGCGCAGTAGTAACAATACCGGCGCAGAACACCATATCAATTCCAAAAATCAGGCTCATAGCACAGCCAATGCAGATACCGCAGAAGATAATCGGGAAAAAGTGACCGCCCTTTAAACCTGAATCAATGCAGATATTCGTCAAAAGCAGCTTTGCAACAGCAATTGCGATAAGCATAACAGCGCCGATTGTTTCAGCGTCAGCCATTACCTCGCTAATCTGGTGCTCTCCCGAAAACATTGTAAGCGGCAGAATTGTTCCCGAGATTCCGAGGAGCAAGCCGCCTGCCGTTGCTCTTAAAACAGTATACTTCTTGAATTTCTTTTCAAGTGAAAATGTGAGCTTTTTGAAGATAAAATACAGGTAACCTGCCGCAATTCCGACAGCAGTCAGAGGAATTGCGTACAGATAATGCAAAAGCTCTATTTTCCCGATTTCAAGCTCCTCTAATCCTGTTCTTCCTCCAAACAGCTTTCCGAGAAGGATAAACACGCCGAATGAGCTTAAAATTGCCGCAAGGTAGAGAACAATTTTTGATGTTCTCGGTAAAACAACTTCTTTGTCGGACTCAATCGGCTCAATAAAACCGAACATCGGAGAATGGAAAATCGTACCCAGAGTTGCACTCAGCCCGATTTGCGTCAGCTCCTCAACCTCTTTGAAATACAGCTTAAGCTTGTCTCCTACCCAAGTGCACAGTCCGGCTATGACGCCTGTAAGTCCTGCCTCGGGACCTACGCTTGCTCCGATTATCAGCGGAAACAGTGCCGAGCCGAGTGTAGAAAAAACATTGTTATAGGAGTATCTGCCGGTTGTTTTCACTCTGCCCATAACGGTGTTCAGTTCCTCGGGATAATCGCCGAATTTCTTTTTCCAAAGACCTATCAGCAGTCCGCCGACAAGGCATACGCAAAGGGTATATAGCGGAAAATCCAGCTTTGAGGGAGCAAAATCCCAGATAAACTCAATTCCGAGATTCATCAGTCTGATAAACGCCCAGATAATTGCTCCGACAATAGCACCGAGAATGACGGTATACAACAGAAACAATACATTATTTTTGACCTTTTTCAATCCTCCACCTCCAGGTTTTTGTTATTGCTGTCATCATTATATACCATAATGAGTTGTATGAAAAGACAAAATTTTAAATAGATAGCCATTTTCAAATAACATCATAAAATCCTTCTTCTTCACATACAATGTATCGGAGGGGATTTTATGCGTTTATTAATTCTTACGAAGCGCAGTCTTGTTTCACTGGGATTCTGCCTTTTAATCGGTGCGGCTACGGCGGCAATTGCAATAACTTCAACTGTAAGGGCGGTTCAGACCGCTTCTACTCCCCGTGAAATCCCCATTTACTATGTGGAAACCGACAAAAAGCAGGTTGCGCTTTCCTTTGACGCCGCATGGGGCAATGAACAAACCGATGATTTGCTTAAAATTCTTGATAAGTACAAGGTAAAGACGACGTTCTTCCTTGTCGGCGACTGGGTTGACAAATATCCCGAAAGTGTAAAGGAAATTGCCGACAAGGGGCACGATGTGGGAAATCACAGCGATACCCACCCGCATATGACGCAGATGTCAACTTCGGATATGACGGGGCAGATTCAGTCCTGCAACGAAAAAATCAAGAAAATTACCGGTAAAATGCCTACCTTGTTCCGTGCGCCCTACGGCGACTACAACAACGACGTTGTAAAGTCGGTCAACGGCTGTAATATGTACTGCGTTCAGTGGGACGTTGATTCTCTCGACTGGAAAGACCCCACTCCGGAGCAGATTACAAAAAACATTGTCGGCAAGCTAAAAGACGGCAGTATTATTCTTATGCACAACGGCGCAAAGAACACTCCCGAGGCACTGCCTATGGTAATTGAGGGTATCAAAGAAAAAGGCTATGAAATTGTTCCGATTTCAAAAATCCTTCTGAAAGGCGAATACTACACAGACGTTGACGGCAAAATGTGCCCGAAACAAAGCTCATCAACTGCTCAACAAAGTACAACAGCAACACAATAACACAAAAAACGGCAAAGCGCAATTGCTTTGCCGTTAATCTTTGCATTTTTAATTTTATCAGTAAACTACAACTCTTGTGCCGTATCCTGCTTTCTGATAAATCTTCTTTACAGCACTGTAGGGTGTGTTTACGCAACCGTGAGAGCCGTTGCCCTTGTAGGTATTTCCACCGTACTCACTGTTTGAACGCCAGCTTGAGTCGTGTATTCCGACACCGGAATAAGTGAATGCCATCCAATAGTTTACATAAGACGCATACCCCGGACCGTAAAGCGTTGTAGGCGACTGACGCTGCCAGATTGAAAACGCTCCCTTAGGTGTGTTGTGATAGCCGTCATCATTTCCCGTTACAACATCTGTGTGGCAGTAAAGCTGACCGTTGCGATAGTACCACATATGCTGCTGTTTTAAACTGATTTCAATATATGTGTCACCGATATTTGTACCGTAGGCGTTCTTTGTAACCTTTTGTGCTTTAGTATGGAATGTACCTGTAATTTTATTGCTTCCCTGTTGCTTATAGGGCTGAACACGGAAGTAATATGTCTTGTTATTGGAGAGCTTTCCTGTGTTAAAGTAGTCATTTTTAGTACTGCCCAGCTTCGAATAAGGACCGCTCTTTGATGTTGCATAATAAAGGTCATATCCGCTGGCATACTTATTCTTTTTCCAAGTAAGGCTTACCCTTGAGAGCTGTGAAGTCATCGAAAAATTCGGAGCACACATACCTGCTGTAAATTTTATTTCAGAGGATGCACCGTTGTAACAGCAAACAGTGTAAAGCTCACGGTAAGACTTCACTCGATAAGAATAATTCTTGCCAAGCTTAACATTTTTATCGGCAAAAGAGTTTGTTTTGTTATTCGTAATTGTTTTATAGAGGACATACTTGCCCTTGGTTTCGTCAGAAGCACGGTAAATCTTGTAGCCGGTTGCCTTGGTGTTGCGGTTCCATGCAAACTCAAGGACATCATAGGAATGCAATTTTCCAAGTCCCGTAATATTTCCGGGCTGAGTAGCAGTCTTTTTAACAGAACCTGCACCCTCGTACTTTTTGCCGTCCTGAACGACATAGGCAGATATTTTAAAATGATACTGCGTTGTATGTGAAAGCTTTGAAACAGTGCAGGAATTTGACTTGACTTCGGCAATCTTCTTGAATGTATTTGAGCTGTCGGCATTTTTATAATATATATAGTATCCCGACGCACCGCTTACCTTGTCCCATGTAAGGGTTATTTTATCGGTAAGAAAGCTTGTTTTGACAATATTTTTTACATTTCCTACCTTCGGCGCAGGCTTTGTCGTCGGCTGTGTAGCAGGAGCAGTAGTCGGCTCGGTCGCAGTTGTCGAAGGCTCTGTTACAGGCACTGTCGGCTCTGTTGCTTCTGACGGTTCTGTTGACGCCTCAACAGCTACTGCACCGGCATCGCCCGAAACAACAGGCGTCGTTTCACTTTCAGCCGCATATGTACTTGAACCGAAAACTGCGGTTGCGGAAAACACCGTAATCACCGCAAGCAAGGCTGAAAATACACGTTTAAACTTTTTTTTCATTCTTATTCCCTCTTTCACCAATACATATCAAAATGATATGCTAATCAATAACAATAGTATATACTAAAATTTGTAAAAAATAAAGAGTTTTTTCAGTAAAAATTTTAAAAAATTTCGATATTTATTAAATAAATTTGTACTATTGTGTGTTTTTATAAAAAACAATCTATTTACTGTCATTCCAAATAATCAGTTTTGCGAAGTTTTACCTGACTTTTTGTTATCGGGACAAACACCTGACGAAATTCTTTCGTCGTACTGCTCAACAGCCGTCCGCACCCTTAAACGCAGTCGCTCAAATGGAGTATCTTCCTTGTTGTCAATTATCTCCTTGGGATAAAGCTTCTTCGGGGTAAGGTTCGACGCACCCGGCTGGCTGTACATTCTCAGAACAATTCCCTCGTGCTGAATCAAAGCAAAAAGCTGGCTGAGTGATTTGCAGGCGTCAATCTCCTTCAAAAGCTGTTCTTTAGTTTTTCTGCGGTAACCTCTGACGCCGACACTTTTCACCCGTTTCACCAACCTTTCATACAAGTCAATATTATAATCTCCATTTTCCTGATATTTCTTTTAATGGATAATATATCTATTATACTTAATCTTCACATAATTTTCAATACAAAATTTCGACTTAATTTATTTACATAAAAACAAAAATATGATATGCTTTTAATAATATTTAAAGGGTTTACGGGATTATGTATAAAACTATGTATATAATAAGGAAACGGAGAAATTAATATGAAAAGGATTACCTGCCTGCTTATCGCTTCTGCGATGATACTGTCGGCAGCTTTGTGCGGCTGTTCAGAAGAAAACAACAATAATAACAATTCAAGCTCCCAAACTGCAACCGCAGCCACTGATACAACAGTTAAGACAACGGGAAATAAAATTCACATAAACGACAGCACTCTCGGCGAAATCTGGATTACCGAGCTTGACGGCGTTCCTGTAAACAAGCTTGATAACAATGGGTTTACAGCCGACTCCAATCTTAAGTATTATAATGAAAACGGAAAAGCCGCATCAAGCGAGGGCATTGACGTTTCTTCCTACAGCGGAAATATCGACTGGAAAAAGGTCAAGGAAAGCGGAATTGACTTTGCTATGATAAGAGTCGGCGGCAGGGGCTACGGAGAAAAAGGCGAAATGTACACAGACGAAAGAGCTCTTGAATACATAAACGGCGCAAAAGCCGAGGGAATCAAGGTTGGCGCATACTTTTTCTCGCAGGCTGTCAGCACCGAAGAAGCAATTGAAGAGGCAGACTATGTAAAAACAGTTCTCGGCGACATAAAGCTTGACTATCCCGTTGCCTACGACTGGGAAATCATCAAGGACGACGACGCACGAACAGACAGCGTAAGCGCAAGTCAGGCTACCGAGTGCGCAAGAGCTTTCTGCGACAGAGTAAAGGAGCTTGGCTACACACCTATTCTCTACTCCCCGAGCCGTGAGCTGTACTTCAAGTACGATTTATCCCGCCTTGCCGACATTGATATATGGTACTGCGAATATGCAAATGTGCCTACATTCTATTATGAGTTTTCAATGTGGCAATATTCCGCAACAGGCGCTATTGACGGAATTGAGGGTGCGGTAGATTTGAACATATGCTTTACAAACGTAGCAGATTACGACTGATAAATAAAAAAGGAATGACATTATAATGAAAAGAATTGCAAGCTTTACCGTTAATCACAACACATTAAATCCCGGAGTTTATATTTCACGTATCGATGGTGACATCACAACCTACGATATGCGTTTTATAAAACCCAATACTCCCCCGTTTTTGCCAAACCCCGTTATGCATACCATTGAGCACCTTTTTGCAACCTATGCACGCAACAGCGAATATGCAGACAATATAATATATTTCGGTCCTATGGGATGCAGAACAGGATTTTATTTCCTTGTAAGAAATTTAAGCCATCAGCAGGCACTTGACCTTATAAAAGAAACGGTTAAAAAGTGCAGTGAGCATAGCGGAGAAATTCCGGGAACAACTGCGATAGAGTGCGGAAATTACAAGGAACACGACAAAAACGGTGCTGTTTCCGCTCTAAAAGAATATTACTCTTTGTTGAAAGATTATAATACTGATAACTTACAGTATAATTAATTTGAAGAAATATTGTGCATTTTAACAGATATTAGTGACGGTTATTGGTGATTTTTCTGTTAAAGGTTACGTTTTTTAATTCTCTTATTGCAAAATCGTTACAATTTGATATAATTAAGACGTTGAGTTTGTTACAAAAATGTAACGGTTAATGAGATAGGAGAAATTATTTTGAAGACAAAGTTCATTGGTTTGGAAGGTTTCAATGAAATAGAAAGTCTTTCAACTGAAAAGAAAAAATCAACAAGAAAATCTGTTCAGCCATCCGTTGCTTACAAAACGGTTCGCTTTGTAAAGAGGGCTTCTGTCTATTTTGCAAAGACAGTCAGCAAAAAGTTTTCTGAAGTTTCAGCCCGATTTATCGGCAAAAAATCAGATAGACTTACTGCTAAAGCCGTTAAGAACGTAAAGGCTAAAAAAAGAGCCTCTGTTCTTGACAAGTGCTATACTGAAAACAGAAACGGTGCAAAGGGTGAATTTACAAGCTCACTTAAGGACGCTGTTTCGGGTATTTCATTTGTATCGGGCAGTAAAAAACACGCTCACAGCGCACCTGCATCTGCTTACCGCACTCATACTATTCTTAAGAAAAAAGCCGTTCTTGCAGTTGTTGCCTGTGCATCGGCGATTATGCTTTCCTGCGTAACCGTAGCAAGCGCACTTGACTCTTATGACAACACACCTAAAGTTATTACAACCTCATCTTCTGTTCAGAGTTCTACGTCAGGCAATAACGATAACGGCAGTGAAGAAACTGTAAAATACAACTCAGTATTCACAGCAACAGCTGACGAGGCAACAAACACTCTCGGTTCGGGCGCATATGCTTCAATTACAAAGGCGCTTCTGAACGATAACATCGGCAACGGCTGTTCGGGACTTTACATTGACGGCAAGCTTATCGGTGCAACAAGCGAAACCGACGCACTTAACGCCGCTCTTGGTAAGGTTCTTACAGATTACAAAGAGGGCTATGACGATGAAACAACAACAGAATTTGCAAATGACGTTGTTGTTAAGGGCGGAAGCTTTTCGGAAGATGACATTATGACTGTTTCCGAAATTATGGCTGCTGCCGAAGGCAAATTCTCAATTGCCCTTTCAACCGACATTGTTTATACAAGAGAAATTGAGTACGAAGTGAAAACAGAATATGACGATTCACAGTCGTCATCTTATAAAAAGGTTAAAACCGAAGGTAAAAACGGCGAGGAAGAAGTTACAATCCGCACCACATTTACCGACGGTATGCAGACTGACGCTGTTGAAACCGACACAAAGGTTATTAAAAAGGCAGTTGACGAAGTTGTTGTAAAGGGTTCAAGAGACGGCATTGTTGAAGAAAGCAGTTCCGTATCCAAATCAGGCTCCGGCTCTTCTGCTTCAGGTTCTTTCTGCTGGCCTGTTCCCTACACTCACAGCGTTTCAAGCTATTTTGAATGGCGTTGGGGCAGAATGCACAACGGTATTGATATTGCGTCAGGCGGTATTTCAGGTCAACCGATTGTTGCCTCTGACGGCGGAACAGTTATTCAGGCTGGCGACAAGGGCGACGGTTACGGAAACTATGTAATTATCGACCACGGCAACGGTTATCAGACGCTCTACGGTCATTGCAGTTCCTTGGCTGTATCTTACGGTCAGCACGTTTCACAGGGCGAAACAATCGGATATGTAGGTTCAACAGGTAACTCAACAGGACCTCACCTCCATTTTGAAATTATCTACAATTCAAACAAGCTCAATCCCCTGCAATTTGTATCTTAAGTCGAGTATCACGACACGCAAATTAAGACAATAAATTATTACAGCGGTGCTGAATCAAGCACCGCTGTTTTTATTGCTCACATTAAATGAAAACAGTAAATAATCAAAAATTTACGGCTGCTATAACGGCAGCCGTTTTATTTTGTAAATGCAAAACAGACCGTCTCCCGACGGTCTGTTTTGCGATTGTGTGTTTTATGAAAATGAATGTTCAATGTGAGCATTTCATTTTCATATATTATACTATTTTTTCGACCCGATTTCAAGTGGATACAGGCGGATTTGTCTTTTCTCAACAGGCAAAATGACAATGTGCACAATAATTCGAAATTTGTTTTGTGCATTATTTTTTTCACAAACTCTCAAATTTCTTATTTTGAGCATTTTTGAATTCTATGCAACTGACAAATGATACAAAAATGATGCAATGTTTATTTTTGATTATACTATTTACAAATTGCATAATCACTGCGAGCTTTGTCCTGACAATGACACAATGGTGGTGTTTGATTCCGATTTTCGAACATTCGTTCTATTTTCTCTTGAAAAACACGGAAATTCAAAATATAATTGAATTAGGCAAGCAAATAAAGCAAGTTGAATTTTTGGTTATCAGCTTTGAATTAACGCTTGTCCGAAACAGAATGCCCCGTCTGTTTCAAAGAAAATGAATGATGCGGAGGAAGTAAATTGATGAACTATTTTGAATGGTCACAGGAATACTACAACACAGCGGCTGAAATTGCCATTGTTATAGAAAAACTGAAAAATGAACGCAAAGGTAAAACTCCTTTTGAGCAAAAAGAGCTTAATATGAAGATTGCAAAATATCGGATGTATTACAACGAATGTCTTGATATTGCAAATCATCTGCTGGCAAGGCACAAGGGAGTGGCTTAAATGAAAACAAGGATTATCCATTTTACCGCTGAGAACACAAGTAAAATTCTTTTTTCGAACTATAATAAAGACGGCACGACAAATTATGAAAACCGAAAAAGGATGAAGGAAATCATTTCAAAGGCTATTGTAACAGAGCTTACCGATATGCAGAGAATATGCCTTACCGAGCACTACCTTAACGACAAAAAGCAAAAGGAAATTGCGTCCGAGCTTGGGCTTAACGCCTCAACGGTTTCAAGACATATTTCAACTGCACGCAGGAAACTGCAAAACATAGCGTCATATTATGTCAATTAATCTACTTTCAAAACTTTAAAATAAAAGCAGCTCTCTGTCAGACAGATATACAGAGCTGCTTTTGTTTTGCTTATACTTTATAAATATATGCTTAATTGATGGATTCTCCTTAAACCTGCAAACAAAAATTTCTTGTAATCAAACATATATTGACATCATCTGTAACGTATGATATTATAATATCAATAGTCATAATGCGTCGATTTTTTACAAAGTTTTGGTAAATTTTGTATATATTGCGTGCGTATGACACAACTACACTTCATTTTGAAAGGAGAAAAAAATGAAAAGCAACAAGGAATTCAAGCCATATATTCCTGCCGAAAAAATAACGCCGGAGCTGACCGTAACATCAATCATTATGGGTATACTGCTCGCAATAATATTCGGCGCTGCAAATGCCTATCTGGGATTGAGAGTAGGTATGACGGTATCTGCTTCTATCCCAGCTGCCGTAATTGCTATGGGCGTTATACGCATTATTATGCGAAAAAACTCAATTCTGGAAAGTAATATGGTACAAACTATCGGTTCAGCAGGTGAATCGCTTGCTGCCGGTGCAATTTTCACCCTGCCTGCCCTGTTTTTATGGGCAAGCGACGGTGTTATGGAAAAACCAAATCTGCTTGAAATCACATTAATTGCTCTTATCGGCGGTCTGCTCGGCGTATTCTTTATGGTACCGCTCCGCAATGCTCTTATTGTCCGTGAGCACGGTGTCCTGCCCTATCCCGAAGGTCAGGCATGTGCAGAGGTTATGCTCGCAGGCGAAGAGGGCGGTTCAAGTGCTTCAACCGTATTTGCAGGCATGGGATTTGCCGCATTCTTTAAATTCATAATTGACGGTCTTAAGGTTGTTCCCGGAGAGGTGTCAATTGAGGGTACGGCAAAAACCTATCCCGGTGCTATCGGAACACAGATTTATCCGGCAGTAATGAGCGTAGGATATATATGCGGTCCGAAAATTTCATCCTATATGTTCGCAGGAGGTCTTGTAAGCTGGCTTGTGCTTATACCTATGATTGTACTTTTCGGCAGCAGCATAACTATGTATCCCGGAACGGTATCAGTCGGAGAAATATTCGCAGACAGCGGTGCAAGCGGAATCTGGAGTACATATATTCGCTATATCGGTGCAGGCGCACTTGCCGCAGGCGGAGTCATAAGCCTTATTAAATCACTTCCTCTTATTGTTCGCACATTTCGTGACGCAATCAAGGGAATGAGCGGAAGCAAAAATCAGAATCCGGCAAGAACAGCTCAGGATTTGAATATCAGAATTGTCTTAATTTCCATTTTGCTTCTTACTCTTGCTGTATGGCTCATCCCTGCAATCCCTATCTCCCTCCTCGGTGCAATTATAGTTGTTATCTTCGGATTCTTCTTTGCAACCGTTTCATCACGTATGGTAGGTCTGGTAGGTTCCAGCAACAACCCTGTTTCGGGTATGGCTATCGCAACGCTTCTTATTACTACTCTTATTCTTAAGCTTACAGGCGAAGCAGGTGCTTCGGGTATGCAGGCTGCTATTGCTATCGGTTCGATTATTTGCATTGTATCTGCTATTGCCGGCGATACCTCGCAGGATTTAAAGACGGGTTATCTGCTTGGCGCAACTCCAAAGAAACAGCAAATCGGCGAATTAATAGGTGTTATTGCCGCAGCTCTTGCAATCGGCGGAACATTATATCTTCTCGACAGCGCATGGGGCTTCGGTACACAGGAACTTGCCGCTCCTCAGGCGACTCTGATGAAAATGGTAATTGAGGGAATTATGGGCGGTAATCTGCCGTGGGGACTTATACTGATTGGTGTATTTTTAGCTTTATTTATTGAAATCCTCGGCATTCCCGTACTGCCGTTTGCAATCGGAATTTATCTGCCCGTTCAACTCAATGCGTGCATTATGGTCGGCGGCTTGATTCGTCTTTTCTTTGACAGAATGAAGGAAAGCGACAAAAAGAAAGGCATCATCAATGATGGAATACTGTTCTGTTCCGGTATGATTGCAGGCGAAGGATTAGTAGGTATTATCCTTGCAATTCTTGCAGTATTCGGCTTTGGCTCCTTTATCGACCTGTCAGGTTTTATTAATCTTCCCACATGGGCTTCACAAATCGGCAGTCTTATTGTATTTGCATTAATAATTCTATGTCTGCTGAAATTCAGCCTTTGGAAAAAAACATCTAAGAAGACCGATAAAAAATGAAAAAGAAAAATGTAATCACAAAAAACTATCTTGAAAAAATCCCTACTTGTAGTCCGGAAATTAAATGGAGTAAAGACGAAAAGGGAATTGTAACCTTGGAGATTGAAAACAAGGGTTGGGCAAACCGTATTGCTCAAGTTGTTTTTCGCCGTCCGAAGATAAGCTATATTCACCTTGACAGTCTTGGCAGCTTTGTCTGGCCGCTGATTGACGGTAAATCAAACATTATTGAAATCGGAGAAGCGGTTGACAAGGAATTCGGCGAAAAGGCTAAACCGCTTTATGAACGACTTGCCCGTTACTTCCAGATTCTTGAAAGCTACCATTTTATCGATTGGGTAGAAGCCTGATATCAGGCTGATTAAATGAGCATTTCAGATTTTCATTCTAAATTCAAAAGTCTAAATTAAAAAATAGCAGGACTGCACAATTACAGTAAAGCTTACCGTAAATTGTGCAGTCCTGTTTTTATTTTACGAGAACAAGAATGAATTTAAAATAAAACCTCTTGATTTTTGAGCTGTTGCGCAAAAGCTCCTTTTCAGCGTCGTCGTGATAAGACATAAGCGATTTCAGCTCATCTTTGCTAATCGTGTGACTGCTGAACCTCGCTTTCAGTGCAATTTCCTTTATCTCGTCGGGAATTACGTTATTTGAAAATCTGCCAAGGGATTCAATATGACGGAAAATATAAATTGCCCGACTGTTATTTCTGCCCTTTGAAAAACGATTATTCCGGATTGTCAGCAGGATTTTTCGCCTGATTAATACAGCCGCCGCAAGTAACAATAATATGATTATCACTGACAAAACAATTTGAATTGCCCCAAAACTATTATTTTCTTTATTGGAATTATTGCTTGTTACAGAAGGCATTTCGGGTGTGTTCTCGGTGGCAGTTGTTGCTGATTGTGTAGCTTTTGTTGCAGGCTCGGTTTCAGCCTGAGTATTATTCTGCGTTGCTTTTGTTTCTTCTGTCACCGAATTATACTGTGCCGGCTCAAAAGAAGCAGGTGTTGCGTCAAGAGGAATCCAGCAACCCATTTCATCGTCAAAGTACTCTGCCCAAGCGTGGGCATTGTCAGAGGAAACAACCTCCCACTCCCCTGCCTTTGCATTTACGCAGTAACCTGTAACGTACCTTGTCGGCACTCCGTAGGCTCGCAGCATTGCCGCTGCAGCCGCCGCATAGTGAACGCAGTAGCCCGACTTTGCCTTTGTCAGAAACCAGACGGGAAAATCCTCCCCCTCGGGCATAATCTCTGCATCAAGCGAGTAGTAACCACGTGATGAAACAAAGTCTTTTACAAGCTTTGCAAGCTGTGTATTTGTTTTATAGCCGTATAAGGAACTGTCATCATTTTCTTCTTCGCCGAATCTCGGTAAATATATTCCGTTCTGTTCGCCTATTTCAACCAGCTTTTCCCTTGTTTTTTCGGGAAGCTGTGTGTAGCTGTCGTAGACAAAATCCTTGTATTCATAATACGACGAAGATGTGCTTGAGTAGTAAACCTCGTTTTCAGAGTACGGCAGGTAATTCAACTCATAGGAAACATATTTCAAATTGTTTTTTACAAGCACATCGCTGACGGTTTCAAAATCTTTTGGAATTTCCTTTGTAAAATACGGAGTGTACATTATATTTTCTCCGTTTTCCGTAATAACGCTTAATGACGATGCTTTTTCGAAGCCGTCCTTTGTCATAGTAAAGGAGTTGTAATCCTGCGGTCGTAACTCGTTCTGCTCGTCGGTGAGAATAGACCACTTATTTTCCGAGTAGTTTGCATACGAAACGCCCTTGAGATACATTTTGCCTCCGTTGTCGGTCAGAATTCTCATCACCTTTTTGCCCTGCTGTTCAAGCTTGCCGAGCTTTGTAAGGTCCTCGGTATCGTCTATAAAATTACCGACGGATGATATTTGTGACGAAGAGCCTTGTCCGCCCTTTATGCCTGTTATTCTCTCGGCGTAGCTTAACAAACTATCCTGCCAGTCATACCTTTTATAATTCTCGACAGGAAATATAGAGCAGATTATTATTGAAACAACCAAAATTACGGCGGTTGCACCAAGCATAACCGCTCCGCTCTGTGCCGGATTTTTTCTGCGTACAAATGACGTGATATACAGTGCAAAAAGCAGTGATACTACAACAACCAAAGGTACAAGTGACGGGAGCGTGTCAATGATAATAAAGCAAGGAATAAGGACAAGTACCGACAGCATAAGTATCGGATAAATCCTTCTTATACGCACAAGCGAATTTACAAAAGACGCACTTAATAAAAACGAAAGGAGTACGAATAAATAATCTGCGCTGACTGATTTCATTGAAGTCAACACTACCGAGGCAGGACAAGGCAGATATTTTGAGTAGATTTCAAGCACGCAGTTTACTGCGTAATTCACTTGTGAGAGAAGTACTTCAAGCGAAAACAGCACCGTAAAAATAAACACTGCCGCCGTTACGAGGTGGCAAATAAGAAAGGTTGATTTTCGCTCTACAAGCTTTGCAATAAGTGCAAAATACGATGTAAAAATCAAGCTTGACGTTACGACAACAAAAGGCGACGCCGAGATAGAGAATGACGAGGAAAAGCACCAAATCAGAGAAAGCACAAGCGTCAGCGAAGCAGCAGAGCTTACGAAAAATTCTGTTTTGTTTTTCATACTCCGCTCACCTCCTCACCGCTCTCCCCGATTGCATACACAAGCGAGGGTGCTGTATCGGCAAAGCAAGTGTTATAAGGCTGATTTCTGTATAACGCCTTGATAAACTCTTTCTGCTGTGTGGGATTGGCAATTGACGAAATTTCTCTTCCGTTATTAAACACAAGGCAGGGTGTACCGTTTTTATTCAGGTAATTGCAGACGTACATAAACCGAGCCATAATATCGTCATTTATGTCAGCGTTTTGAGTGAATAACAGCCTGACATAGAATTGTCTGTAAATCGGAGTGCTCGGCTCACGCACAATCAAATCATCATATTTTGACGAAAGCTTCCAGTGGATATTCTTAAGGCTGTCGCCGCTCTGATACTGTCTTAATTCGTAATAGTCTGAAAATCCTCCGTTTTTCGGCTTGTAACCTACAATTGAAATTTTACTGCTGTCCGGCAGAACGGAAGGCTTTTTAGTCTTTGGCATAACGTCACAATTTATGTTGCAATCAAGCTTTATCGGGATAAAGAAAATCCCCGTCATATCGTAGATTTTTGCATATTTCGCCGTAATATTAACACAGCCGCAGTGCTTGGAAAACCTGTTGCATTTCGTATAAAACGGCTTTTTGAGCGTGCCTGAATAAATGATTTTCAGCTTTTCGCTCTGACTGCAAAAGCCATTTTTAACATTCAGCTTGATTTTTACACGGGGGCAGAATACTGCTCTGCCTTTTTTGCCCGTAACACCGACATAAAAATCGTCGCCGACTTTTATGCTGTCGTGGGTAAAAACAAGAACTCCGTTTACTGCACTGCAAATCATAAACGGCAGGCTGACAATAAGCGATACAAGCGGAATTGCTATTGTTAAGACAAGCAGAAACCACGAAAACCAACCGAAGTAAAATATGTTGAAAACAAAGGCAGAGATGAGAAGTAAAAGATAGATTACAATATTTTTTATCATAACTAAATCCTCGGCGCTCTGACCTTTGACAAAATATGCTTGAGCACCTGCTCACTGCTTAAGTGTCTTGAAACCGATTCGGAGCTTAAAATAATTCTGTGACCGAGGGTGGGCAAAAACACATTCTGAATATCCTGCGGAGTAACGTAGTCCTTGCCTGCGGCATATGCCGCCGCCTTTGCCATATCGGTAAGCGAAAGCGTAGCTCTCGGACTTGCACCACGCAGAATAAGATTGCTGTTTCTCGTTGCCGAAGCAAGCGAAACGATATACTCGGCAATTTCCCTCTTTACAAAAACCTCTTTTACGCTGTTCTGCATTTCAACAAGTTGTTCTTTTGTCACAACGCAGTTTACGTCGTCAAGCGGATTGCTGTAACTGCGGTTCAAGAGCATTTTGCACTCGGAGTCATTGTCGGGATAGCCCATTGAAATTCTTACCATAAAGCGGTCAGTCTGCGAATCGGGCAGAAGCTGTGTTCCCGACGCACCGGCAGGATTCTGCGTTGCGATAACCGAAAACGGACGTTCAAGCGGATAGGAATGTCCTTCAACAGTCACCTGCTGTTCCTCCATAGCTTCAAGCAGAGCCGCCTGAGTACGGCTTGAGGTTCTGTTAAGCTCGTCCGCAAGGAAAAGATTGCAGAATATTGCGCCCTTGTTAAAGGTAATTTTTCCGCTGTCCTTGTTGTATACGGCAAAGCCTGTAATGTCTGACGGCAGAGTGTCGGGAGTAAACTGCACACGGTTGTATTTAAGACCGAGTGCCTTTGAAAAAGCAACCGCCATTGTAGTTTTGCCCACACCGGGGATATCCTCAATCAGTATGTTTCCGTTAGCGAGAATTGCAAGCAGCGAGGTTACAATTGCCCTATCCTTGCCGTTCACCGCCTCTTTTACTTCGTTTACTATTAACTGAAAATTGTTCATAATTCACCTTTTATTTATATTTTAAATTATAATTTAGCCGAGTGCCTCGGCGGGCAAATCGAGTGGAAAAGTCGATATGTTAGGAGAAAATTGTAGCCCGAATTTTAACTTGATATATAGGTAACGTTTCGGGACGTCAAGGTGATTCCCCTATTAGGGGAAATGTCGCAAAGCGACAAAAGGGTTGCCGTTTTCGCAGAAAAGCCGTCCCCTACGGCGATA
>DPHV01000043.1:0-6781 GCA_003521625.1 Ruminococcus sp.
TCTGCAAGGTTAGCACCCTTACCGCCGAGGAGCTCACGCATGTTAGCATTACCTTCTGTAAAAAGGTACACCCATTTTTTTGCCATTTTGGTAATCCTCCTATAAATAAATAGTATATACGGCTATAGCAAAGCATTACGCTCTGCCTGCAAGTATAAGCCTACAAGTTATTATAACAAAGAATAGCAAAAATAGCTACATTTTTTTGAAATTTTTTCTTATAAAAAACGGTTTAAATTTTTATTAATATTGTATAAATCGTTTAAAATGTGCAGGAATATTGTTTTTTTGTAAAATTGACTTGAAATTTGTAATTTTTATGAGATAATATTAATATCTGTTGGTATGTTTGACGGATATGCCTTTATACAATATATAATTTCGGCTGTATGCCGTATAATAATGAGGTACAAAATGGGTAATTGTGCAATTATTCTTGCCGGCGGCGAGGGCAAGAGAATGAAGTCCGACAAGCCAAAGACTCTCTCTGAGGTTCTCGGCAAGCCTATGCTTATGTGGGTTATTTCCGCACTTAAAAATTCCGGAATTGACGACATCTGCGTTGTAAAGGGCTTTAAGAAAGAATGCATTGAGGAGTTTCTTTCTACTCTTGACTTTGAAATTGAAAGCGTTTTTCAGGCTGAACGCCTAGGAACGGGTCACGCCGTTATGATGGCAAAGGATTTTCTTAAAAGCCACAGCGGAAACGTTGTTATTTTAAACGGCGACGCTCCGTTTATGTCGAGCGACACAATCAAAAAATCGCTTGCACAGCACACAGACAGCGGTTGTGCCGCTACGGTAATTTCCGCAAAGGTTGACGACCCCACAGGATACGGACGTATTGTTCGTGACGAAAACGGTCAACTTAAGGCAATTGTTGAGCAGAAGGACGCTGACGAGGAAACACTCAGAATCAACGAGGTTAACTCGGGCGGATTCTGGTTTGACTGCGAGCTTCTTTTGTCGGTGCTTGACAGAATAAAGTCCGACAACAACGCAAAGGAATATTATCTTCCCGACGCAATAAAGCTTCTTCTGTCCGACGGCAGAAAGGTCGGCGCTTACACCGCAGAATGTAGTGACACCGTACTCGGTGCAAACGACCCTGCCCAACTTGAGGAGCTTAACGAAATTGCAAAAGCAAGGGGTTATTCCTGCTAAACAAGTTAATCATTCATTTATCATAAATAATTCGCAAAATATACAAAAAGGAGTTATTACAATGAATTTTCACGGTAAGGACATCAAAATTTTCACCGGCAGTTCAAATGTTGACGTAGCTCAGGGTATTGCAGGCTGTCTTGGTCTGCCGCTCGGCAAAAGCGACTGCACACAGTTCTCCGACGGCGAAATTGCTGTTTCGCTTCACGAGTCTGTTCGTGGCAGTGACTGCTTTATTGTTCAGTCAACATGCACACCCGTTAACGACAATCTTATGGAAATGCTCATTATGATTGACGCTATGAAGCGTGCTTCTGCTGCAAGAATTACAGCTGTTATGCCCTACTTCGGCTATGCAAGACAGGACAGAAAAGCTAAGGCAAGAGATCCGATTTCGGCAAAGCTTTGTGCTGACATTATCACAAGCGCAGGTGCTGACCGTGTGCTCACAATGGATTTGCACGCTAATCAGATTCAGGGCTTTTTCAACATTCCCGTTGACCACCTTCAGGGTGCAACTCTCCTTGCAAACCATATGAGAGAGAAAATCGGCGGCAATCCGGATGATTACATTGTAGTTTCTCCCGATCTCGGTTCGGTTACACGTTCAAGAAACTTCGCCGCTAAAATCGGCACAGGTCTTGCAATCATCGACAAACGCAGACCCAAGCCGAACGTTTGTGAAGTTATGAACATCATCGGTGACGCAAGAGGCAAGAAGGTTATCCTCGTTGACGATATGATTGACACAGCAGGCACACTCTGCAACGCCGCTAATGCAATTGTCGAAAAGGGCGGTGCAACCGAAGTTTACGCTTGCGCTACTCACGCAGTTCTTTCCGGTCCTGCAATTGAGAGAATCAAGAACAGTGCTCTTAAAGAGGTTGTTCTTCTCGACACTATTCCCGTTCCGCAGGAAAAGATGATTGACAAGTTCACAATTCTTCCCGTAGCTCCCACATTTGCAGAGGCTATTGCAAGAATTTACAACGACAAACCGTTTACTGCCGCATTCGGTTGATAATTTTAAACATTCGGCAGATTTCGACTGAAATTTCCGTTATTTCGGAATACAATAATTTTATAAAATAAAACAAGCGGGTTGAAAAATACCCGCTTATTTTAGTTCGAGGACACAGGAGTAAAAATATGTTCGGAAAAAATAAATTTTCAGGCTCAATTGAATACCTCGTTGTCGGGCTGGGAAATCCCGACAGGAAATATGAAAACACACGCCACAACACAGGCTGGCTTGCGCTTGATTACATAGCCGAAAAGTACAACTGCAAGGTAAACAAAATCAAGTACAAAAGCTTTGTCGGCGACTGCACAATCGGCGGTGCAAGGGTTATGCTGATGAAACCGACAACGTATATGAACAACAGCGGTCAGGCAGTTGTTGAGGCGATGAATTTTTATAAGATTCCGCCCGAAAAGGTGATTGTCATTTTTGACGACATATCGCTTGACGTCGGCAAAATGCGCATTCGCTCAAAGGGCAGTGACGGCGGTCAGAAGGGTATGCGAAGTATAATTTATTTAAGCGGCAGTGAGAACTTCCCCAGAATAAAAATCGGCATCGGTGCAAAACCGAATCCGCACTGGGATTTAGCAGACTGGGTGCTGTCAAAATTCACCGACGATGAATTCAAAACGCTCGGCACAATGTTTGACAATGCCGCAAAGGCTGTTGAGCTGATTATTGAGGGTAAAACAGACAAGGCTATGAATTTATACAATTAAGATTTTTTAAGCTCATTTTAGAAAGATAAACCATAATTTAGCGTTGGAATAATTGCAACGTTGACGTAGGGACATGGCGAACGCAGTTCGCCATAGGGAACCCCTTTAGTGGGTTCCCTACAGCAAAACAGTCCACCGGACTGTTTTGCCTACCCTCCTGCATTTTGCAATGCAATCTTTTTGTGGGCTCTGCCCACACCCGCAAGCCTTTAAAAAGGCTTGACCGAAATTTTAAAATTTTTTGCGAGTCAACTTACCGCTAATTTATTGTTTATCAAACTTAAAGGTATAACCATAAATTGATTATCAATTAACAAATAACAAGGATAGAAAAATGACCGATAAAATGAATTTTCTTGTCAATGTTCTGAAAAACTCGCCTGCTTTCAAATCGCTGTTAAGCAGTACTAAAACAGGCAAATCACTTTGTGTTTCAGGACTTTCGACAATCAACAAAGCAAATGTAATCTATTCGCTGTGCCGCCTTAAGGGCGTCACGGCTTTTTGTGTTGCCTCCGACGAAAAGGAAGCGCAGACGCTCTGCAACGACCTTTGCAGTATGGGACTTAAAGCCTGCGTTTATCCCGTTCGTGACTATAATTTTCTCGACTTTCAGAGCAAGTCGCACGAATACGAGCACGCAAGGCTGAAAGTACTTCTTAAACTTATTGAAAATGACTGCGACGTTGTAATCTCATGCATTGACGCCGCAAGTCAGCTCACAGTACCTAAAAAGGTCTTGGAGGAGTCTACAATCATATTTGAGGAGGGCAAGGAAATTCCGCTTGAAAAGGCTGTCCGCTCGCTTACTCTGCTCGGCTACGAACGCTTTGACGCTGTTGACGGCAACGGTCAGTTTTCACTGCGTGGCGGTATTCTTGACTTCTTTATGCCCGACTCCGACTACCCTGTCAGAGCCGAATTCTGGGGCGACGAAATTACGGATTTAAGTTACTTCGACCTTGAAACACAGCGCCGTTTTAAAAAGGCAGGCAAAATCAAGCTCACTCCCTCAACGGAAATCATAATTGAGGATAAAGACGCACTTGCCGACAAAATCGTACACAAGGCAAAGCTCCTCCGCTCCAAGAACAGTGCAAAGGCAAAGGAAAAACTGCTTACAGAAGCGGAATTAATCAGAAACGGTGCACAAATTGCGAACGCCGACAAGTTTATCGGTCAGATTTACGACAAACCCGAATGTCTTTTTGACTATTTCAGCCGTGATACGCTGTTCTTCACCTCCGAGTTCGGCAACATCAGCGACAGAGGAAAAGCAATGGATTTCCAGAACAGCGAGGCTCTCAAGCAGGGCTTTGAGGACGGCGTTCTGTGCAGAGGTTTTGACCGTTTTACGCTCACCTTTAACGAATGTATCGACATTTTCAACGCACACGGAACAATTGTACTCGAAAACTTCGTTCACGGAAGTACACCCATAAATCTTGCCGAAATTATCAGCTTTTCTTCAAAACAGCTCAACCGATGGAACGGCTCCTACAAACAGCTTGCAGAGGATCTGAACGGTCTTTTCACTCCGCAAAGTCGGGGTGTTATCCTTGCCGGCACTGACAAAGCGGCGAAAAACCTGTGCGACAGCTTGCGAAATGACGGCTTTCCTGCTCAGCTCTGCGACAGTCTTGATGATGCAAAAACAGGCGCAATCTACGTTTTATCCGGTGCATTGAGTGCAGGATTTGAATTTCCGGGCGAAAAATTCTTCCTGATAACCTACGGGCAGACTGCATATGTTCCCGAAAAGAAAAAGAGTAAAAAGCCCAAAAACGGTCAGGAAATCTACAGCCTTTCGGAGCTAACAGTCGGCGACTACGTTGTTCACAGCGTACACGGTATCGGTGTTTTCGGCGGAATACGCAAAATCGACACTCACGGAATTACAAAGGATTACATAAAAATCGACTACGCAAAGGGCGACGTGCTTTATGTCCCCGTAACACAGCTTGATATGGTGGCTAAATACATCGGTCCACGTGAAAATTCAAGCGTAAAATTAAGCCGTCTTGGCTCGCAGGACTGGCAGAAAGCAAAGGCTAGGGTTAAAACTTCTGTCAAGGACATTGCAAAGGAACTTATTGCGCTCTACTCCGCACGAATGAAAGCAAAAGGATATGCTTTTTCGGGCGACAACGAGTGGCAGAGGGATTTTGAGGCAAGCTTTGAATATGAGGAAACTCCCGACCAGCTCCGTTGCTGTGAGGAAATCAAGCATGATATGGAGCGTACCGCACCTATGGACAGACTTCTCTGCGGTGACGTAGGCTTCGGCAAAACCGAGGTTGCTCTGCGTGCGGCTTTCAAGTGCGTTGCAGACTCAAAGCAATGTGCTCTGCTCTGCCCCACCACAATTCTTGCGTGGCAGCATTATCAGACCGTCACAAAGCGTTTTGAGGGGTATCCGATAAGGGTTGAACTGCTCTCACGCTTCCGCACTGCAAAACAGCAGAAGGAAATTCTTAAAAAGCTCAAACGTGGTGAAATTGATATGATTGTCGGTACTCACCGACTTGTGCAGAAGGACGTTGAATTCCGTGACCTCGGACTTGCAATCATTGACGAGGAACAGCGTTTCGGCGTTGCGCAAAAGGAGCGTTTCAAGGAGCTTTGCAAAAATGTAGACGTGCTCACACTTTCGGCTACGCCTATTCCGAGAACGCTTAATATGGCTATGAGCGGACTGCGTGATATGAGCGTAATTGAGGAGGCTCCGCAGAACCGTCAGCCCGTACAGACCTATGTTCTTGAACACGACGAAGCTGTAATCAACGAAGCGATAAGGCGTGAACTGCGCAGAGGAGGACAGGTTTTCTATCTGCACAACAATGTTGAAACAATCGAGTCAAAGGCGAGCAAAATTCTTGAAGCCGTACCCGAGGCGAAAATTGCAATAGGTCACGGCAAAATGAAAGAAAACGAATTAAGCGAAGTATGGCGCAAGATGCTTGAACAGGAGGTTGACGTACTCGTCTGCACAACTATAATAGAAACAGGTGTGGATTTGCCGAATGCAAACACTCTTATAATTGAAAATGCCGACTGTATGGGACTTTCACAGCTGCATCAGCTCCGAGGACGAGTAGGAAGAAGCTCAAGACGGGCATACGCATACTTTACATTCAGGAGAAGTAAGGTGCTTACTGAAATTCAGCAGAAGCGCCTTGCGGCAATCAGGGAATTTACTGAATTCGGAAGCGGATTCAAAATTGCAATGCGTGACCTTGAGCTGCGTGGTGCAGGCAACATAATGGGCGCACAACAGCACGGCCATATGGAGTCGGTCGGTTACGATATGTACCTTAAGCTGCTCGGCGAGGCTGTCAGCGAGGAGCGTGGAGAAAAACCGGAAACCAAAGACCTCGACTGTCTTATCGACATTTCTGTTGACGCTCATATTCCCGAAAGCTATGTTGAAAGTCTCACTCTGCGCCTTGACGTTTACCGCAGGATTGCAGACATAAGGAACATTGAGGACAGCGAAGATGTAAAAGACGAACTGCGTGACCGTTTCGGCAAAATTCCTCAGTCGGTACAGGGACTTATTGACATTGCGCTTGTCAGAAACAAGGCAAATTCAATGGGAATTTTCGAAATCAGGCAGAATGAAAACTCACTTCTGCTATATGTAAGGGAAATAAAATCTCCCGAGGTTGCCGATTTGCTTATCGCACTCAACGGCAAGGCAATGCTCTGTGCAGGCACAAAACCGTATCTTTCGGTAAAATGCAAAGAAGGCGTTTCCTCGCTTGATATGCTTAAGAAAGTATTTAAAGTATAATTTCATTTATAGCATATTGTTTTTTTATATTCTATGATAAACGATAATTTAATGCGGAATGCGGAATGCGTAATTCGGAAT
>DPHV01000043.1:7100-10800 GCA_003521625.1 Ruminococcus sp.
ATATAGAGGAAACGTTTGTATTTAATTTCGTAGGGTTCCTACACGTCCCTCAACATTGCCTATATATCAACTTAAAATTCGGGATGCAATTTTATCCAAACAAACTAACTTTTCCACTCGAATTGCCCGCCGAGGCACTCGGCTAAATTATCGTTTATCTGACTAAAAATGATATTAATATATCATATTAAGTTTAAAAATAACGCTTTTCGGCTTTATTTCAATTTTTTTCGATAAAATTTCAATAAAATATAGACAATGACAATTTTTTTGTGTATAATCATAAAGTACGCATACTGTGAAAGTGTTTCTCGTATGCACAATGCTATTTTAAGTAAGGACGGTATACTAATATGAAACCAAATGTAAAAATCGGTTCATTCCTGATGGCAGTTGTAATGATTTTTTCTGTCTTGATTGTTTCGGGATGTACTCCGATGAGTCTTAATAAGGAATGGTCTTACAAGTCAGGCGACAAGGAGCTTGCAATCGGCGTTTATATCTATTCGCTTGACACTGCTTATCAGAAAGCAAAGTCATTTGCCGAAAAGCTTGACGACTATGATGAAACAAAGGACAGCTGGCTTGAAATGGAAATTACCGACGACGACGGTAAAAAGGAAGTTGCAAGCAAGTGGATTAAGGACCAGGCAAAGCTTATGTGCTTAAGCTACCTCGTTCTTGACGAACAGATTGAAAAAGAAAAGGTTGATATTTCAAAAGATACAATCGCTTCTGCCGACGAGCAGGCTGAAACCTACTGGAATGTAGGTCAGTATGCAGACTACGGCTACGTTATGCCAATGAAGAACGATTTAGAGCCTTACGGTATTTCCCTTGAAAGCTTCCGTTACTGCTCAACAGAGTACAGCGTTAAGTATCAGGCTCTCTTTGACAAGCTTTATAAAGAGGGCGGTTCAAAGGAAGTTACAAACGAAGAGCTTACAAAGTATTTCAACGATAACTACACAGATTACAGCTACTTCTCTGTAAACCTCTATACCTCTTCAACAGACGAAGCAGGACAGTCAACAAATGTTGCAATGTCCGACAAGGAAGCTAAAAAGGTTACTGACGAGATTGACGGCTACGTTAAGGACGTTAACGGCGGTAAATCATACGACGATGTTTTAAAAGCTTATATGAAAGCAAATGAAATTGAGTCAGACCCGTCTACATCAAACATTGAAAACCTTGAGAACAGCTCTCTCGGCGACGAGGTTAAGGAAGCAATTAAAAAGCTTGACAACAAAAAGGCAGCAGCCGTAAAGGTAGGCAGCGGCGAAAACGCAGTTTACTACTTTGTTTACAAGAGAAATATCAAAGACGCTGCAAAGGACTATCTTGCAGATGAAAACAACAGCGCAAATGTGCTTTCTTCAATGAAGGGCGAAGAATTTGCAGACTACATTGAAGAGCTTACCAAATCGCTCGACTACGAAGAAAACACTTCGGTAATCAATCAGTATGAGCCGAAAATGTTCTTTGTTCCTGTTGAGCCTACAACATCAGCAGAAGAAAGCAGCGATTCAAGCGCAAAGGAATAAATACGAAAAAGCTTTTTTCGTAGAAAGGAGTTTGTATGAGCAGACAAAATAAACTGATTACAGCTCTGTTATCAATTGTTTTATGTTTTTCAATGTTCACGTTTACCGCATTTGCAGTCGGTGAAAACGAAAGCGGCGGCGGTGACGTACCGGCAAGTGAAGCTCCGGTTGATCCCGTTACTCCTGAACCGGAACCCGAGCCTGAACCTGAACCTGAACCAGTCCCGGAGCCTGAGCCTGATCCGGAACCTCAGTATACAGACCCTGCTCCTGACCCGGGATATGTAGATCCGGGATACTCTTACGAAGACGATTCAAGCAGTCAGATATACTATGACAGTGATAACGGCGGTGAGAGCTCCGAATTCTATGTTGGCGGAGGTCAAAGCTATGTTCCGCCTGTAAGCACTGCCCCTTCGGCTCCGCTTTACGAATCCAACCGCAAAATTGACGACAGCGTTTTGTCAAACAGCGACTGGAAGGATATTTCGGCAAGTCTGAAAAATGCAGGCAAAGGCAGTGAAAATGATTCCGACGACTTCAGTTTCATCAAGAATAACGACAGCTTAAGCGACAACGGTGAGTGGATGCTTTTCACCGGTATTGCCTGTCTTGCATTAAGCGCAGCAGGAATTGCTTATGTAATTATTTCTGCTGTCAGCAAGCACAAAAAGTTATCCGGCGGATTAAGCGGCAAGCAGTACGCTTATGCCGGCGCAGGAAACGGAAGATACCGTTCATCAAACGATTATGACGACGGTTACAAGGACGCAAAGGTTGAGAAAAAGAAGGTTGACAGAAGCAGAAAGTTTGATACTGCCGATGTAAATCTTCCGAAATCATCAAGCGGCACTCGATATAAAAACGGCGGAAAACGCTACAAATAAACATTAAATTTCAGACACCCCGTATCAGTAGTTGATACGGGGTGTTTTTATTTAGGAAAAATCAAGTAAAAATCTTGAAAACAACAGCTCGGATTTTAGGGTATTAAAATGTTTTTTGTAACTTTTAACACAATTAAAACGTAATCCTTTTGTAATTATTATATAACCCGATAAAAGTAGAAAAAAAGCCAAAAATACATTGACAATTATTTAACAAAGATGATAAAATGTTATTAATCGAGTTAAGCTTATCGATAAAATTAAAGTTTTGAAAGGATCCTTAAAAAATGAAAAAAATCTTATGTGCTTTGCTTGCCTGTATGCTTTGTGCATCTGTATCAATCGGATTTTCCGGCTGTGGATGTTCAAACAACAGCAGTCAGGAGCCCGGATACAGAGTAACGGCTACCGAGCCCGACCTCACAAACGACGAGTTCGGTTTCTTCATTCTTAACAAAGATGAAGTTATGGTTACTAAATACACCGGTTCAGGCAAGGATATTAAAATTCCCGAAAGCTATGAAAACTATAAAGTTACCGTAATCGGCAGAAGTCTTTTCAACGGCAATGATATTTCAAGCGTTGAAATTCCCGATACCGTAAAAGAAATTCAAGACTATGCTTTTTCAAGTAACAGAAATCTCAAAAGCGTAAAGCTTCCTAAAAACCTTGAGAGTATCGGCACAAACGCTTTCTTTAACTGTCCTTCGCTTGAGTCAATCGAGCTTCCTGCTACGCTTAAGGAAATCAGCGTTTATGCTTTCTCGGCAGCAGGATTCAAGAGCGTTACAATTCCCGAAAGCAAAACGCTTACAAAACTTGACCGTTTTGTATTCTATCAGTGTCAGGAGCTTACGGATGTTTATCTTCCTGCAACAATTACGAGCATTGCAGACGATACCTTTGATGATTGTCCTAACAAAATCACAATCCATGCACCAAAGAGTTCATATGCGGCAAATTATGCAAAAACACACAACTTTGAATTTAAAGAAGTAAAATAATAAAAACGATATCATTTTCAGCTCTGCTGAATCTAATATAATATGCAAGATAAGAGGTAGATTTAATGAGTACAAAAGAGTATCCGATTGTAGAAAACGCTGAATCTTTTGAGATTGCCCTCGCAAGAGTTAAAGAAGCACAGAAGATTTTCGCAACCTACACACAGGAACAGGTTGACAAGATTTTCCTTGCAGCCGCAACAGCAGCAAACAAAATGAGAATTCCGCTTGCTAAAATGGCTGTTGAAGAAACAGGCATGGG
>DPHV01000024.1:0-338 GCA_003521625.1 Ruminococcus sp.
GATTCCTCCGCCTACGGTAAACGGAATAAAAATTGAATTTGCAACCTTTTCTACCATATCAATAGTTATGTTTCGTGAATCGCTTGATGCCGTTATATCGAGAAAAACCATCTCGTCAGCACCCTGCTTGTCATACTGCTTTGCACATTCAACAGGGTCACCTGCGTCAACGAGATTAACAAAGCTCATACCCTTTACAACTCTGCCGTTTTTAACGTCAAGGCAGGGGATAATTCTTTTTGCATACATATTAAAAACCTCCTCAGCCGTTTACTATGTCGGCAAAATTTCTGAGAATCTTAAGTCCTGTTTCACCGCTCTTTTCGGGGTGGAACTGC
>DPHV01000024.1:521-96768 GCA_003521625.1 Ruminococcus sp.
CCGCTCTTTTCGGGGTGGAACTGCGTTGCAAAAACATTTCCTTTTTCAACAGCCGCATCAATAGTAACACCGTATTCGGTTTGTGCAGAAACAATGCTTTTGTCGCTTGCATTTAAAAAGTATGAGTGTACAAAGTAGACATACGGATTCTTGCCGATACCCTTAAAAAGTCCGTCGCTCTTTTTTATGTCAAGACTGTTCCAGCCTATATGCGGAATTTTAAGCCCCTCGCCCGAAGGAATCTTCGTTATACTTCCGTCAAATATACCAAGTCCCTTTGCATCGGGGCTTTCCTCACTTTTGGGGAAGAGAAGCTGTAAGCCAAGGCAAATTCCGAGAAACGGCTTGCCGCTGTTTGTGTATTCAATAACGGTGTCCTTGATACCGTATTCATTCATAGTATCCATTGTGTCGCCGAACGAGCCTACTCCGGGGAGAACTGCTCCGTCAGCTTTCAGAATTTTATCCTTGTCTCTTGTGATAAACGCTTCACAGCCAATGTGTGCAAGAGCCTTGCTTACACTCTGAATATTGCCTGCTCCGTAGTCTATAATTGCTATCATTTATCTCATCTCCGCTTTAAAAAGTATATGCAAATTTTACCATATAAAAGAGGTCTTTGCAACAAAAAGAATTGTTCAGTTGATTTTGCAAATATCCTTAATCACTTCTCCTGCAATAATAAGCCCCATAACAGACGGCACAAATGAAAGACTGCCAACCGTCTTTTCACCCTCAATCCTGTAGGGTGGATTTTTCGGAGTTTCTTTTGAATAAACAACCTTAAGCTTTTTTATGCCTGTCTTTTTCAGCTCGTGGCGCATAATTCTTGCAAGAGGGCATACGCTCGTTTTAAAAATATCACTTACCTCAAATTTTGTCGGGTCGGTTTTGTTGCCTGCACCCATAGCCGCAATTATCGGAATTCTATTTTCATCTGCAAGCTTTGCGAGCAGTACCTTTGCTTTTATATCGTCAACAGCGTCAACAATATAATCAAACTGCGTAAAATCAATCGTGCTTACAGTTTCGGAATTCAGGAAGATATTAAGTGCATTTACCTCTGCGTTCGGGTTGATGTCGAGAATCCTCTCTTTCATCACCTCGGCTTTTTGCTTGCCGACAGTTGACTCAAGCGCAATAATCTGCCTGTTTATGTTTGATTTTGCAACAGTGTCACCGTCAATTAAAATAAGCTTTCCTGCTCCGCTACGTGCAAGCGCCTCGCACACAAACCCGCCTACTCCACCGACACCGAAAACAGCAACTCTGCTCTGTGACAGCCTGTCTATATTTTCCTCGCCGATTACAAGCGAGGTTCTTATAAATCGTTCGTCCATAAAATCAGTCCTTTTCACATATTCTATTACAAAACATTTTTTCAGTCAACATAAATCAGTTTTTGAAACAGATAATATTATATGTATGCGTGACAGAGATTTGAAAGTGTTTGACCGAGTTTGATTGGTGTGATATAAAAATTGCTAAAATATGCCTGACAAAACTTGAAAAAATATTGATAAAACCTATTAAATATCGATAAATATAAATTATTTTGAAAAAATTTAATTTTTTTTGACTGAAAATGCTTGACTTTGAAGATTTATGTGTTATAATCTAATCAAGAGGTGAACGAAAATGCTCACACAGGAAAGATATCAGGCGATTTTGCAAATAATTAATGAAAAAAACGCAGTAACTGTTTCAGAGCTTACACACCTTCTCGACACGTCTGAATCCACAATAAGACGTGACCTGACTGCACTTGACGAAATGGGAAAGCTAAATAAGGTTTTCGGAGGTGCAACCTCGGTAAAGCAGACTTCGGGAATCCTTGAAGATAACGTAAACAACCGAGAAACCGTTATGAGCGAGGAGAAAAACCTAATTGCATCCTATGCCGCAAAGCTGATTAACGACAACGACTTCGTTTTTATCGACGCAGGAACAACAACCTCAAGGCTTGTCGATTACATCACAAACGACAAAGCAACCTACGTCACAAACGGCATACCCCACGCAAGAAAGCTATTGCAAAAGGGATTTACGGCTTATATGGTAGGTGGAAAAATCAAGCCTGTTACCGAGGCTGTAATCGGTCCCGAGGGAATCAGGAGCATTGCAAATTTCAATTTCACAAAGGCTTTTATGGGCACAAACGGAATTGACATTGACGCAGGATTTACAACTCCCGAGGTTGAGGAGGCTCTTATAAAGGAAAAGGCAATTCAAAAAAGCTATATGACCTTTATCCTTGCCGACCACACGAAATTCAATAAAGTTTGTCCAGTAACATTTGCAAAAATTGACAAGTGCTGTATAATCACCGACAGCCTGCCGGATAAAAAGTTTGCAGAATACACCGTGATAAAGGAGGTAAGTAAATGATTTACACAGTAACGCTTAATCCGTCAATTGATTATGTCGTAAGGCTTGATTCGCTTGTGACGGGAATTACAAACCGCACTACAAGTGAGGAGTATTATTTCGGAGGAAAGGGAATCAACGTTTCCTGCGTACTTGCCGAGCTTGACCTTGAAAGCACAGCCTTCGGATTTGTTGCAGGCTTTACGGGAGATGCAATTGAAAAGGGAATAAGGAACGATAAAATTATTACAGACTTTATCAAGCTTGAAAAAGGAATTTCAAGAATCAACATAAAGATAAAAGCGGATGATGAAACCGAGATTAATTGTCAGGGACCCCACATTGACGAAAGCGAGCTTGAAAGGTTACTAAACAAGGTTGACCGAATTAAAGACGGTGACACAATCGTAATAGCAGGAAATGTTCCGAACACGATGCCCGATGATGTTTACGAAAGAATACTCGAAAGAATCAAGAGCAAAAAAGTCAGAATTGTTGTAGACGCAACGAAAAAGCTTTTGCTTAACTCGCTTAAGTACAAGCCGTTTTTAATCAAACCCAACCGACAGGAGCTTTCGGAAATCTTCGAAACAGAAATAAGCACCGAAACGGATATTGAAAAATACGCCAAGGAGCTTCAAAAAATGGGAGCGCAGAACGTTCTTATTTCACTCGGCGGCGACGGTGCAATGCTTATCGACGAGTTCGGCGAAAAACATAAACAGGGTGTTCTGAAAGAAAAGGTGATTAACACCGTAGGCTCGGGCGACTCAATGGTAGCAGGCTTTATCGCAGGATACGAAAAAGAGCACAGCTACCCCTATGCACTTAAATTAGGCAGTGCCTGCGGAAACGCAACAGCGTTTTTAAGCGGACTTGCCACAAAAGAAAAAATAAATGAATTGCTTGCAAAATTCAATTAAAAGAAAAAGGAGAGAAATTTATGCGTATTACCGACTTACTGAAAAAGAACGGAATTGCTCTTAACGTGAATGTATCCGATAAGAGCACAGCAATCGACAAGCTTGTTTCACTTCACGAGAAATGCGGAAATCTGAAAAACACAGCTGCATTCAAGGAAGGAATCCTTAAGAGAGAGGAAATGGGCACAACGGCAGTAGGAATGGAGGTTGCCATTCCTCACGCAAAGAGCGATGCAGTCAAGGCTCCTGCTCTTACCGCAATCACAGTACCAAACGGAGTTGATTACGGTGCGGCAGACAAAAATCCCTGCAAGCTTATCTTTATGATAGCCGCAACAACAGACGGCGACGTTCATCTTGAAGTGCTTGCAAGACTTATGCAGCTGCTTATGGACGAGGAGTTCACAGCAAAGCTAAAGAAAGCAAAAACAGCAGATGAGTTCCTCTCAATTATCGACAGAAAAGAAACAGAAAAGTTCCCCGAAGAGGCAAAAGCTCCTGCAAAGCCAGCTAAAAAAGGCTACAGGGTTCTCGCAGTAACAGCTTGCCCGACAGGTATTGCTCACACCTATATGGCTGCCGAGGCACTTGTAAAAGCAGGCGAGAAGATGGGTATTACAGTCAAGGTTGAAACAAACGGCTCAGGCGGCGCAAAGAATGTACTTACAGCAGAAGAAATTGCAAACTGCGACGGTATCATCATAGCCGCAGACAAGAGCGTTGAAACAGCTCGTTTTGACGGCAAGCCCGTATATTCAACAAAGGTTTCCGACGGTATCAACAAGCCTGAGGAGCTTATCAAGAAGATTGTAAACGGACAGGCTCCCGTTTTTCACTCTGACCGCAAGGCAAAGGCTGAAGTATCAGGTGGCGGAAACGAAAGCATAGGACGTCAGCTTTACAAGCACCTTATGAACGGTGTATCACATATGCTTCCGTTCGTAGTTGCAGGCGGTATCTTCATTGCAATCGCATTCCTCATTGATGCGGCAAGCGGTGTTCAGGCGGCAGGTAACTCTGCATTCGGTACGGTTAATCCCGTAGCGGCTTGGTTCAAGAATATCGGCGGATATGCATTTAACTTTATGATTCCGATTCTCGCAGGCTTTATCGCACGATCAATCGCTGACCGTCCCGGTTTGCTTGTTGGTTTCGTAGGCGGTTTCCTTGCAACAAACGGCGCTACCTTTGTTGATCCGGGCGCTGCCGCAACAATTCCCTCAGGCTTCCTCGGCGCACTCCTTGCAGGCTTTGCAGGCGGTTACTTAATGCTCGCTCTTGAAAAGCTCTGCGACAAACTTCCAAACGCACTCGAAGGTATCAAGCCCGTGCTTCTTTATCCTCTCGCCGGACTTGGCATCGTAGCAGTTATGATGTGTGCAGTTAACCCGATTATGGGTATTGTAAACACAGGTCTTAACAGCGGTCTTATCTGGCTCTATGAGAATAACCTCGGTATTCTCCTTGCTTGTATTCTCGGCGCAATGATGTCAATTGATATGGGCGGCCCCTTCAATAAGGCAGCTTATGTATTCGGTACAGGTATGCTCACAACAGCGGCAACAAACCCCGAAGTTGCAACAGTTGCTTATCAGATTATGGCTTGCGTAATGATCGGCGGTATGGTTCCTCCTCTTGCAATTGCTCTTTCAACAACATTCTTCAAGAGCAGATGGACAGCAGAAGAGAGAAAGAACGGCGTAGTAAACTATGTAATGGGACTTTCATTCATCACAGAGGGCGCAATTCCTTATGCAGCTTCCTCACCCTTAAAGGTTATTCCTTCCTGCGCAATCGGTGCTGCAGTAGCCGGCGGACTTTCATGGTTCTTTGGTTGCACACTTATGGCACCTCACGGCGGTATCTTCGTAGTAGCAACAATCGGCAATCCGCTTCTTTACCTCCTTGCCCTTGCAATCGGTGCTGTAGTTGGTATGATTCTTCTTGCAATTATGAAAAGACCTATTGACACTGCAAAGAAAAAATAATATAATATAAATAACATACAAAAAATATAGTCGGTTCCGCAGTTTGTTTGTACAGACTGCGGAACACAGTAAAATAAAGAAGGAGAAATAATTATGGTTTCAAAACAGCTTACTCTTACAAATGCACAGGGTTTTCATATGCGTCCGGCTTCGGTGTTTGCTACAGCTATGGGCAAATATACTTGCGACGTTACAATTAAGTTTAACGGCAACGATTTCAACGCAAAAAGCCTTTTAAATATTATTGCCGCCTGCATTAAATGCGGCAGTGAAATTGAAGTAGTTTGCGACGGAGCCGACGAAAACGAGGCTTTAGCAGAGGCAGTTCAGTTAATTGAAAGCGGACTCGGCGAATAATCCGGCGAAATTCCGCATTAATCGAGGTGATTGATATGTTAAACGGTACTCCTGCATCAGACGGAATCGGAATCGGCAAGGTTCTGATAATTGAGGAACATTCACTTGAATACACTCCCAAAACAGTTGAAGATACAGACGCAGAAACAGAGAGATTCAAAAACGCCGTTGATGAGTTCTGCAATAACACTCTTGAGCAGGCTGATAATTTAAGAAAATCAACGGGTGACAAAGAGGCTGAAATTCTCGAAGGTCATATTGCGATAATCAAAGACCCGTATCTTTGCGGTGAGATTGAAAAGCTTATTGCTGACGGACAGTGCGCCGAATCGGCTCTGGAGCATATGTGCGATATGTTCATTGCAATGTTTTCCGCAACAGACGACGAGCTTACAAAACAGCGTGCGGCTGACGTGCGTGACATAAAAACAGGCGTTTTGAGTATTCTTCTCGGCGTTCAGGAGGTTAAAATCAGCTCTGCACCGTCGGGTACTGTGCTTGTTGCAAAGGAGCTTACCCCGTCAATGACGGCAGGAATCAACAAGGATAACATAGTCGGAATCATCACCGAAACAGGCGGAAAAACCTCTCACTCTGCAATCCTTGCAAGAGCGCTTGAAATTCCTGCTGTGTTGAGTGTTGAAAATGCAGTTACAAAGCTTAATAACGGTCAGCAGGTCATTGTTGACGGAAGTGAGGGCGTTGTAATAGACTCGCCCGACGAAGTTCAGCTTGAAAATTACACCAATAAGCGCAATGCATTTCTTACCGAACGCAGAGAGCTTGAAAAATACAGAGGCAGAAAAACAGTTTCTGCAAGCGGCGAAGAGTATGAGCTGTTTTGCAACATAGGAAAGCCCGACGATGCTGTCAAGGCTGTTGAGTCAGACGGTGAGGGAGTCGGACTTTTCAGAACAGAATTTCTCTTTATGGACAGAAATTCAATCCCCACAGAGGACGAGCAGTTTGAAGCGTATAAAAAGGCGACCCTTATTCTCAAGGATAAATCGCTTATTATAAGAACTCTTGACATCGGCGGTGACAAGGATTTACCGTATCTCGGACTTGCAAAGGAAGAAAACCCGTTTATGGGCTTCCGTGCAATCAGATATTGCCTTAAACACCGTGACCTTTTCAAAACCCAGCTCAGAGCAATTCTGCGTGCAAGTGCATTCGGCGACATTAAAATAATGTTCCCGCTAATCACAACGGTTGATGAACTGCGAGAGGGAAAAGCACTTGTTGAAGAGGTTAAATCAGAGCTTCGTGAAAAAGAAATCAAATTTAACGAAAATATACAGGTCGGTGTGATGATGGAAACTGCATCAGCCGCAGTGATTGCCGATATGCTTGCAAAGGAAGCAGACTTTTTCAGCATCGGCACAAACGACCTCACAGGCTACACAATGTCTTGCGACAGAGGTAACAGCGACGTATCATATCTTTATTCGGCACTCCAGCCGAGCGTTCTGCGCCTGATAAAGCATATAATCGAGTGCGGAGTTAAGAATGGAATACCCGTTGGAATGTGCGGCGAAGCGGCGGCAAACCGAATGATGATACCGCTTTTAATTTCCTTTGGCCTGACGGAATTCAGCGTATCTGCACCGTCTGTGCTTAAAGTAAGAAAGACAATTTCAACTTGGACAAAGCAAGAAGCTGACGAAGTAGCCGAAAAGGTTATGTCAATGTCAAGTGAAAAGGAAATTTTTGATTATCTTAAAACTGTAATTTAAAAATTACTCATTTGTTTTTTATATTACCCCGAAAAAACCTCCCGACTGTTAGTTAAGTCGGGAGGCTTTTGTATAATTTTTATTTCTTTATACAAATCATAAAATAATAAATACCTGTACATAAAAATACCGCCCCACACAAGTGGAGCGGTTTTCATTTAGTAATCAGTAATTAGTTAGCTCTGGTAACCTTACCTGAACGTAAGCAACGGGTGCAAGCATATACACGCTTCGGAGAACCGTCAACAATAGCCTTAACACGCTGTACGTTGGGCTTCCATGTTCTGTTGGAACGTCTGTGAGAGTGAGATACCTTGATGCCGAACTTTACATCCTTACCGCAGAATTCACATTTTGCCATGCGTCTGCACCTCCTTAAAATTGCAAATAATTTTTCTAACTTTGTTATAATAACAGAAAATCAAAGAAATTGCAAGTGTTTTTTCAAAATTTCTTAACTTGTTTTTTGCAACAGTTTGATATATAATATAGTTTAAGTATATTTATTTTTGATGACTATAGTGAGCGACGTCCTTGTCGCTCATATCGAAACAATCATTTCGGAGGAATTTTATGCTTTTTCAGCTTTTAAGAGGTAATTTTGATTTTGCTTCAATTGTAGCGGAAATACTTGCAGTTCTGCTGATTGTCTTTCTTATTCTGCCGTTTCACGAGTGGGCTCACGCTTTTACGGCTTCACTGCTCGGTGATAAGGCTATAAAGTACAGGGGCAGACTTTCGCTCAATCCTTTAAGTCACATTGACCCTATGGGCGCATTGTGCCTGCTTTTGTTCGGCTTCGGCTGGGCAAAGCCCGTTCCTGTCGACCCGAGAAATTTTAAAAATCCAAAGCTCGGTATGGCTGTAACTGCAATTATGGGACCGATTGCAAACCTTGTAGCGGCTTTTGCAGGACTTCTTATTTATAATGCACTGTTCTATCTGGCATTCGGATTTTTAATTACCGACATTGGCGGCTTTGTAAGGACATTCTTAAGCTTCTACATTTCGTGCAATATCGGACTTGCGGTGTTCAACCTTATTCCGATTCCTCCGCTTGACGGTTCAAAGGTGCTTTTCCTGTTTCTGCCCGACAGCGCTGTAAACTTCTTCTACAGATACCAACAGGTTTTCTTTTTAGCAATTTTTGTGCTTATCTATCTCGGAGTGCTTTCTCCTGTGCTCAACTGGGCAACAAACGGAATTTTTGATGGTTTAACATGGCTCTCTTCATTGCCGTTCAAACTTTTCATTCACTGATTAAGGAGGGCGGCATATGGAAACGCAGCTGCAATATAAGCTGCCCGTATTTGAAGGGCCGCTTGACCTGTTACTTACTTTGATTTCAAAAAATAAAATAGATATTTACGATATTCAGATTTCCGAGCTGTTAGAGCAGTATATGGAGCAGATTAACCGTATGCAGGAAGACCGGATGGATATTGCGTCCGAGTTCCTGACAATGGCTTCACGCCTTGTCTATATCAAGTCGGTTATGCTATTGCCAAAGTATGAGGAAGAGGCGCAGGAACTTAAAAAGGAGCTTACGGGACAACTTCTTGAATACGCTGTCTGCCGTGAAATGGCAGAAAAGCTAGGCGGAATTTATGACTTTGATACTTATTTCAGAGAGGCTTCTCCCGTAGAGTTTGACCTTACCTACAACAGAATCCACCCGAGCGAGGATATTGCAAAAGCATATGTCAGCGCAGTCGGCAGGGGAAAGCGCAAGCTTCCTCCGTCTGAAAAGGCTTTTTCGGGAATTGTATCACATAAAATTGTATCGGTAAACAGCAAGATAATTCACCTGATGCGCAGACTGTGGCACGGAAAACGCCTTGAATATCACGAGATTTTTGAGGTGTGCGAGGGAAAGAGCGACCTTGTCGCAACTTTTCTTGCAACGCTTGAGCTTGTCAAGGGCAAGCGAATCAGAATTGAGGGTACAGGCGAAAACGCCGTTGTTCATATGATTGAAAACAAAAAGGAGGTGCAGTAATGGCTGATTTGAATATTAAAGCCGCAATTGAGGCGATTTTATTTGCAAACGGCTCGTCGGTTGAAACAAAACGAATAGCACAGGCACTTGAAATTACCGAAAGTCAGGCTGAAGAGCACATTTCTGCACTGATTGATGATTACAACAGCGCAATCAGGGGAATAACCATAATAAAGCTTGACGATGCATATCAGATGGTGTCTTGCAAGGAGTACGCACCGCAGATACGCACAGTAATGGATTTAAGAAGAAATACTCCGCTTTCACAGGCGGCTCTTGAAGTGCTTGCAGTTGTTGCCTACAATCAGCCCGTAACAAAGGCTTTTGTTGAGCAGGTCAGGGGCGTTGATTGCAGCGGCGTAATCGGAAGCCTTACCGCAAAGGGGCTTGTCGAGGAAAAGGGCAGACTTGAGCTCCCCGGACGACCTTTGCTTTACGGCACAACGGAGAACTTCTTGAGGTGTTTCAATATTAATTCTCTTGAAGAATTACCTCCGCTCCCCGAAACCGAAAACGAAGAAACAGATAAACCCGAGGAAGAAAGTACCGCTGAAAATTCTGTTGACGATAAAAAGTAAACATAATTTTCAATTTTCCATTTTAAATTATCAATTTTATAAAGGAGGATTGCCCTTGCTTTGGTTGTATATTTTGCTCGGAATCCTTCTTGTAATTTTCCTTATTCTCTTGATTCCCGTTAAGCTTAAAGCAAGCTATAATGAAGATTTCAGGTGTATTCTTAAAATCGGCTTTGTAAAATTTTCACTTTATCCGCCAAAGCCGAAGAAAAAGAAAAAAAAGAAGAAACCGAAAAAAGCTGACGAGGAACAAAAAAGTGAAGATAAGAAAAAGGAAAGCCTTATTAAAGAAAAGGGCATTTCGTGGCTTTTTGATTTGATAAAAAAGATTGCAGACCTTGCAGTCGGTGCATTAAAAGACTTTTTCAGGCACATAATAGTTAAAAAGCTTTTGCTAAGTATAAGCATTGCAGGAAGTGACGCCGCAGATACCGCAGTAAAATACGGCTACTGCTGTTCGGCTGTTTATCCTGCTTTCGGAATAATTGTCGGTGCCGTAAAGTGTAAAAAATACGGCGTTGACATTTCACCGGATTTTGAAGAAAAAGCAAAATCTGCGGTAAATATGGAGCTTGAAGCCAAAATAAAAATACTCTGGCTTTTAGCACTCGTAATCAAACACGGATTTAAAGGACTAAAACTTTTAATAGATTTGAAAAATTAAGGAGAATGATTATGGAACATCCGATTGGAAACCTTATGGACACAACAATGAATAAAATCAAGGAAATGATTGATGTCAACACAATCGTTGGAGAGCCTATTACTTCACCCGACGGCACATTAATCATTCCCGTTTCAAAGGTAAGCTACGGCTTTGCTTCGGGAGGCTCCGACCTCCCTACAAAGAAGGAGAATAAAGATTGCTTCGGCGGCGGCAGCGGCGCAGGCGTGACAATTCAGCCTGTTGCATTTCTCACCGTCTACAAGGGCGATGTAAAGCTGATTCCTGTTGATAAGTTTGAGGGCACACCCGACCGTCTTGTCGGAATGATTCCCGAGGTCATCGACAAGGTAAAGGAGATTTTCAAAAAGGACGATAAGAAAAAGTCTTCAAAAGCCGATGATGATTTTTCCGAAATCACAATGGATGATACCGACCTCTGATTCATAATGTAATAACACAACCTCTTTCGGCATAAAAATATACAGGAGGTGTGCTTATGAAAAGGATAGTTTCGGCGGTTTTGTCGGTGCTTTTTGTGTTTGCATATTCAATTCCTGTCAAGGCGGAAAAGAATGCAAAGATTAAGGTTTCAGCTGAAGCTTATGTGCTTTACTGCGCCGATAACGGACAAATTATCAGCTCAAAAGATGAAAATAAAAAGATGAAGCCTGCCAGCACAACAAAGATTATGACTTCCTTGCTTGCACTTGAGGAGGCTTCGTCAAGAAACAAAAAAGTAAAATTCAGCGAAAAGATGATTGCCGAGGGCAGTTCAATGTACCTAAAGGTCGGTGAAGTGGTAACGCTGAAAGACCTTGCGGCAGGAATGATGATGGCGTCGGGCAATGATGCGGCAAACTCCGCAGCTCTGACAATTTCGGGGAGTACCGAAAAATTTGCCGATAAAATGAATAAGAGAGCAAAGCAAATCGGAATGAAGAACACCCACTTTGTAACGCCGAGCGGACTTGATGACGATAACCACTACTCAACAGCTTACGATATGGCTCTGCTTATGTCCTATGCACTTGAGAATGAGGATTTTGCAAAGCTCACCTCTCAAAAGAGCGCAACCGTTGAATTTATTGAGCCTAGCTCAAAGAAAACAACCTATTCTAACCACAACCGCTTGCTTTCCTTGTATGAATACTGCATAGGCGGCAAGACGGGCTACACAATGTCGGCAGGCAGATGTCTTGTTTCTGCGGCAAAAAAGGACGGCTTAACGCTTATCTGCGTTACGCTTAATGATAGAAACGACTGGAACGACCACATTTCGCTCTATAACTACGGCTTTGAACAATATTCGTGTTATACTTCTGACGATACTTCGTTTTTTGCCGATGTTTCCTGTGTGGGAGGGGAAAGCGATAGTATTACCGTAACCGGCGAAAAGCCTGTTTCAATCGTTGTTTCATCTGATGACAAGGATAAAATTGAAAGAAAGATTTACCTTGACAGCTTTCTATATTCACCTGTAAAGCAGGGCGACAATGTCGGCAGGATTGAATATACAATAAACGGCAAAATGATTGAAGAAAACAAATTAGTCGCTGTTGACAGCGTTAATTCTAAAAAGGAAAATAAAAATATTTTTACAATGATAAAGGATTTGTTTACATATGGCTAAAAACGAACCCATAAGACTTCAAAAGTTCATATCACAATGCGGTGTTGCTTCAAGAAGAAAAGCAGAGGAGCTGATTCTGGGCGGTCACGTTAAGATAAACGGTAAAACCGCAATTCTCGGCGACAAGGTAACAGCCGCCGATAAGGTCTTTGTAAAAGGAAAAAGACTCGTTATGCCCAAAGCGCACTACCGCTATATTATGCTCAATAAGCCCAGAGGCTTTATAACCACAATGAGCGATGACCGTGGCAGAAAATGCGTAGCCGAGCTTGTCAAGGACGTGGGCGAGAGGGTTTATCCAATCGGCAGACTCGACAAAGACTCCGAGGGTATGCTTGTGCTGACAAACGACGGCGACTTTGCAAACAAGGTTATGCACCCGAAAAACGGTGTGTATAAAATCTACCGTGTAACGGTGCGACCGTCAATTGACGAGGAACAGCTTATAAAGCTTGAAACAGGCGTTGAGCTTGACGGCAAAAAGACTGCTCCTGCAAGAGTTCACGTTCTGCACAAGGAGCAGGGAAGAGTAGTTCTTGAAATGATGCTTCACGAGGGCAAGAACCGTGAAATCCGAAGAATGTGCGACGCAGTTGGGCTTGAGGTTGCAAGACTGAAACGCACACAAATCGGATGTGTAAAAATGGGTATGCTCAAGCAGGGAGACTGGCGTGACCTTACGGAAATTGAGGTTAAAAAGCTCCTTGCAAGCCCGATTGTAAACGGAAAACCGATTTAACGTTTACATTTATTTTCTTTTCAGAAAAATTCTTTAGATTTCAATGAAAATTTGACCTTACAATTTTACAATATATTTTATTATTTCTTATAATAAATATATAAACTGTTCAAAGTTGAAAAAATGCATAGCTTTTTTCTTGTACTTTTATTCAAGATAGGATATAATGTAAAATGAAAAATTAGTATGCGGTATTCTGTTACCGTGTATTCAATACATAGTATTGGAGGATGTTAAGATGAGTATTGAAAAAATCAATCAGGCAAAGGCAGAAATTGCTTCAACTTCCGCTTACAAGACAATTACGGATTTTTTTGACGCTGAAAGCTTTTGTGAAATTGATGCGTTTGCAAAATCAGGCGAAGGCTTTGCCGAGGTTGTTGCAGGCTTCGGAACAGTTGATGGTATGCCTGTTTATGCCTTTGCACAGAACAGCGACATCTGCGGCGGCGCAATGAGCAAGGCGCAGGCAGCAAAGCTTAAAAAGCTTTATGACCTCGCACTTAAAACAGGTGCTCCCGTTGTCGGTTTTTACGACAGCATCGGCGGCAGACTTTCACAGGGCACAGAGCTTCTTGCAGGTTGTGGTGAGGTTCTTAACAGTGCGGCTGCTCTTTCGGGCGTAGTTCCGCAGATTTCCGTAGTTTTAGGTACTTGCCTCGGAACATCAGCTCTTAATGCTGTAAGCGCAGACATTGTTATTATGAGTGAAAAGGCACAGCTTTCACTTTCTGTAACAGGCGAGAATTCAAGTGCAGAATACAATGCCGAAAACGGTATTGCCGCTATGACTGCAAAGGATACTCAGGAAGCAATTGCAATGGCTAAAGAACTTATGCTCTATCTTCCTTCCAATAACCTCAATATGGCTCCCCAGTCATTTGAAGAAGCTCCTGCCGAGGACGGTTGTGGTTGTATCGTAAGCAGAACAATCGACGGCAACAGCAAGGTTAAGCTTTATAACAATTACGGTAAAAATGCAAATGTTCGTCTTGCACGTCTCGGCGGACAGGTTGTAGGTATCGTTGCAACAAAGGGCGGTATGCTCGACTGCAAGTCAACTACAAAGGTTGCAAAGTTTGTACGTTTCTGCGACGCTTTCTCACTTCCCGTAATTTCATTTGTCAACTGCTCGGGATTTGAGTCAATCAAGTGTGCCGCAAAGGCGGCTTCGGCTTATGCAGAGGCTACAACAGTCAAGATTTCAGTTGTAACAGGCAAGGCTATCGGCTCGGCTTATATCGCACTTGCCGGCACAGGCGCAAACGCAGACGTTGTTTACGCACTTCCCGAGGCTGTAATTTCACCTGTCAATGTTGAGGCGGCGGCATTTATTATGGCTCCCGAAGCAATGAAGGTTCCCGTTGAACAGCAAAGTGCAGCAGCAGAAAAGTTTGCAGAAGAAAATCTCTCGGCATTCAATGCCGCACAGAACGGCTACGTTGACGGAATCGTTGAAGAAGGACAGCTCCGTCAGACTCTTATTTCCGCACTCGATATGCTTTCAGGCAAGCGTGTTCCCACTCTTTCAAAGAAACATTCAACAATTTAATTGATTTTCAACTTAATTGTAGGGAACGACTCCTGTGTCGTTCCTGATATAATCGGCAAGATATTATTACTGAAGCGTTAATTATAAACAACAAACTTGTTAAAATAAAGGGGAAATTAAAATGAAGAATTTAAGAATCACAGTAAACGGCACAGCATATGACGTTCAGGTTGAAGAACTCGGCTCATCTTCCGCTCCTGCAGCAGCACCCGCTCCTGTTGCAGCTCCTGCTCCTGCGACAAAGCCCGCAGCTCCTGCCGGTGCAGCAGGCTCCATTGTCGTTAAAGCTCCTATGCCCGGTACTGTTGTAAACGTAGTAGTTTCAGCAGGTCAGGCTGTCAAGGCAGGCGACGACCTCGTATTTATTGAAGCTATGAAGATGGAAACTCCCGTAAAGGCTCCCCAGGACGGCACTGTCGCAACTATTGATGTTGCAAAGGGCGAGTCTGTTGACTCAGGTAAGGTTTTAGTAACTCTTAACTAATTAATAACTGACGAAAGGGATGTCCAAAATGGCAAAGAAAATCAGAATCACCGAAACTGCCCTGCGTGACGCTCACCAGTCACTTATAGCTACAAGAATGACAACGGAGGAAATGCTCCCCATTCTTGATAAGCTTGACAAAATCGGTTATTATTCACTTGAATGTTGGGGCGGAGCAACATATGACGCTTGCCTTCGTTTCCTGAATGAAGACCCGTGGGAAAGACTTCGTACAATCAAGGATCATTGTCCCAACACAAAGCTCCAGATGCTTTTCAGAGGTCAGAATATGCTCGGTTACCGTCACTATGCCGATGACTGCGTTGAATACCTTGTTCAGCGTTCGATTGCAAACGGTATTGACATTATCCGTATTTTTGACGCTCTCAACGATATTAAGAATTTACAGACAGCTATCAAGGCGGCTAAAAAAGAGGGCGGCCACGCACAGGTTGCAATCAGCTATACAACAGGTCCTGTTTTCACTGACGAGTACTATGTTGAGTACGCAAAGAGAATTGCTGACGCAGGCGCTGACTCAATCTGCATCAAGGATATGGCGGCTCTTCTTACACCGTCCAAGACTGAAAGTCTTGTAAAGGCTATCAAGGCAGCACTTCCCGAAATGCCCTTACAGCTCCATACTCACTATACATCAGGTCTTGCATCAATGTGTCTTTTAAAGGGCGTTGAAGCAGGTGCTGACGGTATCGACACCGCAATCAGCCCGCTCGCACTCGGTACATCGCATGCTCCCACAGAGTCTATGGTTGCCGCTTTACAGGGCACTGAATTTGATACAGGACTTGATATTAAAGCACTTGCAGAAATCCGTGCTTACTTTATGACTCTTCGTGAGAAATACATTGAATCGGGACTTCTCGACCCCAAGATGCTTGCAACAGATGCAAAAGCTCTTATCTATCAGGTTCCCGGCGGTATGCTTTCAAACCTTCTTTCACAGCTTAAGCAGGCAGGCAGAGAGGACGACCTCGACAAAGTGCTTGAGGAAGTTCCGAGAGTAAGAGAAGATTCGGGTTATCCGCCTCTTGTAACTCCCACATCACAGATTGTCGGCACACAGGCTGTATTTAACGTAATAACAGGCGAACGCTACAAGATGTGCACCAACGAGTTTAAGGGTCTTGTAGCAGGCGAATACGGCACAACTCCAATGCCTATTGACCCCGAATTCCAGAAAAAGATTATCGGTGACAAAAAGGTTATCAACTGCCGTCCTGCCGATTTACTCGAGCCCGAGCTTGATAAGCTCAGAAGTGAAATCTCCGAGTGGATGGAACAGCCCGAGGACGTGCTTTCATATGCACAGTTCCCGAAGGTTGCTCTTGACTTCTTCGAAAAGAGAAGAAATGCCAAGGCAGGCATCAACGGCGATAAGCTCGACAAAGAAAATATGGTTCACCCCGTTTAATATTTTAACAATTAAGCTCCTCCGATTTTCGGGGGAGCATTTTGTGTGTATTATTAAGTAAAAAATTATTATCGGGTATTGATACTGTTAAGATTTTATGATAATATATTATTGTATAAATTTGTTTATTGAAAGGCTTTAATATGAAATATTGTAAAAAATGCAAACACCTGCACAATGACAGCGAGAAATTATGCACTGCCTGCAAAAAGCCTCTTTATGAAATTACCGATGAAAACACACCTGTATACATAATGTCAGCAGGCGGTTTTGAACTTCAGCGTGTAAAAACTGCTCTTGAGGACAGCGGAATTCCCTGCGACAGTATTGTGCAGAAATACACATCTTCTGCTGAGGCAGTAACAGGCTATGATATGTCATACAGGGATATTATAGTACCTTATTCTGCTTATGAAAAAGCATATGACGTTTGTGTCGGAATCGGCGCAATAAAGGACGGCGAAGAGGAAATCCTTGAAGATGACGGTGTTCCCGAAAATTCAGATACAAAAACCGCCACAGAAGAATTTGAAGAAATGAGCGGAACAAATCGCACAACAGTGCGTGTAATTTCCGCAATACTTCTTATCCTTATTTTTGCGCTTGTAATTTACGGAACGGACTTTATAACAGGTTTCATTAAAGGTCTTTTCTCATAAGAATATAAATTTGATTTTAAATAATGGAGTTAGTATATTATGAAAATTGAAACAAAATGCCTGCACTCAGGCTACGAACCAAAAAACGGAGAGCCAAGACAGATTCCTGTTTATCAGAGCACAACTTTCAAATATGACACCAGCGATGAAATGGGAAAGCTTTTTGACCTTGAAGCAAACGGTTATTTTTACACAAGACTTCAGAATCCCACAAATGACGCTGTAGCCGCAAAAATAGCCGATTTAGAGGGCGGCGTTGCAGGAATGCTTACATCAAGCGGACAGGCGGCTAACTTCTTTGCACTGTTCAACATCTGCGAAGCTGGCAGTCACATTGTTGCGTCCTCGTCAATTTACGGCGGTACATTCAATCTGCTCGGCGTTACAATGAAGAAGATGGGAATTGAGTGCACATTTGTTGACCAGAATCTTCCCGAAGAAGAGCTTGCAAAAGCTTTCAAGCCCAACACAAGAGCCGTTTTCGGCGAAACAATAACAAACCCGACCGTTTCTGTGCTTGACATTGAAAAGTTCGCTCGTCTTGCACATTCTCACGGCGTTCCGCTTATTGTCGACAACACCTTTGCAACTCCGATTAACTGTCAGCCTATCAAGTGGGGAGCAGATATTGTAACTCACTCCACCACAAAATATATGGATGGTCACGCAGTAGGAGTCGGCGGCGCAATTGTTGACAGCGGCAACTTTGACTGGTTGGCACACGCTGACAAGTACCCGGGACTTACAACTCCCGACGACTCATATCACGGCATTGTTTACGCCGAAAAGTTCGGTAAACTCGGCTACATAACAAAAGCAACTTCACAGCTTATGCGTGACCTCGGCTCAATCCAGTCACCGCAGAATGCATTTTACCTTATGAACGGACTTGAGTCACTCCACGTAAGAATGCAGCGCCACTGCGAAAATGCACTTGCAATCGCAAAGTTCCTCAAATCAAACGACAAGGTTGCCTGGGTAGATTATCCCAACCTTGAGGGTGACAAGTATTACGATCTTGCACAGAAGTATCTTCCGAACGGCTCGTGCGGCGTTCTCGCTTTCGGCTTAAAGGGCGGCAGAGAGCAGTCAATCAGATTTATGGACAGCTTAAAGCTCGCAGCAATTGCAACTCACGTAGCAGACGCAAAAACCTGTCTGCTCCATCCTGCAAGCCACACTCACCGTCAGATGACCGAAGAACAGCTCCTTGAAGCAGGCGTTGCACCCGACCTTATCCGTCTTTCGGTCGGTCTTGAAAATGTAGATGATTTAATCGACGATTTAAAGCAGGCTTTTGAAAAAGTTTAATCAGATTTTACGGAGGGTACATTATGTCAGCTTACGTATCGGCTATAATTGTAGCGGCAGGCGGCTCGGTGAGAATGGGCATTGCCGACAGCAAGCAGTTCATTCCGCTTTTGTCACGCCCTGCAATTGAATACACTCTGAAGGCTTTCCAGAATTGCTATCTGATAAAGGAAATTATTGTTGTCTGCCGTGAACAGGACAAACAGAGAATTCAGTCTATAGTTGATGAAAACGGCTTTTCAAAGGTCAGCAGTCTTGTGCTCGGCGGTGCGTCACGTGCAGAGAGCGTACGCAACGGCGTTGAAGCGGCAAGTGAAAAGGCAAAATACTATGCAATTCACGACGGTGCACGACCGCTTATTACCGTTGAAGAAATTCAGCGTGTAGTCGAGGCGGCGTTTGAAACAGGTGCGGCTACTCTCGGAACATCAGTCACCGACACAATCAAAATCGTTGACGGTTTCAACAAAATTGAAAGCACTCCCTTGCGTTCACAGCTTCGTGCCGTTCAGACTCCACAGGTATTTGAATGTGAGCTGTACAGATTTGCACTTGAAAATGCAGGCGACAATGCGATAAACTTTACAGACGACTGCTCGCTCATTGAGAATATGGGCGGTGAAGTTGAGGTTGTAAAGGGCAGTGTTGAGAATATCAAGCTCACCACACCAATTGACATTGTAATAGCCGAAAGTATTTTAAAATCAAGGTCTGAAATCGGTTAATAGGTCAGTTCGGATTTTATTAGTAATTTCGTAGGGACACGGCGTGCCGTGTCCGCATAAACAATCTTTTTTTAGGGTGAAAGCTATGCGAATCGGTCACGGATATGACGTTCACAAATTAACAGAAAACAGAAAGCTTATCCTCGGCGGAGTTGAAATTCCGTTCGAACTCGGCTTGCTCGGTCATTCCGATGCTGACGTGCTCGTTCACGCAATTATGGATTCTCTTCTCGGAGCAGCCGCTCTCGGCGACATAGGAAAGCTTTTTCCGGATACTGACGAAGCTTTTAAGGGCGCAGACAGCATACTCCTGTTAAAAGAGGTTTGCAGAGTATTAAGCGATAACGGCTATAAAATCGTCAATATCGACTCAACCCTGATTGCGCAAAAACCAAAGCTTAAGGATTATATCTATTCAATGAGAGAGAATATTGCTTCAGCTTGCAATATTGACATTTCTGCTGTCAGCGTAAAAGCTACAACAGAAGAGAAGCTCGGATTTACAGGCAGACTCGAGGGGATTTCAGCCCACGCAGTATGCCTGATAGACTAAATCAGTCATTATTTAATATGCAAAGTAATATATTTATTACTGGCATATAATTATTTTATCGGAGGTTTATAAAAAATGAAAACTTGTCCAAAATGTAACACACAGCTTCCTGATGACGCTATGTTCTGCACAAACTGCGGTACTTCGTTCCAGAATGTAAATCCCCAGCCACAGCAGAACGCTTATCAGAATACACAGCAGACCTATACTCAGCCGGTAGCACCTGTCGTAAATGTTTATGACCACACTGCTGAATTTGATGTACAGGATGTACACGAAAACAAGCTCTTTGCACTTCTTTGCTACATAATGGGAATTATCGGCGTTGTAATTGCACTTCTTGCAAGAAGCTCTGCTAAATCGCCTTATCTTTCATTCCACATCAAACAGTCACTCAAGCTCTCAATAACTGCAATGATAATCAGTGTTCTTTCAGTTGTTCTTTGCTGGACTTGTATAGTTCCTATCGCAGGCGGAGTATGTTCTGTTATTATTCTGGTTGTTCAGATTATCTGCTTTATTCAGACATGCTCAAATAAATCTGTTGAGGCTCCTATCGTTCGCAGCCTTCCTTTCCTTAAGTAATCGGATAATTCATACAAAGAACACCTTGTTCATATTATTGAACGAGGTGTTTTTTATGTTTAAGAAGGTTATTATCTCAACTACGCTCTGCTTTGCGCTTATGCTTACTGTGGTGTTTCCCGTAAGAGTAAATGCAGTTTCCGCCGACAGCATAACAGCACCGTCGGCTGTGCTTATGGAAACATCAACAGGTAAAATTCTTTTTGAGAAAAATTCACACGACCGGCGCCCTTGTGCATCCGTTACAAAGGTTATGACCTTACTGCTCGTTTTCGAAGCGATAGACAACGGCAAGCTCTCGCTTGATGACACAATTACAGCCTCCGAACACGCTTCCTCAATGGGTGGAAGTGACATCTGGCTTGAAACGGGAGAAACAATGAGCGCTGATGATATGATAAAAGCTACAGTTGTAGCGTCAGCAAACGATGCGGCTGTTGCACTTGCAGAGCACATAAGCGGCAGCGAGGATGCGTTTGTCGAGAATATGAATAAACGTGCAAAAGAGCTCAAAATGAATGATACGGTTTTCAAAAACTGCAACGGACTTGACGAGGACGGACACGTCACTTCCGCATACGATGTAGCAATTATGTCACGTGAGCTTATGAAGCACGAAAAGGTTTTCGATTACACGTCAATCTGGATTGATAATTTAAGGGATGGAAAAACCCAGATTGTAAACACAAACAAACTTCTTAAAACCTACAACGGCATAACGGGACTTAAAACAGGCACAACAAATGATGCTGGCTGTTGTATGTCTGCTTCGGCAAAAAGGGGAGATGTGTCGCTTGTTGCAGTCGTTCTCGGCTGTAAAACAGGCAAAGAGAGATTTTCCGATGCAGCGGCACTGCTTGATTACGGTTTTGCTAATATTTCTGTCAAGGAATTAAAGCTACCTGACGATATGCCGCTTGAATTAAAGGTTGACGGTGGAATGGAGAAAACCGTCAAGCTTAACTGTGATTCTTCTTCAAAGGTCGTTGTAGATAATGGCAAAAATGTTGAAATAAAAACGTCAATTGATTTGCCCGAAAGCGTAACAGCTCCGATAAAGGAAAATCAGAAGCTCGGAACGCTCACCTACAGCATTGACGGTAAGACGGTAAAGACGTGCGATATTACTGCCGCAGACTATGTAGAGGAAGTATCTTTCGGTTCGGTATTCAGCGTTCTTTTTAATTCTCTAATTTCATTATAAAAATTGACAAATTGACCTTGCAAAAATACTTGTATTATAGTATAATAAAACAACAAAGGTACTTATATCGGAGAATACATATTTTATTATTCCGAATAAGAAATTTGGAGGAATTATAAATGGCAACTAAACTAACAGACAAGTATTTAAGAGGATTTATCAATGAACACGAGTATGACGGCGTTGCAGCAGAAGTAAAGGCTGCTCACAAAACCCTCCACGAGGGATCGGGACTCGGCAATGATTTTCTCGGTTGGCTCAATCTTCCCACAGACTACGACAAGGAAGAGTTTGCAAGAATCAAGGCTGCCGCTGAAAAGATTAAAAAGGACACCGATGTTTTCATCGTAATCGGTATCGGCGGTTCATACCTCGGCGCTCGTGCCGCAATTGAGTTTTTAAATTCTCAGAACTATAACCTTACCTGCAAGGATACACCGCAGATTTTCTTTACCGGTAACTCCATCAGCTCTTCTGCACTTGCAGAGATTATGGAGCTTTGCGAGGGCAAGGACGTTTCTGTTAATATGATTTCAAAGTCAGGCACAACAACAGAGCCTGCAATTGCATTCAGAGTATTCCGTGAAATGCTCGAGAAAAAGTACGGCAAGGACGGCGCAAGAGAGCGTATCTATTGCACAACCGACAAGGCAAAGGGCACCCTCAAGGCTCTTGCGGACGAAGAGGGCTACGAAACATTTGTAGTACCCGATGACGTTGGCGGACGTTTCTCCGTTCTTACAGCCGTTGGTCTTTTGCCGATTGCTGTTTCGGGTGCAGATATTGACGCACTTATGCAGGGTGCGGCTACAGCACAGAAAGAGCTTGACAACGACGATTTAATGACAAACGACTGCTACAAGTATGCGGCAATCCGCAACATTCTCTACCGCAAGGGCAAGGTAATGGAGGTTATGGTTTCCTACGAGCCTGCCTACACAATGATGTCCGAGTGGTTCAAGCAGCTTTTTGCAGAGAGCGAGGGCAAGGATAACAAGGGCATTTTCCCTGCAAGCGTTATCTTCTCAACCGACCTTCACTCACTCGGTCAGTACATTCAGGACGGCAGACGTACAATGTTTGAAACTGTTGTCCTCTTTGATAAATGTAAAAAAGAAGTTACTCTTGGTACAGAGCCGACAAACGTTGACGGTCTTAACTTCCTTTCGGGCAAGACAATGGGCTTTGTCAATCAGAAGGCATTTGAGGGTACCGTACTCGCTCACAACGACGGCGGAGTTCCTAACATTGTTCTCAACGTACCCGAGATGAACGAAACAGAGCTTGGTTATCTCATTTACTTCTTTGAAAAGGCTTGCGCTATTTCGGGATATATGCTCGGAGTAAATCCGTTCAATCAGCCCGGCGTTGAAAGCTACAAGAAGAATATGTTTGCTCTGCTCGGCAAGCCCGGATATGAAGACCAGAAGGCTGCTCTTGAAGCAAGACTCAAATAATTTCTTTTTAAAGTATAATACACCGGAGGATTTTATTATGGTTACTTTACTTATCGGAAAAAAAGGAACAGGAAAAACAAAGAAGCTTATCGCCCTTGCAAACGAGGCAGTTGCCGCATCATCGGGCAACGTAGTTGTAATTGAAAAGGGTTCAAAGCTTACTTACGACGTAACTCACAAGGCAAGACTTATCGACACAGAGCAGTATCTTGTTGAGGGTTACGATATGCTTTACGGCTTTATCAGCGGTATCTGCGCAGGTAACTATGACGTTACAGATATTCTCGTTGATTCAACATTCAAGATTTGCCCCGACGCACTCGAAGGGCTCGAGGCTTTCACAAAGAAGCTTCAGGAGCTTTCCGAAACTTCTTCAACAAATATCGTTCTTCTCATCTCTGCATCAGAAGATGATATTCCCGAGTCAATTAACGCTGTTTGCCAGAAGGTATAATTGACGTAATTTGCAAAATTCAACGGACTGCACGCAGATACTCTGTTGCAGTCCGTTTTTGTCTTGTCAAATTATTTTTCTGAACAGGAAATAATCTCTTTCAGCTTTTTATTAAGCATAGCGACTGGCAATCCTACAACGTTGTAAAAATCACCGACAATTCCCTTGACAAGCGCAGTGCCTTTGCCCTGAATACCGTATGCGCCAGCCTTGTCCATAGGTTCTCCAGTTGCAATGTAATCTTCAATTTCCTTGTCTGTAAGCTCGAAAAATTCAACCTCGGTTTTCTGCGAAAATGAAATGCATTTGTCCTTGTAAAGTAAGGCACAACCTGTAATAACCTTGTGCTTTCTGCCTGACAGACTTCGCAGCATTTTGTATGCGTTATCTTCCGAGCTCGGCTTGCCGAGCATAATTCCGTCAAGAAATACGCCCGTATCACAGCCAATTACAATATCGTCAAAGTGCTTATTGCCCTGAATATGCTTTGCCTTTTTTACGGCGAGATATTCGGGCATTTTTTCAAGCTCAATTTCGTTTTCAATTGTTTCGTCAATGTCGGCAGGCTCTACCGAAAAATCATCGCAGATAAGCGACAAAAGCTCTTGTCTGCGTGGCGAAGCCGAAGCTAAAATTATCATAACACATACCTCCGTTTATCATATTATAACATATTTTCTTTTTCGTACAACTGTAAAATATTTTGACTTTTCTCATATAACGCACTATACTATTTATATGTAAATTTTGAAAGGATGTAAAACTATGCCAATCCCAACTGACCCTGCAATACTTTTATCCTACATAAACACACAGCTTCGTGATAATTACCCTTCACTGGACGAGCTTTCAAAGTCGCTCTCCGTTGATGAAAACGAAATAAAATCAAAGCTTTCCTCAATCGGCTATGAATATAACGCAGAACTAAATAAATTTATTTAGCAGAAATATTTTGATTTTGTAAAATTGATAATATATTGACCTGTTTCCTTGAACAGAGCAAAATATTATGTTATAATTATTCCGTTAAAGTCAATTTGTGGTGATAATATGACTAAAATAAAAATCTGCGGAATAACCTGTCGTGAGGACGTTGAAATTCTTAATGAATTTCTGCCCGAATACGCAGGCTTTGTGATGTTCTTCCCAAAGAGCAGACGCAATATTTCCGTACAGACTGCTTACAGCTTATTGCCTTTACTCGACAAAAGAATAAAAACCGTTGCCGTTACCGTTTGCCCGACAGCAGAGCAGGTCAGTGAAATCGGTAAATGCGGCTTTGATTTTATTCAGATGCACGGCGAGGTTGAAAGCTCTGTTATTGACAATTCGCCGATTCCTGTTTTTAAGGCGTTCAATGTCAGCGACATTGATAAAGTTAAAGCTTATGCCGAAAATAAAAATGTCTGCGGCTATGTTTTTGACGCTGCTTCACCGGGAAGCGGAAAGACGTTTGATTGGGATATTCTTAAAAATATTCCTCACGATAACAAGCATTTTGTGCTTGCAGGCGGACTTGATTGCAGTAATGTTTCAGATGCGATTGAAATTTTAAATCCAGACATAGTTGACGTAAGCTCGGGAGTAGAAAACGAAACAAAGACGGGCAAAAGCAGGGAAAAGGTTGCCGAGTTTATCGGTACGGTCAGGAAAAGTTATTAAGTATATTTTGTGTGTTTTAAGGGTGTTATTATTGCGTGTTTTAATTTGTGATGATGAAATTTTTGCAGTTGAATCAATCAAAAAAATTGTTTCCGAATATTTCAGCGAGCGCAATATAAGTGCTGAAATAGTTGCCGAAACCGACAGCACAAAAGTTCTTGCCGAAAAAGCGTCTTTTGACATGGCATTTCTTGATGTTGAAATGCCAAAGCACAGCGGACTCGAAATCGCAAAGCACCTTTTAGATATTAACCCGAATACAATAGTTTTCATCATAACCTCGCATCAGGGCTATCTTGACAGCGCAATGGACTTGCGAGTGTTCAGATTTCTTCCAAAACCGCTTGACAGAGAAAGAATTTTCAGCGGTCTTGACTCTGCAATCAGGTTTTATAATGAAAACACAAGAGTGTTGCTGACTGACGGCTCAACGGCACAGCGTATCTATATGCGTGATATTCTCTACATTACTATTCATAAGAGGAAAACTCTTGTAGTTACCAAAAATGATGAAATAATCAGCGACAGATCGCTTGCTCAGTGGAAAGAAATTTTACCTGATAACTGTTTTGTACAGCCGCACTACAGCTACATAGTCAGCCTTCAGAACATTGAAAGGCTTGAAAAGGATAATATTGTTCTGCAAAAGAATAATAATGAAACAGTTAATATAAAAATTTCTCAGAGAAAATACAAAGAATTTAAAAATAAGTTTTTCGAATATATTTCGCAGGAAAATTTTTAGCATAAAAGAAAAAATTGTTGACAAGCCTGCATTTTATGGTATAATAAAACTGTTGCTTTGTGCAACAAATCCTTGCGGCAAAAGCCGCCATAATGTCCAGAAGGAGGTGCAATAGAATGGCAGTAACAGCAAATTACGAAACCGTAATGATTATTTCAATGAAAAAGGGCGAAGAAGGCATTCAGGCTATCGTTGAAAAGTTCAAGGCTCTCATTGAAAAGCATGCCACTTTAAAGAATGTTGACGAATGGGGCAAGAGAAAGCTTGCTTACCTCATCAACAAGGAAAGTGAAGGTTATTACGTACTTTTTGATTTTGAAAGCACAGCCGAGTTCCCTGCAGAGCTTGACCGTATCTACAAAATCACAGACGGCGTAATGCGTTCACTCATCATCAAAAAGGAAGACGAATAATCACATTGTAGGGCTTGTCCCGAATTACGAAAGGATTACAAAATGTTAAACAGAGTTATTTTAATGGGCAGACTCGTTTCTGCTCCTGAATTAAAGACAACACCGTCGGGTGTCAGCGTTACCAGCTTCAGAATTGCAGTTGACAGAAATTATGTCAAGCAGGGTGAGGAACGCAAGGCAGATTTCTTTGATATTGTATGTTGGAGAAATCAGGCTGAATTTGTTTGCCGTTATTTCGGCAAGGGTTCAATGATTGCAATTGACGGTCAGCTGCAAAGCCGCACCTATCAGGCGAAGGACGGTACTAACCGTTATGTTGTCGAAGTTGTCGCTGATAATGTATCTTTCACAGGTGAACGCCGTGACAATTCAGGCGGATACAACCAGTCGTACGGAACAAACCAGAGCTATGGAAATCAGTCCTACGGCAACCAGTCATATCAGCAGGAAGCGCCTGCACAGCAGCCTGCTTCTTATCAGAGCGGAGCAAATTCCGATTTTCAGGATATGCCCCTTGACGACGACTTACCGTTTTAATTACAACTTTAGTTTAAATAATTCTCATTGAAAGGAGAACTTCACTATGGCAGACAGACCTATGAACCGTGGCAGAAAGGCTCGCAAGAAGGTTTGCGGCTTCTGCGTTGACAAGGTTGAACATATCGACTACAAAGACATCGCACGTCTTCGCCGTTATATGTCAGAGAGAGGAAAGATTCTTCCCCGCCGTGTAACAGGCACATGTGCAAAGCATCAGCGTGAGCTTACAGTAGCAATCAAGCGTGCACGTCACCTTGCATTACTTCCTTATTCAGCTGACTAATTTAAAATTTACCGCTCCGTTACGGGGCGGTTTTTTATATTTCAATTTAGCATTTAAACAAAACAACCGTATGCCGAAAGGCATACGGTTGCATTATGTAATATAAAATATTATTTAATTTCCTTAATCCAGCCTTCGGGAGCTTCAATCTTGCCCATCTGAATGCCGGTAAGTGTTTCATAAAGCTTTTTGGTAGTGGGACCCATTTCTTCCATACCGCTCGGGAAGCAGATTTCCTTGCCGTGGTCATAAATCTTGCCGACAGGAGAAATAACTGCCGCAGTACCGCAAAGACCGCATTCTGCAAAGTCCTTAACCTCGTCAAAGTAAACCTCTCTCTGCTCAACCTCAAGACCGAGATAATGCTCTGCAACGTACATAAGCGAACGGCGTGTGATAGAGGGGAGAATACTGTCGGACTTCGGAGTGACAATCTTGTTGTCCTTTGTAACAAACAGGAAGTTAGCACCGCCTGTTTCCTCAACCTTAGTGCGAGTTGCGGCGTCAAGGTACATATTCTCGTCAAAGCCCTCTGCGTGAGCAGTAACGATTGCATGAAGGCTCATTGCATAGTTAAGACCTGCCTTGATGTGACCTGTTCCGTGCGGAGCGGCTCTGTCAAAATCTGAAACCTTAATTGTAATAGGCTTTGCACCGCCCTTGAAGTAAGGACCAACGGGAGTTGTGAAAATCCTGAACTGATATTCGTCCGACGGTTTAACGCCGATAACAGGACCCGAGCCGAACATATAGGGACGAATATAAAGAGTAGCGCCTGTGCCGTAAGGAGGTACAAAATCGGAATTTGCCTTGACAACCTTGCATACAGCCTCAACAAAATCTTCTTTCGGGAACACAGGCATCTCAAGACGCTTGCAGCTGTCTTCCATTCTCTGGGCGTTGAGGTCGGGACGGAACACAACAATTCTGCCGTCGCAGGTTGTGTAAGCTTTCATACCCTCAAAACAAGTCTGGGCATACTGCAAAACACCTGCACACTCACTCATTGTGACGGTAGCGTCCTCGGTCATAACGCCGTTATCCCACTTGCCGTCCTTGTAGTTTGATACAAATCTTTCGCCTGTCGGCATATAGCCAAAGCCGAGATTTGACCAGTCAATGTTTTGCTTTTCCATTTACATTACTTCCTTTCGAAATATATACAAAACCCTTAAAAGGTATAGCATTATTTTAGCACTTTAATGTGTGTTTTGTCAACGCTGAACGGCTATATTTCAGCCTTAAATTGAAAATTGCACCATATATTGCCGCAAAGAGTAGAAATAATTGCAATGAAGAATTAAAATTACATTTCAAAAAGTTATAATGAGTTTTAAAGATTTAATAATATTTGTAAGGAATTAAATATAAGAGGTTAGCTATGGCAGAAGTAATTAAAATTGTTCTCACAGGAGGACCTTGCTCGGGAAAAACTACTGCGCTTTCATATGTATCGGAAAAGCTTAAGGAGCAGGGGATAGAGGTAATTACAATTGAAGAACGAGCAACAAAGCTTATTTTAAGCGGAAAGACTCCGCAGAATATGGGAAGGTATGAATTTCATAAGCTGTTGTTTGAGCTTGAACTGGCTGAAGAAAATGAAAAGACAGAGCTTGCCAAAAAGATGCCCTGTGACAGAGTAGTGATGCTCTTTGACAGAGGCTTGCTTGATAACAAGGCGTTTGTTACTCAAGAGGAATTTGACCGATATTCTTCGCTGAACGGTGCAAATGAGGATATAATCCGTAATTCATACGACGCTGTTTTTCACCTTGTAACAGCTGCAGACGGTGCAGAAAGCTATTATAATCTGACAAACAACAAGGCTCGTAATGAAAGCATAGAGCAGGCTAAAAAGCTTGATGAAGAGATACTGTCTGTATGGACGGGTACGCCTCATCTTCGTGTAATTGACAATTCAACTTCATTTGACAAAAAGCTTGAACGCCTTATGACCGAAATTTTATCTTTTCTCGGAATCCCTAAACATTTTGAAATTGAAAGAAAATTTCTTATAGATTATCCCAACCTTAATTTTCTGAATAACATAAAAACCTGCCGTAAAATCCCTATAACACAGGCGTATCTAACAACACCCGACGAGGGTTATTTTAGAATAAGAAAACGTGGTGAGGGGAAAAATGCCGTATATATCAAAACCGTCAAAATCAAAATCAGTGACATAAAGCGCATTGAAATTGAAAATTATATTTCTGAAAAAGAATATAACGAATATATGAGCAAAAAAGAGTATATTACAGGCATAATTTCAAAGGATAGATACTGCATTGTGTGGAATAGCACCTATTATGAGCTTGACGTTTATCCGTTCTGGAATGACAAGGCGACAATTGAGATTGAACTGCTTTCGGAAAATCAGCAATATAAGCTGCCTGATTTTATAAAACTAATCAGGGAAGTAACATTTGAACAGGAATATCGAAACCTTGCATTAGCGCAGAAATACGGAAAAAATGGTTTTTACAGCAATTTGCAAAAATAATTATATTTTACGCAACATCGACATTTTAAAAAAATTAAAAAAACTACAATTTTTTCTAAATAGGTATTGACAAGTCAAAAAAGCTATGATATAATAGCACTCGTTGAGTTGAGAAATCAACGAACAACAGAATAATTGCGAGTGTGCTGGAATAGGCAGACAGGCACGTTTGAGGGGCGTGTGTTTTACGACGTACGGGTTCAAGTCCCGTCACTCGCACCATTCCTAAGGTCTTAAAAATGGTTTAGATAAGCCGTTTTTAAGACTTCTTTTTTGCTTAAAAATCCGACAGTCATTAATAAGGCTCTTTCGAATCCTTCCTAATTCAAAAAATAGAATCGCCCAAAAGGGTGTTTATATTTTTGTCAACAGTTTATGAAAAAATGTCTTATCTGAAGCGAGAAATTAACTAAAAAAAGACGAATGCCACGATACGCGATTTGCGCATCGTGGCATTCGTCTGGCTGGGCCGGCGGGATTCGAACCCACGGGTGACGGAGTCAAAGTCCGTTGCCTTACCGCTTGGCGACGGCCCAAAGTGTTTTTATAGAATTAAAGCCGCCAAAGGAACTCTTTAGCGGCTTTGGTGACCCATCGGAGATTCGAACTCCGGACACCTTGATTAAAAGTCAAGTGCTCTGCCAACTGAGCTAATGAGTCAAATGGGGTGGAATGACGGATTCGAACCGTCGGTCTCCAGTGCCACAAACTGGCGCGTTAACCAACTACGCTAATCCCACCATATGGCGCGCCAAAAGGGACTCGAACCCCTGACCTACTGCTTAGAAGGCAGTTGCTCTATCCAGCTGAGCTATTGGCGCAGTTATGAACAGCTATAGCTGTTTTCGTCAGCCTTTATATTATATCTATTAAGGTGGATTTTGTCAATACCTTTTTAAAGATTTTTATGTTTTTTTAATTTTATTGATTTATGCGTTTAAATTATATAAAAAGTCCAACTAATTTCTGAGCCTTGCTCGTATTCTTCTCATATCTTCAGGCAGCTCATCGTCACTCATATTGTCGGGAACAGCAGTTGTGCCTGCTTTCTTTGCCGTTTCGTAGTACCAGCACTTAAAGTTTACGGTATCCATTGTTTCCTGCAAGTCTGCCATTTGTTTTTCTAATTCGGCTTTCCTCTTTTTAAAAAGCTCAAGCCTTTCGTCAATGCTTTCGTCACCTTGTAATACAAGATTGATGAACTCCTTAATATCTTTAATCTGCATTCCCGTTGCCTTAAGACAGTGAATGATTTTTAAAATTTCGTAGTCGCTGTCCTTGAATATTCGTATACCGCTTTCTGTTCGTTCCATAAACGGCAATAATCCTTCTTTATCGTAATAACGCAGGGTAGACGGTGCAACATCAAGCAATTTTGCCATCTCTCCGATTGTGTATGTCATAAATAATCCCTCCAAAAAAATTTATATTATGCAAAAAAGTATTGACTTAAAGCTTACTTTAACTTTTATAATATATTATACACAAACTAAATATTAATTCAAGGAGGAAATGTTATGTTAGGAAATTTCATTTTTTCAAATCCCACAAAGCTTTATTTCGGGGAGAACGCTCTTGATAATCTCGCTTCAGAGCTTAAAAATTACGGCAAAAACGTACTTTTCTGCTACGGCGGAGGTTCAATCAAGAAAAACGGAATCTATGATAAGGTTGTTAAAATTCTAAAGGAGTGCGGAAAAGTTATCATAGAAGACGGCGGTGTTATGCCGAATCCGACTTCCGAAAAGCTCGTTGACGGATGTAAAAAGGCAAGAGAGGATAAAGCTGATTTTATCCTTGCCGTGGGCGGTGGAAGCGTCTGCGATTATGCAAAGGCGGTTTCTGTGTCGGTTCATTGCACCGAAGACCCGTGGGACAAATATTATCTTAGAATGGAAGACGTTGATAACGAGATTATCCCCGTCGGCTGTGTTCTCACAATGGTAGGAACAGGCAGTGAAATGAACGGCGGCTCGGTTATAACAAATCACGAGCAGAAGCTCAAAATCGGTCACGTGTTCGGCGACAATGTTTTCCCGAAGTTTTCAATTCTCAATCCCACATTCACGTATACATTGCCGAAATATCAGATGGTAGCAGGTTTTTATGATATAATGTCGCATATCCTTGAGCAGTATTTTTCGGGCGAGGACGACAACACTTCGGACTACATTATGGAGGGTTTGTTAAAATCTCTCATCCATTCTTCAAGAATCGCAATTGAAAATCCCACCGATTACGAAGCTCGCAGTAACATTATGTGGATTGCAACATGGGCGCTTAACACTCTTGTAGCCTGCGGCAAATCCACCGACTGGATGGTGCATATGCTCGGTCAGTCTGTAGGCGCATACACCGACGCTACTCACGGAATGACTTTGGCGGCTGTTTCAATTCCTTACTACAAATTTATTATGCCTTACGGACTTGCAAAGTTTAAACGCTATGCTGTAAACGTATGGAAAGTATCTCCCGACGGCAAAACCGACGAAGAAATCGCACTTGAAGGACTTTCACGTATGGAAAGGTGGATGGAAGAAATCGGTCTTGTTATGAATATCAGGGATTTAGGCGTAACAGATGATATGATTGACGGAATTGCAAAGGGAAGTTTTATAATGGACGGCGGCTACAAGGTGCTTAATCACGATGAAATTGTCATGATTTTAAAAGAGAGTATGGGTGAATAATCCGTAACGGACAAATTATATAATTCTGTTTACAAAAAACAAGCAAAAGCATTGACAAATTACACAATTCGGGATAATATTTCATATGTAGCATATATTTGAATGCAGAATATAAAATATCTTCTTAAAAATCATCTGCAAACGGAAATTATACTTGAGTATTTTTGCTTTTTATGTGAAGTAAATAGGATAGGTGACTTCTTGTTTAGTTTCCGCTTGTATAAATAACCGATGCCTTACGGTGTCGGTTATTGTCATATCTGCGGCAAAACGCAAAGAAAGGAATTACTATGGATTATCTTGAATTAATGAAACTAAACAAACCCTACGCCTCCTGCGACCTTGATATGCCTAATGAATATCAGATTACGTCAAAAAAGCTTTGCTTTGAGTATAACCACACTGCTCCCGATGAAACAGAAAAACGCAGAGAAATACTTTCAAATCTTTTCGGCACAAGCAACGACAACGCAATCATTGAGCCGTCCTTCAGATGCGATTACGGCTTCAATATTCACCTTCACGGATTTGCATTTATTAACTACAACTGTGTATTTCTTGATACTTCTCCCATTCATATCGGCAAAAACGTGTTTATTGCTCCGGGAGTCTGTCTTTCCTGTGCAGGTCACGCAATACTTCCTGAGCAGAGGGCAGAAGCAATCGGCACTTCCGCACCCATAATAATTGAGGACGATGTGTGGATTGGCGCAAATGTAACAATAATCGGTGGAGTAACAATCGGCAAAGGCTCTGTAATCGGCGCCGGCAGTGTTGTAACACGTGACATACCCTCGGGAGTTATCGCTTACGGTAATCCGTGTAGAGTAAAACGTGAAATAACAGAAAATGACCGAATAGCTCCCATAAAACTCTAGTGTTTTCTAAATATAGTCTTTATGAAAAGTCAATAATATGTTATAATATACAATAATTTTACAATTTTCAGCCAAAAGCAAAGTTCACCCCGTAAGAGTTGATATTGCAGGAACAATGCAGAGTAAACGTAATAGCAACTTACAACAACCGATGAATAAATTAATGAGAGGAGATATAAAAATGAATAAGTTGACGGTAATTCAGTACCTGGAAGAAAGAGCGGCAGACTTCTATACGCTCAGCGACAAAATCTGGGAAAATGCGGAGATTCGGTTCAGAGAGAAGCAATCTGTACAGGATTACGCTGCTTTTCTGAAGGATGAAGGTTTTACGATAACCGTTGGAATGGCAGGACTGAAGACAGGATTTCGTGCCGAGTGGGGATGCGGAAAGCCCATGATTGGCTTTCTCGGAGAGTATGATGCGCTTCCGGGTATGAGTCAGAAGGCGGGTGTTTGCGTTAAGGAACCCTTGGTAAGTGACGGAAACGGACATGGCTGCGGTCATAATCTGCTTGGCGTCGGTTCGCTTATGGGTGCTATTGGCTTGAAGCATTATCTGGAAACAGAAGGAAAGAGCGGAACTGTGGTGTTTTTCGGTTGTCCTGCCGAAGAGGGGGGCAGCGGAAAAACCTTTATGGCTCGGGAGGGTTGCTTTGATAAGCTGGATGTTGCTTTCTGCTGGCATCCGCACAATTGCAATATGATGCCTCCCGGACCTGTTTTGGCGAATGTTTCTGTCCGTTATACTTTTACCGGTAAAGCGTCTCATGCGGCTGCGGCGCCGGAAGCGGGAAGAAGCGCGCTTGACGCACTTGAGTTGATGAACATCGGAGTTCAATTCCTTAGAGAACATATTCCATCGTCCGCAAGGATTCATTATGCCATTACGGATGCCGGAGGGATTTCGCCCAATATCGTTCAGTCTCATGCGTCCGTATTGTATCAGATCAGGGCGCCGTTTGCGCCTGAACTCTCTGAACTGTATGAGCGTGTCAACAATATAGCAAAAGGCGCAGCTATGATGACAGATACTCAGGTTGAAATCAAATTCCTGAAAGGAACCAGCAATACAGTGCTGATTCCTGCGTTGGATGAGATTATGTACAAAAATATGTGCGAAATTCCAAACCCTGTTGAGCGTGCAGAAGATATTGCGTTTGCACGTGAGATCGTCAAAACGCAGGTGTCCGCCGACCGGATTTCTGAAAATACATTTGACTTAAAACCCAAGCAGTGGAACAAAACAGGAAATATTCCCATTCCGGGCTCATCAGATGTCGGAGATGTGAGCTGGGTATGTCCGGTTTCTCAATGCGGAATAGGCACATGGCCGGTAGGAACTGCCGCCCACAGCTGGCAGGCTGTCTCCTGCGGCAAGAGTGATTTTGCCCACAAAGGAATGTTGTATGCAGGTCAGATTATCGCAGCAACGGCTATTGATGTTTGCAATAACCCTGAAATAATCGAAACCGCATGTAAACAGCTAAAGGAGAAGACGGGGAATCATCCGTATCATTGCCCGATTCCACCCGAGATAACGCCGGAGCTTCTGGAATCCGAAATAACATAAACACAAAGATGTTTTTCTATCATAATAGAGCTTGAAGATATAGCAGTACAATTTGTACGGTAAGAAGCAGTGCCTATACAAAACTCTGCTGTTCCGTATTGGGGCAGCGGAGTTTTTGTATCATTTTAATGTGAAAAAAGCTTTACTTTGAGTATAACTCCATAAATTCCATATAAATCCAATAATACTGTAAATTTTCGCTGTAAATTTTCTTAATATAGTCTTTATAAAAAGTGAAAAATATGTTATAATATATTTTCAGCTTTATATTTTTTCGAGTGAGAAGCTCGACAAATAAAACCGAAAGAGGTTTGATAAAATGAGTTCAATAAAAAGAAACACAATATCCGACGGTGTGTTTTTCAACAGCGTAAAGGACAGCCGTTTTAAAACAATGAAAATCAGCGTGAATATAATCGTTCCACTTGCTGAGGAAACGGCATCTTCTAATGCACTGCTTTGCGGAGTGCTTACACGTTCCTGCAAGGCGTATCCCGATTTTACAATTCTCAGCAAAAAGTTAAGCTCGCTCTACGGCGCAGACCTTACCTCGTCACTTCGCAAATCAGGCGACAGACAGATTTTAACCTTGTCAGCATCGGGAATTGACGACAGATACGCTTTTGACGGCGAAAGCATATCAAAGGAGCTTTCAACGCTCTTGTGCGGTACTCTGTTTGAGCCTTACTTAAACGGAAACGCTTTTGTGGAAAGCGAGGTTGAGCAGGAACGCAGACAGCTTCTTGACCTTATAGATTCCGAATTTAACGACAAGCGGATTTACGCAACAGGTCAGCTTGTTAAGAATATGTGCCAGAACGAGGCGTTTGGAATAAAGCGCTACGGAACAGCCGAAGGTATAAAATCTGTAACTCCGACCTCACTTTATGACACGTGGCAGAATCTTTTAAAAACAGCCGTTTTTGAGATTTTCTATATAGGCGACAGCTCTGCCGATAAGGCACAGGAAGTTTTTGCAAACGCTTTTTCTCAAATTGAACGCAGTCCGATAGAGCTTGCAAACAAGGTAATCCGCAGTGCCGACAGCGTAAATCACGTAACGGAGGAAATGGAGCTTTCACAGTCAAAGCTCGTTATGGGTTTCCGCACCGACAGTGCAGTGCCCGATAAAGATGTTAACGCAACTCGTCTTATGTGTGCAGTTTTAGGCGGTACGGCAAATTCAAAGCTTTTCTGCAATGTTCGTGAAAAGCAGAGCCTTTGTTACTATTGCTCCTCACGCTTTGATATGCAAAAGGGCATTTTGTATGTTGACAGCGGTGTTGAGGGCGACAACCTTGAAAAAGCCGAAAAGGCGATTTTGAAGGAAATTGCCGATATGCAAAGCGGAAACATAAGTGATTTTGAAATTGACGCTACAAAAATGGCGGTAATAAATTCATTCAATTCTACAAACGATACTGTAAGCGGAATTGATTCTTGGTATACAAGCCAGATGTTTGATGGCTCATTCAAGACAATTGACGAGCTTTCCGCCGAAATCAATGCAGTAACAAAGGAACAGCTTGTAGATGCCGCAAAAAAGCTCACGCTTGATACTGTCTATGTATTAAAAAATAAGTAAAGAGGTGCCCAAAATGAATATAACGGAAATAAAGTCCGAATTAACGGGCGACAGCTATTATAAAATAAAACATCAGTCGGGACTTGAAATTTATGTTTACCCGAAAGAGGGCTACAAGTCTGCTTATGCAATTTTCGGCACGAAGTACGGCAGTATAAACACCTGCTTTTCGGTTGACGAAAAAGAAAAAATCACCGTTCCCGACGGCATAGCACACTACCTTGAACACAAGCTTTTTGAAAGTGAAGAGGGAGATGCGTTCGTAAGATACGCCGAAACAGGCGCAAACGCCAACGCATATACAAGCTTTGAAAAAACCTGCTATTTGTTTTCCTGCACAGATAAGCTTGAGCAAAGCCTTGAAATACTCCTTGACTTTGTTCAGAGTCCGTATTTCACCGCACAGACCGTTGCAAAGGAACAGGGAATAATCGGTCAGGAAATCAAGATGTACGACGATGACCCCAACTGGCGTGTAATGTTCAATATGCTTGAGGGAATGTACAAGAATCACCCTGTAAGAATTGATATTGCAGGAACGGTTGAAAGTATTGCACAAATCACAGCAGAAAAGCTGTATGAAGTCTACAATGTATTTTACAATCTCAACAATATGGCGCTCTGCGTTTCAGGCAATGTGACAGTGGAACAGGTGCTGAAAATTGCAGATAAAATGCTCAAGCCCTGCGAAAAGCACGAAATAACAAATTATTTTGAGGACGAGCCTTACGAAATAAACACTCCCTTTGTTGAGCAGACTTTTCCTGTTTCAATGCCGCTTTTCAATCTCGGCTTTAAGGAAAAGGCAGACAAAGCTCTTGATTCAGAAACGCTTGCTCATACAGATATCCTGCTTTCAATGCTCGCCTCAAACACAAGCTCACTTTACCGCAGTCTTATGGATTCTAACCTTATAAACAGCTCTTTCTCGTATGAGCTTTTCGAAGGACCCGGCTACTGCTCTGTAATTTTCGGCGGAGAGTCACGTGCCCCGAAACAGGCGGCTGAAATGATTAAACAGTATATCACCAAGGTTAAGTCAGAGGGACTTGATAAAGACGAATTTGAAATTGCAAAAAAGGCAGTCTACGGCGACGCAGTATCTTCCCTCAATTCCGTAAGCTCAATTGCTAATTCAATTATAGATTACCATTTCAGCGGCAACGAGCTTTTCTCGTATATTGACGCTGTTTCAAACGCTTGCTTTGAAGATATTGAAAAACGACTTTCTGAAATGCTCGATGTCTGCAACTGCACCCTGTCGGTTGTAAGGCAGCCTGAAACGGAGGGTTAGTATGGAATATAATGTCAGCTTCCCTGGTCTCGGACTTGATTTTACAATAAACTCCGTAGTATTTACTGTAGGTTCATATCCTATCTACTGGTACGGAATTATAATTGCCTCGGGACTTCTGCTTGCAGTATTGTATGCTTGGAGAAGTACCCCGAGATACAACGTTGATTTCAACAAGCTTGTAAATTGCATACTCGTAGGAATCGTAACAGGCATAGTCGGAGCAAGGCTGTACTTCTGCTTTTTCCAGTGGGATTACTACAGCAAAAACCCGATTGAGATTCTCTACATAAACAACGGAGGTCTCGCAATCTACGGCGGAATAATCGGTGCGCTTGCAGGCGGTCTTACGGTTGCAAAAATTCAGAAAATGAAGCTTCTTCCCATTCTCGACATCGCAATGATGGGTTTCCTGCTCGGACAGGGAATAGGAAGATGGGGCAACTTTATGAATCAGGAGGCTTTCGGCACACCGACAAATCTTCCTTGGCGAATGGTCAGCGAGGGTACCGATATGGTCGGCGTTCACCCGTGCTTTCTCTATGAATCGCTCTGGTGTCTGCTCGGTTTTGTTTTACTACACTTCTACGGAAAATACAGACAAAGATACTCGGGACAGATTTTCTTTTCATACCTTGTATGGTACGGCTTTGAAAGAATGTTTGTAGAGGGATTAAGAACAGACAGCCTTTATCTTCCGTTCCAAATTTTCGGAATGGACATAAGAGTATCACAGGTTTTGTCATTTGCAATTTTTGTTACGGGACTCGTAATGTTAATTATAAACAGAAAAAAGGAGGACTCTTTCTATGCAGATTATAGACGGAAAAAAGGTATCGGCACAGGTAAAAGAAGAAGTAAAAAATCAAACGCTTGAGCTTAAGGAAAAGCACGGCGTAACACCCGGACTTGCTGTGGTAATCGTCGGCAACGATTCAGCGTCAAGAGTTTATGTAAACAACAAGAAAAAGGCTTGCGAGGCTGTAGGCTTTAAGTCGGAGGAGTACGCACTCCCCGAGCAGACAACACAGGAGGAATTACTTTCACTTGTAAATACTCTCAACGATAAACCCGACATCAACGGTATCCTTGTTCAGCTTCCGCTTCCGAAGCACCTTGACGACAAGGCAGTAATCGAAGCAATTAACCCCGAAAAGGACGTCGATGCATTTCACGCGGTAAATGTGGGCAAGATAATGCTCGGCGAGTATGATTTTCTGCCCTGCACACCCGCAGGCGTAATGGAAATGCTCCATTCGTACGATATATCCGTAAGCGGCAAAAACTGCGTAGTAATCGGCAGAAGCAATATTGTCGGAAAACCTATGGCTATGCTCTTGCTCCACGAAAACGGAACGGTAACAATCTGCCACAGCAGAACAAAGAACCTTGCCGAAGTATGCTCACAGGCTGATATTTTAGTAGCCGCAGTCGGAAAACCGAAGTTTGTTACTGCTGATATGGTAAAAGAGGGCGCAGTAGTAATCGACGTCGGAATGGACAGAGATGAAAACGGTAAGCTCTGCGGCGACGTTGATTTTGAAAACGTAAAGGATAAATGCTCGTTTATAACTCCCGTACCCGGCGGCGTAGGTCCGATGACAATTGCAACGCTTATGAAAAACACTCTGAAAGCGGCAAAGCTACAGAACAATATTTCCGATTGATTATGATATTTTTAATTTTGATTTTGGGAGATAAAAAATTTATCACAACGTTGACGTAGGGACACGGCGTCCCGAAACGTTACCAAAATATCAATTTATCGGTCGGGATACCGATTTATAAATAAATTCCGTTTTTTATTCTCGAAATAAAAAGGAATATTTGAAATAAAAGCGTAAAAAGATAATAGGAAAACAGAAAGGAGGGGTTTTGTGGCATTTCCTGAGTCATTTTTGCAGGAGCTGAAAATGCGAAACGACATAACGGAAATTGTTTCCTCTTATGTCAGCTTGAAACGGCGCGGGCGAAATATGGTCGGACTTTGCCCGTTTCACGGCGAAAAAACTCCTTCTTTTAATGTTTACACCGAAAACGGTTCGTTTTACTGCTTTGGTTGCGGAGTCGGCGGAGATGTAATCACTTTTATAATGAAAATTGAAAATCTTGATTATGTCGACGCAGTGAAGTTCCTTGCACAGCGTGCAGGAATGGAGATGCCCGAAAACTCCTATGACGACAGTATGAGCAAGCTGCGCACACGTGTGTTTGAAGCAAACCGAGAGGCGGCACGTTACTATTATTCCGCTCTCTGCTCGCCTAAAGGAAAGTCGGGACTAGATTATTTTCATTCAAGGGCGCTTTCAGACCGCACAATCCGTCACTTCGGACTCGGCTTTGCCGACGATGACTGGACTTCTCTTTGCAACCATCTTCGTTCAAAGGGCTTTAAGGACAACGAACTTGTGGCGGCAAATCTTGCTGTAAAACGCAAAAACGGCAACGGAATTTATGACCGTTTTACAAACAGGGTGATGTTCCCGATTATTGACCTTCGTGGCAACGTAATCGCCTTTGGCGGCAGAATAATGACTGACGAAAAGCCGAAATATCTCAATACCTCGGACACTCCTGTTTTCAAAAAGAGTGCAAACCTGTTTTCACTGAATAATGCAAAAAACTCGGGAAGCCGAACGCTGATTCTCTGCGAGGGATATATGGACGTAATCTCCGTTAATCAGGCGGGCTTTACAAACGCCGTCGCCACCCTCGGAACAGCTCTCACAAGCGAGCAGGCTGTGCTTATGAAACGCTATGCAGATGAAGTCATAATCTGCTACGATGCCGACGAAGCGGGACAAAAAGCTACGGCAAGGGCGATTCCGATTCTGCGTAATGCAGGACTTCTCATAAGAGTTCTGACAATCCCCAACGGAAAGGACCCCGACGAGTTCATACGCTCTCACGGTGCAGACGGCCCTGCGGCTTTTAAAGCAGTAATTGAGAAAAGCGGCAATGACGTTGAATACCGATTGCAAAAGCTGAAGCAGATTCACAATGTTGAAACCACAGACGGCAAGGTTGCTTACCTTGAAGCGGCTTCAAAGGTGATTGCCGAAATATCAAGTCCGATTGAGCGTGACGTTTATTCCTCAAAAATCTGTTCCGAGTTCGGAATTGACAAAAATGCTTTTAATCGGCAGATTATGAATATTTCAAAAAGCAGATACCGTGAAAGCACCAAAAAGGAAGTCCGTAAAATCCAGACCGATTTAAACGGAAGAAACGACAAAATAAATACAGAACACTACAAAAAGCCCCGTAGCTCAAGTGCCGAGGAGGCGCTTGTGGTGTATCTGATAAACAACCCCGATTCGGCAGAGGAAATCTCATCAGAATTAAAGCCCGAGCAGTTCCAGAATTCGCTTATCAGGCGCTATTACGAGTATTTTCTTAACAGAATCCAAAGCGGATACGAGCCGCTTACGAACATAGCAGCCGATTTTTCACAGGACGAAGCGTCAAAGCTCTATCAGCTTTTGTCGCAGTCCGTAAAGGCTGCCTCAACCCATTCGGCAATGATGGAGTATATAAAGGTCATCAGCGAGGAAAGTCAGAAGCCGTCAAGCGACGATGTTGCTTCAATGTCGCCGCAACAGCTCAACGACTACCTCAATAGGATAAGGAAAAATAAGCAGTAGGAAAGGAAAGTGGATTATGCCTGCACAGGATAAAAAAACAATCGTAAAGGAGCTTATCGACCTCGGAAAGCAGAAAGGACAGCTCACAAATCAGGACATTCTTGATGCAATCGGAGAGATTGATTTTGAGCCTGAACAGCTTGAAAAGCTCTATGACACAATTGAAACGCAGGGAATTGAAATTGTTGAGGACATCGGTGACATTAGAATTGATGACATCGACCTTAGCTTTGACGAAAACAAGAACGATGATTCTGCCGCCTCTGCACCCGAACCCGGAGTTATTAATGATGACCCCGTAAAGGTTTATCTTAAAGAAATCGGACGAGTTCCTCTCCTAACCTCTGAAGAGGAAATTGAGCTTGCAATAAGAATTGCCGACGGCGACGTTAAGGCTAAACAGCGTTTGTCAGAAGCTAACCTTCGTCTTGTTGTCAGCATTGCAAAGCGTTACCTCGGACGTGGAATGCAGTTCCTCGACCTTATTCAGGAGGGTAACCTCGGACTTATCAAGGCAGTTGAAAAGTTCGACTACACAAAAGGCTTTAAGTTTTCAACCTATGCAACTTGGTGGATAAGACAGGCTATCACTCGTGCAATTGCCGATCAGGCTCGTACAATCAGAATCCCTGTTCATATGGTAGAAACAATCAATAAGGTTAAAAAGGTACAGAGCCAGCTTCTGCACCAGAACGGTCACGAGCCGTCAGCAGATGAAATTGCGGCTGAAATCGATATGCCCGTTGATAAGGTGCGTGAGATTATGCGTGTTGCACAGGAGCCTGTTTCCCTCGAAACACCAATCGGTGAGGAAGAGGACAGCCACCTCGGCGACTTTATTCCCGACAACGAAGCACCTGCACCTGCCGACGCCGCTTCACATACATTACTGCGTGAACAGCTTTCCGACGTGCTTTCAACTCTTACTCCACGTGAGGAAAAGGTTTTAAGACTTCGTTTCGGACTTGAGGACGGCAGAAGCCGCACTCTTGAAGAGGTTGGCAAGGAGTTCAACGTAACCCGTGAGCGTATCCGTCAGATTGAAGCAAAGGCACTGCGCAAGCTTCGCCACCCGTCAAGGAGCAGAAAACTCAAGGATTACCTTGATTATTGATATTTTAATTCTTATTGCGAAATATGATAGAATTTGAAGAATGTGCTCAGATGCTCGATGAAATAGCCGATTCAATGCCCTATGAGCTGTACCGGGATTTAAATGGAGGAATTTCACTTCTTCCACAGCTTAAGGTACACCCGAAGGCACTGCACAATGACTTGTTCATTCTCGGCGAATACATACGCAACTCACTCGGCAACGCAATCGTCTTTTACTACGGTTCGATAAACCGAGTGTACGGGCACCTTAACCATGACGAATTGTACAAACAGCTTGTACGCATAATGCACCACGAGGTACGCCACCACAATGAGTACCTCGCTGGCTGTGACGACTTAGGCGACCTCGACAGAATTGAGATTGAAGAGTACCTTAATATACACAAGAAAAATTGATAACTTCGGGCGGCTGTAATTTCAGTCGCCCGAAGTTTTGTGCTGTTTATCTTACTTTTATAAGCTGACCGGGGTAAATTACGTTCGGATTATTCAGCCTGTTAAGCTCTGTTAATCGCTGAACGGTGGTATTGTTTCTTTGCGCAATTGTCCACAGCGAATCGCCGGGACGTGTTACATAGTAGTCAATCTCTGCCGAGCCTGCCGGAATTTCAAGCGTCTGACCGACAAAAATCTGCGATGGATTCGGAATGTTATTGTATTTGAGTATATCTTCAACACTTGTCTGAAAAAACTGCGCAATGCCGAACAGTGTATTTCCCGAGCGCACTGTGTAAGGTACAAGTTCCATTAATTATCCTCCTTTAGTCTTTATAACAATATATGCTTGCAATTTCATTGTTGATACTGCGAATATTTGGCTCTGTTTTCGGCAAAATAAAGCCGGAGGTAATATTATGAAAATCACAATTGAAAAAGTAATCGGCAGAGAAATAATCGACTCAAGAGGCAATCCCACAGTTGAGGCGGAAGTCGGTCTTTCGGACGGAACCTACGCCAAAGCTTCCGTTCCGTCGGGAGCGTCAACGGGCGCATTTGAGGCACTCGAGCTTCGTGACGGTGATAAGTCACGCTATATGGGCAAGGGCGTGACAAAGGCAGTTGAAAATATTAATACCAAAATCGCCCCCGAGCTTTGCGGTGATTCACCGTTTGACCAGTGTGCAATTGACTATAAAATGATTGAGCTTGACGGTACGCCCAACAAGGAAAACCTCGGTGCAAATGCGATTCTTGCCGTTTCGCTTGCCTGTGCAAAAGCGGCGGCAAAGCATTTAAGGCTTCCGCTTTTTCGCTATATCGGCGGCGTATATTCAGTGAGAATGCCTGTTCCGATGATGAATATTCTAAACGGCGGCGCACACGCAACAAATAATATCGACATTCAGGAGTTTATGATAATGCCCGTAGGTGCCTGCTGTTTTTCCGAGGGGTTAAGGCAGTGCTGTGAAATCTATCAGACATTGGGAAATGTTCTGAAAGAGAATAATATGAATACAGCAGTAGGCGACGAGGGCGGCTATGCACCGAGCCTTGAAAGCGATGAACAGGCAATTGAGCTTATTATCAGCGCAATTGAGCTTGCCGGCTACTCAATAGACGATATAAAAATTGCGCTTGATGCGGCGGCTTCGGAGTGGTACCGTGAGGGCACATATAAGCTTCCAAAGCGTAAAATTGAGCTTTCAAGCGAAAAGCTTATCGAGTATTTTGAAAAGCTTGTTAATAACTATCCTATAATCTCAATTGAGGACCCATTGTCTGAATACGACTGGGACGGTTGGACAAAGATTACCGAAAAAATAGGGGGCAGAGTAAGGCTTGTCGGCGACGATTTGTTCGTAACAAATACTAAACGTCTTAAGCATGGAATTGAAATCGGTGCGGCAAATTCAATTCTTATAAAAATCAATCAGATTGGAACTCTTACCGAAACACTTGAAGCGATTGACACTGCACAAAAAGCAGGGTACAGCACAATTATTTCACATCGAAGCGGTGAAACAGAGGATACATCAATCGCAGATATAGCCGTTGCGGTGAATGCAGGTCAGATAAAAACAGGCGCACCCTGCCGAACCGACAGAGTAAGCAAGTACAATCGTCTGCTTCGTATAGAAAGCACGCTGATAAATTCATCACGCTACGGATTGTATATTTAATATCTCTTTATAAACTCCGAATGTCCTGTTATTCAATTGCATTCGGAGTTATTTTATTTTTTAAAACCATAAATAACAAAATTTGGCAAATATTAGTTAGGCAAAATGCACATAAAATCCATACAATTTTCTACAGTACAAAAACCTCCTTTAATATGATTATTCTAAATCAGAATTAAAATGAAGAGCATAATATGATAAAATTATCTAAATGGAATGCAATCAGTCAGGAGGCATTTTAATTGCTTTTCAAAAAAATTCTAACGGGAGTAATGGCATTTATGATTATTGGCTCAATGTCTTTAGCAGAAGCTTCTGCCGCAACAAACAACAAAAATACGGATTATCAGGCATATGCCGCAACTCTTGATAAAACAACATATACAGGCTCCGATTTAGGCGCAACCTACAGCAAGGACGCAACTGTTTTCAAGGTATGGTCACCTAATGCGTCAAGCATAAAGGTCAATATTTACGAACACGGCAGTGACGAAGAGGGCGATGCAGGCGTACTGGAGTCAAAGGCACTCGTTCTTGACAAAAAGACCGGCGTTTGGTCGTGCAAAGTCTTTGGCGATCTTGCAGGCAAATACTACACATATAGCGTTAAGCACGGCAAGACCGTTAAAGAAACATATGATATTTACGCCAAGGCTTGCGGTGTAAACGGCAAACGCTCAATGGTAGTTGATTTGTCAAAAACCAATCCCGAGGGTTGGGAAAACGACAAGCACGTCCTTGTTAATAATCAGACTGACGCATCAGTCTGGGAGGTTTCTGTTGCCGACTTTTCTTCTTCCGAGTCAAGCGGAGTAACCGACAAGCACAGAGGCAAATTCCTTGCCTTTACCGAAGAGGGAACAACCGTCGACGGTATTCAGGGCGCAACCTCAACCTGCGTTGATTACCTCAAAAAGCTCGGCGTAAAGTATGTTCAGATTATGCCGTTTTACGACTTCGGCTCGGTTGACGAGAGCAAGGATATAAATAAGCAGTACAACTGGGGTTATGACCCCGTAAACTACAACTGCCCCGAGGGCTCTTATTCAACTAATCCTTACAACGGCAGTACAAGAGTAAAAGAATGTAAGCAGATGATTCAGGCGCTCCACAACGCAGGAATCGGCGTTATTATGGATGTTGTCTATAACCACACCTATTCCACCGACTCTGCTTTCCAGCACATCGTTCCGAATTACTATTACAGAATGAACCCTGACGGAACATTCTCAAACGGTTCGGGCTGTAGCAACGATACTGCGTCCGAACACCTTATGTACAGAAAATATATGATTGACTCCGTAACCTATTGGGCAAAGGAGTACCATATAGACGGTTTCCGTTTTGATTTGATGGGACTTCACGATGTTACAACAATGAACAGCATCAGAAGCGCCCTTGATAATCTCTACGAGGACGGAAGCGGCAAAAAGATTCTGATGTACGGCGAAGCATGGGATATGCCGACGCAGTGTGACGAAGGCACAGTTATGGCTAATCAGAAGAACTTAAAGAAGCTTGACAGCCGAATCGGTGCTTTTGACGATACAATCCGTGACGCAATCAAAGGCAGCACGGGTGGTGTTGACAAGGGCTTTATTCAGGAAGGCTCCTCACGTGCGGCACTTAAAACGGGAATTGCAGGTCAGTCCGATACCTCAACAGGTTGGGCGAATGTTCCTTCACAGTGCGTAACCTACGCTTCCTGTCACGATAATCTCTGCCTTTATGACAAGCTTGTCGACTCTGTTTACGGAAAAGACAAGGAGTACCGCAAGCGTTACGAAGACCTTGTAAGTATGAACAAGCTGTCTGCCGCAATTGTTATAACCTCACAGGGAATCCCATTTATGCTTTCGGGTGAAGAATTTGCCAGAAGTAAAGACGGCGATGAAAATTCCTACGCATCAAGCAGAGAAGAAAATATGATAGACTGGAAGAATCTCGATAATTTCAGCGATGTTGTTGAGTATTACAGAGGACTTCTCAAAATCCGTGAGAATTTCGATGCGTTCAAGGATTGCACTGCAATGACAGCGAACAATCTTACCTATATTGAAAATGTTCCAAAGTGCGTAACGGGTTACACAATAAATAACACCGTCAGCGACAAATGGAGCAAGATGTGCGTAATTTTCAACGGCGGTGACGAAGAACAGACTGTCGCTATAAGCGGCGACTGGATAAGGATTGCCGATGATGAAACAGCAGGGCTCAGAAACCTCGGCGAAGTAAGCGGCTCTGTTAAGCTAAAGGCTCATTCTGCGGCAATTCTTGTTGATAAAAAAAGCTACGAAACAGCAGGTATTTCCGATGACGAGGGTGCTGTTGTAGTAAGCTACTACGATAACAAAACAAAGGAGCTTATCAAAAAGCAGACCGTAAGCGGTGAGCTTGGCACGGCTTATGACGTTAACGACTTTGCCGACTCTCTCAATTACGACATAAAGCAGTCAAGCGGCGATACTTCTGCTGTTTTTGAAAACAGCGTAAAACACGCAAGCGTTTATGTTGAAGAGTTTGAAGGCAAGATGTCAAAGGTTATTTTCAAATTTGTTGATGACGTCAACGGTACGGAGCTTGCAGATTCATATGTAATCCGCAACAGAGAGGGCGAGCAGTATTTCACCCCTGAGCTTCCGTCAATTGAAAATTACAGCCTTGTTCTTGACAGCCTTCCCGACAACGGTGCAGGAAAAGTCAATGTCGGTGAAACAACCGTTACCTATAAATACACAAGAGTAACTGATGATACCGATAAATCCGTGTGCATTGTCAATGCAATCTATATGGACGACAAGGGCAAAATAATTGAGAAAAAGACATACAAGGGCAAGGAGGGCGAGAGCTATTCCGTACCCGAAAACGAGTATGAAGAAATGTCGTTGATTGAAATTCCGAAAAATTCATCGGGAACATTCAAAAAAGGCGAAATCAATGTTTTGCTCAACTATTCGTCAACACCCGACCCCCTTGCAGACTTACTGGTATACATATATATCGGAGCTGGAGTAATCCTCGCACTCTGCATAGCCTCTGCAATACATTCTCATATAAAGGGAATAAAAAAGTTCAGAGAGAATATGGACGTTGAAGAATAATTAAGGTAGTTATTTCCGCATTGCGGAATAGATTATAAGAATTTATTAAGGAGGAATATTATCTATGAGAACTACTAAGAAGCTTATGGCTGCTGTTCTCGCTGTTTGTATGCTCGCTTCAACAAGCGTTGTATCAGGCTTTGCGGCAACAACCGACTCCGAACCGGTTTCGGCTGATATTGCTGCTGATACTACTTATACAAAGGCTTGTGAAGCAATCGATAACGAATATGCATACACAAAGCGTGATTTGGGTGCAACTTATTCACCCGATAGCACAACCTTTAAGGTTTGGGCTCCTACAGCCACAGAAGTGTCGCTGAATCTTTATGCAACAGGTTCAGACACAGAGGAAGGTGCAGAGGATATCGGCACTTTTCCCCTTGAAAAGCTTATGGACGGCGAAAAGTGGACAGGAGTATGGACAACAACAGTTGAGGGCGACCTCAAAAACCAGTACTACACCTACACAATCACAGCTGCTAACACTACAGGCACAAAGACAACAACAAAGGAAACACAGGACGTTTATTCAGTTGCTACAGGCGTAAACGGTAAGCGTTCAATGGTTTGTGACCTTGACTCAACAGATCCCGAGGGCTGGGAAAATGACACTCACGTTCTTTTGGACGAGTCAACAGATTCATCAGTTTGGGAGCTTCACGTTAAGGACTTTTCTTATGACCCTGCTTCAGGCGTTTCCGAAGCAAACAGAGGAAAGTTTATGGCTTTCACTGAATTAGGCACAACTCTCAACGGTGAGGGCAACATTTCAACCTGTATTGATTACCTCAAAGAGCTTGGCGTAACAACAGTACAGATTAACCCCTTCTATGACTTCCAGTCAATCAACGAAATGGGCTCTGATTCACAGTTTAACTGGGGTTATGACCCGCAGAACTACAACGTTCCCGAAGGCTCTTATTCTTCAAACCCCTATGACGGTAACGTAAGAATCAAAGAGTGTAAGTCAATGATTAAGGCTCTTCATGATGCAGGTATCTCGGTAGTTATGGACGTTGTTTACAACCATACATATTCAAATGACTCCTGTTTCCAGTCAACAGTACCTAACTACTACTACAGAATGACAAAGACAGGTTTATTCTCCAACGGTTCAGGCACCGGCAACGAGTGCGCAACTGAACGTGCAATGTACAGAGATTATGTTATTCAGTCACTTCTTTATTGGGTAAATGAGTACCACGTAGACGGTTTCCGTTTTGACCTTATGGGTATTATGGACGTTGAAACTATGAATATGGCAAGAGAAGCTCTTGATGCTGTTGACCCAAGAATCACAACTTGGGGCGAAGGCTGGGCAGGCGGCGACTCTTCTCATCCTACAAAAACCTGTACAGGCGAAAAGTTCTATCCTGCAACACAGGCTAACGCTGCAAAGCTCAGCGACAGAATCGCTCTCTTTAACGACGCAATCCGTGACGGTGTAAAGGGCGGCTGTATGAGCATTTCAAACCAGGGCTTTGCTCAAGGCGCAAAAACTTCTGCTCCTGACATCAGATACGGTGTAAGAGCTAACTCATCAGGCAGAAACAAGTGGCTTGCAAGCGCACCCTCACAGTGCGTAACCTATGCAGCTTGCCACGATAACGCAACTTTGTACGACCAGATTCTCGGTTCAACAGGTCTTGCTTCTTACGGAGTTCGTGAGGCAACAGCTGTTAAGATGAACAAGCTCGGCGGCGCAATTATTTACGCTTCACAGGGTATTTCTTTTATGCTCGCAGGCGAGGAAATGTGCCGTAGTAAGGACGGCGACACAAACAGCTACAAGTCAGCTGCTACACTTAATATGATTAAATGGCAGAACGTAGTTGATTATGCTGACGTTGTTTCATACTACAAGGGTATGATGCAGATTAAGGCTAACTTCAGTCCTCTCACTTGCATGGATAAGTCATATCAGGATGCATTTACATTCAATGATACACAGAGAACATATTCAAATCAGGTTGCTTATACAATCTCAAACAACACTGAAGGCGAATGGAGCAAGCTTGCTGTAATCTTCAACAGCGCAGATACAGCAACTGATGTAACACTTGCTGATACTTCCGTAACAGATTGGGTTGTTATTGCAAACAATGAGTCAGCCGGTCTTGATAAGCTCGGCGAAGTTACAGGCTCAACTTTCACAGTTCCTGCATATTCAGCAGTAATTGCTGTTGATAAAGCAAGCTATGAGACAGCCGGTATCAAATCTGATATGGGTAAGGTTGTTGTAAACTATGTTTACGAGTCAGACGATGAAAAGCTTGATGATTCTGTAGTTCTTCAGGGCTCAATCGGCACAGGCTATCAGACTTCACCAAGTGCTGCAATTCCCGATACATATGAAATTTCAAAGGTTGAAGGTAACGTTACAGGTAAATTCGGTGAAACTCCTGCTGAAGTAACATATTACTACAAGGACTATGTTCCCGAGTCAATCCTTAACGCAGACTTCAACGGTGACGGCAACGTAAACGTTATGGACGTTACTGCAATGCAGAAGTACTTTGTAGGCGACATACAGCTTTCTGATGAAAAGGTTGCAGGTCTTGACCTCAACTATGATGACGCTGCTAACGTAGCTGACTGTACAATGCTTGCAAAACAGATTGCAGGTTACCGTGTAGCAGAGGGTACAGTAGTTGTAAACCACTATTATGTGGACGCTGAAGGAAACCAGCAGCAGCTTACAGCATCCGAGACAATCGTAGGTCGTGTAGGTTCTGACTATTCAACCGAAGATTTCAAGGTCGTTGGTTATGCAGCTGATAAGGATAACTATCCTGCAAAGGCTTCCGGTAAGATTCCTTATGGCGCAACTCTCGAAGTTAACTACAACTACATTGAATCAAGCCTTGACATCAACCTCCACTTCAAGCACAACGGCTCACTCACATGGGCGCCCACACTCTGGATTTGGGGTTCTGACCTCAAGGGCGTTGACAAGGGTAACTATACTCCCGATGACTCTGCTGAATGGCCCGGCGTAGCAGCAACAGACGAGGACGGCGACGGTTGGTATGAGTACAACTTCACCTACAGAGGTGCAGGTACATACAACGTTATCGTATCTAATAAGGGCTCGACACAGACTATCGACTATAAGGGCTTTGTTGATAACGAGATGTGGGTTGTAATTGATGACTCCAAGCTTGCAACCGAAGAATTCCTCACATTCTACACAGACAATCCCGAAACTAATCCCGATGCTCCCATAGCAAAGCAGATTACAGTCGGTAAATAAATCTTAAAATAATTCAGGGCTGACCTTAACCGGTCAGCCCGTTTTATGTAGTAATAATTTTATTAGTTATCTCATTAATAAACGATAATTTGCCGAGTATCTCAGCAGACAAATCGAGCGGAAAAGTTAGTTTTTTTGAAAAAATTGTAGCCCGAATTTTAAATTGATGTATAGGTAACGTTTCGGGACGTCAGGGATGCCGCCCCCTACGGATATAGAGGAAACGTTTGTATTACAGTCGTAGGGACACGGCGTGCCGTGTCCGCAGTGGCAATTGAACTTTACCAATTAAACCGTAGTTATTTATGATAACAAACCTCTCCGTAAGGGACGGGTTCCCACACGTCCCTAAACGTTACCGATATATCAACAAAAAATCAGCAAACAAACTTTTCCAAACAACACGCACTATTATAAATTCGGAGCGAAGCGACCATTAATTCCGCATTCCGAATTACGCATTCCGAATTAATTTATTGTTTATCTAAAGTAATAACTGTAATATTAAAGCGGCACTCGTAACAGAGTACCGCTTTATGTATGCTTATTTATTATTATTCATTCGGTAGCAAAGCGTCATAAGATTGTCGCTTAAATGTACGTTTTCAACCAACGTGTCACTGTACCTGGCACTAATATCATAATGACTGAAATTCCAGTAATTTTTAATGCCAAGAGCGTACAGCTTATCAAGAACATTCTCAACACATACACGTGGAATACATAAAAACGCAGAATCAACGTGATTTTGTTTGCAGAATTCATCAAGCTCCGTTTCGGATTTGACAAAAATATTATTAAGCTGCTGTCCGACTTTCTTTTCGTTATTGTCGAAACAGGCAATAAGTTCAAAACCGAGCTTTTCAAAATTCATATGCATAGCGACAGCTTTACCGAGGTTACCCGCACCAATCAGAATTGCCTTATAATCGTTATTAAGTCCCAGAATATTCTTGATTTCGTCCTTTAGCTGACTTACGCTGTAGCCGTAGCCCTGCTGACCGAAACCACCGAAGCAGTTTAAATCCTGTCGTACCTGTGAAGCGGTCACATTCATAATCTGCGCCAGCTTTGTAGAGGAAATTCTGTCAACCTTCTGGTCGTTAAGTTCTGATAAAAAGCGGTAATATCTTGGCAGACGCCTGATAACCGACATTGAAATACTGTCACTTTTAGACATTACTCACTGTGCTCCTTTGATGAAATAAAACTTATTACAGCGTTAAACTGTTTTCTTTAAATTAAAGAGAAGCGGCAAGACGCTCGTCAATAGCCTTGAGGAATTCTTCGGTATTGACCTTTGTCTTGTTTTCAAGAGAAGAAATTGCGTAAAGGTCGCCTGTCATAATGCCGTCCTCAATTGTCTTGATTGTAGCCTCTTCAAGCTTGTCTGCAAAGTTCATAAGCTCGGGAAGCTTGTCAAATTCGCCGCGCTTTCTGAGTGCGCCTGTCCAAGCAAACAGAGTAGCGACAGAGTTAGTTGAAGTTTCCTCGCCCTTAAGATACTTGTAGTAGTGGCGCTGAACAGTACCGTGAGCAGCCTCGTACTCATAAATGCCGTCGGGTGAAACAAGAACGCTTGTCATCATAGCGAGTGAGCCGAAAGCAGTAGCAATCATATCACTCATAACGTCGCCGTCGTAGTTCTTACAAGCCCACATATAACCGCCTTCACTGCGGATTACACGTGCAACAGCGTCATCGATAAGTGTGTAGAAGTACTCAATGCCTGCTTCTTCAAACTTATCCTTGTACTCGTTTTCAAAAACCTCCGCAAAAATATCCTTAAAGCGGTGGTCATAGGTCTTGCTGATTGTGTCTTTTGTAGCAAACCATACGTCAATCTTCTGGTCAAGCGCATAGTTAAAGCAGGAACGTGCAAAAGAGGAAATACTCTTGTCAATGTTGTGCATACCCTGAATTACACCGTCTGTTGTAAAGTCGTGGATAAGGCTTCTTTCTTCGGTGCCGTCGGGCTTTGTAACGCAAAGCTCTGCTTTACTTCCGCCTGTAACACGCATTTCTGTGTTCTTGTAAACGTCGCCGTAAGCGTGACGGGCAATGCAGATAGGCTTTTTCCAGGTCGGAATGTAGGGAGTAATACCCTTAACAAGAATAGGGCTTCTGAAAACAGTACCGTCAAGAATTGCACGGATAGTACCGTTAGGAGATTTCCACATTTTCTTGAGGTCGTACTCGTCCATTCTTGCGGCATTGGGCGTAATAGTAGCGCACTTAACAGCAACGCCGTATTTCTTTGTAGCGTTTGCACTGTCAACTGTAACCTGATCGTCAGTCTTGTTTCTGTTCTCAAGACCGAGGTCGTAGTACTCACTCTTTAAATCAACATAGGGAAGAATAAGAATATCTTTAATCTGCTGCCAGATTATTCTTGTCATTTCGTCGCCGTCCATCTCAACGATGGGAGTAGTCATTTTAATCTTATCCATATCAGCTGTTCTCCTTTGTATAGTCAAGTAATCCGCCTGCAATGATGATTGCTCTTGTTCTGTCTGAAAGCTCACAGTCAGCCTTGATTGTGTCGCCTGTTGTTTTGTTTACAACAGTAACGTCAGAGCCTGAAGCAATTTCACTCTTAACATTCGGAAGCTCAAGCATATCGCCGAGCTTGATTTTATCGTAGTCCGATGCATCCTTAAATGTAAGCGGAAGAATACCTGCATTGATAAGGTTGCTCTTATGAATACGTGCAAAGCTCTTAACAAGCACAGCCTTAACGCCGAGGAAGAGGGGAGCGAGAGCGGCGTGTTCACGAGATGAACCCTGACCGTAGTTTTCACCGCCGACAATAATGCTCTTGCCGAGAGTTTTTGCACGCTCGGGGAAGTTCTTGTCGCAAACAGTGAAACAGTGCTCTGAAATTTTCGGAATATTTGAACGAAGCGGAAGAATCTTTGCGCCTGCGGGCATAATATGGTCGGTTGTGATGTTGTCGCCGACCTTAAGCGAGCAGGAAGCCTCGATTGACTCGGTAAGAGGACTTGTTTCGGGATAAGACTTGATGTTCGGTCCTCTTAAGATTTCAACGCTGTCCATTTCCTCAACGGAAGCGGGATCGATAACCATATTGTCGTTGATAAGGAACTTTTCAGGCATCTCAATTTCAGCAGCTGCGCCGAGTGTTCTCGGATCTGTAAATACGCCGTTAATAGCCGATACAGCGGCAGTTTCGGGAGAAACGAGGTAAATCTGACCGTCAGCTGTACCGCTTCTGCCTTCAAAGTTACGGTTGAATGTTCTCAGTGAAATACCCTTGCTGTTGGGTGACTGTCCCATACCGATGCAGGGTCCGCAGGCACTTTCAAGAATACGTGCGCCTGCCGCAATCATATCGCCGAGTGCGCCGTTAAGAGCGAGCATGTTGAATACCTGCTTACTGCCGGGAGCAATTGCAAGCGATACGTTGTCTGCAACCTTTTTGCCCTTGAGAATGTGAGCAACTCTCATAAGGTCGAGATAGCTTGAGTTTGTGCAGGAGCCGATGCAAACCTGGTCAATCTTCTGACCTTCAAGCTCTTTAATCGGCTTTACGTTGTCAGGCGAGTGGGGACAAGCCGCAAGCGGTTCAAGCTCTGAAAGGTTAATTTCGATAACCTCGTCATAAACAGCGTCGTCGTCAGCCTTAAGCTCTGTATAATCCTCCTCACGGCCCTGAGCCTTGAGGAATTCTCTTGTTGTTTCATCAGATGGGAAAACAGATGTGGTTGCGCCAAGCTCTGCGCCCATATTTGTAATTGTTGCTCTTTCGGGAACAGTAAGAGTTTTAACGCCCTCTCCGCCGTACTCAACAATTTTGCCAACGCCGCCCTTAACGCTCATAACACGCAGAACAGCGAGAATAATATCTTTAGCGGAAACCCATGGGCTTAACTTGCCTGTGAGGTTGACTCTGACCATTTTCGGCATTGTGATGTAATAAGCACCGCCGCCCATTGCAACGGCAACGTCAAGACCGCCTGCACCAATCGCAAGCATACCGATACCGCCGCCTGTGGGGGTATGGCTGTCCGAGCCGATTAAAGTCTTTCCGGGTTTGCCGAATCTTTCAAGGTGTACCTGATGGCAGATACCGTTGCCCGGTCTTGAAAAGTAGATGCCGTGCTTTTTGCAGACCGACTGAATGAATCTGTGGTCGTCGGCATTTTCAAAACCTGTCTGTAATGTGTTGTGGTCAATGTAAGCAACGCTCTTTTCAGTTTTTACTCTCGGAATACCCATAGCTTCGTACTCAATGTAAGCCATTGTGCCGGTAGCGTCCTGTGTAAGAGTCTGGTCAATCTTAAGACCGATGTCGTTTCCAACGACCATTTCGCCGCATACCAGGTGCTCTTTAATGATTTTCTGTGCAATCGTGTAGCCCATAATATTACCTCCTGAATGTGAATTCAAGTTACTTTACAATAAACAGCGTAAAATAACTATGTTAATTATATAACAATCTTTAGTTATTGTAAAGAAAAAATTACATTCTAAAATACAAAATATAGATTTTTTACGCTCAAAAATCCGATATTATGAAAATGTTTCAAAATATATTGCAGAATAACAGAAAAGGTGATGAAAAATATAAATTGAATTTTGTCTTTTACAGTGATATAATTAAAAAGTATGCTGAAAATAAACGAATAGATTACAGAAACAGAGGGATTTTATGGACGTAAGAGAAGATTTAAGAAATATTGCAATCATTGCCCACGTTGACCACGGCAAGACAACTCTTGTTGACCAGCTATTAAAGCAGAGCGGTATTTTCAGAGCAAACGAAAATGTCGAGGACAGGGTAATGGACTCAAACGACCTTGAGCGTGAAAGAGGAATCACAATCCTTTCAAAGCCAACGGCTGTAATGTATAACGGAATTAAGATTAATATAGTAGATACCCCCGGACACGCAGACTTCGGCGGCGAGGTTGAGCGTATTTTACAGATGGTTGACGGCGTTGTACTGCTTGTTGACGCATTCGAGGGCTGTATGCCGCAGACGAGATTCGTTCTCAAAAAGGCACTCGGACTTGGTAAGAAGCCGCTTGTAGTGCTTAATAAGATTGACCGTCCCGGTGCACGTCCGGAGGAGGTTGTTGACGAGGTGCTCGACCTCTTTATTGAGCTTGGTGCAGACGAAGACCAGCTTGAATTCCCTGTAATTTACGCTTCCGCACGTGACGGTTATGCAGGAACTGACTACCACGAGCTTGCAGAGGATATGAAACCTCTCTTTGACGCTATCATCAATGAAATTCCTGCTCCGAAGGGCGACTTAAACGGCGGACTCCAGATTCTTGTGTCAAACATTGACTCCGACAAATTTGTCGGCAGAATAGGTGTGGGCAGAATAGAAAGAGGCGTAGCCAAAAACGGACAGTCGGCAGTTCTCTGTCATGCTGACGGCACAACACAGAATGTTAGAATTGCAAAGCTTTACCAGTTTGAGGGACTTAAGAGAGTTGAGTGCGAGGAAGCAAAGCTCGGAGACCTCGTTTGCATAAGCGGTATTCAGGATATCAACATCGGCGAAACAATCTGTTCTCCCGACTGTATAGAGCCCTTACCGTTTATTAAGATTGACGAGCCGACTGTTTCAATGAACTTTATCGTAAACAATTCTCCCTTTGCAGGCAAAGAGGGTAAGTACGTTACCTCACGTAACCTGCGTGACAGACTTTTCAAGGAGATTGAAACAAACGTAGCTCTGCGTGTTGAAGAAACCGAAAGTGCCGATACATTCAAGGTTTCGGGCAGAGGTGAGCTTCACCTTTCAATTCTTATCGAAACAATGCGCCGCCAGAATTACGAATTTCAGGTTTCACGTCCCGAGGTTATAACAAAGACTATTGACGGCAAGCTTTACGAGCCGATTGAGTTTTTAATCATCGAGGTGCCCGACTCATATGTAGGCGCAGTAATGGAAAAGCTCGGTTCAAGAAAAGCAGAGCTTGTAAATATGGGTACTCGTGACGGCGGGGTAACTCACATTGAGTTCAGAATTCCCGCAAGAGGACTTATGGGTTATCGTCCCGAATTCCTCACCGACACAAACGGCAACGGTATTATGAACCACGTATTTGACGGCTACGAGCCGTTCAAAGGCGAAATCATTACACGTCATCAGGGTTCTCTTATTGCGTTTGAAACAGGCGAAACAGTAACCTACGGTCTGTATGCCGCACAGGAAAGAGGCAGACTCTTTATCGGCGCAGGCGTTCCCGTTTATGAGGGAATGATTGTAGGAGCAAGTCCCAAGGCAGAGGATATTACCGTAAACGTCTGCAAGAAAAAGCATATTACTAACACACGTGCATCGGGTTCGGATGACGCATTAAAGCTCACACCTCCCACACAGATGTCGCTTGAACAGTGCCTTGAATTTATCGCTGACGATGAGCTTGTTGAGGTTACTCCCGAAAGCATCCGTATGCGCAAGCGTATTCTTTCAAAAGAACAGCGAATGAAACAGGCTTTCCGTAAGAAATAATGAGTTTTGTAATACTTGATTTGGAATGGAACGGCTCATACAGCACCGTTTTGCACCGATTTGTAAATGAAATTATTGAATTCGGCGCAGTAAAGGTTGATGATGAGTTTAATATTACAGATACTTTTTCTGTACTCATAAAGCCGCAAATAGGCAAAAAGCTTTGCAGTAAGGTAAAAGAGCTGACGAAGATTACGAATGAGGAGCTAAAGGAAAACGGCATTCCGTTTCTTGACGCAGTAAATCGCTTCACCGAGTTTTCGGGTGACAGCATTTTAATGACGTGGGGAACGTCGGATATTCACGCTCTGATTGAGAATTACAGCTATTTTACAGGCGATGTTTACTTGCCTTTTCTGAAAAGCTACTGCAATTTGCAGGCATATTGTGAGGGCTGTCTTGATTTGCATAATTCTGCAAGTCAGCTCGGACTTTCAAGCTGTGCCGAGCTGCTCGGAATTGAGTTTTCGCAGGAAGAACAGCATCGTGCTTTTTTTGATGCAGAATTAAGCCTTAAATGTCTGAAACTGCTTTCTGATAAAAAGCCGCTCAAAGGCTTTATCTTAAATGCCGACGATGATAATTTTTACGAAAAAATGACCTTCAAGACCCGTTTCATAACTGATTTAAAGAGTGATGAAATCGATAAAAGTCAGATGAAGTTCAAATGCGACTGTTGCGGAAAACAGGCAAGACGAATGACAAAGTGGAAAAGCCACAACAAGAGCTTTTCTGCCGAGTTTTTCTGCAAACGCTGTAACCGCAGATTTATCGGAAGAATATCATTCAAAAAGAAGTTTGACGAAGTTATCGTAAAAAAGAGAATAGTTGAGAAACGTGAAAAGCAAAAAGAAAACGACGACAAAACTGTCGCCGACAACGTATAAAAAAGCTCCTGCAACAAATCACTGTTGCAGGAGCTTTTGTTTGAAGTTAATATGTTATTTTATTCCGGCTGCGATTCTTTGAATTGCAGTAGCGTCACTGATATCAATTTTTCCGCTTTTATTTATATCTGCAATTGCAAGCTGTTCGTCTGTAAAGGTTATGATTTCTGCGCAGTATTTCTGAATCAACGTTGAGTCTGCAACAGTTAGAACACCGTCACCGTTTACATCACCGTAAAGTGGTTGTTCAAAATCATTTGTATAAGCCTTAACTGTCGCATTGCCTATTTTACAGCCGTGAATTGATAATGAAGAATCAATTTTTTGCCATTTGCCTTTTTCATAATATGACGATTCGTTGTCATTGACTTCTATGCTTGTATAACTGCCATATTGAGTTTCACAAGCGAGGATTGAATAGTCCTGTCCGCCGCTTGCAAAGCATATATTAATTACAACAGCGTATTTTTCACCTTCAGACAGTTCAACGGGAGCAGAAAGCGGTATAGTATAGTACCCTTTGTTTACAAAAGATTTGCTGCCTTTAGCGACGAGCGTTCCGAGCGTTGGGTTAATGTCTGAAGTAAGATTTTTATATACTTCATAGTTTACTGTACAGTTATTATAGAATGATGTTACCGAAATAGCTTCAAGCTTTTCGTTGCCTCTTGCGGTAAAGAAGTTAGCCGATTTATATGTGTCTTTACCGTAATCATAAATCTGTGCGTCGCCAAAGCCGATTCCGTCATACTGATATATGTTTTCATACTCGTGTTTTGTTGTGCCGTCCGATTTATATTTTGCGTTTTCTGCTTCAAAAAGAACAGGCTCATAAAAGCTTAAATCATAATATGAAAGGTAGAAATATCCGTTGTTACCCCAATTGCTTCCCCAGCTGTTCTTCACAATCCATGCACCGTCATTCGGCGGAGTAGTTGTAAAGTTATTTTTTGAAAAGCTGTCGTCCCAACCGACAAGAGTAATTCCGTGATTAGGACTTTTAAAATTATTTGCGCCGGAAAGCTTTGCGTTAAAGTAATAGCTTTTGTATGTGTTGTTCCAGTATTTGTCGTTTGAGGTACTACCGGTCATTGAGTCCGAACAGTAGTAAGAAGCCGCAACAGCGCCTTTTGTGTATATGTTTTCTTTTATTTCCTTTATGCTTGATGCAACAGTATTGCTGTCAAAAAGCTCCTGGTATGTAACACTGCCGTAGTCATCAATTGTAAAAGATACAGTTTCAGGCAGAAATGCAGCGTTTTTAAGATAAATGTCAGCTTCATTTTTAAGTGAACTGTCAAGCTCTGTACCGCTTGAAAACTCATAAGGAGCTTTGCTTTCATCAGCCGCACCGTATCTTCTCATAAGTGTAGAAGAAGCCATATACATAGAACCGCCGAGAAGAAACGGAGAATATCCTCCCGATAAGAAAGAGTCATTTCCTGCATACAGACTTTTATCTGTGCTGCTGTCAGCTCCGTTATAGTTAAACCAGATTAAATGTTTTTCGGATAAATCAACAGAAGAATCGGCATTTCCCGACTTAATCAAGGTTGATTCAAGAGAAGCAAGAGTAGAAAACGCCCAGCACGTACCGTACGGATTCTGATTTTTCACTTTGGAAACAAAATTGTTGTCTGCAAGATTGTATTTTGCAGGAAGATAAACAGCTTTAAGTAGATTATTATCAGCTTTAAGCTTATCAGCCTTAATATCTGCATTTTCCTCTAAATACTGAAAACCGTTTTTGTCTGTTTTAAGCTCAAAAAGAATCTCGGGATTACTTGATTCTGCTGAAAAAGAAACAACAGAAGCAGGCAGTGCAATCAATGTACTTAAAAGCGTACAAAGCGTTGCTTTTAAAACACTTTTTTTCATAAATATATCATCCTTTAACAAAAATATTAAATATTTCTTAATAATTATATCATATATTACCGTAAATTGCAATTCAATCTCTGATAATTTTTAATTTTTCTTCACAAAATGCTATATATTATTTCATATTTATTTCAAAGTGAGTTCATATAGTTTTCACTTTGCCCGATTATTATAATTACAATATAAAAAACAACAGCGAATGCTGATTAACAGGAGGCAAATATAATGTCTGATTATTATAATAATATGAACGATTTTAACGGCGGCGACAATCCACCCAAAAATCAGAACACAAACAGCAATGATATTTTCAGCAGTTCTGACAGCACTGATTCCGAATCAAAGGCAACAGAAAGCTCCTATGAGTGGAATTCAAACAGCTCACAAAGCAGCTCAAACGGAGAATATCATTACTCTTATGTAAACGGAAACAATGAAAATGCATCTCATAATCCTAATAATTATGAAAGTGCTTATTCAACTGCGAATCCGACCCACACAACATCTGATAACACTAATTCGCAAAATGCCTATACTTCTTATTCAAACACCGGTTACAACGGTTATTCAACAGGCTACGGTTCAAACACTTCATATGGTACATCAGGCGGCTATAATTCCCAAAGCCCTTACACAGCTTATTCAAATACCGCAGGACAGAACGCTTCTCCTTACGGACATCCGCAGAACACACACAAGGTAAAAGTCAAAAAGCAAAAGGTTAAAAAACCTAAAAAGCCTGCTTCAAAAGGTTTTGTAGCCGCAATGCTTATAGTTTCAGTTCTCTGCTCTGCATCCCTCGGATTTGGCGGCGGTTACCTTGCCAACAATATGAATAAAACAAGCTCAGGCAGTATAAATATCAATAAGGTAGAAGCAAGCAACACTTCAAGCTCAGGCAAATCAACAGCAAATACAACTTCCGATATTGTAAAGAAAACGGCAGACAGCGTTGTTGAAATTGCAACCGAGGGAGTCAAGACAGGCAGCTTTGCACAGCAGTATGTTGTTAAAGGTGCAGGCTCGGGTGTAATAATTTCCGAGGACGGATATATTATCACAAATAACCACGTTATTGATGGGGCAAACAGCGTAACCGTTACACTCCGTGACGGAAATACAAGCTACACAGCCGCAGTAATCGGAAGTGATTCCGAAAACGATATTGCGCTTCTCAAGGTAGATGCAAAAGGACTTACACCTGCAACCTTTGGTGACAGTTCAAAGCTTGCAGTAGGCGACTACGTTGTGGCAATCGGCAATCCTCTCGGTGAACTCGGAGGTACGGTAACAGACGGTATTATCAGCGCACTTGCAAGAGACGTTACAATTGAAGGCGAAAATATGACTCTGCTCCAAACTAATGCACAGATAAGCCCCGGAAACTCAGGCGGCGGACTCTTTAATGCAAACGGCGAGCTTATAGGTATTGTCAACGCAAAGGACAGTGCAACCGAGGTAGAGGGTATTGCGTTTGCAATTCCGATAAATAATGTTCTCGACATCATAGATGACCTTAAGTCCTACGGCTATGTCACAGGAAAAATTGACCTCGGTATGCAGCTTACCGATATTACTTCAAAGGATACCGCATTCTATTACGGTGTAAATCAGACGGGTTGTTACGTTTTATCTGTAACACGTGGTTCTAACGCCGAAACGGCAGGCTTTACTACAGGCGACCTTATCACAAAGGTCAACGGCACAAGCGTAAGCACATCATCAGATGTTGAAAAAGCGCTTGAAAATTCAAAAGTAGGCGATAATGTCAAGTTTACCGTTTACCGCAACGGTATAACAAAGGACTTAACGCTTACACTTGCAGAGTATGTTCCGAACGGAAATGTTCAGAAACAGTCATCAACAACACCTGCGAACGATAATTCTGATGACATCTGGTCACAGATGTTCGGTTGGTAATACTAATATTCTATAGAAATGTGAAATATTAGTATAGTTGTTGTTTTTCATAAAATACCTCTCCAAAAAGAAAAAGCTCCCGATTTTGTCGGGAGTTTTTTCTGTATCAAAAACTGTTAATTCTTAATTGTAAATTGATAATTAATTTATTCCTGTCCGTCCTCAATGAACTTTAATTGCTTGTAAATCATATTTGCGCACATATATACGTTGCCGCCGCCCATTGTGAGAATCAAATCGCCCTCTTTGGCATTTTTGCAAACATAGTCGGTGATTTCTTCAAACGTATCAAGACATACAGAATCAGGAACCTTTGCTCCGAGGTCAGTGGAGTAAATATTATATGTGTTTGTTTCTCTTACAGGCAGAATTTCCGAAATAATTGCAACATCAGGAATTTTAAGAGCCTCTGCAAAATCGTCAAGCAGCATAGCTGTTCTTGAAAAAGTGTGAGGCTGGAAAACTGCCCATACTTTGTTAAAGCCCATATTCATTGCGGCATTGAGCGTAGCCGTAAGCTCTGTTGGGTGATGTGCAAAATCGTCTGCAACAGTAATACCGCAGGGCGTACCGAGAATTTCAAATCTTCTGTGAACTCCGCCGAACTTGTGGAGATTTTCGGAAATTTCCTTAGGCGTAGCACCGAGATAGTGAGCTGTAGCCGCCGCCGCAAGAGCATTGTAAATATTGTGCTTGCCGGGAACAATAAGCTTGATATTTGTAAGCTTTTCACCCTTGTAATATAAATCAAACTGTTCGTGAACACCCTTGTCGGCACTTACGTTTACTGCTCTGTAGTCACAGTCTTCACCAAAGCCGTAGCTTATCTTTTCAATCTCAACATCCTTAACAGCTTCAAGCGTATTTTTGTCGTCACCGTTAATTACAAGAAGTCCTGTAGTCTGCTTTGAAAACTTGTTAAATGACTTTTTGATGTTGTCAAGATTTTTAAAGTAGTCGAGGTGGTCGGCGTCAATATTAAGGATTATAGAGATAAACGGGTTAAGCTGTAAAAACGTGTCAACATATTCACAAGCCTCGCAAACAATTATGTCGCTGTGACCTACATAGCTGTTGCCGCCGATAAAAGGAAGCTTTCCTCCTATGATAGCCGACGGGTCAAAGCCACTGCCGATTAAAATCTGTGACAGCATAGCGGTAGTTGTAGTCTTTCCGTGAGTACCCGAAACAGCAATACTCCTTTTGTATCTTCTTGTGACAATGCCGAGCATAACGCTGCGTTCAATGCAGGGAATACCCTGTTCCATTGCGGCTTTTCTTTCGGGATTAGTTTCCTTTATTGCGGCTGAATACACTACAAGCTCTGCACCGTTAATATTTTCAGCCTTGTGTCCCATATAGACCGGAATACCGTAGCTTTTGATTCTGTCAAGCGTTTCGCCCTCGTTCATATCCGAGCCTGAAAGCTCAAACCCCTCACTGCGTAGAATTTCAGCCAGCGGACACATACCGCTGCCGCCTATTCCGATGAAATGTATTCTTTTTATTTTATCCATAAGCTTATCGTAATTCAAAACAAAAGACCGTCCTTTTTAATCAGAATAATATGTATCTTTATTATTATAAGGCTAAAAGGCAAAAAAATAAATACCTAAAATAAAATTTATAAGATTTAATAATATATTTTACGGAAAAATTTCAATTTTCAGCCTGTTGCCAAATTAAAACAATAATGTTAGAATATAAACATAACTATATGGTGGTAATTATTATGCTATTAAAGAAAAATGATATTATAAATCTTAAAATAACCTCCGCCTCGGCAGAGGGAAGCGGAGTCGGCAGAACGCAGGACGGAATAACGGTTTTTGTTCCGCTTTCCGCAATAGGTGACGAGCTTGAGGTGCGTATTTTAAAGACAAAAAAGACCTATGCATTCGGAAAAATCGAAAGAATTATAACTCCCTCTCCGTCAAGAATAAAGCCTGACTGTGAGAATTTCTCAAAGTGCGGCGGCTGTGTATGGCGTCACATAAGCTATGAAGAGGAGTGTAAAATCAAACAGCAAAAGGTGATTGATGCAGTAACACGAATCGGCGGAATAAAGGACGCAGTTTTTGCCCCGATTATCGCTTGCGATAATACACTTCGTTACCGCAACAAGGCGCAATTGCCGATTGGACTTGACAAAAACGGAGAGGTGCAAATCGGCTTTTACGCATTTCACAGCCACAGAATAGTCAATTGTACCGACTGTGTTCTACAGCCTGAAATTTTCGCAAAGGTAATTGAGGTTACAAGAAATTTTATTTCTCGGACAGATAACGATATTTATAACGAAAGAACAGGCAAGGGCAGACTTCGTCACCTCTACATCAGAATCGGCGAGGTCACAAACGAGCTTATGGTCTGCTACGTTGTAAACGGCAACGGCTTAAAGCAGGAGGACTTGCTTGTAAAAATGCTTAGTGAAAGTTTTCCGAATCTCACAAGCGTGATTATAAATTCAAACCGTGAGGATACTAACGTAATCCTCGGTGCAAAGAACAGAACGGCGTATGGAAAAGATTACATTACCGATGAATTGTGCGGACTGAAATTCAAAATTTCCCCGTTTTCTTTCTGGCAGGTCAATCGAAAACAGGCTGAAAAGCTTTACAATAAGGCGAAGGAGTACGCAAATCTCAAATCCGACGAAATTCTCCTTGATTTATACTGCGGAACGGGTACAATAGGACTTACAATGGCAGACAAGTGCAAAACTCTTGTCGGCGTTGAAATTGTGCAGGACGCAATAAATGATGCCGAAGAAAATGCAAGGATGAATGGTATAAATAACGCACGTTTTATCTGTGCAGACGCACCGAAAGCCGCTGAAAAGCTCAAAAATAACGGTTTAAAGCCTGATGTAATTATTCTTGACCCGCCGAGAAAGGGATGCGGCGAAGAGCTTGTAAAGACGATTTTCGAAATGTCGCCGAGCAGAATAGTTTACGTTTCGTGCGACCCTGCAACGCTTGCAAGGGATTTAAAATATTTTACAGAGGATTATTATTCCGTAAAAGAAATAACACCCTGCGATATGTTCAGCCGTACCGCTCACGTTGAAAGCGTGTGCCTTATTGTTAAAAATGATAACTTAAAGATAGATAATTGAATGATAGGAGTGAGAATATGAAATATCACAAGCTTGTTGAAAACGCAGGACGTCCCCAAGGTTTCTGGGGCAAAATGATGATAAAAGCAATGAATAAAGGACATTCGGAGCTTACCGACTGGGCACTTGTTCACCTTGAAATTAAACGAAATTATAATGCTCTTGACATAGGCTGCGGCGGAGGAAAAACCGTTTCAAAGCTTTGCAAAAAAATAGGCAACGGCAAGGTTTTCGGTGTTGACTATTCCGAGCTTTGCGTTGAAAAATCAAAAAAGCTCAACAAAAATAATATTATGTGCGGTAAGGCTTCAATATTACAGGCTTCGGTATCGTCACTGCCCTTTGAGGATAACAAATTTGACGTGATAACCGCAGTTGAAACCTTCTATTTCTGGCCTGACAAGCTAAATGACCTTAAAGAAGTCTATCGTGTGTTAAAGTCAGGCGGAAAGCTTTTGCTTGTCTTTGAAATGGTAAAAAGCGAGGACGAGCCGCACAAATGGGATAAGGTTGAAAAATCACTCGGAATCGAAGCCGTTTCAAAGGACGGCATTGTCGATATTCTTTTACACGCAGGCTATCAGAATATCAGGACTTATTCAAAAAGCAGTACAGGCTGGCTGTGCGTAACAGCCGAAAAGGAGTAACTATGAAAGCTCTTATAACAGGCGCAAGCTCGGGAATAGGCAGAGAAATTGCAAAGTACCTCGCATCAATGGGCTATGACCTCATAGTTGTTGCAAGAAATACCGATAAATTGTATGAACTTCGTGATGAATTAAAGAACGTAAACGTCAGGGTAATCTCACTCGACTTATGCAGAGAACAGGACAGCTTTGATTTGTACGAGCACCTCAAAGATGAACAGGTTGATTTTCTCGTAAATAACGCAGGCTTTGGTGCATACGGAAAATTTACCGAAGTTCCTCTTGAAAAGGAAATCAGTCTGATTCATACAAACATCGTAGCCGTTCACGTGCTTACAAAGCTGTTTTTGCAGGATATGGTAAAGCGCAACAGCGGTTATATCCTCAACGTCGGCTCTGCGGCAGGCTTTCTTGCAGGTCCTACATTTTCAAGCTACTATGCTTCAAAAAATTACGTTGTCCGTCTTACTCAGGCAATCCACGAAGAGCTGCGCAGAGATAACATAAACGTCAAGGTTTCCGTACTCTGTCCCGGCCCTGTTCAGACGAATTTCAACGACGTTGCAAACGTAAAATTCTGCATAGGAGGACTTACTCCCGAATATGTTGCAAAATATGCAGTTGACAAAACAATAAAGGGCAAGATGATAATCACACCCGGCTTTGAAATGAAAGCCACAAAGTTTTTACAGCATTTTGTCAGCGAAAAAGCACTCACACGCATTTCCTACCACGTTCAGCAAAAGAAGAACGGAAAATAAATTGTAATCATTCAGGCGAAAGGAGGTACTGCGATGAAAATAAAAAAGCATATTGACTCTGTAAGAAATTTTATCGGAAGATTTGAACCGATAACAAGCAAAATTCTGCACGACAATATCTTTGCAATTGCAGGACAGTCAGCTTTTTTTATTATTCTGTCAGCAGTGCCGCTTTCAATGTTCATTGTTTCCATCTTACAGAATCTGCACATTCCTGTAGATTTTATCGAAATGGGTTTAAGCGGAATCTTTTCCGAGCAGATTGTAGATGAAATATCCGAGTTTCTGACAAACGCCTACAACAACGCAGTAGGTATTTCGCTTATCACGCTTGTAATCACACTCTGGTCAGCGGCGCAGGGAATCCACGCAATAACAAACGGACTCAACAGAATTTACGATGCCTACGAAAACAGAAACTGGTTTTTCTTAAGAATACGTGCGATGTTCTACACAATTGCATTTTTTGCAATCATTCTTTTTTCACTCGTGATAATCGGACTTGGCTCTACAATCAACAAATGGTTGTCGCCATATATAAAATATTTGCCCGATTTTGTTGCACTAATCTATCATCTTCGCTATGTGCTTATTTTCCTGTTCCTCGTAGTTTTGTTTGCGCTCGTTTACCGCAATTTCCCAAATATAAGCCGTAAACAGCACAAGGAATACGGAATCAGGTATCAGCTTCCCGGTGCGTTTCTCTGTACGCTTTCGTGGTACGTGCTGTCACTTGGAATTTCAATTTATGTTGACTACTTCAACGGCTTTTCAATTTACGGCGGACTTGCAACGCTTGCCGGTATTATGATATGGCTGTATTTCTGTATGGTCTGTCTTATGATTTGCGCCGAGATAAACTACGTTTACCACGAGCAGATAAAGAATTTCAGCTTAAAATCTTTAATTAAGAAACTGAAAAACAAAAAATCACATAAGAAAAATAAATAATTAATCCGACAGTTTTACTGCAAAATCCGAAAAAACGCTTTCGGGTTTTGCGGTTTTTTATTGTGGGTGATTGTTGCGATACGGTCGGTCGCAGAAATTGTAATTATATTAATCTGTCAGCAATAGATGACTGATTGCAGTGGAATTTGATTAACGGTAATAATCTTCTACAGTCGCAAAAATCAATTTTTAGAATATTATGGATTGTGAAGATTAGATTATTGCGAAAAGAGGAAATTTTATGCCGAAAGTATATCTCAGTCCCTCACTTCAGGAGTATAACCCATACGTAGACGGAGGAAACGAGGAGTATTATATGAATCTTATAGCCGACGCAATGGAGCCGTATCTTGCCGCAAGCGGAATCGAAGTTGACCGCAACCGTCCCGATATGACTCTCTCACAGGCAATAGCAGATTCAAACCAAGCCGGTCCCGATTTGCACCTTGCAATCCACAGCAACGCCGCACCGCCGAATGCGGCTGGAAGATACACAGGAGCAGACATTTACTATTACCCCACAAGTACAGCCGGCAAACGTTTTGCAGAGGTTATTCAGAATAATTACAAGAGAATATATCCCGATTCGTCTGATGTTGACATAATTCCCACAACAACGCTTGCCGAAGTTCGGCGCACAAAAGCACCCTCGGCACTTATTGAGGTTGCCTACCACGACAATCCGGAGGAAGCACAGTGGATTCGTGACAACATCAACAACATTGCACGCAATCTTGCACAGTCGGTAGCGCAGTATTTCGGAGTTCCGTTTGTAGAGCCATAATATATTTTAATCGGTGCAGAACAGTAAAGTGCTGTTCTGCACCTTTTCATTGCAAAAACCAAAATGATATAGTATAATGAAATAAATACATCAATAAATAAAGGGGATAATACAATGACAGACGAACTCAAAGCAAGAATAGATAAAACAATGCAGAACTTAAAGCGCAACAAAATGGAGTCTTATTTCTGCAATACAAAGGAAGAAGCCTGCGAGCTTGTAAAAACTCTTATCAATAAGGGCGACGTAATCTCAAGCGGCGGCTCGGTTACACTTAAGGAAACAGGTGTTTACGACATAATCACATCATCTGATTATAACTACCTTGACCGTTCCGCTCCCGGAATAACACGTGAACAGGTTGAGGAGGTTTACCGCAAAACCTTTACAGCCGACGCTTTTTTCACAAGCACAAATGCCGTAACCGAAAACGGCGAGCTTTACAACGTTGACGGCAATTCAAACCGTGTAGCCGCAATTCTCTACGGACCCAAAAGCGTAGTTGTTGTATGCGGAATTAACAAGCTTGTAAAGAATATTGACGAAGCTGTAAAGCGTGTAAAAACAGTAGCCGCTCCGCAGAACACAGTCCGCCTTAACTGCGATACATATTGCGCAAAAGAAGGAAGCTGTGTTTCACTCGGCAAAGAAAATTCAGAGCTTTGCGAGGGTTGCCACAGCGACGGAAGAATCTGCTGTAACTATGTAGTTTGCGCACAACAGCGCCACGTAAACAGAATTAAAGTAATAATCATCGGCGAAGAATACGGCTATTAATTAAACTTATGTAAACAAGCCGTGAACGCCCCATTGCGCCCACGGCTTGCTGATTATTTGCAGAATGTATCTATACTAACATTCCACAGAAAATACGAAAATCTTTTCGGCAGATTTTTCACTGTTCTTCACACTGAATCCTCGGAAGGCGTCAGCCTTCCTGTGGTTCATTGTTCGAATAGCACAAAATCTGCTCGAAAATCTATTCCGTATTTCTATGGAAAATTAGTATTATCTGTTGTTCTGCTGGCTTTTGTTCTGCTGATTCTTATTCTGGTTGTTGTTCTGGTTGTTATTCTGCTGGTTCTTGTTCTGATTGTTGTTCTGGTTGTTATTCTGATTAAAGTTCATATTAACACCTCCCTTTGACCTTATTATTAACCTAAATTCAGGAATTATTCAATGGATAAATTTTTATTTCGTATGAAATCACTTCTTGGTGATGAATACAGCGAATTTTTAAAATATTACGAAGCCGATAATTTCAGAGGACTTCGTGTAAATACGCTCAAATGCACTCCCGAAAAGCTTATTAGTCTGCTCGATTTTGAGCTTAAAAATACGCCTTTTTGCAAAGAGGGATTTTATATTCCCGAAGATGTTGTTTCACTCGGAAACAACCCCTTGCATCATTGCGGTGCGTTTTATATTCAAGAGCCGTCTGCAACCTCGGCGGTTGAAATGCTCGGTGTTGAGGAGGGTGACTTTGTGCTTGACCTCTGCGCCGCTCCCGGCGGAAAAAGTACTCAAATTGGCGCAAAATTAAACGGTACGGGACTTTTATGGAGCAATGAAATTGTAAAAAGCAGAGCTAATATTCTTTTATCAAATATTGAGCGAATGGGAATTTCAAACGCAGTCGTTTCAAACTGCCACCCCGATATTCTCTGCGAACGCCTTGCAAATCAATTTGACAGAGTACTTGTAGACGCACCCTGCAGCGGCGAGGGAATGTTCCGCAAAAATCAGGAAGCACAGATTGAGTGGAGCGAGGAGCACGTGAAAAGCTGTGCCGAACGCCAGCTAAATATTCTTAACAGCGCAAAAAAAGCACTTAAAAACGGTGGTGTGCTTGTGTATTCCACCTGCACTTTTTCTGTTGAAGAAAACGAGGGAGTTATTACTCGTTTCCTTGATGAAAATCCCGATTTTGAGCTTGAAGATTCAGGAGTTAATTTCGGCAGACCAACACTTGAATATGCAAGACGAATTTTCCCAATGGACGGCGGAGAGGGGCATTTTGCTGCAAGACTGCGTAAAAAGGGCGAGAAAATAAAAACTGAAATTCCCGATGTTTCATCAGGCAAAGTCGATAAAGATATTATAGAATTTTACGACAGCCTGTTTTATAATCGTCCGTTCGGTGAAAATATAAAAGTAGTAAAAGATAAAATCATAATTCTGCCAAAGAAATTTATTTTTGATATTAAAGGCTTGTCCGTGCTTCGTGCAGGCGTAATTCTCGGTGAAATCCTCAAAAACAGAATTGAGCCTCACCACAGCACATTTACTTCTGCGAGTAAAGAAGACTGCCGTAACGCTGTTGATTTTGACGTGAACAGCAATGAAATCAAAGCTTTTCTTCACGGTGAAGAAATCTCCGTTTCAAATGACGTTAAAGGCTTTACAGCAGTCTGCGTTAACGGAATTACAACAGGCTTTGGAAAAGCGTCAAACGGCAGACTTAAAAACAAATACCCGAAAGGCTTGAGAATTTTAAAATGAACAGACTATCCGACATCGGCACAATTAAAGATATTTTAAGCCGTCACGGCTTTACATTTTCAAAATCACTCGGTCAGAATTTCCTGATAAATCCGTCAGTCTGTCCGAGAATGGCAGAGCTTTCGGGAGCAGATAAGGGAGTAGGAGTAATCGAAATCGGACCGGGAATAGGAGTTTTGACTAACGAGCTTTGCAAGCTTTCCGATAAGGTCGTAGCAATCGAGCTTGATAAACGACTTTTACCCGTACTTGAAGAAACGCTCGGAGAGTACGACAATCTAAAGGTTGTCAATGCCGACGTGCTCGAAACAGACCTGCACAAGCTGATTGAAGAAGAGTTTTCGGGTATGGAGGTTGTAGTCTGCGCAAATCTTCCGTACTATATTACTTCACCCGTAATAATGAAACTGCTTGAGGACAAGCTTCCGATAAGCGCAATCACCGTTATGGTACAAAAGGAAGCCGCACAGAGAATCTATGCAGAAGTAGGCTCACGTCAGAGCGGAGCAGTTACCGTTTCGGTAAATTACTACGCAAAGCCTGAAATGCTCTTTTCAGTAAGTGCAGGTTCGTTTATGCCTGCTCCAAAGGTTGATTCGGCAGTAATCAGGCTCAATGTTTTAGAGGAACCTCCTGTAAAGGTAAATGATGAAAAAAAGTTTTTCTCGGTTATAAAAGCTTCTTTTTCGCAGAGAAGAAAGGTAATTTCAAATTCACTCAGCTCTGGACTTTCACTTGACAAATCAAAAACTGCCGAACTTCTCGAGAAAGCGGGCGTTCCTCTTAACGCAAGAGCAGAAAAACTTTCTCTGCAAAACTTCGCCGATATAGCAAACAATCTTTAACAAAGGGCTTGATAATATGCAAAAACGTAAAATGAACGGACTTTATATAACAGGGTTTATCCTGCTTATGGTGTGTATAGCAATGCTTATTGCCGCAATAATTACTGCCTATTTGTTTGTACAAACATATTTTTCTGCTGTGTTTTCAGCGGGCGGAGCATTTCTTGCTTTACTCGGAATAATCTTTGTAATGATGAGTAAACCTAAAAAGGAAAAGCCTGTGCAGAATGTTGAAGAAGAGCAAGAGAAAAATACTGTTGACAATTCACAATTGTTATGATAAAATAAGTTTACTTTAAAGGGGAGTAGTTCGCAGATACTCTGTGATATTAATCGTCAGTACATACCTTTATAAGGTATCGGTTATATCTTAAAGAACGAGACTTTTATTGCATGGGCGTGGTGCCCTTTGCAATAAAAGTCTTTTTTATTTCCCTTGTAGTTTATGGAGGAAGAATAATGAAACAATGGTATCAGATGTCAAAGGACGAAGTTTTAAATACTCTCGGTGTAACAACCGACGGACTTTCGTCAGACAAAGCAAAAGAGCTTCTTGAAAAGAACGGCAAAAACGTTTTGCAGGAGAGCAAGAAAAAGTCGGTTTTACAGGTGTTTTTAAGCCAGTTTGCGGATTTGCTTGTAATCATACTGATTGTTGCCGCAATTATTTCGATTTTTTCAGGAAATCTTGAAAGCACAATCGTAATTTTTGCCGTAATTGTCCTCAATGCAATCCTCGGAACAGTTCAGCACGTAAAGGCTGAAAAATCGCTTGAAAGTCTAAAATCCCTTTCTTCACCCAGTGCAAAGGTAATCCGTGACGGAATTAAGATTGAAATTGATTCAACAGACGTTGTTGAGGGCGATATAATTGTGCTTGAAGCAGGCGACTTAATAGTAGCCGACGGAAGAATCATCAACAATTATTCCTTGCAGGTCAATGAAAGCTCACTTACAGGTGAGTCAACGAACGTTGATAAAAATGACGAAATAATCAGCGGCGAGGTTCCGCTTGCCGACAGAACAAATATGGTATTCTCGGGCAGTCTTGTAACCTACGGCAGAGCGCTTGTAGCCGTAACCTCAACAGGTATGAACACAGAAATCGGCAAAATAGCTTCTCTTATGAATGCGGCTAAAGAAAAGAAAACTCCGCTTCAGGTAAGCCTTGACAAGTTTTCCAAAATGCTTGCAACCGTTATTATCATAATCTGCGTTGTCGTTTTCGGCTTGAATCTCTGGCAGAATTTTTCATTAGAGCCTGTCGGATTGAATCAGGATAAAATCATTAACGCTCTTATGTTTGCCGTTGCTCTCGCAGTAGCCGCAATTCCCGAAGCGCTCGGCTCAATCGTGACAATAGTTCAGGCTATGGGTACGCAGAAAATGGCAAGAGAAAATGCAGTAATAAAGGACTTAAAGGCTGTAGAAAGTCTTGGCTGTGTTTCCGTAATCTGCTCCGACAAAACAGGTACTCTTACCCAGAACAAAATGACCGTTCAAAAAATCTACATCAACGGGGAAAGTATAAGAGAAGACCAGCTCGATTTAAATGTTGAAAGCCACAGGCATCTTCTCTATGATATGGTGCTCAACAACGATTCAAGCATAGTTGACGGAAAGGGCATAGGCGACCCGACAGAATATGCTCTTCTTGAAACCTTCCGTAACATCGGTCTTGACGAAAATATAATGAGAAACGGTCTTTCAAGAATTGAGGAGGTTCCCTTTGACTCCGACAGAAAGATGATGAGCACAAAGTATAAAATGCACGGTGTTTCTCATATTCTCACAAAGGGTGCGCTTGACGTTATACTTGACAGGTGCATCAACATTGCAACAAAGGACGGAGTTCGTCCTATTACAGATGAAGATAAGCGTTTAATTCTCGAACAGAATAAAAAATATTCCGAAGAAGGACTTCGTGTTCTTACATTTGCCTACAAAGAATCAGATGAAGAGTTGAGCGTAGATACCGAATACGACTATACATTCATCGGTCTTGTTTCAATGATTGACCCGCCGAGAGAGGAGTCAAAGCAGGCTGTTGCTGACGCAATCCGTGCAGGCATTAAGCCTGTAATGATTACAGGCGACCATAAGATTACCGCAACTGCAATTGCAAAGCAAATCGGAATTTTCCACGACGGCGACATTGCCGTAACAGGACTTGAGCTTGATGCAATGAGCGATGAAGAGCTTGATGAAAAGATTGAGAAAATCTCTGTTTATGCACGTGTATCACCGGAAAATAAAATCAGAATTGTTGATGCTTGGCAGAAAAAGGGAAATATTGTTTCAATGACAGGCGACGGCGTAAACGACGCTCCTGCACTTAAAAAAGCAGACATCGGTGTTGCAATGGGAATCACCGGAACAGAGGTTTCCAAGGATGCTGCATCAATGATTTTGCAGGACGATAACTTTGCAACAATCATCAAAGCCGTAGCAAACGGCAGAAATGTGTTCAGAAACATCAAAAACGCAGTTCTGTTCCTGCTTTCAGGCAATATGGCAGGTATCTTTGCAGTTCTGTATACTTCCATTATGGCGCTTCCTCAGCCGTTTGAGGCAGTTCATCTTCTGTTTATAAATCTTCTTACCGACTCACTCCCTGCAATTGCAATCGGTATGGAAAAGCCTGAAAAAGATTTGCTTTCACAAAAGCCTCGTGACCCTAAAACAGGCATAATGACAAAGGACTTTGTAGCTCTTATGTTCGGTCAGGGTGCGCTTATTGCCGCAGTAACACTTGTTGCCTTTTATCTCGGCTATCAGGTTAACGCCGCAACTGCAAGTACAATGGCTTTTGCAACGCTCACGCTTGCTCGTCTTTTCCACGGCTTTAACTGCCGAAGCCGCCATTCAATTTTTAAACTCGGCTTTACTTCAAATCTTTACAGCGTAGCCGCTTTCTTTGTCGGCGTGTTCCTGCTTTCATTCGTACTCTTTGTACCGTTTATGCATTCTCTGTTCAGTGTTGAGGTGCTCACAGGTGCGCAAATCGGATTTATCGGACTTCTCGCAGTAATCCCGACAATCATCATTCAGCTTATTAAGGTAATCGGCGAACGAGTTAAAAAGTAATTTTACAATTAAAATTTTTAAGTGCAGAAAACAGTTTTCAGCCGTTTTCTGCACTTATTTTATTTATTAAAGTAATTTACATTTTTGTTTCAATATGGTATAATAAAATATATTTAAATGTAAAGTTGGTAGAAAAATGAGCAATGAATTAAACGGCGAACAGATAAAGCTTACAAGAAGTGAAGCGAGGGAACAGGCATTTATGCTTTTGTTCTCAAAATCCTTTGACGATGAACCGCTGGAAGCTACAATTGAAGATAATTCCGAAATGTTTGAGGGCGGAGTGTGCGGTTATGCGCAGTCAGTTGTAAGTGCAATCGAGGATAAAAAAGAGGAAATTGATGCTGAAATTTCAAAATATCTCAAAAAGGGCTGGACAATTTCAAGAATTTCAAAGCCTTCTCTTGCAATTCTCCGTCTTGCATTTTACGAGATAAAGTACCTTGAAAGCGTTCCCGACAGCGTATCGGTAAATGAAGCCGTAGAGCTTGCAAAAAAATATACAATTGATGAAAGCAAGTTTGTCAACGGAATTCTCGGTGCATTTATCCGCAGTAAAGAGGGAACAGAATGAGCCTTTTTCTCGGAATTGATACCTCAAATTACACTACGTCAACTGCGCTTTTCAACAGCAAAACAGGTGAAATGCTCCAGCAGAAAAAGCTTTTGCCTGTAAAGCACGGCCAGCTCGGACTTCGTCAGAGTGACGCTGTATTTCACCACACAGCGCAGCTGCACTCGCTCTTTTCAGAGCTTGTAAAGGATATTGACATCAATCAGATAGCCGCAATCGGAGTTTCAACAAAACCTCGCCCGATTGACGGCTCTTATATGCCGTGTTTCACTGTCGGAGAAAACACGGCAAAAATTTTATCTTCGGCACTTAAAATACCGCTTTTCCCGTTTTCGCATCAGGAGGGACATATTTCGGCAGCACTTTACAGCGCAGAGCGTGACGACTTGTTTTCGGAAAACTTTATCGCCTTTCACGTCAGCGGCGGCACAACCGAAGCCGTACTTGCAAAAGGAAACGGCGACAGCTTTTCAGCCGAGCTTGTCGCATCTTCTCTTGATTTACACGCAGGACAGGCAGTTGACAGAGTAGGCGTAATGCTCGGACTTGACTTTCCCTGCGGTGCAGAGCTTGAAAAGCTTGCACTAAAAAATACCGAAAAATTAAGTGTTCACCCGAGTTTAAAGGGGTGCAACTGCTGTTTAAGCGGAATTGAAAACATCTGCAAAAAACTTCTTAACGACGGTAAAAATCCCGAATATATTGCCGCTTACTGCCTTGAATACATCAGAAAAACTCTTATGATGATGACAGACAGACTGCTTGAAAAATACGGCGAACTTCCGCTTATCTTTGCAGGCGGCGTTATGTCGAATACGATTATAAAAAAATCTTTTACAGAAAAATACAACGCTGTTTTTGCCGAGCCTTGCTATTCAACCGACAATGCGGCAGGAATTGCGTATCTTGCATACAGGAAGTTTAAAAATGTACACACCTGATTTTACAGCGCCGAGAGTGCTCACAGTTTCACAGCTTAATTTTTACATCAAATCGCTGATTGAAAACGATTCAAAACTGAATATCGTCTTTCTGTCGGGTGAAATTTCAAATCTCACCGACCACTATCGAAGCGGACATATCTATCTTTCGCTAAAAGATGAAAAGTCCGTAATCCGTGCTGTAATGTTTTCGGGCAACGCAAGAAATCTCCGCTTTAAACCAACAGACGGAATGAAGGTTATCTGCCGTGGCAGAGTTGCAGTGTATGAGCCGACAGGACAGTATCAGCTCTATATAGAGGATATGCAGCCTGACGGAATCGGTGCGCTCACGCTTGCCTATGAACAGCTTAAAAAGAAGCTTGCCGAAAAAGGACTTTTTGATTCAGCACACAAAAAGTCGTTGCCTAAATTTCCCAAAACAGTCGGAGTAATAACTTCTCCAACAGGTGCGGCTGTTCAGGATATTCGCAACATTCTCTACAGAAGATTTCCCTGCGTGAATATTGTTATGTGCCCTGTTCTCGTTCAGGGCGACAGCGCTCCCGAACAGCTTGTACGTGCGGTGAAAATGCTTGATATGTATAACGCCTGTGACGTAATAATCATCGGCAGGGGCGGCGGCTCAATTGAGGATTTGTGGGCATTTAACGACGAAACACTTGCAAATGCAATTTATGACTGCAAAATCCCCGTAATTTCCGCAGTCGGGCACGAAACCGATTTTACAATCTGCGATTTTGTAGCTGATATGCGTGCTCCTACACCGTCAGCGGCGGCAGAGCTTGCAGTTCCCGATAAAGCCGAGTTGATGTCATACTATAACTCACAGCTACAGTACCTTTCATCATTTATGGATTCACGATTCAGACAAAGCAGCTCACTGCTGATTGGTTTTCAGCGCAGAATTTCCCTTGTATCACCTCAGTCAAGAATTGAAAAGTATGAGAAAAATATTGAGCTGTTAATGAATAAATCGCAGAATTTAATTAACGAGAAATATTTTAAAACATCTAATGAAATAACAAAAATTTCCGCCAAGCTTGAAAGCCTTAACCCTCTTTCAGTGCTTTCGAGAGGTTACTCAATAGCCGAAAAAGACGGCGTTGTAATCACATCAAGCTCACAGCTTAACAAGGGTGATAATTTCACGCTCGAATTTTCAGACGGAAAAATCAATGCAACAGTAAACGGTGATTGATTATGGCTTTTGCACATTTACACGTTCATACCGAATACAGCCTGCTTGACGGTGCGTGCCGTATAAACAAAATAGCGTCAGCCGCACGTCAGAAGGGAATGACCTCGCTTGCAATAACCGACCACGGCGTAATGTACGGTGTAATTGACTTTTACAGAGCGTGTATCAAAGAGAATATAAAACCCGTTATCGGCTGTGAGGTCTACGTTGCGCCTCACTCACGCTTTGACAAAACCTCGTCATACGAAAAGTACTATCATATGGTGCTCCTTTGTGAGAATAACACAGGATACCAGAATCTTATAAAGCTCGTATCATACGGATTTACGGAAGGCTTTTATTCAAAGCCGAGAATTGACGATGAACTGCTTGAAAAATATCACGAGGGCTTAATCTGCCTTTCAGCCTGTCTTGCAGGTGAAATTCCGCAAAAGCTTCTTGACGGTGATTATAATGCGGCTAAAGCCAAAGCCGAGTATTACAGGGATTTGTTCGGCAAAGACAATTTCTTTATTGAGCTTCAGGATCACGGAATTGAAGAACAGCAGAGAATTATCCCAAATCTTGTTCGCATAGCAGACGAAATCGGCGTTGATATTGTCGCAACAAACGACAGTCATTATATTGAAAAAGAGGACAGTAAAACCCACAATATACTTCTTTGTATTCAGACTAACCGCACGATAAACGACAACGACAGAATGGAATTTCAGACGAACGAATTTTATCTGAAAACCGAAGAGGAAATGCGTGAGCTTTTCCCGAAATATCCGCAGGCAATTGAAAACACACAGAAAATTGCCGACAGATGCAACGTTGAGTTTGAGTTCGGAGTCCGCAAGCTTCCTCGTTTTGACGTTCCAAACAACGAAGACCACCTTGAATATTTCAGAAGTAATTGCTACAAGGGCTTGTATAAGCATTACGGTGAAAATCCCGACCAAAGCCTTATTGACCGACTTGAATACGAAATAAGCACAGTTTCAAAAATGGGATTTGTTGACTATTACTTAATCGTCAACGACTTTGTTCAGTATGCAAAGTCAAACGGAATTCCCGTAGGACCCGGCAGAGGCTCGGGTGCAGGCTCACTTTGCGCTTATTGTATCGGAATAACCGCAATTGACCCGATAAAATACAACCTCCTCTTTGAGCGATTTTTAAACCCCGAGCGTGTCAGTATGCCCGACTTTGATATTGACTTCTGCAAGGAACGCAGGGGAGAGGTTATAGACTACGTTGTTCGTAAGTACGGCGAGGATCACGTTGCCCAGATTATCTCTTTCGGTACAATGGCGGCAAGGGGTGCAATTCGTGACGTAGGCAGAGCACTTGCAATTCCGTATGCAACAGTTGACGTTATTGCAAAGCTTGTTCCTATGGAGCTTAACATAACAATTGAAAAGGCACTTAAAATCAGCTCCGAGCTTAATAAGCGTTACAGCGAGGACGAGCAGACAAAAAATCTTCTCGATATTGCAATGAGCATTGAGGGAATGCCTCGTCACGCCACAATGCACGCCGCAGGCGTAGTAATCACCGACAAGCCTGTTTCCGACTATGTTCCGCTTTCAAAAAATGACGATAACGTTGTTACACAGTTTACAATGACGACACTTGAAGAGTTGGGACTGCTTAAGATGGATTTTCTCGGACTGCGTAACCTTACGGTAATCGACGATGCCGAAAAGCTTATAAAGCACAATCATCCCGAATACAATCCCGAAGATGTCAGTGAAGATGATGAAAATGTATTTAAGATGATTTCAAAGGGCTATACCGAGGGCGTGTTTCAGTTTGAAAGTCAGGGTATGCGTAACGTGCTTACCCAGCTTAAACCCGACAGTGTAGAGGACTTAATAGCCGTACTTTCGCTTTACCGTCCAGGCCCCATGGACAGCATTCCAACCTACATTGACTGCCGACACAATCCGTCGCATATCCGCTATAAGCACCCAATGCTCAAGGAAATTCTTGAGGTTACCTACGGTTGTATTGTCTATCAGGAGCAGGTAATGCAGATTTTTCGTACACTCGCAGGCTACAGTCTCGGACGAGCTGACATTGTGCGTCGTGCAATGAGTAAGAAAAAGCACGCCGTAATGGAAAAGGAAAGAAATATTTTCATTCATGGTCTTACCGACGAAAACGGAAATATTGTAGTTGACGGTTGCATAAGACGTGGTATTGACGAAAAAACCGCAAATTCAATTTATGATGAAATGGAAAGCTTCGCTTCATACGCTTTCAATAAATCCCACGCAGCGGCATACGCTTCGATATCATACAAAACAGCGTGGCTCAAATGCTACTATCCACGTGAATATATGGCGGCTTTGCTGTCGAGCGTGCTTGACAATCAGAACAAAATGGCTGTCTATATCGGTGAATGTCAGCGTCTCGGAATCAAGGTTCTTCCGCCTGACGTCAACGAAAGCTACCACGGCTTTTCGGTAATCGGCGGCAATATCCGTTATGGCTTGCTTGCAATTAAAAACCTCGGAAGGCAGTTTATTGATGAAATAATTACTGAAAGAAGATATAAGCCTTACAGTTCATTTTATGATTTCTGCAAACGGCTCTACGGCAGAAATATGAACAGCCGTGCAATAGAAAGCCTTATAAAATGCGGAGCTTTTGATACTCTTGGTGCAAACCGCCGTCAGCTCCTTGCTGTAAGCAAAACCGTTCTTGACGATTTGGATTATGAGTCAAAGCACAATATGGGCGGTCAGATTTCTTTTTTTGATTTAGGCGGAGAAGCAGAAAAAACTTCGTCCGAACCGCAAATTCCCGTTATGGAGGAGTTTCCGAAAAACGAGCTTCTTCATATGGAAAATGAGATTGCAGGAATGTATCTGAGCGGTCATCCGATGGACGACTATACCGAATTTTCACGTATAATAAAGGCTGATAGAACAGGCGAAATTATTTCAAATGATTCGGGACTTTATTTTGACGGCAAAAAAGTATCGCTTGTCTGTATTGTTTCAAAGGTCAAAACACAGCTTACAAAGAACAATAAAATGATGGCTTTTGTGAATATTGAGGACAGATACGGCTCTATGGAGGCTGTTGTTTTCCCGAACGTTTACGAAAAATACGCACTGTATTTAAGTGACGGCAACGCAATTTTAATTCGGGGAACACTTAACTTTAAAGAAAATGAAGAGCCGAAGCTTATTTGTGATTCAATCGAAAAAGCTCGCTCAAATGAAGAATGTAAAAATAACAGTTTTGCAGTTAATGCAGGACGGCAACCACAAAACAGCATTAATAAACCTGTCAATACAAAGCCGTCTGCGTTATATCTTCGAATTGATGATTTAAACACAGAGCTTTATAATAAAGCAAAGCGTGTGCTTGACATATTTGAAGGCTCTACGCCTGTGATTTTCTATCTCACAAACTCTGGAAGAAAGGTAAAATCACCCTCGTCAATGTGGGTTACTCTTAACGATGTAATGATAAAAGAGCTTAAATTCCAGCTTGGAGATAAAAATGTAGCAGCAAAATAGACAAAAAGTGTTATTACAAATTATTTACATTTAATGAATATTAGCAAAGCTATTGAAAAGCTGTATAATATGTTGTATAATACTATTTGTAAATTCACTTTAGCACATAAAAGCATAAAAGTGTAAAAGCGTTTAGGAGGAAAATTTATGAAAAAGTCTAAAAAGGTATTAGCTGTTTTACTTGCAGCTCTTACAATGTCATTTGCACTCGTCGGCTGCGGCGGTTCATCAAGCTCGTCAGAAGCTTCTGGCAGTTCAAGCAAGGCTGACGAGGGTAAGGTTTACAACATCGGTATCTGTCAGCTCGTTCAGCACGATGCTCTTGATGCGGCAACAAAGGGCTTTAAGGATAAGCTCACCGAGTTGCTTGGCGAAGACAAGGTTAAATTTGATGAGAAAAATGCAGCAGGCGATTCTGCTACCTGCTCAACAATTTGCAACCAGTTTGTTACAAGCAAGGTTGATTTGATTCTTGCAAATGCAACTCCTGCTCTTCAGGCAGCAATGTCGTCTACAAAGGACATTCCGATTCTCGGAACATCAGTTACTGACTATGCAACAGCTCTTAACATCAAGGATTGGAAGGGCACAACAGGCGCTAACATTTCTGGTACATCTGACCTTGCTCCCCTTGACGGACAGGCTGCAATGCTCAAGGAGCTTTTCCCTGATGCTAAAAAGGTTGGTATTGTTTACTGCTCAAGTGAGCCTAACTCAATTTATCAGTCAGACACAATCACTGAGTACCTTAAGAAAGACGGCTATGAAGTAAACACATATACATTCTCTGACTCAAACGATGTTACTTCTGTTACAACAACTGCCTGCAGTGAAAGCGATGTTCTCTACATTCCTACAGATAACACAGCCGCTTCCTGCACAAAGGCAATCAATAACGTAGCACTTGAAAAGAAAATCCCGATTGTAGCAGGCGAAGAAGGTATCTGCGCAGGCTGCGGTGTTGCAACACTTTCAATCAGCTACTATGACCTCGGTCAGAAAACAGGCGAAATGGCTTATGACATTCTCGTAAACGGTGCTGACATCAGCAAAATGGAAATTCAGAGTGCTCCTAAATTCACAAAGAAGTACAACGAAGAAATCTGTAAAACACTCGGCATCAAAGTGCCTGATGATTATGAGGTTATCAAAGCTGAATAATTTATAATTCCTAATTAATTTTTCGGGGACTATCTCAGAGCAACAGCTTGCTCTGAGACAGCCCCTTGATTGCGTTAAATGAGGTTATAATAATTTTACTGAAATAAAAAATAAAGGATAATACTTGTGGAATCTATACTTTCTTATTTTGCATCATTAAATCCGATGAATCTTCTCGGAAGTATGCCCGGTGCTATTGCCCAGGGAATAATCTGGGGTATAATGGCTCTCGGTGTTTACATAACATTCAGAATACTCGACATAGCCGATTTGACAGTCGACGGTTCATTTACAACAGGCGGTGCAGTAACCGTAATGCTTAAAATTGCAGGCTTTCCTATGTGGTCGTGCCTTCTGATAGCAGTCCTTGCAGGTCTTGCCGCAGGTGCAGTAACAGGACTTCTGCACACAAAGCTCGGTATACCAGCAATTCTTTCAGGTATACTTACACAGCTTGCGTTATATTCCATTAACTTGAGAATAATGGGTATGTCTGCAAACAAGTCTTTCAACTTCGGCGAAACTGATTTGTATGTATCCCTTGGCAATGTTTCTATGGCTATCCTAGTCACAGCAATTTTTGCAATTGCAATTATTTTGTTGCTCTATTGGTATTTTGGAACAGAGCAAGGCTCCGCTTTGCGTGCAACAGGCAGTAACCATTCGATGAGCAGTGCGCAGGGAATTAACATTAATAATATGAAAATAATCGGTCTTGCACTTTCAAATGCTCTTGTTGCTCTTTCGGGCGGACTTATGTCACAGTTCCAGGGCTACGTTGACATCAATATGGGCAGAGGCGCAATCGTAATCGGTCTTGCGGCCGTAATTATCGGCGAGGTAATCGGTCTTGCATTGCTCGGTAAGCATCTAAATTTCTGGGGAAAGCTTACGTTTGTTGTTCTCGGCGGAGTAGTTTATTACATTGTAATTTCTATAGTTCTCTGGCTGAAGCTCGACTCAAACGACTTAAAGCTGTTTACAGCCGTAATAGTAGCACTGTTCCTTGCAGTACCTTACCTTAAGGGGCAGAAAAAAAGCTCATTCAAGCTTGCAAAGAAAAGAGGGGAAAAGTTAGATGCTGAAAATAAATAAAATTGAAAAAACTTTTAACCCCGGTACGATCAACGAAAAAAAGGCATTAACGGGTGTGTCACTCCATTTGAATAAGGGCGATTTTGTAACAATAATCGGCGGTAACGGCGCAGGAAAATCAACCCTTATGAACGCAATAACAGGTGTATGGTCTGTTGATAACGGCAGTATTTATCTTGACGGCGTTAATATTACAGGTTTAAAGGAGCATAAAAGGGCAAAGTATATCGGCAGAGTTTTTCAGGACCCGATGATGGGTACTGCGCCCGATATGCAGATTGTAGAAAATCTTGCGTTAGCTTACAGACGAGGTAAAAGCAGAACTTTAAAATGGGGAACAACCTCAGCCGAAAAAGCAATGTTCCGTGAAAAGCTGTCAACTCTCGGTCTTGGACTTGAAGACAGAATGACAACAAAAGTCGGCTTGCTTTCAGGCGGTCAAAGACAGGCTCTTACACTCCTTATGGCGTCATTGAGAACTCCGAAGCTTCTTTTGCTTGATGAGCATACTGCGGCTCTTGACCCTGCTACAGCCGCAAAGGTGCTCGACCTTTCCGATAAAATCATCAGTGATGAAGGTTTGACAGCAATGATGATTACGCATAATATGCACGATGCAATTACTCACGGCAACCGTCTTATTATGATGAACGAGGGCAAAATCATTCTTGACATTTCAGGTGAGGAGAAGAAAAAGCTCACAGTTGAACATCTCTTACAGAAGTTCGAACAGGTCAGCGGTTCAAAGCTTGAAAATGACAGAATGCTGTTGAGCGCAGATTAATAAAACAACAAAAGCGGTCGAGAAAATCGACCGCTTTATTTAATTATTAGTATGTATTTTATTTTGCTTCCCAGTTTTTGCTCTCTGATATATTATCGCAGGCTTCACAATTTAATTTATAGTTTGTCTTGCCGTCGGCAGACCAGACTACAAGGTTGTACATAATAAGTCTTTTGTCCTTATCAAAATATCCCGGCGTCTTATCTTTTTCGTTTTTAAGCTTGACCTCTTCTAGATTTGCAAAGTAATCGTCATAATATTTTTTGACTTCATCCTCACTTTTGTCCGTCTTGAATTGAACAACCTTGTTACCGATTAAATCAGTTGAAGTAACAAGATATGTTGTATCGTCTGTTGTTTTAAGCTTAGCTTTATAACCGTCGCTGTACTCATACGGCAGCTGATAACCGTCGGCAGGAACTTTACTTTCTGTTGAAGAAGGCGATGATGAACATGCAGTTGAAGCAACACACATAACAATAATTAGAATAGCGCAAAATAGTTTAGAAAAAATATTATTTATTTTCATACGTATTTCTCCTGTATACTTAAACTATATAAAAAAATAATAATATATTTTTAGATTAATGTCAATGGATTCTCACATTATTAATAACAAAATATAATAAAAAGCAAAATATTTTGTTTAAAACTAATATTTAAATGTTGAAATAATACTTTGTTTATCGGGTTTACACTCGAATTATTGTTAATAAACCGGACGTATGTACAATATAAAATTAATGACTATAAAAATAAAGGTCAAAAATAGTCAAATTCCTCTTGACATTTCAAAAATATGGTATAAAATATAATTAGCACTCAAGAAGTAAGAGTGCTAAAAATAATCTAATCTATATTTTATATTTTACAGGAGGCTGTATTATGAGCATTAAACCATTGCTTGACAGAGTAGTATTAAAAGTTGAAGAAGCCGAGGAGAAAACCAAAAGCGGAATTATCCTTTCTTCCGCTGCACAGGAGAAACCTCAGTTTGCTACTGTTGTGGCAGTAGGCCCCGGCGGGATCGTTGACGGTAACGAGGTTGAAATGTACGTTAAGGTCGGCGACAAGGTAATCGCAAGCAAGTATGCAGGAACAGAAGTTAAAATTGACGGTGAAGAATACACAATCGTTCGTCAGTCAGATATTCTTGCAACTGTAGAATAATCGTAATATATTATTTTTATCGGAGGTAATTAATTATGGCTAAACAAATCGCATATGGTGAAGATGCAAGAAAGGCTCTTATGAAGGGCATTGACCAGCTTGCAGATACAGTAAAAATCACACTCGGACCCAAGGGCAGAAACGTTGTTCTCGACAAGAAGTTCGGTGCTCCGTTAATCACAAACGACGGTGTTACAATTGCAAAGGAAATCGAACTTGACGATCCTTTTGAGAATATGGGTGCACAGCTTGTAAAGGAAGTTTCAATCAAGACAAACGACGTTGCAGGCGACGGTACAACAACAGCTACACTTCTTGCACAGGCTCTTATCAGAGAAGGTATGAAGAACGTAACTGCAGGTGCTAATCCTATGGTACTCAAAAAGGGTATCGCAGACGCAGTTGACGTTGCTGTAAAGGCAGTTAAGGACAACAGCCAGAAGGTAGCAGGCACAGAGGATATTGCAAGAGTTGCAACAGTATCTTCACAGGACGAATTTATCGGAAAGCTCATTGCAGAAGCAATGGATAAGGTTACAACAGACGGTGTAATCACAGTAGAGGAGTCAAAAACAGCAGAAACCTACAGCGAAGTTGTTGAAGGTATGATGTTTGACAGAGGTTACATTGCTCCTTATATGGTAACAGATACAGACAAAATGGTAGCAGAACTTGACAATCCGCTCATTCTTATCACAGACAAGAAGATTTCCACAACACAGGAAATTCTTCCTCTCCTTGAGCAGGTAGTTCAGTCAGGCAGAAAGCTCCTCATCATCGCAGAAGACGTTGAGGGCGAGGCACTTACAACTCTCGTACTCAATAAGCTTCGTGGTACATTCACTTGTGTTGCAGTAAAAGCTCCCGGTTTTGGCGACAGAAGAAAGGAAATGCTTCAGGATATTGCTACTCTTACAGGCGGTACTGTAATTACTTCAGACCTCGGTCTTGAACTTAAAGATACTACTGTTGACCAGCTCGGTACTGCTCGTCAGGTTAAGGTTGAAAAGGAAAACACAATCATCGTTGACGGTTCAGGAGATAAGGACGCAATCAAGGGCAGAGTTGCTCAGATCAGACAGCAGATTGAAGCTACAACATCAGACTTTGACCGTGAAAAGCTTCAGGAGCGTCTTGCAAAGCTCGCAGGCGGCGTAGCAGTAATCAAGGTTGGCGCAGCTACAGAAGTAGAAATGAAAGAGAAGAAGCTCCGCATTGAGGATGCACTCGCAGCTACTAAGGCAGCAGTTGAAGAGGGTATCGTTGCAGGCGGCGGTATCGCTTGTATGAACGCTATCCCTGCTGTAGAGGCTTATGTTGATACACTCGAAGGCGACGCAAAGACAGGCGCAAAGATTGTTCTTAAGGCACTCGAAGAACCCCTCCGTCAGATTGCCGCAAACGCAGGTCTTGAGGGCAGCGTAATTGCAGAAAACGTAAAGAAGGCTAACAAGGTTGGTTACGGTTTCAATGCTCTTACAGAAGAGTATACTGATATGGTAGCCGCAGGTATCGTTGACCCGACAAAGGTTACACGTTCAGCTCTCCAGAACGCTTCTTCCGTTGCCGCAATGGTACTCACAACAGAGTCACTCGTTGCCGACATCAAAGAGCCTGTCGCTCCTGCCGCTCCCGCAGCACCCGATATGGGCGGTATGTACTAATTAATAGGTATAATATCATTTAAGGGCATTGTAATATTGCAATGCCCTTGCTTTTTTCTCTGCTCTATATTATAATAGTTTTTGTAAAATATTTGAATTTAGCAGGTGATTTTATGAAAATAAAGGAAGATTTTATTTTGCGTAAGGTGGCAGACTCTTACGTTGTAGTTCCCGTAAATAATATGTCACTTGATTTTAACGGCATTATTAATCTTAACGAAACAGGTGCATTCCTTTTTAAGCTTATGCAAAGCGGTATCGACAGGGAAGAGCTCATCAGTAAAATGCTTGATGAATACGAAGTAACTCCGCAAAAAGCAGAAGAAGACATTGATTTATTCATAGAAAAGGTAAAGGGTGCTGATATTCTTGAGTAAAGAAGTCGCAATTGATGATGTTATCGATATAATGGTGGAAAAATTAAATAGCGGCGGTACGGTGACCTTTACTCCGAAAGGCAAAAGTATGCTTCCTATGTTGCGTGACGGCGAAGACGTTGTAGTACTCTCAAAGCCAAACGGAAAACTGCATCTTTTTGATATTCCGCTTTACAGGAGGAGCAACGGAGTTTATGTTCTCCACAGAATTGTTAATTTTGACGCCGACGGAAGCTATGTGCTCTGCGGCGATAATCAGTTTGCTCTGGAGCACGGTATAAAGGACAGCGATATTATCGGTGTTGTGACGGCTTTTTACCGCAAGGGAAAGGCATACAGCGTAAACTCTTTCAGCTACAGATTGTACGTCAACTTCTGGTTCTATACCCGATTTTTCAGACATTCTTATCGTTTCGGCGCAAATAAAGTATCAAAATTATTCGGTAAAGGAAATAAAAAGTAATATGAAAAAACAGTTGAGTGAAATTGAAAAAAAGGAATTTTCTTATCTCATAAACGTGTTATCCTCTGCTGTAAACGAAACTTCTGCACCGCTTCCGTATGATGGAATAAACTGGAACAGACTTTTTATCCGTGCAAAAGCTTGCGGACTTGACTCTGCGTTTTCAAACACAGTTTTAAGTCTTCCTAAAGAATATTTACCTGATGACGAGATGGTTAAATTTCTCAAAGAGAATATTAACGCTGAGATATTAATTGACAGCAATCACAGTTACGAGATTGAAAAGGTACTTTCTGCCTTCGAAAATTACAAAATCAAAAATGTTCCCCTCAAAGGCTATTTTTTGAAAAAAGAGTATCCCCGTTCCGATTACCGCTCAATAAGCGATTATGATATTCTTTTTGACATTAATCAAATTGATTTGGTAAAAAAGGCTTTTTCTGAAATAGGTTATGAATTTCTGCACAATGATGGTTATCAATGCCATTTCCAAAAAAAGCCTTATATGTATATAGAAATGCACGCAACGCTTGTAAATAAATCGAATGAATATTATCCGTATCTGGTCAATATCATAGACAGCACTGTTAAACGTGAAAACTATAATTTTTCATATAAGCTGCGCCTTGAGGATCACTATTTATATTTGATTGTGCATAACTCAAAACACCTTTTTACAGGCGGAATCAGCGTAAGAATGTTACTTGATATCTACGTTTATTACCGTAATCATAAAAATGATTTTGATTTTGATTATCTTAATGAAAAGCTCAAACTTTTCAAACTCGAAACTTTTGAAAAGCGTATAAGAGAAATTGCGTTTAACTGGTTTTCGCCTGATAAACAAAAGATTACATTTGACGATTTGGAAGTATTTATTGTGTTGAGTGCTCTACACGGCAGGCTTGATGCCGGAATAATGATTGGCTCTCACAAGTTGATAAAATCTGCAGAGAAAGAGGGAAAAAAGAAGTCAAAATTTTCCTACTTTTTAAAGAGCGTATTTCCTAACAGAGCGTCTATGGCGGGACCTTGTCCATATGTGGACAGATTTCCGTTTTTACTTCCTGTTTCGTGGATTCAGATTTGGTTAAAAAGGATTTTTGTTTATAAAAATGTTAATGTAAAACGTGGTTTAAAAAACAGATTCTCATATACCGATGATGATGTAAAGTATTATAGAGGCTTACTTGAAGAATTAGATGTTAATAATATTGATTTTTAATAAAAGCTGCAATGCGTGGTACTATACCGGTACGCATTGCAGCTTTTGTTTTATTAGTTATGCTTTTTTCTTTTCAGGAATTGCTTTCAGCTTTCCGACAATTTCTTTTACTTTTGTATACTTACCCTCAAGTATTGTATTCATTCCGAATGCCGCAGTCGGAATAAGCAGAATGATATATGTCAGAATATACTGAGATTTTCCTTCGAACAAAAGATGGTAGCCAAATCCTCCAAGAACAACAAGAAGAAGCAAAGCAGTTTCAATATTAGTCTTGCGTTTCTGGAACAAACAGAAAATTCCTATTACGAACAGAATATAAAGAATCTGCATATACAGGTTGAAATACAGCTCAAAGAACTGTCCTAAACTTCCGTTATACATTCCATTGCCGATTGAATTTACGTTATAGCTGTGTGATTTAACTTCGCTTACCCATATGCTTTCAAAGGTCGGCTCATTCCATTGACTTACAATTTTCTTGCCGAAGAACTCAATTGCATATCCCGGATTTCTTCCGAATACATCTAATCTGTTCTTAATGTCGTTCCACGCTCTTTGGTCAGCTATTTTGTTGTCAAGATTACTGCTCTTATATGTTTCGAGCGCAATTCCGTTGTACCAACCCGGAGCCATATATGAATCATTAAGTCCCATATCAAGGTACATCGTCTGCGATACGCCATCGGCAAGCTTTGTGTTTGCACGGCTTTCATAGCTTAAAATAATCAGATTATTTATACCTACTGTTGCAATGCAGAGTGCAAGTGCAAACGCAATGCTTTGCCACTTTTTCTCTCTTACTGTGTGGACTGTCAGCATAATTACAAACGCAACGAGATAAATCATATTGTTGTATTTTGCCATCGTCGCAAGAACAAGAAGTCCTGCACAGGGGAGAAGAAGTAAATACTTCGAAGTCTGAAAATATTTTATCAGGAAGTAGCTTGCCCAGATGGCACAGCACATTCCGATGATATTGCCGTAAACGAATGTACTGAAAAGCATCGGCTGAAAACAGCCTGCAAGCAGAAGAATTGCAATAAATTCAATTGATCGTCTTTTGAAAACAAGCTTTGTGATTTTTGCAATGCCGAGATATGCAACAGCAACACAGATTACGTTAATAACCTGTATAGGCATAGAGCTTGAAATGCCGAATATTCTGTAAACAATCTCACTTATTAACACAAATCCAAGCTGGAACGGATAGTAATTATAGTAAGCGTGACCGTTGTAGTATGCGCTGTTATAAAACTCGCCGTTTCCGGTTATTGATGTATAATCACCGACAGCCGCACCTGTTGCAGTTTCAAATACGCTCTGACTGTCTGCGGCAGGAACTGAAGCAACGGAAAAAATCCATATCAAGCCAAGCAGAATTGTGTAAATTACAAGCCCGACTTCCATAAAACGCAGATTTACTTTTGCAAAGAAGTCATAGCGCTTTTTCATTTTAAACACAAAAACTGCAAAAACAGCTGTGCAGAAAATATTCAGTGCAATATTATCCATCTGATAAATAATTTTTTCGTTTGAATAATCCGACTGGTCAAAGACGCTTGTCTGCAAAAAGCTCATTATTGCTATGTATCCGAATGCAACAAATAAAAACATACATATGATATTTACAATCAGATATTCAAACGTGCTTTGCTTTTTGATTGTTTTAACGGTAGAGTTCTTGCCGTTTGTAGGTTTCTTTTTTGAATTATTATTTTTAGTTCCTTTGTTTTTCATTATAATTTCCGCCTGTTAGAATTCCTTTTTTACCGAGCGCACAAAAAGCTGTCCTAAAGCCTCTTTTGCGTCAATATTATTAAATAAAACGTTATGAACGCTCTCGACAATAGGAAGCTCAACTCCGTAGTCACAGCCAAGCTTGTACAATGCTTTTGAAGTCATAACTCCTTCTGCAAGCTTTTCAAACTTAATTCCTTTAACAAGGTCCTCGCCGTATTTTCTGTTATGACTCCAAGGAGAAAACAGCGTTGCCTCGTAATCTCCAAGGTGGCAAAGTCCGTATGCACTCATTTCGTTTCCGCCAAGTGCTTTAATAAGTCTTGCAATTTCTCTTGTGCCTCGTGCCATAAGCGCACCCTTAAGGGAAGTATAGTTAAGACCGTCAAGCATACCTGCGGCAATTCCTATTACATTTTTAGCGGCAGCGCCGATTTCACTTCCGATTAAGTCAGTACCAAGGTAAAAACGTATAAGTTCGCTTGTAAATTCATTGACAAGCTTTTCCTTGACAGCCTGATTTTTACTGTCGATTACCATACAGTTCGGAATACCCTTTACATAATCCTGGGGATGTCCCGGACCTACCCACACAGCAATCGGAGTTTTTCTTTCGTCAACAAAATCTCCGACAACCTCGCTGAGACGCTTGCCGGTTGCAGCTTCAACGCCCTTCATACAAAGCACAATAATTTTATTGTCAAGGTTGTACTTTGAAATGTCCTCAAAATAAGAACGCAGATATTGAGAAGAAATTGAAATAACAATTACTTCCGCTCTGCCTACAGCTTTTTCCAAATCCGAGGATACTTCAATGGAGTCGGGATAAGTCAGATAGTCGTTTTTGTGAGTCTTTTCAAGCTGAATAAACTCAGGGGCGTCGGCAAGACCGCAGGAAAGCACATTGTGACCGATTTTGTCAAGATACCATGCAATGCAGCTGCCCCATCTGCCGCATCCGAGAACTGAAACATTCATATATTTTTACTCCTAAATATTTTAAAGCTCTATAGTAAATTTTGGAAAATAATAAACAATAAAAATCCCGCCCGACCGTATGATTTAAATAATAACCTGCCTACGAAAAAGCAGGTGGGTGCCCGCCTTTAAGCTTCAGGCTCCCTTCTTCCGAACACGGGAGGTCTGCACACCGCTTAAAGAGCCAAGCTCCCGATTTAAGAGTTGTAGGGTTATTTTAAAATCATTCGCGAATCGGGCAGGAAAAAGACTAAAGTCAATTAATACAAAAATCTAATCAAATCCTAATATTATATTATGTTAAAAGAAATAAAAAATTACTCATCCTCATCAAAAAGTTCTTTGTTATATTCCTCTTCAAAGATTGCGGCAATTCTGTCAAGCTTTTCATCATCTTCAATTTCAGCAAGCTCTTCTTCGCCGTCGATTTCCTGAACTTCAAATATATAGTACTCACCCGGGTCATTCACTGCGTCAGCAGGGTCTGCATAGTAAGGGTAGAGCACATAAAACTTTCCTTCATCATTTTCAATTATATCAAGGATTTCAAATTCAATTTCTTCACCTTCGTCACTGATTAATGTGACAAGGTCAGGATTGTATTCGTTGTTCATAGTGTATACCTCCTTGCTAATTTAATTTTACATTTTTTTAAGCATTTAGTCAAGAGGTTTAGTCATTTATAAATAATTAAATAATTGACATATTATTTTTTAAAAAAGTTTAAAAAAAGTGTTGACAATAAACAAAGAGTGTGGTATAGTATAGACAAGATAAAGATTATCTTACTTTAATTAACTGACAACTTCCTTTCTATGTGCTTGATTACTCCATAAAATTACCTAAAAACCGACGGCGGCATACCGTCGGTTTTTACGTTATGCCGTAAATTATTAAGATTTTGAAATAATAATTGAAATAGATTTTAAAAAGATATATAATATCATAGTAAAATGCAATATTTATGCTTATTATAAGGAGATATGGCATGAAATCATTTGATAAGCTTCCAAAGCAGTTTCAGTGTGAGGAAGTAAAACATTATTATGATATTCTATCCAAAAAAACAGGAAGTCTTGTACTCAAGCGTATTACTGATTTATTCTTCGCCGTAATACTGCTTGTTGTACTTATTATTCCTATTATCATTATAGCTGTTGCAGTTAAAGCAACCTCTAAAGGTCCTGTTTTCTACAGACAGATGCGTGTTACAACCTACGGCAGATATTTCAAAATTCTTAAATTCCGCACAATGGTAGAAAATGCCGATAAAATCGGTTCACTTGTCACTACTGACAGTGATTCAAGAGTGACAAAGGTCGGCAGATTTTTAAGAAAATACCGTCTTGATGAGCTTCCGCAGATTTTCAATGTGCTTTCGGGCAGTATGTCCGTTGTTGGAACACGTCCCGAAGTGCCGAAGTATGTAGAACAGTATAAGCCTGAATATCTTGCAACACTTCTTATTCCTGCGGGAATAACCTCGCTTGCATCAATTATGTACAAGGACGAGGAAAAGCTTTTAAGCTCGGAGCTGGACGTTGACAAGGTGTATATTGAAAAGATACTACCTGAAAAAATGAAATATAATTTACAGTATACCGAAAATTTCGGATTTCGTTCTGATTTAAAGCTAATGCTTAAAACCGTTAAAGAGGTTTTCTGCTGATATGAGGTATAAAAATGATTGCTGTTAAAGAAAAGTTAAAGGACTCTTCGCTTTTCAGAAAACTCTACATAGCTGATTTGTTTTTCTGCAATATCGCATTTCTTCAGATTCCCGCATACGTTCTGCTTGTTTTTCTCTTTGTGTGGGGAGTAGGACTCGCAGTCTATAATCAGCGTGTGAACAACACCTTTTTCAAGCTCCGTTTCGGACTTTGGGTAGGTGCTTTTCTCGTTTTCTCTCTGTTATCAATTATAATAAACTTCTCTGCAACAATTCTATACAGCCTTATAATGTTTATTCACGTTCTTGTTTGCTTTTTTGTGTTTTACGGAATGCATACAGAACCGAATTTTGATTTCAGAAGTGAGCTTTATTCAATGGCTCGATTCATAGTCTACGTCACAACCGTTGCAAATATAATCGGAATTTTCTGCCTTATGTTCGGAATAAGGTTTGAGTGGTACTGGATTAAATTTACAATCTACGAAAACCGCTTTACAGGCGTTTATGTCAATCCCAACCTGCTCGGTTTTGTTTCGGTAGTGTCAATAGTCTGCTGTCATATGCTCTATAAAGAAAAGCTGATGAAATCCGTTAATCAGCCGAGAGTAAGTAAAATCTGGATTTTTACCTGTATTGCTACAAATCTGTTTTCGCTTATTCTTTGCGACTCAAATGCTTCACTTGTTCTTGCACTTGCATATGCAATAGTATATTTAATATACATTTTCTTTGCAGATAAAACAGGCTTGTCAGCCTCTAAAATAATATTCAAAATAATTGCTCTTGTGGTCGTAGGAGCGTTTTTAGCTTCCTCGGCACTGATGCTTCGAACAATTTGTCAGACAGGTTTTTCTGTTGTTCTCTCAAAAACAAATTCCATAATCAGTGTAATTATGGGTGATGAAGATATAACTTCGGGAATATCGTCGGTAGAAACAGGTAATCCGCAAGAGAAGAATGACGTTACCTTCGGTCACGAAAACAAAAACATTGACAGCGGACGTTTCAAGCTCTGGAAGGAATCAATAAATCTGTTTAAAATTTCTCCTTTTATCGGAATTTCAAACGGAAATATCGTCTTTTACAGTGAGGAATACTCAAACGGAGTGCTGAACTATTCCTATCACAAAAGCGACTTGCACAACGGCTATCTTACAATTCTCGTATCAACGGGTATAATCGGATTTTTATTGTTCGGTATTTTCGGATTTCGCTTTGCAAAGCATTCGGCACAGCATTTGTTTTTGCAGAAAAAGACATTCCGCAACGACGTCTATCCCTGCCTGTTTGCTTTCCTGTTTGCGTATCTGATTTATGCAATGTTCGAGAAAGCGCTGTTGTACGACATATCTTTTATGGTTATGTGGTTCTGGCTGATGATGGGATATATGAGCTGTTATATTGCAAAATTCGAGCCGATGCTTGAAACGCAGTATCTTTTTCACAGAAAACGTCTTACAAGAACACTTCTTTAATGCTTGTATAATATTGTAAAATGAGTTATAATATCCGTAGGAGCGAAAAATCCTGCGGATATTTTTGTATAAGGAATGATAGAGTTGAAATATGGTTTTGTAAAAACAGCGGCGGCAACGCCGAAAATCAGAGTGGCAGACTGCGAATACAACGCAAATCAGATAATCTCCTGCGTTAAAGAGGCGTATGAAAACGGAGCGGCTTTGCTTGTGTTTCCCGAGCTTTGCGTAACAGGTTACACCTGCTCGGATTTGTTTTTACAAAGCACCTTGCTGAAGACGGCTGAAAAGGCTGTAAAAAGAATCAAAGAAGAAACGAAGGATTTGGATATAGTTTTTGTTGTAGGAGTTCCCATAGCTGTAAAGCAGTCACTCTATAACTGCGGTGTAGTAATCTGCAAGGGCGAAATTCTCGGTGCAGTTCCAAAGGTAAATATCCCGAATTACAGTGAGTTTTATGAGTTAAGGCACTTCACAAGCGGAAAGAATGTTGAAGAGCATATTGTTTATGCCGGAGACGGTTGGATTGAGCTTTCCGATACGCAGTATTTTGTCTGCAAGGATATGGAGGATTTTTCATTCGGCGTTGAAATCTGCGAGGATTTGTGGGTAGCCGAGTCACCGTCAATAAGACTTGCTCAAAGCGGTGCCGCAATAATCTGCAACCTTTCCTGTTCGGACGATTTAATCGGCAAGGCGCAGTACCGCTGTGACCTGGTAAAAATGCAGAGTGCAAAGCTATGCTGCGGCTATATCTATTGTGACGCAGGCTTCGGTGAAAGTACAACTGATATGGTCTTTTCTGCGCAGAATGTAATTGCTGAAAACGGCACGATTGTCTCCGAAAGCTGTCGCTTCAACAACGGAATCACCTATGCCGATATTGACGTTGAACGTCTTATGAGCGAACGCAGAAAAACAAACACATATATCGACTATATTCCGGACGAAAATTCAAAATACTATCCGGATAAAGAATTTGAAATTGAAATACATGATACAAAGCTGACAAGAATATTCCCCTGTACACCTTTCGTTCCGTCTGATAAAAGCGACCTAGAAAACCGCTGTGAGGAAATCCTCACAATTCAGGCAACAGGTCTTGCGACACGTCTTGCACATACGGGCATTCAAAATGTAGTATTAGGCTTATCGGGCGGTCTTGACAGCACACTTGCGCTTATCGTCTGCGTTCATGCCTTTGATATGCTCTCGCTCGACAGAAAGAATATCCACACCGTAACTATGCCTTGTTTCGGCACAACAAAGCGTACAAAATCAAACGCAGAAAAGCTTGCCGAGGCATACGGAGTTTCATTTGAAGAAATCAATATCACCCTTGCAGTACGTCAGCATTTTTCGGACATCGGTCACGACGAAAGCGTCACAAATATAACCTATGAAAACTCACAGGCTCGTGAGCGTACACAGATTCTTATGGACTTGTCCAACAAATACAACGGTCTTGTAATCGGCACAGGCGACCTTTCCGAGCTTGCTCTCGGCTGGGCAACCTACAACGGCGACCAT
>DPHV01000024.1:96910-115558 GCA_003521625.1 Ruminococcus sp.
CAGCGAGCTGGCTCTGGGCTGGTGCACCTACAACGGCGACCATATGAGTATGTATGCAGTAAATTCTTCAATTCCCAAAACCCTTGTGCGTTACCTTACTGCTTATGAAGCGCAGAAATCAAACGGCACTTTAAAGGAAGTACTGCTCGACGTTCTCGATACTCCCGTTAGTCCCGAACTTTTGCCGCCCGATAAAAACGGGGAAATTGCGCAGAAAACCGAGGACGTTGTCGGACCTTATGAGCTTCACGACTTTTTCCTTTATTACTTGGTACGTTTCGGTTATGCTCCGAGTAAAATATACTATATGGCAAAACTATCCTTCAAGGATAAATACAGCGAAGAAACCATTAAAAAATGGCTCACTGTTTTCATCAGAAGATTTTTCAGTCAGCAGTTCAAGCGTTCCTGTCTGCCCGACGGTCCAAAGGTAGGCTCTGTTACTCTGTCGCCACGTTCCGACTGGAGAATGCCTAGTGATGCCTCTGTAAAGGCGTGGCTTGACGAGCTTGAAAACGCTTGATTTTTATGAGTCAACAGAAAATAACAGAGGTGATTGTATGAAACTATTTATAAAACGCAACACTTCTCCCGATAAATCCTGCTTTACGGTATATGACGATTTTGGAAATGAAAAGTACAAAGCGTCTTTTACAGGGAGTAAGTCTGTTTCAAAATTAATCGTTTCTGATAATGCAGACAAAGCGGTGCTTAAAATCCGTAAAATACCGATTGTCGGTACGCATACCTTTGCTTTTAAGGTTGGAAAGCACCACATCACCTTTGTGATGATTGTTTCGTCTAACAGAATACTCGGTTATTATTACGGTAATAACTGGCATATTAACGGAGAAATAGCAAAGGGAAATTTCAGCATAATTGACGTTGATAATTCTGTAATTGCAACGCTTAAAAAGCATACTGATTACATTGAGCTTAATATTACAGACGATTCTGACGAGCTTTATTGCGTTGCAACTTCAATCTGTACAAATCTGATTAATACTGTTGACAAGCTTGCAATGCAGGCGGTATAATTATAGTCAAAAACAGGAGGAAGAATTATGGATAAACTGTTACAACTTTTAAGTACAAATTCCGGCTTTACCACCGGTGAAATAGCAACAATGCTCGGCGAGCCCGAGGATTACATAAAAGCACAGATTAAAGAATATGAAAACAAGGGTATCATCAAGGGGTATCAGGCTGTTGTAAACCGTGATGAGCTTGATGACGGCGATGTCGAAGCTTTGATTGAGCTCAAGGTAACGCCTAAAAAGGAAACAGGCTTTGACGAAATGGCAGAGCGCTGTATGGCTTTTGAAGAAGTTGAATCGGTTTATCTTATGGCGGGAGCATATGATTTTGCACTGATTGTAAGAGGCGAAACAATGCAGGATATTGCTATGTTTGTTGCAAAAAAGCTTTCTACAATCGACGGAGTGCTTTCAACAGGCACACACTTTATTATGCGCCGCTACAAGGACAGAGGAATGAATCTTATTGACTTTGGCGACCGCACCGACGGGAGGAATTTAATCCTGTGATAGATTACGATAAATACTTAAACGACCATATAAAAACCGTAAAGCCGTCGGGAATACGCAAATTCTTTGATATTGCCAATGAAATGGACGACGTAATTTCGCTCAGTATCGGCGAGCCTGACTTTCAGACTCCTTGGCATATTCGTGACGAGGGAATAAAAAGCCTCGAAAAGGGCAAAACGTGGTATTCTCCGAACAGAGGCTTTATGGAGTTAAGGCAGGAAATAGCAAACTACTATGAACGCAGATTCGGTATTCCTTATGATTACAAAAATCAGACTCTTGTAACCGTAGGCGGAAGTGAAGCTATTGACCTTGCATTCAGAACGCTTGTTCAGCAGGGAGATGAGGTTATTATCCCCGAGCCGTCTTTTGTCTGCTACGAACCACTTGCAGTAATGGCAGGCGGAACGCCCGTAATAATCAGGACAAAAAATGAAGATAATTTCAGACTTAAGGCAAAAGACCTTGAAGCAGCAATAACCCCTAAGTCAAAACTGCTTGTTCTTCCTTTCCCGAATAACCCAACAGGCGCAATTATGGAGAGGGCAGACCTTGAAGAAATTGCCGAGGTCGTTTTAAAACACGATTTGCTTGTTCTGTCCGATGAAATTTATTCGGAGCTTACATACGGCGGCAAAAGTCACGTTTCAATTGCGTCGCTTGACAATATGTACGAGCGCACAATTGTAATAAACGGTTTTTCAAAATCCTACGCAATGACAGGATGGCGACTCGGTTACGCACTCGGACCTGCTCCGTTGATTGAACAGATGACAAAGCTTCACCAGTACGGAATAATGTCTGCTCCCACAACAGCACAGTATGCCGCAATTGAGGCGCTCAGAAACGGCGACCGTGACGTTTGCAAAATGCGTGACGAGTACGATATGAGAAGAAGGCTTGTTGTTGACGGATTCAATGAAATGGGACTTTCGTGTTTTGAGCCTTTGGGCGCATTTTATGTGTTCCCTTGTATCAAGAGTACCGGACTTACCTCCGAAGAATTCTGCACCCGCCTGATTATGGACAAGCACGTTGCAGTAGTACCCGGAACAGCTTTCGGAGAATGCGGCGAGGGTTTTGTGCGTGTTTCATATTCTTATTCACTCAAGCATCTTAAAATCGCTCTTGAGCGTATCAGAGAGTTTTTAGAGGAATTAAACAATGGAAATTAAGGTACTTGCTCCTGCAAAAATAAATCTTTCACTTGAAGTCCTCGGAAAACGTCCCGACGGCTATCACGAAATTTCAACCGTAATGCAGACAGTTTCACTGTATGATACAATCACACTTTCTGACAACGACAGCGAAAGCGTTACAATTTCCTGCAATTACGAGGGTGTGCCGTGTGATGACAGCAATATCTGCGCCAAGGCGGCATATCGCTTTTTTGATTACTGCCGAATGGACGTAAAGGGAGTACATATTGATATTGACAAAAAAATCCCTACACAGGCAGGACTTGCAGGCGGAAGCAGTGACGGAGCGGCAGTAGTTCTCGGTCTCAACCGACTTTTCGGTACAGGCTTAAAGCCTGCCGAAATGCACGAAATATGCGAAAGAGTCGGTGCTGATGTGCCGTTTTGCCTTGTCGGCGGCACAAAGCTTGCAACGGGAATAGGTACAAATCTTAAAAAACTTCCTTCATTTAACTGCTCTGATATTGTCATCTGCAAGCCTGATTCCGTCAGTGTTTCAACGGCTGATGCGTATAAAAAGGTAGACGCTTTAAATCCTCACGCATCATATACAGATGAAATGATAAAAGCGCTTTACAGCCGTGATATGTTTTTTATCACCACAACAATTTTCAATGATTTTGAGCTTGCCCTTTCAATTCCCGAAGTCAATGAAATCAAGAAGATTATGCTTGACTGCAAGGCAAGGGGAACAGGTATGAGCGGCTCGGGCTCGGCTGTTTTTGCTGTTTTCACATCATCACGCAGAGCAAAAAAATGCTATGAAACGCTCAAACAGTCCTACAAAGAGGTATTCCTCTGCAAGCCCGTTAAAGACGGCTGTAAGGTTGATTAATTATTCATTATAATTAAAATAATTATTTTTGGAATATTTTACCAAATACCTGTCCATACTCTTATCGGTTATAAATAAGAGAGGACAGGTTATTTTTATGAAACTTTTTATTAAATCAGCTTGCATAGCGTTTGTACTTACCGTAATTTATTCGATGATTCCTTTCCAGACCGAATGTAAAGAAATTTCCAATGAAGTTTTCAGACTTCATATTCTTGCAAATTCCGATGAAGACTATGATCAGCAGTTAAAACTTAAAGTAAGGGATAAAGTCCTTATATACACAGAGTCGCTTTTTGAAAGTGCGCAGTCAAAAGATGAGGCAGAAAATCTGATTTCAAATAATCTTCAGGATATATGCAACACAGCGCAGAAAGAAGTCACCGACAACGGCTACGATTATTCCGTAACGGCACAGATTACAAAAATGTACTTTACAACAAGAACATACGAAAGCTACACTTTGCCTTCGGGAATGTATGATGCATTGAGAATTACAATCGGCAGCGGAGAAGGTCATAACTGGTGGTGTGTAATGTATCCGTCAATCTGTATTTCTTCGGAAGAAAGTCAGGACGAAGCCGCAAAAGAAACGTTTAATGATAATCAGTATGATATAGTAAAAAACGAGAAATACGAATACAAATTTAAAATAGTAGAGATTTTTGAAAAAATCTGCTCATATTTTAGTTAAGTCCTTTTAATGACACATCAAATATGATATATTATAGTCATAGTCATAATCGGATTTTGAATAAGTGAGGTTCAGTATGCTTCGGTTTATTTTAGGAAAAAGCGGAACGGGAAAAACAACGTATATATATGACAAAGTTTCAGAGCTTGTAAAAAGCGGAAATGATAAGATATTGATGCTCGTTCCCGATATGAGTACATTTGAAACGGAGAAGGCGTTTCTTAATATCCTTGGTGCACGTCTTTCAAAAAATATTAAAGTTTTCGGATTTTCACGTCTATGCAGATTTGTCTTTGAGCAAACCTCTAACAGACCGCAGAATGTTATCGACAGCGGAACACGTGCTGTTATTATGAATATTGCGCTTGAACAGCTTACCGAAAAGCTGAAGCTTTTGAAAACCAAGAATACAAAATCGCTTACCGAGATAATGCTACAGACGTTGTCTGACTGCAAGAAGAATAGCATTTCAACCGATACACTTTACGAGGTTTCAAAAAATGTTGAAAACGAAACGCTGAAAACAAAGCTGTACGAAACGGCTTTAATTCTCGATACGTTCGATGCAATTCTTTCTCAAAGCTACGTTGACCCTCTTGACGACCTTACAAGACTATATAATATTCTAATAGAGAATAATATTTTTGACAGTTACACAGTATTTGTCGATTCATTCAGCGGATTTTCTGCTCAACAGCTAAAGGTGTTACGTCTGATAATGTCGCAGAGTGATTCTGTTTTTGTTTCTCTTACGCTTGACCCCGAAAGCGACGGCAGGGAAGAGGTTTTTGCAACTTCACAGTCTACATATAAAACGCTGAAAAATATAGCAAAAAGTGATAGCATTGACATTAAAACTCCTGTAAAACTCACCGAAAATAAAAAGTTTTCAAACGCAGAACTTCAGCTCCTTGAAAAATATGCATTCAGAAACAATATTACACCCGATTCTAAAAATCCCGAAAATATAATTCTCTATCAGGCGTCTGACAGATACGAGGAATGCGAGTTTGTCGCAAGACAGATTAAGCATATGATTATTGATGAAAATTATCTTTACAATGATATTTCGGTAATCTGCCATGACACCGAGCCGTACAACGGTATAATCAATACGGTTTTTGAAAAATACGAAATACCGTATTTTATGGACGCCAACAGCGATATTGAGGTCAAGCCTGTTGTACGTTTGGTAAATTCCATATTCAGAATTATTCTTGATAATTTTGAGCGTGACGATGTAATTTCCCTGCTCAAAACAGGACTTACGACAAATTCACCGCAGGAAATCAGCCTGTTTGAAAATTATACATATATCTGGAACGTAAATAATTCCGCCTTTAAATCGGAATTTACGCAGAATCCAAGGGGCTTTTCACCAACATTTTCCGACAAAGACAAGAAAAATCTTGAAACAGTTGACAAGGTAAGACAGTCCATAGTTGAGCCGCTTTTAAATTTCGGTGAAAATATAAAAAATAAGAACGGACGAGAAATTACAGAGCTTCTCTATAAGCTACTTACCGAGCTAAAGGTTCAGGACGCACTCAACAGTATGTATGACGAGCTTGAAAACGGTGTTGAAAAAGGACTTGGTGCAGAGCAAATCAGAGTCTGGAATTTCTTAATGGAGGCTTTTGACAAGACTGTTGCAGTAATCGGTGACATGCCTGTATCGCCAAAGCGGTATTATGAATTGCTTTCCGTTCAGATTTCATCAATTGAGCTTATGCAGATACCGCAGACAATAGACAGCGTAACAATAACAACCGCCCAGCGTGTCAGAATTTCAAAGCAAAAGGTAACTTTTCTTATCGGTTGCATTGACGGAGAATTTCCCGCTGTTCCGCATTGCTCGGGAGTATTCTCCTCGTTTGAGCTGAAAATGCTTTCGCTCAACGACCTGAAACTTTCCGAGGACTTTTCCGACCTCGCCGACCTTGAAACTTTTATGGCGTACAGCTGTATGACTTCACCGTCCGAAAAGCTATATGTAACATACCCGGCGGCAGATTTACTCGGTACGCCCTACAATCCCTCTGTAATTTTTGAGGAAATCAGAAAGACATTTCCGAATATAATAATGCTTGACAAAGCGGATTTTAACAGGAAGAAAGACTCAATGTACGCTCTTCAGCCTGCCTTTGAAGAATATGCACGTTCTCTCTCACAAAACAACGCTGAATTAAAAACTCTCGGCGACTTTTTCGCAACTGACAATTCTTATTCTTCACAGTATAACGCAGTTCACCGCTCAATTGATAGTTCACCGTTCAGAATTGAAAATCCCGAAAATGCAGAAAAGCTTTTCGGAGATAACCTGCATATTTCAGCCTCGCAGATTGAAAAATTCAGCCTTTGCAGATTCGCTTATTTCTGTAACTACGGACTTAATATCAGAGAACGCCGCAGAGCAGAAATCAATCCTATGGAGTACGGAACTCTTGTGCATTATATTCTTGAAACGTTTTTCAGTAGTTTTAAAAAGTCTGAATATTCAACGATGTCTGATGATGACTTGAGAGAATATATCGGTAATGTGCTTTCGGAATATATTGAGCAGTATTTCGGCGGAGCAGAAAGCAGGACAAAAGCGTTTTTGTATAACCTTAAAGTCCTGTCAGATAACGTCTTTATTCTTTTAAAGCATATTGTTTCAGAGCTTTCCCAGAGTCATTTTGACGTTTCTGACTGTGAGCTGAAAATCGGTGACGACATTCCGGCGTATACCGTTAAGTTGCCCGACGGTCATAACATAGCCGTCTGCGGAAGTGTTGACCGTGTAGACGTTATGGAAAAAGACGGCGAAAAATTTCTGCGTGTAATAGACTACAAAACAGGCACCAAGAAATTTAAGCTCTCGGATATTCTCTACGGACTTAATCTACAAATGCTCCTTTACCTCTATTCAATCAAGCTTAACGGAGCAGAAAAATACGGCGAAATCACGCCTGCCGGAATACTCTATATGCCTGCAACCGTCCCTGTTGTTTCTGCACAGGCAGAGCTTTCAGACGATAAAATTGATGCGGAAATTGACAAGGCACTCAAAATGAACGGACTTCTCCTTGATGACGTAAGTGTGATAAGGGGAATGGATAAGTCGGATTCGGGCAAGTATATCCCTGTTAAAATTAAACTTGATACAGCAGTGTCGGAACGCAGTATTGCAAATCTTGAGCAGTTCGGCAAAATCTTTAAAAAGCTTGAGCATACCGTTGCTGATATGGGAAAAGAGCTTTATAAAGGCAACATACAGGCTTCTCCTGCAAAGGGTGCGCACAATGCCTGTGAATACTGCCCCTATGACAGCGTGTGCGCATATCGATTGAGCAATCCCATAAACACATTTGACGTTACAAATGACGAGGTGTATTCCTCAATAGATGATGAAATCAAGAACGGAGGTGAGTGCTGATGGGCAGAGAATGGACTCCCCAACAGCTAAACGCAATCTATGCAACCGACGGCTCGGTACTCGTTTCTGCGGCGGCAGGCTCGGGTAAAACAGCTGTGCTTGTTGAAAGGGTGATTAATCTTGTTACAAGAAGCGAAAACCCGATTGACGTTGACAGATTGCTCATTGTTACCTTTACAAGAGCCGCCGCCGCTGAAATGCGACAGCGAATTTCTCTTGCTCTCAACTCACTTCTTGAAAATGACCCGTACAATCCAAATCTTTTAAAGCAAAAACAGCTTTTGTATACTGCAAGCATTTCTACAATTGACAGCTTTTGTTCGGAAATTGTACGTGAATATTTTCACGCACTCGGAGTATCCCGTGACTTCAGAATTGCAGACGAGGGAGAGCTAGACGTATTGAGAAATACTGCACTTGACAATGCATTCAACTCCTTTTATTCTTCCGACAGTGACGATTTTATTGCCCTGCTCGACGCTTTTTCAAGCAAAGGCGGAGATGTAAAGCTTCGTGAAACAGTGCTGAAAATTGCTACATTCCTTTCAACACAGCCGTTTCCCGAAAATTGGCTTGAAAATATGCTGTCAGGCTACGGTGAAAACTCGGTTGCTGAGTCAATATGGGGCAAAATAATTATTGAATACGCAAAGTCCACTGTTCACCACGCAATAAACCTTACTCAAAACTCGCTTAAGATTCTTGAAAATGATGCAAAACTACAAAATTCCTTTGCACCGAAAATTGAAGACGACCTCGTTTTTCTTGATAATCTTCTAAAAAAGCTTTACTTAAATTCCTGGAACGACATTTGTTCAGCCGCTTTTTCTTTTTCAGCTGGCAGACTTACGCCGCCGAAAGGTTACAAAGACAATCCCATAAAGATTGCCGTTGCAAATAACAGAGATGAAGTAAAGGACGCAATCAAGTCAGTTCAGCTTTATTTTGCCAACAGCGAGGAAGAAGTACTCTCCGAAATGAAAGAACTGCAAGGTCTTGTCAGTACTCTGTTTGACCTTGTGCGTGAATACATAAAGGAATTTGATGCACAGAAAAGCAAAAAGAATGTTCTGTCGTTTTCCGATATTGAGCTTCTCACAGTAAAATTACTTGCAGAGCCGCTTGATGACGGTTATCGGAAAACTTCCGCCGCAGATGAAATTTCCAACCGCTATGATGCGGTAATAGTAGACGAATTTCAGGATGTCAACGATGTTCAGGATTTGATTTTCAAATGCGTAAGCAGGGAAGAGAACAACATTTTTGTCGTTGGTGACGTTAAGCAGAGCATTTACGGATTTCGTCAGGCAAAGCCGCAGATTTTTATTGACCGCAAAAATTCCTACGAAAAATTTGATGCGGTAAATCCTGCCTATCCTGCAACTATAATTCTCGATAAGAATTTCAGAAGCAGAAAAGAAGTATGTGATACAGTAAATTTTATCTTCCGAAATCTTATGACAAAGCAGTCTGCGCAAATGGACTACACCGAAGACGAAATGCTCAACGTAGGTGCAAGCTATCCCGAGAGTACGGATTGTGATTTTGAAATTTCTTTAATAGAAAAATCGGCGTTTGAAGATTACGACTACGCAGAAATAGAGGCTCGTCATATCGCAAACAAAATTCACTCGATGATGAAATCGGGTTTTCTTGTAAAAGACGGAGAGGTTCAGCGAAAAGCAACCTACGGTGATTTTGCGGTAATTCTGCGCAGTACCAAAAACACCGCACAAACCTATGTTAAAACGCTTATTGACTGCGGGATCCCTGCCTTCAGCGAGAACAAGGAAAACTCATTTGAAGCAAAGGAAATAAAGGTAATTTTAAATCTTCTTCGTGTAATTGACAATCCTGCGCTTGATATTCCGCTTTTGTCGGTTATGTGCAGTCCGATTTTCGGCTTTACTCCAGACGAGCTTTCGCAAATCAGGGCTGATGAGCGTTATTCTAATCTCTATGCGGCTGTGAAAAAATATTCCTCAAAAAGTGAAAAAGCAAGGGAATTTCTCGCAAAGCTTGAGCAGCTTAAAAACTACTCATATACCTGTTCTGTTGATGACCTTATCGGAAAAATTTACGACTCAACGGCAATTGGTGCAATTACCACTGCTGTAAAGGGCGGAGAAGCGCCGATGAGAAATCTCGACCTTTTAAGAATTTATGCAAGGAGCTTTGAATCAAACGGATATAAAACTCTCTCCGATTTTATTTCTTACATTGATAAGCTTATGGAAAACGGAACACAGCTTCCTGCCGCTTCCTCTGATTCCGACTCACTAAACGGAGTAAGAGTGCTCAGTATTCACGCTTCAAAGGGACTTGAATATCCCGTATGCTTTTTGGCTGATACTGCAAAGCAATTCAATAAAACCGACTTGCGCAGTGACGTGCTGATTGACAGTGTTGCCGGTCTCGGCATAAAAAAGCGAGAGGGAATTTGCCGTTACAATACCTTGCCAAGGCTTGCGGTTGAAATTGAAATTTCACAAAATGAAATTGCCGAGGAGCTTCGTGTTCTTTACGTGGCGCTGACAAGGGCAAAGGAAAAGCTTATTGCAGTTTGCTCAAAAAAGAACTCTGAAAAGTATCTTTCAAACCTCTATTCAAAAATAGTATTCGGTAATATCATCGAGCCTTATTCAGTTGTGAGGTGTTCGAGCATCTCCGACTGGCTGTTGCTTTGTGCGCTCGTGCATTCCTCGCTTAATGATTTGCGAATGAAAATAAATCCGTCAGCCGAGCCGATTTTGCACAAGGATACTTCTCCCTGGCATTATGAGCTTATTGATAAAGAAGAGTTAATTTTCGGCAATACCGTTGATACTTTTGATGAATCGGAAAAAATATTTGAAAATCTCCAAACAAACGACACTTTTAATTATGCCGAGCTTTTAAAATCAAATCTGTCTTTTAAATATAAGAATGCCGATATAATGAATCTTCCTCAAAAGGTAAGTGCCTCACAGATTTCTCACAATGAGAGTGATTATTTTGAGAAGGTGCTTATGAAACCATCGTTCCTCAACAAAGAAACAGCCGCCGCTGTTGACAGAGGAACTGCTCACCATAAGTTTTTGCAGTATTGCGACTTTTTAAATGCTAAAGCTAGCCTTGACAACGAGGTTGAAAGACTTAAAAACCTCGGCTTGCTCACAGACAAACAAACCGAGCTGATTGATAAAGCAAAAATTAAAAATCTTCTCAATTCAGAGCTTGTACAGCGCATAATAAATTCACCGCTTGTATTCCGTGAGGAACAATTCAGCGCAAAGCTTAATCCCTCACTGGTATTTGTTGAATACGAAAACGTTGATACAGACGCTGAAATAATAGTTCAGGGTGCAGTTGATGTCGCCTTTGAAGAAAACGGAAAGCTTGTAATTGTCGATTATAAGACCGACAGGGTGAAAGACATTTCAAAGATTGCAATTCTTTACAAAAAACAGCTTGAGCTTTACAGACTTGCAATGGAGCAGTCAACAGAAATGACCGTTTCGGAGTGCATAATCTGCTCGGTACACCTCGGTGAATACATTAAGATATAGAAAAACAGCCTGCTTTATCTCAAAGCAGGCTGTTACTATATGCTGTTAAATTTTAAGCCGCAATCATTTTTTGAATTTCGGTTGCGTCCTTTACGTCAATGACGTTGTCACCGTTAACGTCGCTTGCAATAACATCTTCAGCGTTGTTCACGTCAATAAACGGCTTTCCGTCTGGATCTTTGATTTCAGCGGTAAATTTCTGAACACAGGTTGCGTCGTTTATGTTAACAATTCCGTCATTGTTAACGTCACCTTTAAGTCGTGTCGGAACATCAACAACATAGTCGTCAAGTCCGCTTCCGTTGAATATCTTGCTTTCACCTTTTTTGATTTCATATCCAACCTCTGACGGATACTGCGTGCCGCTTCCGTTGTTGAAAATAATGTAAGTAGTTGAATAGTCCCAGTCGGGATTTACAACGTAGCCAAACATATCGCCGCCAAGGTCAGTCATTTCAATACCCGGCCATTCGCCGTTGTTGATAACCTTGCCGCTGTTGTCACGATAGTAAGCATAAACATTTACTTTGTCCCAGTTGTACTTGCTGTTATCAAAGTAAACGGTAGTTTCACCCTCAATATAAGGTGTTGCAAGCTTTTTAAAAGTGTATGTCTTTGTTGTAGTGTCACCTTCGCTGTTCTTGCCAAACAGTGTGATGTCAACACTTTCGTTGTCAGCCATATTTGCACCGATTGTAATTGTGTCGCCTGAAACGTAAGAAACAGGAGCACCGTTGCCGATTTTATATGTAGCTTCCGTTGTGTTTCTTGCAGTTAAAGTAAGTGTAAGCGTTCCTCTGAACTCACCGCCGTTCTTTGAAAGAGAAACAACAGGTTGTTTAACAAGAGTGCTGTTGTAAATTACTGCAATAGAATTTGCCTTGACAGTACCGCTCATTTTACCGTCTGTTACGTCAAACAGACCGCCGTATGCTTCGTCAGTGTAAGTTCCGTCTGCAACTTCTGTTGCACAGTCAAGCACAACGTCTTTGTCAGATGCGTTGATGATTACGGCGCCTGCACTTCCTCTTTCAATCATAAGCAGGCTGTTGTCGCCTGTCGGATTTGAAAGAGTGTCGGGAAGACCTACCATTGCATTTCTGAACTGGTTAACTGCAACAACCTCAGGATGACAGAAGTTATCGTCACCTGCTTCACCTATTTTGTTATTGCCCCACTGATTTTTAGTACTGCTTCCGTCGGGACGGCTGAAAAACAGGGGAGTAGTTTCGCCTCTTGCGGCAATAATAGCCCATGCCTGTCTGATGTCAAGATTATCAAGCTGTGACCATGTGCCGTCGCCTGTGTAGTTATCGTGTGACTCAACCCATGTTACAAGCTTGTTGTTAGGTGCACCGTCAGAACGGTAGTCAGTAAGATTTTCAGCATTGAAGCTGTCGTTTTTAGCCGCATCTCTGATTACACTGCCGTAAGATGAAGCTGTAACGCTCATATATTCTGCGTAGTCGGCAGTACGACTGCCTCTGTCCTGCAAAATTTCACCGTACTGAAATTCTGAACCGTTGTCAAGAATTGTAGGCCAGAAATCACTTGAAAAGTCCTTGCCGTTTTCAGGCTTTTCATCAGGTAACTCAATATGCTTTGCAGCGTCATATCTGAAACCGCTTGCACCTGCGCTTACACAGCTTTTGAGGTAATCAAGAATCATATTCTGAACATTTTTATTCTGTGTGTTGAGATCCTTTAAGTTGAGCAGTTCGCCCTGTGTACACTGATAGCGGTTGTTGTAGTCGCCGATTCCAAAAGAATCGTGGAAAGCACCGCCCTCAATGTTCTTGATTGTTGAAGAAATTGCATTGTAGTCGCTTGAACAGTGATTTGCCACAACGTCAACAATAATATGTATTCCGTATTCTTTTGCCTCACTGCAAAGTGCTTTGAATTCTTCGAGCGTTCCGAGCTGATAGTTGCCGATTGTATAGAGAGTCGGCTGATAGTGGTAGTACCATTTACCGTTGCCCATAAGCTCCATACCGCCGTTGTCACCGACCTTACACTCGTTGATCGGCGAGGTCTGTACGGATGTATAGCCTGCCTCGGCAATTTTAGGAAGATTTTCCTTGATAGTGTTAAAGCTCCAGCACCAGGCGTGAAGGATTACACCGTCGCTGATTTTTTCCGTAAGTCCATACGGGTTCGATTGCGTTGCTCCGCTTGTCTGCACTGACTCGGTTTCGGCGGCAAATGCTGAAAATGAAAATGCCGAAAAAGCCATCAAAGATGATAAAGCGACAGACAGCGTTCTTTTGAATAATTTTTTCACGTTAAAAACTCCTTTCAGTAATAGTATAAAAAAATAATAACATTTAGTCAATGGTATTTTTATAAAAAATAAAAATCACCCTGAAAAAACAGAGTGATTTTTTGAACTTAATTATTAAAAAACATCGGTTGCTTCAACGTCAATCATTTTATTGTCTTTACGGCTTTTGGTATAATGACTGAACAATCCGATTATCGAAAGTCCCGAAATGCCCTCATAAATCATTATAATTCCTAAAAGAAAAATTAAGAAGTCGCCGAAAAAGCCGGGGAAGAAGATTGTGCATAAACCGAGAATTATTACGGAAACCGAAACCGCCGTGCATATCCACCAATGTTTCATTCCCAACGCCTTAAGCTGAAATGAGTGTTTTATGTCCATAAGGCTGTCTATTATGATAATAATGCCAATGGTTACAAAAATTATATTCACAATTATGCTCGGTGAAAAAAGTGTAAATATTCCGAAAGCAGTGGCAAGCACACCGATAATCAGCTCGAAATACAATCCGAATTCCTTGTTAATAAAAAACGAGATTATGTTAAAAAGACCGTAAACCGTCAGTACAATTCCAAGCGTGTAGCAAAGCACATCGCTGATTGACTTTGGAAACAACATCATAATAAAGCCTAAAACAAGATAGGCGAGAGAGGCGATGATTGCCGTACTTGCGGCGCTTTTTTCCTTATTAAAAATGTTCTTTTTCTTTGCAGATTTTTTATCCATACTTTTACCCTCAATCTATTCGTTTGTCGCAGAAATCGCACATTGTCATTCCAAGCTTTTCATAGCTTAAATTCGGCAGATAATCTTCGGTTTGAGTAATACATTTTGGATTTGTGCACCTGTGCTCAACTGTCTTTGTATCTCTTGTTGCAATTGTAAAATCCTCGTCCTGCAACAGCATAAGAATAAGCGCCATTCTGCCGTACATTCCGTACTGAGCCTGCTTAAAGTAAAGCGCCCTCGGGTCGTCATCAATGTCAACCGTAATTTCGTTTACCCTCGGAAGCGGATGAAGAATAATCATATCTTCTCTTGCCTTGCCAAGCTTTTCTCTGTCAAGGACAAACACATTTTTCTGTGCTTCGTATTCTTCGTCGCTCTTAAAACGCTCACGCTGGATTCTCGTCATATAAAGCACATCAAGTTCAGTGATTGCGTCAGCAAGACTGTTTGCGATTTCGTACTTACATCCGTTCTTTTCGAGAATATCAATAATATAAAGCGGCACACTTAATTCTTTTGTAGAAATAAGTACAAATGAATTATTGTTATATTTTGCAAGAGTCTTAATCAGAGAATGAACGGTTCTGCCGTTAAGCAAATCACCGCATACGCCGATTTTAAGATTATCAAGTCTGCCTTTTTCACAGCTCAGAGTAACAATATCGGTCAATGTCTGTGTGGGGTGGAGGTGACCGCCGTCGCCGCAGTTGATTACAGGAACATCAGCATACAGAGATGACGCCATAGCCGTACCCTCAATCGGGTGTCTTATTGCAATTATATCGGCATAGCCGCTTATAACCTTAATAGTGTCTTTCAGGCTTTCACCCTTTGCAACCGAAGAATTCATAGGGTTGTCAAAGCCTATAGTACGTCCTCCAAGCTTCAGCATAGCTGTCTGAAACGACATCTGTGTTCTTGTGCTCGGCTCATAGAAAAGCGTAGCAAGAATTTTTCCGTCGCAGGCGTGCCTGTAATCGGCAGGGCTTTGCATAATTTTCTTTGCTTTTCTGATGATTTTGTCAATCTGTTCGGGTGACATAGCCTCAAGGTCAATCAAATTTTTGTTAGTCATAAAACCACAGCTTTCATTGATTTTTTCCATTTTACCAAAATTTCGCACAATTTTAATATATCTAAAAGAAAAATGAAATATAATTCTGTTAATTAAGTATCTATCAAATGAGAAATTATACTTGATTTTTTATTTTTATTAGTGTATAATATCAAATGCATTAGCCGGTGTGATGGAATTGGCAGACGTGACGGACTCAAAATCCGTTGATGGCGACATCGTGCGGGTTCGAGTCCCGCCACCGGCACCAAAGCACTCACTTAGCGTGAGTGCTTTTTTATGTTTTAAATACAGTTCAATCTCCTAAAAAATAACCTGATTTTCAAAAATTTTAAAAAAATTTGTAAAAATTTATTTTTAATTCTAATATGGTTGCTTATTTTCAAAATCTATATTATAATATATGTTGTATTTTTATTTGTTTTGGCTTTTATAATCGTAAATCGGTTTAAAAAGCCGCAGTATGGAGGAATTAATAATGGAAAAGAAAGAACTTCTCTACGAAGGAAAAGCTAAAAAGGTATTCGCTACCGATAACCCTGATTACTGCATTGTTTCCTACAAGGACGATGCAACTGCTTTTAACGGCGAAAAGAAGGGTACAATCATCGGCAAGGGTGTTGTAAACAACCGTATGAGCAACTTTATGTTCAAGCTCCTTGAAAAAGACGGAATTGCAACAGACTTTGTTGAAGAGTTAAGCGACAGAGATACAGTATTAAAGAAGGTTGAAATTGTACCTTTAGAGGTAATTGTAAGAAATAAAGCCGCAGGCAGTCTTTCAAAGCGCCTTGGTCTTCCCGAGGGCACACCTATGAAAACTCCCGTCCTTGAGTTTTGTTACAAGAACGACGATTTAGGCGACCCTATGGTAAATGAATACCATATCCTTGCGGCAGGCTTTGCTACAAAGGAAGAGATTGACACAATCTCAAAAATGGCACTTCGCATCAACGAGCTTATGGTTGAGTTCTTCAAGGAATGTAACGTTGACTTAATCGACTTCAAGATTGAGTTCGGCAGATTCCACGGTCAGATTTTACTTGCTGACGAAATTTCTCCGGATACCTGCCGCTTCTGGGATATGGATACTCAGGAGAAACTTGACAAAGACCGTTTCCGCCGTGATATGGGCGGCGTAGAAGAGGCTTACGCCGAGATGATGAAGCGTATCGGTCTTGCATAATTAATAAAAATTAACCGCAATTTCTATAAAACGGATGGTGGAACCTTGAATTTTTCTTTCGATAATTTTGCAAAAGAGGGACTGCACGAGGAGTGCGGCGTATTCGGAATATTCAGCGACGGCACAATTAATCCTGCCTACGCTTGCTACAACGGACTTCTTGCACTTCAGCACAGAGGTCAGGAAAGCTGCGGAATTGCTGTATCCGATGACGGTGTAATTGATTATCATAAAAATATGGGTTTAGTTACCGAAGTGTTCAACAACAGTATACTCGACTCATTAAACGGTCAAATGGGTATTTCCCACGTTCGTTATTCAACGGCAGGCGGCTCTGTGCTTGAAAATGCACAGCCGCTTGTTATGCGTTATGTAAAGGGTACTCTTTCGGTTGCGCACAACGGAAATCTGACAAACGCTCTTGAACTCCGCAGACAGCTTGAACAGCGTGGCGCAATATTCCAGACAACAATTGATTCAGAGGTTATCTGTTATGTAATTGCAAGGGAAAGACTCAAATGTCATACCGTAGAAGAGGCCGTTGCACGTACAATGCAGGTAATCGAAGGTGCATATTCTCTGCTCGTTATGAGTCCCAGAAAGTTAATTGCTGCTCGTGACCCTCACGGATTCCGTCCGCTTTGTATGGGAAAATACAACGATTCAATTGTTTTTGCAAGCGAAAGTGCGGCGCTCGACGCCTGCGGAGCTGAATATATACGTGACGTTGAGCCGGGTGAAATTGTCGTTGTCAATAACGACGGCGTTCAAAGCATTAAACCCGATTTCGGTGATAAGAAAAAGTCGCTCTGCATTTTTGAGTATATTTATTTTGCAAGAAGCGACTCCTTTATCGACGGCGTAAGTGTTTACGAAGCAAGAAAACAGGCAGGACGAATCCTTGCAAGAACATTCCCTGTTGAAGCCGATATGGTAATCGGCGTTCCCGAATCGGGAATTGACGCCGCAATAGGCTACAGCGAGGAATCGGGAATACCGTACGAAAAGGCTATTGTAAAGAACAGCTACATTGGCAGAACCTTTATCAAGCCCAGCCAGAAGGAACGTATGAAAAGCGTTAAAATCAAGCTCAATCCGATTGCCGATATGGTTAAGGGCAAGAGAGTTGTTATGATTGACGACAGCATCGTGCGTGGCACAACCATTGACAGAATCGTCACAATGCTACGTGAGGCAGGTGCAAAAGAGGTTCATATGCGCATCAGCTCACCGCCGTTTATGTGGCCCTGCTATTACGGCACTGACATTCCCTCACGTGGCGAGCTTATTGCCTGCAACCATACAATTGAAGAAATTACAAAATTAAGCGGAGCCGATTCGCTCGGATATTTGCCCGTTGAGTCGCTCCACGAGATGATAAATTACGCCCCGATAGGATTTTGTGACGGTTGCTTTACCGGCAATTATCCTGCTCCGATTACCAAAGAAACCTTCAAGGGTAAGGAACGTGGCGGAATGAATTTTGATAAAAAATGTTAAGTAACTAATCCAAATTTTGAAAGGATGTATATAATGGAAAAAAATACATATGAATCACCCTTGTCAGCACGCTATGCAAGCAAGGAAATGAAGTATATATTTTCTCCCGATAAAAAGTTCAGAACATGGCGCAAGCTCTGGATTTCTCTTGCAGAGTCCGAAATGGAGCTCGGTCTGCCGATAACGCAGGAGCAGATTGACGAGCTTAAAGCTCACGCTGATGACATCAATTATGAAGTTGCTCAGGAGAGAGAAAAGCTTGTCCGTCACGACGTTATGTCGCACGTTTACGCTTACGGCGTTCAGTGCCCAAACGCAAAGGGAATTATCCACCTCGGCGCAACCTCCTGCTATGTCGGCGATAATACCGATATTATCATAATGACCGAGGGCTTACAGCTTATCAGAAATAAGCTTATCACAGTTATACGCAACCTTTCAAAATTTGCCGATGAATACAAGGCTCTTCCGACTCTTGCATTCACACATTTTCAGCCTGCACAGCCTACTACGGTAGGCAAGAGAGCAACACTCTGGATTCAGGAGCTTTTAATGGATTTAGAGGACGTTGAATATCAGCTTTCAAAGGCAAAGCTTCTCGGCTCAAAGGGTACAACAGGAACACAGGCA
>DPHV01000024.1:115739-226215 GCA_003521625.1 Ruminococcus sp.
ACAACAGGAACACAGGCAAGCTTCCTTGAGCTTTTTGACGGCGACCACGAAAAATGTAAGGAGCTTGATAAGAAAATTGCCGAGAAAATGGGATATAAAGCTTGTTTCCCTGTATCGGGACAGACCTACTCAAGAAAGCTTGACTCACAGTTCTTGAATGTTCTTGCAGGAATTGCACAGTCAGCGTCCAAATTCTCAAACGATATAAGACTTTTACAGCACCTCAAAGAGGTTGAAGAGCCGTTCGAGAAGAATCAGATTGGTTCCTCTGCAATGGCATACAAGCGCAATCCTATGAGAAGCGAGCGTATCGGTTCGCTTTCAAGATACGTTATGTGCGACGTGCTGAACGGTTATTTCACAACTGCAACACAGTGGTTCGAAAGAACTCTTGACGACTCTGCAAACAAGCGTCTAAGTATTCCCGAGGCTTTTCTTGCCGTTGACGGTATTCTATCACTCTACGCAAATGTTGCAGACGGACTTGTGGTTTATCCCAAGGTTATCGAACAGCGTTTAAGAAAAGAGCTTCCGTTTATGGCTACCGAAAATATTATGATGGACGCCGTAAAGAAGAGAGGCGCAGACCGTCAGCAGCTCCACGAGAGAATCCGTGTTCACTCAATGGCGGCTTCAAAGGTTATCAAAGAAGAGGGCGGCGAAAACGACCTTCTTGAGCGTATCGCAAATGACGAAGCCTTCGGCGTAACTCTTGAAGAGCTTGAGAACATTCTCCAGCCTGAAAAGTACACAGGCAGAGCAAAGGAACAGACAGAGGATTTCTTAAACGACTTTGTAAATCCTGTACTTGAAAATTATAAGGACATTGAGTCCGACAAGCCTGAAATTAACGTATAATAATTTGTATCACATATGCAGTTTCTGTAAATGCTACTGCAAGAAGGAGTTTAACTATGGTAAAAGCAATTGTAGGCGCTAACTGGGGCGACGAGGGTAAGGGTAAAATTACCGACGTTCTTGCCAACGACAGCGACATCGTAATCCGCTTTCAGGGCGGTGCAAACGCAGGTCACACTATCGTAAATGACTACGGAAAATTCGCTCTTCATCAGTTACCGTCAGGTGTTTTTCATCAGAATATAACCAACATCATCGGCAACGGCGTTGCTTTCAGCGTTGAAAATTTCGTAAAGGAAATGGCTCATCTCAAAGAAAGAGGAGTTCCCGAGCCAAATATCATCATTTCCGACAGAGCGCAGATTGTTATGCCTTATCACGTTGCGTTTGACTGCTACGAGGAAGAACGCCTCGGCAAAAATTCTTTCGGCTCAACAAAAAGCGGTATTGCTCCGTTCTATTCCGATAAATACTCAAAAATCGGTTTCCAGATTAACGAGCTTTACGATGATCCTGATTCTCTCAAAGAGAAAATTCATCACGCTCTTGAAATCAAAAACGCAACGCTTACAAACCTCTATCATAAAGAGCCGATTACCGAAGAAGAGGTTTTCGATAAGCTTATGGAGTACAAGGAGCTTCTTGCTCCCTACGTAGGCGACGCTTTCACCTTTATTCATAAAGCACTTAAAGAAGGCAAGAACATCCTTCTTGAAGGTCAGCTCGGCTCTCTTAAAGACACCGACTTCGGTATTTACCCGATGGTTACTTCTTCAAACACAATCGCAGGCTACGGCGCAGTCGGCGCAGGTATTCCACCCTACGAAATCAAGGACGTTATTACAGTTGTAAAGGCTTATTCAAGCGCAGTTGGAGCAGGCGAATTTGTTTCCGAAATCTTCGGCGATGAAGCAGACGAGCTTCGCAAGCGTGGCGGCGATGGCGGCGAGTTTGGCGCAACAACAGGCAGACCACGCCGTATGGGTTGGCTTGACCTTGTAGCAACACGCTACGGCTGTATGGTACAGGGTGCAACACAGGTTGCATTTACAGTTCTTGACGTTCTCGGCTATCTCGACGAAATTCCCGTATGCGTAGGCTACGAGCTTGACGGAGAGGTTATCGATTACTTCCCTTCAACAACAAAGCTTAAGAGATGCAAACCTATTCTCAAAAAGCTCAAGGGTTGGAAATGCTCAATTTCGGGAATTACCGAATACGACAAGCTTCCCAAGGAATGTCGTGAATACATTGAGTTTGCCGAAAAGGAAATCGGCGTACCGATTACAATGGTATCAAACGGACCTGCAAGAAGCGATATAATTTACAGATAATATTTAAGAGGCTGCCTCAAAGTATATATTTTGAGACAGCCGCTTGTTAATAGAAAGGAAGATGAGAGGATATGAGTAATAAAGAAACCGTAATTGTGCTCGACTTTGGCGGTCAGTACAATCAGCTGATTGCACGCAGAGTACGTGAGTGCAATGTTTACTGCGAAATCCTGCCTTATACTGTTGATATTCAGAAAATCAAGGATATAGCTCCCAAGGGCATTATTTTCACAGGCGGTCCCAACAGTGTTTATGACGAAACTTCACCGCACTATACACCTGAAATTTTCAAGCTTGGAATCCCGATTCTCGGAATCTGCTACGGTTGTCAGCTTATGGCTTATTCGCTCGGCGGCGTAGTAACTCCCGCAGCAGATAATTCATCAAGCGAATACGGCAAGACCGAAACTCAATACAATACAGATGATATTCTGTTCAAAGGACTTCCTGAAAGCGGAATTTCGTGGATGAGCCACCGTGACTATATCAGCGAAGTACCCGAGGGTTTCAGTGTTACTGCAACAACTGCCGTATGTCCCACAGCGGCAATGTCCTGCCCTGATAAAAAGCTCTACGGCGTACAGTACCATCCCGAAGTAAACCACACAGAAAACGGTAAGGATATGCTTAAATCCTTCCTCTATGACGTTTGCGAGTGCAAAGGCGAGTGGAAGATGGAAAGCTTTATTGACACAACCGTTGCACAGCTTAAGGAGCAGATAGGCGATAAGGGCGTAGTTTTAGGACTTTCAGGCGGAGTTGATTCCTCTGTAGCAGCTGCACTTTTGAGTAAGGCAGTCGGAAAACAGCTAACCTGCGTATTTGTAGATCAGGGACTTATGCGTAAGGACGAGGGTGACTTTGTAGAAGAAACATTCACAAAGCTGTTTGATATGAACTTTGTACGCATTAACTGTCAGGACGAGTTTCTCTCAAAGCTTAAGGGCGTTGTAGACCCCGAAAAGAAAAGAGAGATTATCGGCACTGAATTTTATAAAGTGTTCTGGGGCAAAATACGTGAAAGTTACGGCAGCGGATTCTTTGCACAGGGCACAATTTATCCCGATAGAATCGAAAGCGGCAAGGGTGATGCGGCAAAAATCAAGACGCATCACAATCAGGTAGGAATCCCCGAAGATATAAAATTCGAGTCGGTAATCGAGCCGCTTAAAGATCTTTTCAAGGACGAGGTAAGGGAAGTAGGCGAAAAACTCGGCATCCCACACCAGCTTGTATGGCGTCAGCCGTTCCCCGGTCCCGGACTGGGTGTTCGTGTAATCGGCGAAGTAACAGCCGAGAAAGTGCACATATTGCAGGAAGCAGATGCAATTCTCCGTGATGAAATGGATAAATGCGGCTATGCAGAGCAGATGAGCCAGTTCTTTGCAGTACTCCCCGGAGTAAAAACCGTAGGCGTAATGGGCGATGCTCGCACCTACGACGAGCTTGTTGCAATCAGAGCCGTTACAACCGATGACTTTATGACAGCCGACTGGGCAAAAATCCCCTACGAAATCCTCGGCAGAGTATCAAACCGAATCATCAATGAAGTAGAACACGTAAACAGAGTAGTTTACGACATAACCTCCAAACCCCCGGGAACGGTGGAGTGGGAGTAATAAAATGTTAGGTCATTGTGGATTTTCATATGTCGGAGCAATATATCTTGTAATGCTGTTTGTACCAAATATTATCTGGTCAAAGCACCAACCTGTTGGCTATACTTCAGACGGTGAAAATCGTATATTGTCTGTTTTTGAGAGAATAGGAGAGTTTGCTGTTACCTGCACTGCATTGATTTTTTCAGATTTCAATATCAAGCTTGATTCCTTTTGGTTTTATGGTTGCTTATTTCAGCAATTTTTATGTTTCTGTATGAAATCTACTGGATAAGATATTTCAGAAGTCAAAAGATGCTTGAAGATTTTTACTCAAGCTTGCTTGGTATTCCTGTTGCAGGTGCAACTTTGCCTGTGATTTCATTTTTAATGCTCGGAATATACGGTAAAAATATTTGGATGCTTATATCAGTAATCATATTGGGAATCGGTCACATAGGAATACACCTAGGACACAAAAAACAACTAAATAAATAAAACAAAGCTTTCGGATTTTCACTCCGAAAGCTTTATCTATTTATCCGTAAATTCAAATATCGTCCCAGCCAGAATTTCAACACCGGCTGCAATTTTTTCCTGAGGTATACCCGAAAAGCTTAAGCCAAATTCGTTATTCTCCGTTTTATAGGGCATAATACCGACAGAGAGCTTTTTTAGCTTTTTGTCAATTGCTTGCCTGTTCACATCACCCGAAACAAAAATTGAAATATACAGCGAGGTTTCGTTAAAAACTACCTTTGCCGAATTAACAAACTGCTTTTTAATACTTTCAAGAATAACCTTGCTTTTCTCAAGGTAAATTCGTCTTGCTTTTCGCAGGTGTGCGTCAATTTTACCGCTCTCAATATATTTTGCAAGGGCAAGCTGTTCAGCCTTTGATGCAGTCTGATTCGTAATACGCTTGATTTTGTTGTATGCGTTCATACACTTGTCGGGCAGAACCATATAGCTGATTCTTACCGAGGGAAGCAATACCTTTGAAAACGAGCCGAGATAAACTGTGTTTTCAGCGTCGTAATTCTGAACACAGGGCATAGGATGGGTGATATATCGAAGCTCTCCGTTGTAGTCGTCCTCAATAATCAGCGCCTTATTTTCTTTTGCCCATTCAATTATTTCAAGTCGCCTGTTGACGGGCATATTCGTTCCGCTTTCGTTTGTGAAATTCGGATTAATCAGAATCAAGTCGGGCTTGATTTTATCGAGAGAATCAACCGTAACGCCAAACTTGTCATTTTCAAAATATTCAATGTCATAGCCAAAGCTTTTAAAAACAAGCTCGGACTGAATATAGCTTGAATCGGCCATTGCGATTTTTTTATTTCTGCCGAGAATTGTGCATAATAAATACAGCAACGGTTGAGTGCCGGCGCCGACTATTATATTTTCAGTAACGGTATTAACGCTTCTCGTTCCTAAACCGTACTTCTGAAGAGCTCGCCTTAACGTTCTTTCACCCTGCTCGTCACCGTAAGAAGTAAGCAGATAATTCTGATTGAGCACGTCCTTTACGCACTTTTTCCATTCGGAAAGATTTATAATTTTCTCATCAATACTCTTTCCGCTGAAGTCATATTCATAAAATCTGTTTTGCTCCCTCTTATCAGGATTTTCAGTTTCAAAAGATTTAGGCTTTCTGTAAAACTCTGCCTCTACATAATATCCGCTTTGCGGAACGTTTTTTATATATCCCTCAACGCAAAGCTGTTCATATGCACCCGTAACAGTAGTTTTTGAAACAGACAAATCCTCGCTCAATCTTCTTATAGAGGGCATTTTAGTTCCCTTTTTAAGACTGCCGTTTTCAATTGAACGCCTTACCGACAAATAAATCTGCCTGTAAAGAGGAGCTTTTTCGTTTTTATCAATAATAATAAAGTCGTTGAGCATACAATCACCGCTTATATTTTAACATTATGCAAATATTATTGCAATAATATCCTCGAACAGTTGAAATTTTTTACATAAATCTGTATAATTAATAAGATAGATGTTCGTGAAAGGGGTATACAATGAACACGATTGCAAATGATTTTTTTAATGATATGTGCGGCAAAAAGGTTGCCTTTATCGGAATAGGCACAAGTAACCTGCCGCTTATTAAGCTTTTTGCCGACAAGGGCGCAAAGGTAATTGCCTGTGACAGAAAGGATTTCGATTCACTCGGTGAAAACGGTATAAAGGCAAAGGAGTACGGTGCAGAGCTTATACTCGGCGAAAACTACCTGTCGAATATTGACGCTGACATTGTATTCAGAAGTCCCGGAACTCCGTTCTATAAAGATGAGCTTGTTGCTTTAAGGAACAAGGGCGTTGTGCTCACTTCCGAAATGGAGGTGTTTTTCGATTTGTGCCCGTGCAAGACAATTGCAGTAACAGGCTCGGACGGAAAGACAACAACCACAACGATTATTTCCGAGTTTTTAAAAGCAAGCGGAAAAAATGTGCACCTCGGCGGAAACATTGGAAAGCCCTTGCTTCCCGAGATTGAGTCAATCAGCAGTGACGATTATGCAGTAGTTGAGCTTTCGAGCTTTCAGCTTATTTCAATGAGAAAAAGTCCCGACGTAGCCGTTGTGACAAATCTTGCTCCTAATCACCTTGACATACATAAGGATATGCAGGAGTATATTGATTCAAAGAAGAATCTCATTCTTCATCAAAATGCTTTTTCAAAGGCTGTTCTTAATCTTGATAACGAAATTACAAACGGTTTTTCAGAGTCTGTCAGAGGTCAGCTTGCAAAGTTCAGCGTTAAAGAAAAGCTCTATAACGGAGCTTATCTTGACGGAACAACAATCTGCTACAGCGATTACGGTAAGGTTACAGAAATAATGGATTACAGGGACATCAGGATTCCCGGTATGCACAATGTTGAAAACTACCTCGCCGCAATTTCAGCAGTGTGGGGAATAGTTGACGTAGATACAATCGTCGCTGTTGCAAAGACCTTCGGCGGTGTTGAGCACAGAGCAGAGTTTGTAAGGGAGTATAAAGGCGTTAAGTATTATAACGACTCAATCGCTTCCAGCCCCACAAGAACAGCTCTTGGCACACTTTCACTTTATGATGAGAAGATTATCATAATTGCAGGCGGCTATGACAAGCATATTCCGTATGAGCCGCTCGGACCTGTCATCAACGATAAGGTAAAGCTTTTGATTCTTCTCGGTGATACTGCACCGAAGATTGAAGCCGCAGTAAAGTCTGCCGATAATTACGACGAAAGTAAAATTGAAATTGTAAACGTAAGCAATATGGAAGAAGCTGTAAATGAGGCTGTGGCAAGAGCAGAAAGCGGAGATATTGTTTCGCTTTCACCTGCAAGCGCAAGCTTCGGACTTTACAGGAATTTTGAGGAAAGAGGTAATCACTTCAAATCAATTGTGAACGGCTTGAAGTGATAATATTTATGGATTTAAAGGAAATTATTTTTAATCTTTGCAGTACTTCGGGCGTATCAGGCAATGAAGAGCCTGCCGTAGATGCGGCTGAAAAGTATCTTGAAAGCTTTGCCGAAGTAAGTACAGACAGTAACGGCAATCTTTTTGCAGTGCTTGGAAACCTGAATACAGAAAAGACAATTCTGCTTGACGCACACATTGACAGAATCGGCTTGATTGTAACTGATATAGATAAAAACGGTTTTGTAAAAGTTGACAAGTGCGGAGGTGTTGACCTCCGCACCTTGCAAGACAGCAGTCTTGTTTTACAGGGCAATCCCGATTTAGTTGGTACTGTTTGCTGTATGCCGCCGCATCTTTCGGACGGAAAAGAGGACACTGCCGTTTCAATTGACAAAACCTACGTTGATTTCGGAATGACCGAAGCAGAAGTAAAAAAACATATTAAAATCGGCGATGTACTTACATTTAACACAGAGCCTAAAATGCTTTTGAATAACAAAATATCTGCTCCTGCGCTTGATAACCGTTGCAGTGTGGCATCACTGATAAGATGTGCAGAGCTTTTAAACAAGGAACAGAGCCTTGAATACAAGGTAATAATTATGTTGAGCGTTCAGGAGGAAACCTTCGGTACAGGTGCTAAAACAGGAGCTTTTTCGGTAAATGCTGATGAAGCAATAGCCGTTGACGTAAGCTTTGCATCTCAGCCCGACGTAACGGGACAGTATTCAAAAATTGAGCTTTCCAAAGGACCGATGATTTGCATTTCACCAATTCTGAACAGAACAATGTCGGACAAGCTGATTGAAGTTGCAGAAAACGCAAAAATTCCTTATCAGCTTGAGCCGATTTCGGGTGCTACGGGAACAAATGCAGATAATATCGCAGTAACAAAGAACGGTGTAAAAACCTCTGTTGTTTCAATTCCGCAGAGATATATGCACACACCGAACGAGGTTATTTCTCTTGATGACGTTGAAAACACAGCAAAGCTGATTTGCGAATATATAAAATGCGGAGGTGCTTTTAATGCTTGATATTAAACTGCTTGAAAGACTCTGCAAATGTGACGGAATCTCGGGTGACGAGGGAAAAGTAAGAGAGCTTATTATTGAAGAAATAAAGCCTTATGTGGACAGCATTTCTGTTGACAACCTCGGCAACCTGATTGTTAATAAGAGAGGAAAAAACAGGGCAAAGTCAAAGCTTATGCTCTCCGCCCATATGGACGAAGTGGGCTTGATGATTACGGATATTACCTCAGACGGCTATCTCAAATTTGACGAAGTCGGCGGAATAGACCGAAGAGTATTACTTGGCAAAAGCGTAACAGTCGGTAAAAACAGAATTAACGGCGTAATCGGAGTAAAGCCTATTCATCTTTGCAAAGGTGAAGAAACCACAAGAATCCCCGAATTGTCAGAAATGTACATTGACATCGGAGCAGACAGCAAGGAAGAGGCACTCATGCATATAAAATACGGTGACAGTATCAACTTTGTTTCCGATTTTACCGTAACATCAGACTCAATTACTTCTAAAGCACTTGACGACGGATTCGGTTGTCTTGTCCTGATTGAGCTTATAAAGAGTGACCTTGAGTATGATATGGATTTTGCGTTTGTTGTTCAGGAAGAGGTCGGTTTAAGGGGCGCAAAGGTTGCCGCATTTACGGTTGACCCCGAGTTTGCACTCGTTATAGAAACCACAACAGCCGCAGACGTTCCCGAAATTGATGAGAATAAACAGGTTTGCAATTTGTCATACGGTGCAGTAATTTCTGTTATGGACAGGCGCACTATATATGACAAGGAAATGATTGCACTTGCTTTTGACCGTGCTGAAAAATCAAATATCAAGGCGCAGTATAAACGTGCCGTTGCAGGCGGAAACGACGCCGGTGTTATTCATTCAAGCAGAAGCGGAGTAAGAACGCTGGCTGTTTCACTGCCGTGCAGGTATCTTCATTCGCCGAACTGCGTTGTAAACAAACAGGACTGTGAAAATATGCTGAAGCTTGTATCAGAGCTTGCCGAAAATATTGCAGGCGGAAGATTAAGCAACAAGGAGAACGAAAGATGATAATTTCTGCAAATGAAACGAATGATTTTATTACTTCCATTCAGAAAATATCAAAGAGTGACCCATTTGCATGCAGGATTATTTCTCTCTACAACAGCTATTCACCCGAGCTTGCCTTTGTTGACTACTGGATGATTGCCGATGAAAACAGCGGAAAATGCACCGGTGCCATTGCACGAAGCGGAACAAATTTTATTCTATTTATTACCGATGACTGTGACTTGGAAGAGCTGTCCTCGTTTATGCGTGTAGCAGGTGCTTCAAGCGTACTTAGTAGCGGCAGATACAAGCTTGACTTGTTCGGCAGTAAGAGCACAACGGGCGCAATACTTGTAAGAAATAAGCCGTTTGAAATTATAGATGAAACTCTGAACATCATTGAACCTGAAATTAAGGATGTATACGATTTAATAGTAAGGTGCGCAGACGAAAATTTCAAACCGCCTGTTTTTGAGGATTTTTACGTTGATGTCAACCACAAGCTTCGTCACAATGCTACAAGAATGTACGGAATATGCGAAGAAAACACGCTTGTAGCCGTTGCAATGACTGTTGCGGAAAGTGATAACGGCGCAGTGCTCGGTGCAGTATCGTGCGACCCCGAATACAGGAAACACGGCTACGGCTCAAGCATTGTAAAGTACATATCAAATCGCTTGATTGAAGAAAATAAAGCTGTTTTTCTGCACAGGGCAAAGAATGCAAACGTGTCCTTCTACAACAATCTTGGATTTATCGAAACGGATAAATGGAGAGAATATATTTTTGAAAGGTGATTTTTTGAGTTTTTTTGATATAGACGAAAGAATAGTCCTTGCTTCTCAAAAGGCAATGGAGCTTTGCAAGGATAAGCTTGCTGAAATTGATGATATTCAGGAATACAATCAGCAGAAGATGATAAAGGCTTTTCAGAATGCGTCGGTGCGTGAAAGCTATTTCAGCGGCTCAACAGGCTACGGCTACGATGATTTTGGTAGAGATGCGCTTGACAAGGTGTATGCGTTTGTTTTTGATGCCGAAGACGCACTTGTAAGGCACAACTTTGTCAGCGGTACTCACGCACTTACAGTTGCTTTGTTCGGAATGTTGCGCCCAAATGACGTTATGCTCTCTGTTACAGGTATGCCGTATGATACAATCCGCTCTGCAATCGGAATAGAGGGTGATTACCCCGGCTCACTCAAGGACTTTAAAATTGAGTTTAAAATGACCGATTTAAAAGCCGACGGTACGCTTGATTATGACGCAATAAGGAAGTCGATTGCAAATGAAAAACCGAAAATGGTGTACATACAGCGTTCAAGAGGCTACAGCACAAGACCGTCGCTTACGTGGCGTGAAATAAAGAAAATCTGCGATATAAGCAAAAAGGAGTCGCCGAGCTCTATTATAATGCTCGACAACTGCTACGGAGAATTTGTTGAAAAGGTTGAGCCGCTTTCAGTCGGCGTTGACATTATGGCAGGCTCGCTTATTAAGAATCCCGGCGGCGGAATTGCCCCGACAGGCGGCTATATTGCAGGCAAAAAAGGGCTTGTCGAAATGTGTTCCTACAGACTTACAACTCCGGGAACGGGCAAGGAAATCGGTGCAACGCTTAATACCTGCAGAGAGATGTTTATGGGCGCATATCACGCTCCGCACGTTACGGGCGAAGCCCTCAAAACAGCGGTGTTTGCTTCCGCACTTTTTGAAATTTTAGGATATGACACAACTCCGAAGTATAACGAGAACAGAGGAGATATAATTCAGCTTATTATGCTCGGCAACGAAGAAAAGCTAATCAGCTTTTGCGGCGGAATCCAGAGCGGCTCTGCTGTTGACAGCTTTGTTCAGCCCATGCCGTCCGATATGCCCGGATATGAAAGTCAGGTTATTATGGCGGCAGGAGCGTTTACACTCGGCTCGTCAATTGAGCTTTCAGCCGACGCACCGTTGCGTGAGCCGTATGCAGTGTGGATGCAGGGCGGACTTAACTTCCACAGCGGAAAACTGGGAGTAATGCTTGCGGCTGACAGAATTTTAAAAGACACAGAAAAAACGCTTGGCAATTAAACCAAGCGTTTTGCTTTATCTTAATTTTTTAAAAAAGTCTTTAAGTAATGCTGAACATTCATCAGCCATAATTCCGCCCACACATTCAGGCTTGAAGTTATACGGCATTTCAAAAAGGTTTGTAATAGTACCGCAGGAGCCGTTTTTAAAATCATACGCTCCGAAGTAAACCTTTGGTATGTGAGCGTTGATTATTGCCCCTGCACACATCGGGCAAGGCTCAAGCGTAACGTACAGCTCGCAGTTCCACAACCTCCAGCCTCCCAGAGCTTTGCAGGCGTTGTCAATAGCATCAATTTCTGCGTGAAGAAGTGCGTTTTTCGCTTTTTCACGCCTGTTTCTGCCTTTTGCTACTATTTCATTTTCCCTTACAATCACTGCACCAACAGGAACTTCGCCGTCGTCATAAGCCTGCTTTGCCATTTCATACGCTGCAAGCATAAATTCATTTGTCACATTCATATTAAGCCTATATTAATTACAGTTTCAATTGAGAATAAAATCATAACAAATAATGTTCCGGGATTGATGAAAAATGCTTTGATTTTTTCTTTGAGTGTAAGCAAATTTGTTGGTTCATTCACGCAGGCTTGAATTGATTTGTCGGAAATTCTGAAATAGTTTTTATCTTTTCTGATAATCAGGAAGAATGAAACTAAACCTAAAATACAGAAAACAGCAATCAGAATGAAGTAAATCATCATAAATACTCTGTCGCTGAATACGCCTGTGTTTTGCAGAACATCACGCATAACAGCATAAAAATTGTTGATAAAATGAATGATGATTGAAGGAAGAATTGAATTTGTTTTGCAGTCAACATAAGCAAAAACAAGACCCAGGATAAATGCAAAGGGAACCTGAACAATATTGCCGTGCATTGCTCCGAAAACTATTGCCGAGGCGATTATTGCAAAAGCGTCGCCGAACCTTCTCAAGGTACCCATAAGAATACCTCTGAAAGCAAATTCCTCGGCAAAAGCAGGCACTACAGCTGTTGATATGATGTAAAGCATAATTTCAAGAGGGCTGTTAGCTTTTGATGTCATATCAAGTGTATTTTGCAGACCGAAAAATGAAAAGTTAGTCTGAATCATTTCCGAAGCAGTATTTGCCACCATTGCCACAGCCATTCCGACAAATACAATTGCCCATAATTCCTTTTGACGGACGTAGCTTGTTTTTATCGTGTCAGAAATACTTCTGCGAGAGATCAGAAAGTAAAACAGTCCGGGTACAAAAGCGGAGAAAACAGAAATAAAAATCTCCATGTAAAACATTGCAACAGTGTCAATGGATTTAAACGATGTGGCTAAAAAAGAAATAAAAATAAAGACATAAGATAAAACAAGCATTGTAGCAAAATATGCAAAAACAAAAAAACCTAAACCGCTTGCCGTCTTTTTTATTGCACGTGTCTGAATATATTTTAAATATTTCTGTCTGTCAAAATTTGGTGTTGTATTATATATCATTAGTTTATCACTTCCATTCTATATATTCTAACATAATAACTTATATAATTCAAGAAAAACAGCAAAAGTAAGTGTTAATGTGACAGCTTTTGTTCCTGAAAATTGACACTGAATAATTATTGTGCTAAAATTTATTGAAGAATACACATTTAAAAAGAAGGAGGGGTAATATGCAAAACAGTGACATTACTGTTGTAAGCGCAAAACGAGGACTGTTCAATCTTAATCTGAGAGAGCTTTGGAAATACCGTGACCTTGTAATTCTTTTTGTAAAACGTGATTTAAAAAATGTATATAAACAGACGGTTCTCGGTCCTCTCTGGATAGTTATAAATCCATTCCTTTCAACACTTGTTTTTACCGTTATTTTCGGAATAATCGCAAATATTTCCACAGACGGCATACCTCAGTTTCTGTTCTATATGTCGGGCAATATTTTGTGGTCCTTCTTTTCAAGCTGTTTTAACCGTGCTTCGTCCACATTCTTAAGTAATGCACGAATATTCGGCAAGGTGTATTTCCCTCGTCTTGTAATGCCGTTATCGGGAATAATCTACAATTCAATAACATTTCTTGTTCAGTTTGTAATGTTTGCAATTCTTGTGACGGTGTACGCATTAACAGGAGCAAATGTTCACCCGAACCTTATTGTACTTGCACTTCCGATTCTGCTGATACACATTGCTTTTCTGGGTACGGGTACAGGACTTATTATTTCTTCTTTAACAACAAAGTATCGTGACTTAAACGTTCTTGTATCCTTCGGTTTAACGCTCTGGATGTATCTTACACCTGTTGTATATCCCGTTTCGCAGATTCCCGAGAGCTTCCGCTTTATTATGCTTCTCAATCCCGTAGCCCCTATTGTAGAAACATTCAGATATGCTTTTCTCGGAAGCGGAAGCTTTGAGTGGTTTTTCCTATTAATAAGCGCAGCTGTGACTGCGGTGCTTATTATTTTAGGTATGATAGTGTTCAATCAGGTAGAAAAGAATTTTATAGATACGGTCTGAAAAATGAGAGAAAATTGTGTTATTAAAACAGAAAATCTTACAAAAGAATATAAGCTCGGCGTAATCGGCTCGGGTACTTTACGCCACGATTTGCAAAGTTGGTATGCCCGCATAAGAGGAAAAGATGACCCTAATCTGAAAATAGGTGCAAATCAATATAGCGCAGGCGACCGTTTTCTTGCGCTTGATTCCCTTGATATAGAAATTGACAGAGGAGAGAGAGTCGGTATTATCGGCGCAAACGGTGCAGGAAAGTCAACCTTTCTTAAACTTCTGTCCCGAGTAACTTCCCCTACAGACGGCGAAATCAAGTTCAGGGGCAGAATAGCAAGTATGCTTGAGGTCGGAACAGGATTTCACGGAGAGCTTACGGGCAGAGAAAATATTTATCTCAACGGCGCAATTCTCGGAATGAGCAAAGCCGAGATAACGGAAAAGATTGATAAAATCATCGAGTTTTCCGAGTGTGAAAAGTTTATTGACACTCCCGTAAAGCGCTATTCTTCGGGTATGTTTGTCAAGCTTGCCTTTGCCGTAGCCGCTCATCTTGACGCAGAAATTCTCATAATGGACGAGGTGCTTGCGGTAGGTGATATGCAGTTTCAGAAGAAGTGTATCGCCAAAATGCGTGAGCTTGCGCTTAATGAAAACCGCACAGTTCTTTATGTTTCCCACAATATGAATACAATCAGGGAGCTTTGCAGCAGATGTATTGTGCTTGACCACGGGAAGAAGATTTTTGACGGTGACGTTGAAAACGCAATCAAAATATATCTCGGCGGCGAACAGGAAGATTTTGCCTTTTACAACTATAACGGAAGTCATAAAGAGCCTTGCAAGCGCAATGACATTGAGCTTCTGCGTGCAGGCTATTACGGCAAGACGGATAATTTGTTTTATAATGGAGAAATAATGCCGCTTGAGCTTTCGTGGCAGAATAATGAGGATATTGATAATCTTTGTCTGCGTATAGAAGTCAGCGACTACAGGCGTTTTCCCGTTACTGCATTTGTTATTGAGGACTTTTATTCGGGTAAAAAGGGCGAAAATGCGTCAATGCGTTTTAAAATAAATATCGCCCGAATTGCAAGCGGAGGATATTACACCCGCTATGTTTTCTATAACAGAAAAAGTGATACTCTGCCGTATGAAAGCGTAGAAATTGCGGCAGGACTGCGTTTCCGCAAAAGAATGCCCGAGCGAAACGGCAACAGATGGCAGAAGGCATGGGGAAGCGTTCTTATGGACGAAATTGAGCTTGATGAAGAAAACTAAATGAAAATTACGGCTGTTCAATTTGATATGAACAGCCGTTTATTTGTTATATTTATTTGTATTTTATTCTATACCGAGAAGTTCCTTTGAAGATTTCACAAGGGACTCGCAGATTGCTTCTGCATCTGCTTTGTCAGAACCTACAGCGGTAATATAAAGCTTGATTTTCGGCTCTGTGCCGCTCGGACGGATAATAACAGCATTGTCGCCCTCAAGGTTGAGCGAAATAACGTTTGACTTCGGAAGATTAATGTCGCTGTTTTCGCCTGTCTTTATGTCAGTTTCTTTCTTAAGAAGGTAGTCGCAAACCTTAACAACTTTGTACTTATCAACAGCTTCGGGCTTATTTTCCCTTGCACTGCTCATAATGTCAGACATTTTCTGCATTCCTGCGGCGCCTTCAAACTCAAAGGAGTAAGTCTTGTTGAGATAATAGCCGAACTCTTCGTAAAGACCGTCAATAACTTCTGCAAGCGACTTGCCCTCTCTTTTGTAGTAAGCTGCCATTTCACAAACAAGCATAGAAGCTACAACAGCGTCCTTATCTCTTACATAGGTACCCGAAAGGTAACCGTAGCTTTCCTCAAATCCGAAGAGGTAACGGTTTTCTTCGTGATTCTTTTCAAGGTTTAAAATAATTTCGCCGATATACTTAAATCCTGTAAGAACATTTTTAAGCTCACAACCGTATTTTTCGCAGAGCTTGTTAATCAGCTTTGTGGTAACGATTGTTTTAACAACAACGGGGTTTTCGGGAAGAGTTCCGTTTGCCTTTTTGCAGGAAAGAATGTAGTTTGTCAGCATTACGCCGTCCTCATTACCTGTAATCAGACGGTAGCTTCCGTCGTAATCCTTTACGGCAATACCCACTCTGTCTGCGTCGGGGTCGGTAGCAAGCAGAAGATCTGGCTGTTCTTTTTCACAAAGCTCAAGACCTTTTGCAAGAGCCTCTTTGATTTCGGGGTTGGGGTAGGGGCAGGTTGTGAAGTTTCCGTCGGGAAGCTCCTGTTCCTTAACAACAGTAACGTCTGTTACGCCGATTCTGTCAAGAATCTTTCTTACAAGCTTGTTTCCTGCGCCGTTAAGCGGAGTGTAAACAACCTTTAAGTCAGCGTCCTTGCAGATTCCGGGGTTAACCTGCTGCTCCATAACCTTATCAAGGTATGTTTCGTAAACGCTTTCGTCAACATATTCAATCATACCCGATTTTAATGCTTCGTCAAAATCAACTGTCTTTACGTCATTAAAAATATCAAGCTTGCAGATTTCGTCATATACAGCTGTAGCGGCAACGTCGGTCATCTGACAGCCGTCCTCGCCGTAAGCCTTGTAGCCGTTATATGCAGCGGGATTGTGGCTTGCAGTTACCATAATACCTGCCTGACATTTAAAGTAACGTACAAGATATGAAAGTACGGGAGTAGGCTGGAGTTCTTTGGTAATATAAACCTTAATTCCGTTTGCGGCAAGCACTCTTGCGGCTTCAATCATAAACAAATCAGCTTTAATTCTGCTGTCGTGAGAAATAGCAACAGCACCCTTGCCGTATTTGTTTATAACATAATTAGCAAGTCCCTGAGTAGCCTGACGAACAACATAGATGTTCATTCTGTTTGTACCTGCGCCAATGATTCCACGCAGACCGGCAGTACCAAAAGTGAGCGAAGTGTAAAAACGCTCGTAAATCTCGTTTTCATCATTTTTAATGCTTTCAAGCTCAGCAATTAAGTCTTTATCTTCTACAGCATTCTTACACCATTCATTATATGCTTTCATAAATTCCATAAAAATACCCCCAAGAATAGTTTTAGGTATATGCTCCGAAATATCCGAAAACCCTTATTTTCAGATTAAGCACTACATAATATACCATAAAACAGTAAAAATTACAAGTTTTATATTGCCGATAATTTAGTGTGACCGTTGTATATTTTAGTTAATTTTCTCAAGTTTATAGCTTATATCATTTTCTTCAACATTATATCCGCTTGTAAATGCGTCATTATAGATATTTGTAAAGTCCCATTCTGACTCCTTCGGAATATAAATGTATTTCGGAATTTCTTCGGAATTAACTCTGTAGTATGTCTTAAGTCTTTCAACACTTGAAGGCTTTTCTCCCGAAATCCACGCTGACAATGTACCGTACGGAAAATCTACAGCAAGATAACACCATGTTCTTGAAGTGAGGAAAAGAATCTTATCTTCCTGCTTGCTTTTATAATACTGTAAGTCACTGTAAATAAGCTCATAAGTATTACAGTTATTCTTGTTTGTGTATATTCCCTTTGCAGGACCGTTCTTAATCTGAGCGGTCAGATTGCTTGTGTTTCCGGATTCCCAGAAGCAGTGCTCTGCCTTGACTGTAATCTGAAAAGCGCCTTGAAGGAAAATCATAAATGCAACAAACAGAAAGCTTCCTCTTTTTACCCATACTTCATATTCTATATTGTCCTGCGTTGTTTTCATTTCCCTTAAAAGCTGTGCAAGGAAAACATAGCTTGCAATATTTGAAGCGGTAATTACCATTGATATTACATAGAAATACTGGTTTGACGAGAAACAAATTGCAAACGAATAAATTATGCCCAGTACAAACAGGCTTGCAAAAAGCGGTTTCGGTTTGTTTTCGCACAGAATATACGATGTAATTCCAATGAAAATCAGTGGGAACATAATCGCATTGTAGGTTGAATATGTAAGCTGTGGGAGAAACAGTACATAACAGAATATAACAATAGCTGTTGTTACTATAAGATAAATCGAGCGGTGAGATTTACGCTTGCGGTCGATTATCATAACAACAATCATTACAAGATAGCTGAACAATGCAATTTTAAAGTGGCTGTGGCAGTTGTATATTGATTTGAAGTACATACCAAACCTTGCGCCAAGTGCTATCTGCGGATGTTCAGGGTCTGTCATAAGATAGGGAAGGTAATTTAATATTTCCTTAATGCTGACTCTTGTGAGCGCAAAAACTAAAAATACTGCAGCAAGTGCAAATATGCCTATGCTGAAAAACAGGAAAGTCCTGCCTGCGAATAACTCGCTTTTAAGAATGAATTTCGTTTCCTTATTTTTGATAAATGTATGAATCAGAACACATATTCCGTAGAGAATATACGAAACTGCAAGATACGGACAGCAAAGCACTGCTGCGGCAAATGCAACGCCGCTGAAGATAAGGGGCAGTTTCTTTTTATAGCTTGCCGTTCCCATAATTACACCTGAAAGCGTTACAAGGTCAAGTCCCATAGTGTTATAGCTCATAGCCATAATATCATATGGTGTATAAATAAAATAAAGAACCGAAGCAAAAACAGAAACATATCCGTATTTTCTTATGCGTGTATAAATAACGATTGAAACTGTAGCGTGGAAGATAATATAAACTACTCTTGCGGCAAGAATAATTCCCTCGGTAGAGCCTGTAATTGTAGTGAAAAGCCAGACAAAAGGCATAAGGAGGAATCCCGAAAGCTGTGAAAGATGCCATTCGTCTTTAATCAGCGCATCTCCCATATTGAACCTTTGCGGAACAGTAAGGTAAAACGCTTCATCATTTCCTCCGAAGCCGAAAACACACTTCCAGAAGGCGAATATAATACCTCCGGCAATAAGCGCAATAAAAATATAATCCTGCCACTTGTATTTGTCATCTCGCTGGCGTTGTGTTTTAATAAACTCAACAAGCTTTTTAAAAAATATCTGAATATATTTTGCAACAATATTCATAACCGCAGAAGCCAGCATTGAGCATATGAATACAATCGGAACAGTTACAAAATAAAACGGAAGTCTGTCCGTCATCGTAGTAATTTTTTCGTTGAGCACAGGATAAACAAGCATATCAAATATGTAAGAAATCAGATAAATTCCAAGTGCAAGGTCGGAAACCTTCCATAAAACAAACTTAACTTTTTCATTCATATTGTCAGTCTTGATTCTGCTCAACAGTACAAACAGCAAAACTGAAAGGACATAAGGCTCAAAACCGTACCAGTAAACATAACTGCCCGATTTGAATGTAGTGCCGTAGCTCCTGTAGAAGTTAAATGTGCCGAATATTAGTATTGCAAGCAAAAACAGCACAAGCATACTTCTTGTATTCAGCTTGATTCCGTATTCACGGATATAACAGCCTGTAAAGTAGTATGCTATCGGATAAAATCCCATCCACCAGCTCGGAACAAGCTTTGCAAATGTATCAGAGGTTTTAGGGTCAGACCACCAAGCAGGGTTATCAAAATTGAAAATGTTGAATAATGTCGGAATAATTGTCAGAAAAACAAGAGTAAGAACAAGCACTTGCTTTTGCCTTTTGTTTTTGAGCTTATTATATGCAAGATTCAAAAACGGAACAAGCAGAAATAGGCCAATATACATCTCAATGTACCACGAATAATTTGCTCCCGTAAAATCAAGCGTGCCTAAAATAAATGATTTCGGCGTGAGCGGCTCATTGTCGTGTACAGCCTTGAAAATCATACAGGCAAGAGTTGCAAGTACAAAGATAATCAGTGTTTTAGATATGCCTGAATAATAATTTCTGCTCAAAGTTTTATGACTCATCAGATAGCCTGTAAGAATCATAAACAGCGGAACACAAACAGAGAACAATGTGCGCATAAGAACCATTATGTACATTGGAACGCCTTGTACAATATTACTGTAGAATCCGTTGTGTAAAAAGAAATGAACCGAAAGTACAGTAAACGCTGCGACTATTCGTATGATGTCCATTGAGGTGTTTCTGCTTTGCAATTTTTTAATATCCATTTTTATATCCTCTCAAAAAACAGTATATATATAACATTATCATATTTTCAATTATTTTACAATAAAATATTGAAAAATTTATAATAAGAAAAAACTGCTACGAATAAATTAATTATCCGTAGCAGACAGACTGTCGAAAAAAGCAGTAACATTAAATTTTGAATAGGCAACCCCTTGGGGGAAGGTGGCAAGGGAGAAGAATGTACAAAAATAAGGAAAAGTTCATCTCCGCTAATCAGTCCTCAAGAAACTCCTCTACAATAAATCTAGGACGTTGTTTTGTTTCAAGATATATTTTTCCGATGTATTCACCGATAATTCCAATTGCAAGGAGCTGTAGTCCGCCGATTGCCCATATTGAACACAAGGTACTTGCCCAACCGGTAGTTGCGACACCTATAAAGAAACTTACGAGTGAATAGATAATCATAATAATGCTGATTGCAAATACAATACCGCCGAGCCAGGTAATCATTCTGATAGGCTGAATGCTGAGTGAAGTAATGCCTTCCCAGGCAAGAGCAAGCATTTTCTTCAGCGGATATTTACTTTCGCCTGCAAGTCGTTCTGAACGCTCATATGTAACAATGTCAGACTTGTATCCGATAAGCGGTACCATACCTCTTAAGAAAATATTAGTTTCCTTGTAGAGTGAAAATGCTTCAAGCGCACGTTTGCTCATAAGTCTGAAATCGGCGTGGTTAAAAATAACCTTTGCTCCCATTTTGTTAAGAATTTTATAGAAAGCCTCGGCTGTGAAACGCTTGAAGAATGTATCGGTTTCACGCTTTGAACGAACGCCGTAAACAACATCGCAACCTTCCTCGTATTTCTGTACCATTTCATCAAAGGTGTTTATATCGTCCTGTAAGTCAGCATCAATTGAAATTACTGCGTCAGCCTTGTCCTTTAAGGTCATAAGACCACTCAAAAGCGCATTCTGGTGACCTCTGTTGCGGCTGAGCTTGATCCCCTGAAAAACAGGATTTTCGTTGTGAAGCTCTTTGATAATACTCCAAGTCTTGTCCTTTGAGCCGTCGTCAATAAAGACAATTCTGCTGTCAGAGGTTATTTTGCCCTCCGCCATCATATCGTCATACTTGTTCAGAAGTTTAGCGGCAGAATCTCTTAATACATCTTCCTCGTTATAGCAGGGAATAGCAAGATAAAGCTTTGTCATAATTATCCTCCGTTTTGTCAGCCATATTAAAAACTAAAAAATGAAATTATAATATAACTTAATACAATATAATCCTCTTAATTATAAATCTGATATAATATATTGTCAAGAATTTATCAATTTTGTAATTTAATTTTGCAAATTTGAAAAATCCCCTTGTAAAGAAAAACCAATTGTATTATAATATCAAGTGTTAATAACCTTATGGAGGTAGTTTTATGTCACAGAAATCAATAGCAGTACTTACAAGCGGCGGCGATGCTCCCGGAATGAATGCGGCTGTCAGAGCTGTAGTTCGTGCAGGTATTAATAAAGGATTAAAGGTTTACGGTGTTTACCGTGGTTATAACGGATTGCTCAACGGCGACGTTCAGGAAATGAATCTTCGCAGTGTATCCGACATCATCGGCAACGGCGGTACAATGCTCTATACAGCAAGAAGTGAAGAGTTTGCTACTCCCGCAGGAATTAAGAAAGCAGCAGATTTCTGTAAGAGCCTTGACATTACAGGCGTTGTTGTAATCGGCGGCGACGGTTCTTTCAGAGGAGCAAGAGCGCTTACAAACGCAGGTGTAAATTGTATCGGCGTTCCCGGTACTATCGACAACGATATTGCCTGCTCTGAATATACAGTAGGATTTGATACAGCTATGAATACGGCTATCCAGATGGTTGACCGTATCAGAGATACTGCACAGTCACACGACCGTTGCTCAATCGTTGAGGTTATGGGCAGACGTTGCGGTGATATTGCATTGCAGACCGGTATTGCAACAGGTGCTACTGCAATTCTTGTGCCTGAAGTTCAGTATAATATAGAGCGTGATGTTATCGCAAGAATTATCAACACGCAGAAAACAGGCAAAAAGCACTTTATTATTGTTGTTGCCGAGGGCGTAGGCGGCGTTGTGGATCTCGCAAAGTATGTAGAACAGCGTCTTGGTATTGAAGCAAGAGCTACGGTACTCGGACATGTTCAGAGAGGCGGTTCTCCGACTTTGCGTGACAGAGTTGTTGCAAGTGAAATGGGCTACAAGGCTGTTCAGCTCCTCGAACAGAATATCGGTAACCGTGTTGTTGTAATGCAGGGCGGAAAAATCGTTGACCTTGACATTAATGAAGCTCTTGATATGCCGAGGGTATTTGACAAAGACCTTTACAATGTTGCAATGTCAATTTCAATCTGATTCAGATTTATTTATTTTGTATTCTTTTCATGGGCGGACTATGTTCGCCCTTGATTTTTATAACTAAAGCTTACTATAAAACCCGAAAGGAATCATAACTATGCTTTCCGACTCACAAAAACTGACAAACGGGCTGATTATATATTCAGCTTTAATTTCTGATTTTGAAAAGCTTGATTTTAAAAATGACGCACTTGCAGGAGTACGTGCAAATTATTTCAATTCAAATAAACTGCCTCAAAATGACAAGTCTGAAATTTCTTTAGAAGAAAAAACATATAATATTTCTTATCGTATGAGCGAAGATGAACCGTTATCGTGGAAGATAACACGAAACAACCGTCCCTTTCAGTCCGTAAAAAAGGCGACAGGCGGTGTTTACAGCGTTATTTTTTACAGAGAAAACGGAATAATATATAAGAGGTCATTTTTTGATAAGGAACATAACTGGTTACGTACAGAGTATTACGACAGTAATTATGAGGATGTAAAAACTGCTGTCCTTGCTCCGAAGAGAATTTCAGGAATTACTGCGTTACAGCTTGAAAGAATAAATATTGACGGCGAACACAGTTATTCGATTTTATATCCTTCCGAAAAGGTTCCTGTGAAAAGGTGCACGGGACTGATTTATTCAAATGTAGGTATGCTCTGGTATGATGAAATGTTCAGACCGGAGGATTTGCCTGTTGAAAATCTGCCTGTAACTGAATGTGAAAACTCGGGATTTAAGTTTAACAATTCCGATGAAATGTTAAAATCTTATGATTCTTCCGAGTATTTATCTTTGACGGATGCAGAATATCTTGAGGAAACAACATGTAATTATGACGAAGTCGAAAGTACTCAAACTGAAAAGTCTGATAAAAAAGAAGATGAACAAAGCTATTCTGCTTATGACAAAATTGCCAGTATTCTTTCAGAGGCGCATAAAACCAACAAGGATTTATTCGGAGAAATAATTAATCAGACTTCAAGTGATTTATTTGAGCAAGAGGAAAAAACCGATAAAGTTGAAAAAGAAGAAGATTCAGTTGAAGAAGTTTTATCGGAAGATAATACTATTGATGAAATCGAAGAAAATATTGAAGCTGATTCAAAAAACAATGAAAGTAATTTTGTTACTGATGAATCGCAGGAAGAGTATGATAGCAAGGAAAATCCGGATTGTAATGTGATTATTCACACTAAATCAGGCAGATATGCTTATTTCGGCAATGTTGACGAGAATAATAAGAGAACAGGACGTGGTCGTACCGTTACTCCGCAGGGGCTTACTTCCTATGACGGCGAGTATCTTGATGACCAGAGAAACGGATTCGGCGTTTGCTATTACAAAGAAGGCAATATAAATTACGTCGGAAACTGGGTAAACGGCAAACGAGAGGGCAGTGGCGTCGGTTATCGTTTGAGCGACGGTACAATGCACGCCGGAAAGTGGAGCGATAACTCTCCCGACGATTGCGGAGCAAGATTTGACTCCGACGGTAATTTTATCGACGTATGTTTTTACAGTGGCGGTAAGCGAAACGGAAAGAGCGTGTCTTTTGATGAAAACGGAAGAGTTGTAATTAAAAACTGGAAAGACGGGGAGCTTGTTTCCGAGTTTATAGTAGACGATGAGGCATAAAATATGGAAAAAATCAACGAAATCTTTATAGAAGTAATGCCTACTGTTCTGATGTTTATTGCGGTAATAGTAATAGGATTAGTCGCCTCAAAGCTGTTAATAAGATTACTTAAAAATATCCTTACTAAAACGAATATCGACCATACCGCAGTTACTTTTGTTTTGTCATTTGTCAAAGTGTTGCTGTACATAATTATTGCTATAACAGCACTTGCAACTATCGGCGTAAATGTAGCGTCGCTCTTAACGGCTGTCGGAGCAGCCGCACTGACGGCAGGACTTGCCTTGCAGGACAGCTTAAGCAACCTTGCCAGCGGTATGATTATTCTTCTGAATAAGCCTTTTGTAGCAGGTGATATACTTGAATTTGAGGGAATAAAGGGAAGTGTAGAGAACATTAAGATTTTCTTTACTACCATTCATACCCTCGACAACAAGACGGTAACTATACCGAATTCACGTCTTACCTCAAATAATGTTGTCAATTGTACAATGGTTGATAAGCGTAGAGTGGATTTGAAGTACACAATCAGCTATGATGATGACATATCAAAAGTCAAAGGGCTGATTTATACGCTCATTTCTACAAATGATAAAATAATGAATGAGCCTAAGCCTGCTGTTCACGTAGGTAAACACCTTGACAGTGGTATTGAAATTATCGTAATGGTATGGACTACGCCTGATGATTACTACGACGTTTACTATTTTATGCAGGAAAACGTAAAGCTTGTTTTTGACGAAAACGGAATAACAATTCCTTATCCTCACGTTGTTGTAAAAAATCAAAAGTGAATTTTGTATAAATTGCTTTAAGAAGTAAATAATAATGGTGTCGTATCAACGGCACCATTTTTTATATAAGGATGATTGCTATGAAAAAACTATTATTATTAATCTCGGCAGCGGCAATTCTTATTTTATCTTTTGTAGGTTGTGGAATTGGAAATGCAGTGTCAGACGCTGCTTCGGGCGTAGGCAATGCAGCGTCTGACATTGCAAGCGGAGCAGGTTCAGCCGCAAGCGATATTGGCGGCGGTTCGGTAACAGACCGTGACGGAGTTATCGGTAATGAAAACGAAACAAAAAATAATACGCAGGATAATACGAAAAACAGCTCAAATAACAATTCCCAGAACAACTCACAAAATGCAACGAATGCCACAAAGCCGTCAGATGAGCTTGTTTAACTATGCTAAACTGAATAATTTACAGCATTTAAGCCTCGCAAAAGATATGCGAGGCTTAAAATTATAATAATATTCTATTTAATTATTTATACTGCCTTTTCAAGTTCACATCTGAGCTGGCGGATAATTTTCTTCTCAAGCCGTGAAATGTACGATTGAGAAATTCCCAGTTTATCAGCCACCTGCTTTTGCGTATGCTCCTTTTTGCCGTTGAGTCCGAAACGCAGTTCCATTATCAGACATTCACGTTCGCCGAGCTTTGAAACAGCGTTTAGCACAAGCTTTTTTTCAAGCTCATTTTCAATGTTAATATTGACAGTGTCAGGCTCGCTTCCGAGAATGTCACAAAGTAAAAGCTCGTTTCCGTCCCAGTCGGTATTCAGCGGCTCATCAATTGAAATTTCATTTTTAAGCTGTGAGGATTTTCGCAGAAACATAAGAATTTCATTTTCAATGCACCTTGAAGCGTAAGTTGCAAGCTTGATATTCTTTTCGGGCGAAAATGTGTTGACTGCTTTGATAAGTCCGATTGTGCCGATTGAAATCAAATCCTCTGCACCTGCACTCGGTGACTCAAACTTCTTTGCGATGTAGACAACAAGCCTTAAATTGTGGACAATAAGCGGTTCTCTTGCTTTATCATCACCGTTCATAATTTTCTGCATTACGGCAAGCTCTTCGTCCTTGCTGAGCGGAGGAGGGAGCGTTTCGTTTCCGTTGATATATAATACTTCGTTTTCGGACAGAAACAACATTTTGATTTTGAAAATTACATTATGTATAAGCATTGCTGACCTCTCATTCAATATTTTTCGAAATTTCATACGGAATCAATGCCCGTATATCACCTTTGATAACATTTTTGCATATACCTATATAAACGCCATTAATTTCAGCTCCGTTAATTTTTATTTTGTCAGGCTTAAAACCCTTTAAGATGCCGTCACCTCCAAGACTGGAAAACGGAATTATCCTTGTATTTTCATCATCAGGCATACAACTGTCAAGTACGTCTTCTTCTGCAATTATTACATAATTGCCCGAAAAAGGCTCTTTAACATTACATCCGCTGTCAATCTTTGCGCTGAATACAGCCGATTTTTCCGATAAATAAATTTCAACATTACAAACACCACCTCCGCATACACCTTTCGTCAACCTTTTTATAAGTTTAAGAATATAATAGCAGGCAAGAGTAAGAATAATAAGAACAACGGGGGAAATATTAAAGTAAACGGTGTCGTTGTATATTTCCAGACCCTTTGGTTTAAATGACGTATAGATGAAAATCATAATTCCGCAGAACGAAAAGGAGATAAAGAAGTATACCGCCACCCGTTTAATATAGTTTTTTAAACTGCATTTGCCAAATACCGAAAGGACGATTGCGGCGGCAGAAGCTATATCAAAGATGATGTTTATTCCGAACGGAAGTTCAGGAAGAAGGACGGCAAGGCTGAAAACTCCGCCCAGTAAGCTTCCCATAATAATTCTGTGGTATGATGTTCCAAGATGAAGAAACTTCTTTGTACAGAGAATTATAAAGAAATCAATGAAGATATTCACCGTAATCAATACGTCAATATAAACAGTTCTCATTATTTTCACCCCTTATAAATTATTGCACAGAGGTTAAATAATAAATGTCAAAATATGTACAGGAGGTAAAATTATGTTATTGGGAATTATTATCGGAATGTTCATCGGAGCTTTTGTTGGTGTAAGTATAATGTGCCTATTCTACTACACCAAGGACTAAAAAAGCCGGCTCAGACGAGTCGGCTTTACATATATGGTTGTATTTATTATTATGATTTAAGATTTCTTTTGCCGAGGAAAAGAACAGCTAACATTCCCGAACCGACGTGAGTACCGATAACGGGACCTATGTCGCAAATCTGAACTTCCCTGCACTTACCTTTAATTGTTTTTTTCAGTTCAAGAGCGCCTTCTTTATTGTCAGCGTGTGCAACAAAAACGATGTTATTCTTGCTGTTCTCTCCGTCACGTTCAAAATGCTTTACAAGTGTAGGAATAATATTGCTTTTACCTCTGATTTTTCCGACATTTACAAGATGTCCGCCGTCATCAACGCTGATTAACGGCTTAATCTGTAAGGCTTTGCCGAATGTTGCGGTTACGGCTGAAATTCTTCCGCCTCTTTTAAGCTGGTCAAGGTCGTCAACGACAAACCAATGACATATTTTAAGACGTGTTTCTTCAATATATCCGGCAAGCTCTTCAATTGATGCACCGTCAGCATATTTTTGGCCTGCAAGATATACAAGAAATCCAAGACCGGCGGAGTCGCAAAGAGAGTCAATTGTGATGATTTTTCTGTCCGGATACTTTTCTTTTAAGTCTTTGACAGCCATAAGGCAGGTGTTGTATGTTCCGCTTAAGCCTGTAGAGATACCGGTATATAGAATATCCTTGCCTGCCTTGAGATATGTTTCAAAATAATTTGTAAAGCTGTTGTAGTTAATCTGCGAGGTTTTAGAATCAACGCCTTTTTTTATTTTGTCGTAAAATTCATCAAGGCTCATCATTCTTGCGTCGGTGTAGTGAAGATAGCACTTTCCTTCCATCTGAAATTCCATAGGAAGAACTTCAACGCCGATTTCACTAACCTGCTTTTCTGTTAAATCGCACGATGCGTCTGTCATAAAAACATAGTCCATATTTACATCTCCCAAATAAGTATGTGATATATACGCAAATAAATACAAATCTATTTTATCAAAACAACTCATAAAAGTCAACGAATACAATTGTTATTATATACATATATATTATAAGAGGGGTGAAATTAATGAACTGTCGATTTGCCGATTTACGTCATAAAGAAGTTATAAGCACCTGCGACGGCACACGGCTTGGATTTGTCGATGATGTTATAGTGGATACAAAAACGGCTTGTATTGTATCTTTTGTAATATTTGGTCGAATGAGTTTCTTCGGATTGTTCGGAAAATGCGAGGATTATATTATTCCTTGGGAGAAAATTCAGCTTATCGGAGAGGATACAATCATAATTTCCTGCAAAACTCCTAACCCTGTAAAAAGGCAGAAAAAACGCCGTTTTCATCAAAAAAATTAAAAAAATTCACTTTCTAACCATACGGCAAAATAAACGAAGAAAAGCTGACAAATATGTTTATATTGCACAACTTATAATTTCTTTAAGTAATTAAAGGGATAGGTTGTTACAATTTTATTACAAAAGTTACAAGCGAAAATGGGTGCAGGACTTGCAATTTGATTTTTTTTGTGTTTTAATACAGTTGAAATTGTGTGTTTGATAAAATTTTAACGACTAAAGGACGTAGTACTCATTAAATAATCAATTGATTTGATTAGCAATTAATCTTAATTGTTTTGAGTGCTGAAATCACAGGGAGGATAAATTTTTGAGAGCGACAAAATTTAAGCATTACGGAAACGACAGTAAATCGGATAACAAGGTTTCAAAAACCTCAAAGCCGAAATCAGGAAAAAAGGTTAAGGCATTATCCGTTACATTTGCACTTACTCTGGCAGCAGTTGCACTTATCGTGCCTACTACAACACTTGCACCCGACGTTGACGCTTATGAAGACAGCAAAGCGGCTTCGTATTCAGTAGGTGACGTTGATGAGTTTGCTGCAGTTATCACTGATAACTGTGTAATCGAAACAACTGTTCCGCTAACCCAAGAGGAAACTACCGTAGCGCCGACGAAAAAGAAAACAACAAAAGAAACAAAGCCTACAGAGCCTGCAACCGAAGCTGAAACTGAAAAGTCAACTGAAGAAACATCAGAGGTTGAACAAAGTGAAAGCAATGTTGAGGTAAGCGAGAATTCCGGATACAGCGAAAGCTACACAGAATATCAGGAAGAAAACAGCAATGATTATTCCTACAACACAGGCAGCTATCTTATAGGCATAAGCAACCCCGATTACAATTACAGTCCTTCACCGGTTTCTCTTTCTTCTTATGACAGAGCAAAGCTTGAAAGACTTGTTATGGGCGAAGCAGGAAGTATGGGCTATAACGGTTGTGCACTCGTTGCACAGTGTATCAGAGACGCTATGAACCGTTCAAACACTACTTCTATTGACAGAATAATTTCTGAATACCAGTATTATGCACCTACAAACAAAGAACCTAATCAGACTGTTAAAGACGCAGTATCATACATATTTGACCAGAACGGCTCAGCCGTACAGCACAGAATACTCTGTTTCTATACAGGCTCAAGCGGCTGGCACGAAACACAGAATTTCATTGTAGGATGCGGAAATGTAAGATTTTTCGATTTATACGCATAATTCAGTATTAAATATCTATAAAAATCAAGTGTTTTTCTAAAAAAAGCACTTGATTTTTTTCTTTTTTATGGTATAATATATAAGCATTTCGCACGCTGATGCTTGTCGGCAGGGTGGCATAATTGCTTATTGCTCCGATAAAATCAAGGCACAGCGGAGGTTTTAACCTAAGGAGGAAATTAATAATGGCAGTAGTTTCTATGAAACAGCTTCTGGAGGCCGGCGTACACTTCGGCCACCAGACAAGAAGATGGAACCCTAAAATGGCAGAGTACATCTTCACAGAACGTAACGGTATCTACATCATCGACCTTCAGAAGAGCGTTAAAAAGCTTGAGGAAGCTTACAACTTTGTTCGTGAGATTTCCGCAGAAGGCAAGAGCGTACTTTTCGTAGGTACAAAGAAGCAGGCTCAGGATTCTGTTAAGGAAGAGGCAGAGCGTGCAGGCGCTTACTATGTAAACGCAAGATGGCTCGGCGGTATGCTTACAAACTTCTCAACAATCCGCAGAAGAATTGCTCGTTTAAAGCAGCTTCGTGCTATGCAGGAGGACGGCACATTTGACCTTCTTCCCAAGAAAGAAGTTATTAAGCTCAACCTTGAGATTGAAAAGCTTGAAAAGTTTATGGGCGGTATCAAGGATATGACAGAGATGCCCGGCGCACTCTTCATCGTTGACCCCAGAAAAGAAAGAATTGCAGTTTCAGAAGCTAAAAAGCTCAATATTCCGATTGTTGCAATCGTTGATACAAACTGCGATCCCGATGAAATTGACTATGTAATTCCCGGTAATGACGACGCTATCCGTGCAGTAAAGCTTATTGCAGGCGCAATGGCTAACGCTGTAATCGAAGGCAGAGAAGGTCAGATGGGTGCAGCTGCTGTTGAAGAAACAGAAGAAGAAACAGCTGAATAATTATAATTTTTAAATTACTTTTCGAAAGGATGTATTCATAATGGCAGCATTTACAGCTCAGGATGTAAAAGCACTCAGAGAGAAAACAGGCTGCGGCATGATGGACTGCAAAAAGGCACTCACAAATGCTGACGGCGATATGGATAAGGCAATTGACTTCTTAAGAGAACAGGGTCTTGCAAAGCAGGCTAAAAAGGCAAGCAGAGTAGCTGCTGAAGGTGTTGCTTACGCTTGCACAAGCGACGACCTTTCTGTAGGCGTTGTAATCGAAGTAAACGCTGAAACAGACTTCGTTGCAAAGAACGATTCATTTATGGATTTCGTAAAGGCTTGCGCTGAAACAGTTATGAAGCAGAATCCTGCTGATGTTGAGGCTCTTCTTGCTCTTCAGGCTGAAGGCACAACACAGACAGTTGCAGAGCTTTTACAGGAAAAGGTTCTTACAATCGGCGAGAACATTCAGATTCGTCGTTTTGAGCGTATGGAAGGTGCTTGCGTTGCTTATGTACACGCAGGCGGTAAAATCGGCGTTCTTGTAAACTTTGACACAGACCTCGCTTCAAAGCCCGAGTTTGTTGCATACGGCAAGGACGTTGCAATGCAGATTGCAGCTCTAAACACTCAGTACCTCACAGAGAAAGATGTTCCTGCTGATGTTATCGAGCATGAAAAAGAAGTTATGCGCCAGCAGGTAATCAACGAGGGTAAGCCCGAAGCAATTGCTGATAAGATTGTAATGGGTAAGATTGGTAAGTTCTATAAGGAAAACTGCCTTGTAGATCAGGAGTTCGTTAAGGACAGCAAGCAGACAATCAAGCAGTACACACAGAATACTGCAAAGGCTCTCGGCGGTTCTATTGAAATCAAGAAGTTCGTTCGTTTTGAAAAGGGCGAAGGCATTGAGAAGAGACAGGACGATTTTGCGGCAGAAGTTGCAAGCATGGTAAAATAATTCTGTTATAGAATAATTATAATCCCGTCACATTAGTGGCGGGATTTTTTATACTTTTGGATACAAAACTTTTATTAATAATAGAATCTGATAAATTTGATATTGTAAAAATCGCAGGTTGTCAGGTCGTTTGTATCAAGCTCGTTAATCAGGATATAGTTTGACGCTACACCCAGCAAAAAGCCTGATTTTGTAACTATTGAATTTGAGCCTACAAGAAAATCAATGGAAACTCGTCGTCCAATCTGCGTTCTTAAAAATCCGTTTAAATATTGCAGACTTTCAGCTGTAACGGGATATGGGTGCTGTATATCGGTAATGCCGTCCATCAGACTGCTTTCAAGCGGCAGCTGAATTGTTGCACCGTAGTCAAAGGTTGTTGCCGGAGTTGATGGAACAACGTTCTGATTACTTCTGACGTTTTCCTGCATACTCGGTTGTGTTGCTGTGCCGGTGTCTGTTGTTGTCGGAGAAGAAGTCCCTGTTCTGCCGATTTGCTGATTATGATAAGCCGCAATCTGTTCAACAGAGGGAATTGTATACTTTTCCTGATTTACAACATTCGGAACGCATCCCTGTTGAGTGCAGCCGCCGGACGGAAAACCGTAATAATCTCCGGGATTCAAACCTTGATTCAGTGTTGTATTAAAAGCCTCATTAGGAATTAAACTCTTAGTCTGCATCATATTATTGCTTACGTTGCCTGTATTCTGATTTGCCATTATAATCACCCTTATGTTTTGGAATAAGCTTGAGTAGGAGAGTAGAAGCAGTGGTCACCGATACGATTATAAATAACCCCGATATTTGACGGAAAGTAGTTAGGACACGTTGCAGAAAAAGGGTTAAAATAAAATAATGAATCTCCGACAGAGCTTACCGTATTTCCGGCAAGTGCCCAGTCGGCGATTTCATAGTGTATATCTTCCGGAACCATATTGTAAATATTCTGCGGATTATACGCTCCGCCAATCGAGGTTTTCAGGCAGGTAAACTGATTTGGCTGCTCTATTATTGCTCTGACGTCGCCGCCGTTGCTTACTCTGGCAAACTCGCCTTCAGTCGCATTTGCTCTGTTAATAATTATTGATGCAACAGCCGCCATGCCGTCTATCCCTTCGCCGCCGGCTTCACACTTTAACAGCCTTGCAAAAAGCTCTCTTGTATCAAATGCCATTTAATCACCTGCTGATTTGTCGTTCATTTTATAGTATGCTTTATTTTGCTTTTCGTTACAATCAGCAGATTGGGTGATAAATATGCTGAAACAGAATTAAAAAGTTATTATTAATTTGTTTCAAGCCAGCGTACTGCACAATACGCAAGGGCAGAAGCACCGATAGGGCAGACTTCCTCGTTAAAACGCACCTTTGGATTATGTGCTGAATATGCACCACGTTCATCGAAAAAGCCTGCGGAAAGATAGATAAAGGCTGACGGGATTTTTTCTGCAATAATTGCAAAATCTTCTGATGCATTTGCCTGCATATCCGGATATGGAGTCATTCCCGGAACATTCATCTCCTGCATAAAGCTTGCGATTTGTTCGGTGAATTTTCTGTCGCATATAAGAGGAGGAACTTCGGAAAGAGGTGTGATTTCCGCTTTTGCGCCGTTAATTTCAGCAATTCCGTTCGCAACTTCTCTGATTTTGCCAACGAGCAGTTCTCTTTCGTGTGTGTCGTTTGTACGCAGAGTTCCTTCAAGCACAGCTGTGTCGGGGATAATATTAGCGGCATTTCCGCTTTGAAATTTTCCGACGGTGAGAACACAGTTCTTTTCGGGGTCAGAGTTTCTTGCTATAAGCCCTTCAAGCGCAGTGTAAATCTGCACAGCAGCGTGAATCGGGTCAACAGTGAGATTAGGATATGCCCCGTGACCGCCTTTGCCTGTTATAGTAATTCTGAATCCGTCAACAGATGACATCATAACGCCGCCGCAATTGTACATAAAAAGTCCTATAGGCAATTTACCGGGTGCAACGTGAAAAGCAAGAGCGGCATCAGGCTTGGGATTTTCAAGAATACCGTTTTCAATCATATTATTACTGCCTTCAAAGGTTTCTTCAGCAGGCTGAAACATAAACTTTACTTTACCGTAGAGCTTATCCTCATTTTCTTTAAGAATTTTTGCGGCTGTCAGCAGCATAGCAGCGTGAAAATCGTGACCGCAGGCGTGAGCTTGTTTTCCTGTGGGACAGGCAAATTCTTCTCCGCTTTCTTCGGACATAGGCAGAGCGTCCATATCTGCACGAAGCAGTAATGTTTTTTCTCCCTTACCTAAAAGTGCAGTTACGCCATAACCGCATTTTTGCGGTTTAAGACCGGATTCGGTAAGCTTTTTCATAACATAGTCAACAGCAACGGGCATATTCAGTCCTGTTTCTGCGTTTTTATGAAAAAATCGGCGATGAGCGATAGTTTCATCATTCAGTTCCAATGCACGTTTGTAAAAATCCATAATAAAGACCTCACTTTAATTTAAAATATAGCTCTTTATAAATACTATAACAAATTAATTTGTTTTTATCAATTGTAATCCTAATAATAACCACAATGTATATCGTGCATATTGACAAAAAAGCCCTATATGTGGTATTATACTAGTGACTATAAATGTTTGATTTATGTAAATTTTGTTTTGTTATTATATAGCTTTTGTAATATGAACGGAGGAGTATGATGAATACTGCTATAATTCTTGCAGGCGGCGTTGGAAGCAGAATGGGAGCCGACAGACCAAAGCAGTTTCTTATGGTGCAGGATAAGCCTATTATTTCTTATTGCTTTGATATTTTTCAGAAGCACAATGAGATTGACAATATGGTAGTTGTTGTAAGCGAGCAGTGGCAGGGTTTTGTTGAGGAATATGCCGCAAAGTATGGCATTACAAAAATCTGCGGTTATGCTCCTGCGGGCAAAACCAGACAACATTCTATATACAACGGATTGAAGTGCATTGAAGAGAATGCACCCGATACCGATATCGTTATTGTTCACGATGCGGCTCGCCCTCTTGTATCTGACGAAATCATTTCCGATTGCGTTAAGGGTGCAACGGAATATGACGGTGCAATGCCCGTTATTTCTGTAAAGGACACTGTTTATCAGAGTAAGGACGGATGCAGTATCGGCTGTCTGCTGAAGCGTTCCGAGCTTTTTGCAGGACAAGCTCCCGAAAGCTTTAAATTCAGAAAATATCTTGACATACACAACTCGGTTTCCGATGAGGAGATAGGACTTACTGCAGGCAGCAGTGAGATTGCTTATCGCCACGGAATGGAAATCAGAATGGTAAAGGGCAGTGAGCGAAATCTGAAGATTACCACTGTCGAGGACTTGGAAACTTTCGAGTCTATTTTGAAAGGTGTGAATTAATTTGGAAAAAATGAAAGCAAGAGTATTAAAGGAAGTCGGAAATCTTGAATACTGTGACTATCCTATGCCAAAACTCAATTCAGGCGAGGTTTTGTTCAAGGTTAAGGCTTGCGGAATCTGCGGTTCGGATATTCCCAGAGTTTTTGTAAACGGAACATATCATTTTCCGACCATTCCCGGACATGAATTTTCAGGTATTGTTGTTGACGCGGCTGACGAGGAAAACAAAAAGCTTATCGGTATGAGAGCTACCGTATTTCCTTTGATTCCCTGCAAAACCTGTGAAAACTGCAATAACGGCAGATTTGAAATGTGCAAAAGCTATGATTACCTCGGTTCAAGAAGTGACGGTGCATTTGCAGAGTATGTTCGTGTTCCCGTATGGAATCTTGTTCCGATTCCCGATAACCTTTCTTATGAGGTTGCCGCTATGACAGAGCCTTGCGCTGTTGGCTTGCACGCTTTAAGACAGGCGCAGATTGAAATCGGTGATGTAGTTGTAATTTACGGTCCCGGTACAATCGGTATGCTTATTGCACAGTGGGCGAGAGCATGGGGCGCAAAGGTACTTCTTGTCGGTACCGACCTGAATAACTGGGATTTTATTGAAAGCCTCGGATTTACTGAATACTGCAATTCTTCACACGAAGACCCCATTGAGTGGGTTAAGAAAATGACAAACGGCGTCGGCGCTGACATTGCTATTGAGGCTGTAGGCGTTCAGGTAACAGCCTGCAATTGTCTTGAATCTGTTGCTTCGGGCGGAAAGGTTATTTTTGTCGGCAATCCGCACGGTGACTTTACTTTCCCTCAAAATACCTACTGGCAGATTTTAAGAAAACAGCTTACTATTCACGGCACATGGAATTCAAGCTACAGCGATACCCACAAGAGCGACTGGAATCTCGTTGTTGACGCTCTGGCATCGGGTAAAATTAACGCCGAAAAGCTTATTACTCATAAATTTGACCTTGAAACAATGGACAAAGGTCTTGAAATAATGAGGGATAATACCGAGTTTTTCGCTAAAATTATGGTTGTTAATAAGGATTAAGAGGTGATATTATGAGAGGAATGCTCTCTCCGTCGCTGATGTGCGCAGATGTTTTGAATCTTCAGTCTGAAATTGAAGCACTTGATAATCTGGGCGTTGACTATATTCATCTTGATTTTATGGACGGTAAGTTTGTTCCGAACATTACTCTTGACGCTTCGCTTATAAGAGCTGTAAAGTCTGTTCTTAAAAATATGAAAAGAGATATTCATATTATGGCTTATGAGCCGCAGCAGTATTTTGACAGAATGGACATAGGTGAGGGTGATATAGTTGCCGTTCATCTCGAAGCCTGCGAGAATGTTCGTGGCGTTTTAAGTATTATACGGAAGCGTGGTGCAAACCCGTTTCTTGCAATCAGTCCCGACACCAAAGCCAAAGTCCTCAATGATTATCTTGATGACATAGACGGAGTGCTTGTAATGACCGTATATCCGGGTTTTGCAGGACAGCCTATTGTTGAAGGCAGCTTTGATAAAATTACCGAGGTAAGACAGATTATAGATAACAGCGGTAAAGATATTATTCTTGAGGTTGACGGACACGTCAGCTGGGATTTGTGTCATAAAATGCGTGAATGCGGTGCAGATTTATTTGTTGCCGGTTCTTCGTCTGTATATTCAAAGGGTATGAAGATTGACGAAGCAGTAAATAAAATGATGGAATTAATTAAATAAATTTGGGGTGTAATTGTTGGAATATAAAATAGAGGTTAAGGAATTGTTAATACAGGACCGTAAAATGGTTCTCACAATTATGGGCGAAATAGCTGACGAGACTATTAACTCTCATTTTTTATCTAAACCTAAAATTGTTTTACATTTTTTTAATGAACAGGAGGACAGACGTATTCCGTTTGTCCTTTCTAATGTAACTTATGTTGACGGGAAGTGCTTCTTTTCCGGTAAATATACCTATCGTCTCGATTTGCTTTTCTGGAAAACGAGGAACGCTTATCAGCCTTTTGATATGTATATTAATTTCGGATTTGCTGATTTTTATGAGGAAAAAATCAAGGTGGATTTAACCCCTGAGGTATTTGAAACCGATGATAAATGCTACGGATATACTCTTGAGGGCAATCATTTCAGATTTTTACCGAATAAAAAGAAGATACATCACTCTCCTGTAAGCAGATTCTGTGTTAATTTTGTAAACTTTTTGATTAAAGTAGTTCAGTTTGTTTTTGCAGTTGCAATGTTACCGATTTATATAATTGACGGCATTTTGCGACTGACTGATATTATACGTTTTCCTGCACGTTTTAACGATGAAAGCTATCTGAAGCGTTTTGTTGCTTTTGTGTTCTGGCGTTTTTCACAGGTTGCTACGCTTAAAATTGCGTTGTGGACTGTCAAGAGGTTTGTTTTCAAAACCTGCTATAATTTCTATAAGCTTAAGAAAGTACAGAACAACAAAATTACTTTTATTTCTTTAAGACGAGACGATATTTCAGGCAACTTTGCTTTTGTGCACAATAAAATCAAGGACGATAAAAATCTTAAAATTGATTTTATCCTCAACGAGCATACAATCGCCGAAATGTCTTTTAAAGAAATAAGAATATTTACAAAAGCCTGTGCAACAAGCAAGGTTATTGTTCTCGACGAGTTTACTCCGCAGATACACTACATTGATTTAAGACCGCAGACAAAGCTTATTCAGCTCTGGCACGCCTGCGGTGCATTTAAGACCTTTGGCTTTACAAGACTTTCAAAGCCGCATGGTTCTCCTCAGCCTACAAGAAATCACAGAAGCTACGATTACGTAACTGTAAGCTCAACCTACTGCAAAAAATGTCATTCGGAGGGCTTTGGTATCCCTACGGATAATGTTGTGGCAACAGGTATCCCGAGAACTGACGTTTTCTTTGATGAAGAGTACAAAAAGCAGGCAAGAGATAAGTTTTATTCTGCTCACCCTCATTTTAAGAATAAAAAGATTATTCTCTTTGCTCCGACATTCAGAGGTATGGTAAAGGAAACAGCGTTCTATCCTACGGAAATGTTTGATTTGAATACCGTTTGCGCAAAGCTGCCCGAGGAATACGTGTTTATTGTAAAGCACCATCCATTTGTAAAGGATAAACAGCCAATTCCTAAAAAATACAAGGACAGAATAATTGACCTGTCGGATGATACAGAGCTTAATGATTTACTTTTTGTAACGGACGCAATAATCACCGACTATTCATCGCTTGTTTTTGAAGCTTCACTGCTTGATATTCCAATGATTTTCTATGTGTTCGACCTTGAAAAGTATATCAACGAGCGTGATTTTTACTTTGATTTCAAGCTTTTTGCTCCGGGCAAAATTGTCTATTCGCAGGAACAGCTTATCGACGTTATAGACAAAGAAGATTATTGCACAGAAAAAATCAAGCCGTTTGCTGATATGTTCTTTGATTACCTTGACGGAAAATCAACAGAGCGTGTTGTGAAATTAATTTATGAAAATTTAAAAAATAATGCTTGACAAGAAACAAAAGTTGTATTATACTATTAAGGTAAAATAAAGCAAAGCAGAAATGCTTTCACCTGTGGGGTGTCGTCTGCACGGGTCAATACCTAATCTTTTTGTTATGTATTGCTATGCGGACGGATGTATTTCTGTCCGCATTTATTATTTTAGTGGTACTTTGGAGGTGCTTAACCATCGGCAAGAAAGATAATATTCAGATTAATGAAGAAATCCGTGACAAAGAGCTCAGAATAATTGGTTCTGACGGTCAGCAGCTAGGTATTATGTCCGCAAAGGATGCGCTCAATCTTGCAGAGCAGAAAAACCTTGATTTGGTAAAAATCGCTCCGCAGAGCAATCCGCCCGTATGTAAGATTATGGATTACGGAAAATACCGTTTTGAACAGGCTAAAAGAGAAAAGGAAGCAAGAAAAAATCAGAGAGTTGTCGACATAAAGGAAGTAAGACTTTCTCTTAACATTGATACTCACGATTTTAATACAAAGCTTAACAATGCTCTTAAATTCATTAAGCACGGCGACAAGGTTAAGGTTTCAATCCGTTTCAGAGGACGTGAAATGGGACATCCCGAAATCGGTCTTGAAACAATGAAACGTTTTGCCGACGCTTGCAGCGAAACAGCTGTTATTGAAAAGCCTGCAAAGCTTGAAGGCCGCAATATGCTTATGTTTCTTGCGCCAAAGACCAACAAGTAATTAAACAGGGAGGATACTTAATATGCCTAAAATTAAAACTCACAGCGGTGCCAAAAAACGTTTTAAACTTTCTAAAAACGGTAAAGTTATCCGTGCTCACGCTAACAAGAGCCACATCTTAAACAAAAAGACAACAAAGCGTAAGAGAGGTTTACGTCAGACAGCAGTAGCTGATAAGACAAATACTGCTCAGATCAAGCGCCTTATTCCTTACAAATAATTGACGCTTAAACTAACTAAATCAACTAATCGGAGGTAACATATAATGGCACGTGTAAAAGGTGCGATGATGACTCGCAAAAGAAGAAAAAAGACATTAAAGCTTGCCAAGGGCTACTGGGGTTCCAAATCAAGACACTTTAAAATGGCTAAACAGGCTGTTATGAAGTCCGGCAACTACGCTTATATCGGTCGTAAGCAGAGAAAGAGAGATTTCCGTCGTCTTTGGATTACTCGTATTTCTGCTGCTTGCAAGGCAAACGGCACAAATTATTCAACATTTATGAATGGTCTTAAAAAAGCAGGCATTACATTAAACCGTAAAATGCTTTCTGAAATTGCAATTTCAGACCCTGCTGCTTTTACATCACTTGTTGAACAGGCTAAAAACGCTTAATTTTTTGATTTGTAATTGCGTTTGGGTTTTCCCAAACGCATTTGCTGTTTTAGGAGAAAGATATGCTTACTCTTACAAGCAAGGATAACAGTAACATAAAAAATACGGTAAAGCTTAAAAAGAGCGCGCGTTACAGACGGAAATCGGGACTTTTTATTGCCGAGGGCTTAAGAGTCTGCTATGACGCAATGTTAAGTAATGCAGAAATTGAAATACTTTTTGCAACTGAAAAGGCAATTGAGAAAAATCGGGATAAATTTTCCGAATTGTCTGAATATTCGCACAAGACCTTTGTAGTAACGGAACAGATTTTTTCATTAATAAGCGATACCGAAACGCCGCAGGGCTTTCTCTGCGTTATAAAAGCACTTGACAAAATTAGTCAGTTTGATACAATTAAGAATAATGGTAAATTACTTGCGCTTGATAATGTGCAGGATCCAAACAATCTCGGTACGATTCTGCGTTCTGCCGAGGCGTTCGGAATTGACGGCATAGTTATGTCAGAGGACTGCTGTGATATTTACAGTCCGAAGGTTGTAAGAGGCAGTATGGGCGCAGTGTTCAGAATTCCGTTTGTAATTTGCAGTTGTATTTCTTCTTTTTTAAAGGAGAATACTTATCTTGATTCCTTTGCTTCCGTCGTTGACAGTAGTGCAAAGCCTATAACAGAGGTTGATTTCAAATCGCCTTGCATAACTGTAGTAGGTAACGAGGGCAACGGGTTAAAACAGGAAACGATAGACAGTTGCAAAAATAAGATTACTATTCCAATGCGAGGAAAAGCTGAATCGCTCAACGCTTCGGCCGCCGCTTCAATAATTATCTGGGAAATGATAAAATGATTTCGTCAAACGCTAAATACTGGATTTGGTTAACTCTTGCCCTTGGGTATAATACTCCGAAGGCTAAAAGGATTGCAAAACTATATTCTGATATTTCTCTTTTTTATCACGGCGGTAAAAAGGAGTGGCGTTTCTGCGGCATTTTGTCCGATAGCGATATTGAAAAGCTATCAAAAGCTACTCTTGAAGAAGCACAGAAAATTATTGACAGATGCAACGAACTGAAATACTCTGTGCTTTCAATAGATGATGAAAGCTATCCATTGTGCCTTTTCAATATTGACGCACCGCCTGCTGTAATATATATCAGCGGTACTTTGCCCGATATTGACAACCGCCTTTCTATAGGTGTAGTAGGCACAAGACGTGCAACAGACTACGGTCTGAAAAATTCTTATAAAATTGCATACGCACTTTCAAAATACGGCGTTACTGTAGTAAGCGGAGGTGCATTAGGTGTAGATTGCGCATCACACAGAGGCTCGCTTGCTGCCGACGGAGTTACAATCTGCGTCAGAGGCTGCGGAATTAATTGTAATTATCTGCGTGAAAATGAACAGATGCGGCGTGCAATTACAAAGCGAGGAGCAGTAATTTCGGAGTATCCGCCCGACGAAACTCCGAGAAATTACTATTTCCCTGCTCGCAACAGAATAATTTCTGCACTTTCAGACGGAGTCCTTGTAATTGAAGCAGGTGCAAAAAGCGGTTCGCTTATTACTGCAAATCTTGCACTTGAACAGGGCAAGGAGGTCTTTGCTCTGCTCGGTAATAACAGTCCACAGAATGAAGGCTCAAACGGCAGAATTAAAGAGGGTTCAGCAATACCCGTTACCGATTTTATGGATATTCTCAATGCGTTTGACAATTTGTACGCAACGGACGGAGAAGTTGATTTTAACAATATTTCTCTGAACGATATTGAGGCTATCCCGGTAAAAGGCAAAAGTCCGTTTAAGAATAAACCGAAGAAATTAATAAATATTAATAAACCCGAGAATAAGATAGAAAATATTGTTGATAATTCAGATAAAGAAATAAAGCACAAAGAAAATTTAAATTTGAATCCTACAGCTCAAAGGATATATGAATACATATCCACAGAGCCTGTTCATATAGATAAAATATCAAGCGATTTAGGACTCCCTGTTTTTAAGGTGCTCTCGTCAATAACGGAGCTTGAGATGAAAAATCTTGTAACAGCATTGCAGGGAAGAAGATATATACTTAAATAATCGGAGGTCAAAATGTCAGATTTGGTAATTGTGGAGTCACCCGCAAAAGCTAAAACTATTAAAAAATATTTGGGAAGCAATTATGAAGTAGTTGCCTCAATGGGACACGTTCGTGATTTGCCCAAGGCAAGATTGAGCGTGGATATTAAAAATCACTTTACACCGAAATACGAAATAATCAAAGGTAAAGAAAAACTTGTAAAAGAGTTAAAAACTCTTGCTGGCGAAAGCGACAATGTTTACCTTGCAACCGACCCTGACCGTGAGGGAGAAGCAATTTCGTGGCACCTTGCATATATACTCGGTTTGCCCGAAGATTATTGCAAACGTGTAGAGTTTAATGAAATTACAAAGACAGGTGTTAAGAACGGAATGGATAATCCACGTTCAATCAACATTGACCTTGTAAATGCACAGCAGGCACGAAGAGTTCTTGACAGACTTGTCGGCTACAAATTAAGCCCGTTTATTTCGCAGAAAATCCGCAGAGGACTTTCCGCAGGACGTGTGCAGTCTGTAGCAGTAAGAATAATCGTAGACAGGGAAGAAGATATCAGAAAATTCAAGCCTGAAGAATACTGGACAATTGACGCAAAGTTTATTCCAAAGGGGAGCAGAAAGTCATTCTCTGCAAGCCTTTATTCAGACACAAACGGCAAAATCAAAATTCAGAATCAAGAGCAGGCAGATAAAATAGAAGCTGATTTACAGGATGCCGAGTATATGATTACAAAGGTAAGACACGGTACTCGTAAAAAGTCACCTGCACCGCCTTTTATCACTTCTACCTTACAGCAGGAGGCTTCAAGAAAGCTCGGATTTCAGTCAAGACGTACAATGAAGGTTGCGCAGGAATTGTACGAAGGCGTTGAAATTCAGGGAATGGGTGCAACCGGTCTTATTACCTATATGAGAACTGACTCGCTACGAATTTCAAATGTTGCAATTGATGAGGTAACACAGTATATTGCATCTGAATATGGAGATGAATATTTACCTCCCAAGCCGAGATTCTTTAAGTCAAGAAGCAACGCACAGGACGGACACGAGGCAATCAGACCTTCAATGCCGAGCCTTGCACCCGATAAAATTAAGGACAGCCTGACGTCTGACCAGTATAAGCTCTATAAGCTTATCTGGAACAGATTTACTGCTTCGCAGATGGCTGATTGTATTCAGAAAACGACGCAGGCTGATATTGAAGCAAACGGCTATACCTTTAAGGCATCGGGTTACTATGTTGATTTCCCCGGCTTTACAACACTTTATGTTGAGGGTAAGGATGAAGAAGAGGAAAAGTCCTCACAGCTTCCGCCGCTTGAGAAGAATATGCCCGTAAGATGCAAAGAGCTTAAGAAGAATCAGCATTTTACACAGCCGCCTGCACGTTATACGGAAGCGTCGCTTATCAAAGCACTTGAAGAATACGGCATAGGCAGACCATCTACCTATGCTGCTACTATAACTACAATAACAGGCAGAGAATATGTTAAGCGTGAAGCAAAGAGTCTTGTTCCTACCGAGCTCGGAGAAGCAGTTACAAAGCTGATGAAAGAGAGATTTCCGAACATTGTAAATGTTAAGTTTACGGCAGGAATGGAAGAAGACCTTGATAAGGTAGAAAAAGGCAAAGAAGAATGGGTAGAACTGCTTGATGATTTCTATGGCGATTTTGATGCTACTCTGAAGAAGGCAAAGACCGAAATGGAGGGCGTTAAAATCCAGCTCAAAGAGGACGAAACCGATATTATCTGCGATAAATGCGGAAGAAAAATGGTTGTTAAGGTCGGCAGATACGGCAAGTTTATTGCCTGCCCGGGTTATCCCGAGTGTAAGAATATTATTAAATATGTTGAAAAAACAGGCGTAACCTGTCCTAAATGCGGCGGTGACGTAATCGTAAAGCATACAAAATCAAAGAGAATTTTCTATGGATGCTCAAATTATCCAGAGTGTGATTTTGTAAGCTGGAACGAGCCTGTTAACGAAAGATGTCCGCAGTGCGGTGAAATACTCTTTAAGAAAAAGGGTAAAAAGCCTGTACTTTTCTGTGCAAAAGAAGGCTGTGGATTTACAAAAACGATGACAACGGAAGATAAGTAATGTATATTAATGTTATAGGAGCAGGTCTTGCAGGCTGTGAGGCAGCTATGCAGATTGCCAAACGTGGCATAAAGGTTCGCCTTTTCGAAATGAAGCCTGTTAAGAAAACGCCTGCTCATCATACAGATTTATTCGGTGAGCTTGTTTGCTCAAACTCTCTGAAAGCAATGAGAGTTGAAAGTGCCGCAGGACTTTTAAAGGAAGAAATGCGCAGGCTTGATTCTTTTCTGATGAAATGCGCCGACAAGTGCAAAGTCCCTGCCGGCGGTGCGCTTGCTGTTGACAGAGATATTTTTTCAAAGCTTGTTACAGACGGCATAAAAAGCAATCCGAATATCGAAGTAATCACCGAGGAAATAAGCGAGATTCCCGATGATGCAATAACGGTTGTTGCAACAGGTCCGCTTACATCCGAGCCGCTTTCAGATACAATCAGCAAGATGTTCGGCGATTCGCTTTCATTCTTTGATGCGGCGGCACCGATTGTCACAGCAGAAAGCGTTGATATGGATTATGCCTTTTGTGCGTCAAGATATGAACGTGGCGACGGTGACGATTATATAAACTGCCCAATGAATAAAGAGGAGTACGAAACCTTTTACAACGAGCTTGTAAAGGCTGAACGTGCACCGCTTCACGATTTTGACGTTAATAATCCGAAGGTGTACGAGGGTTGTATGCCTGTTGAGGTTATGGCACAGCGTGGCGAGGGTACCTTGCGTTTCGGACCTATGAAACCAGTCGGACTTGTAAATCCGAGAACAGGTCACAGACCTTGGGCAGTTTTACAGCTGCGTAAGGAAAACTCCGAGGGTACAATGTATAACCTTGTCGGTTTTCAGACAAACCTGAAATTTCCTGAACAGAAAAGAGTATTTTCACTCATTCCCGCACTTCATAAAGCGGATTTTGTCCGCTATGGAGTAATGCATCGCAATACGTTTATCTGTTCGCCAAAGATACTTAACTCTGATTATTCTGTAAAAGAAAATAACAATCTATTTTTTGCAGGTCAGATAACGGGTGTTGAGGGATATATGGAGTCAGCCGCCTCGGGAATTATCGCAGGAATTAATGCTTGCAGACGGCTTCTTGAAAAGCCTGCGCTTGTGTTGCCTCGTGAAACGATGATAGGCTCGTTGACTGCATATATTTCCGATCCGACTGTCACAAAATTTCAGCCGATGGGTGCTAATTTTGGTGTACTGCCCGAGCTTGAAAACAGACCGAGAGATAAAAAAGAGCGTGGAGCCGCATACTCAAAACGTGCGCTTGACGCAATTGATAAATATTTAAAAGAGAATATCGAGGACTAATATGAAAATTATTGTTGACGCATTCGGCGGAGATAACGCTCCGCTTGAGATTATAAAAGGTTGTGCCGAGTCAGTTGCAGAATTCGGCGTAGATATTATCTTAACGGGTAAGGGAGAAACTATCAAGAATACTGCGAAGGAAAATAACATTTCTTTACACGGTATTGAGATTGCAGACTGCGAAGAGGTTATCACAATGGAAGATGCCGCCGATGCAGTTCTGAAAACAAAAAAAGACAGCTCTATGGCTGTCGGTTTAAAGCTCTTAAACGAAGATAAAGGACAGGCTTTTATCAGTGCAGGCAACAGCGGTGCACTCTGTATGGGAGCTACCCTCGGAATAAGAAGAATAAAAGGAATTAAACGTCCTGCCTTTGCGCCTGTTTTGCCTAACGAAAAGGGATTCTTTATGCTTATGGACGGCGGAGCAAATATCGACTGCCGCCCCGAAATGCTCTATCAGTTTGCTCTTATGGGCTCGGTTTATATGGAAAAGGTTATGGGGGTTGATAAGCCCCGAATCGGACTTGCAAATGTCGGCACAGAGGAGCACAAGGGCAACGAGCTTTACCGAAATACATACGAGCTTTTAAAGAACAGTAGCTTGAATTTTGTCGGCAACGTAGAGGGCAGGGATATTCCCAAAGGTGTTTGCGACGTAGCAGTCTGCGACGGCTTTACGGGTAACCTGATACTCAAAACATATGAGGGCGTTGCAATCACGCTTATGAAACAGATTAAACATTTGTTTGCCGACAGCACAAAAGGCAAGTTTGCAGCCGCTCTTGTTATGAAAGATTTAAAATTTATGAAAAAGCATTTTGATTATAATGCCTACGGCGGTGCCCCGATTCTTGGAACATCTAAGCCTGTTTTCAAGGCTCACGGCGATTCAAAAGCTGTTACAATCAAGAACGCAATCAAGCTTTCGATTGACTATGTCAACGCAAAAGCTATTGAAGAAATTTCATCTGCACTTTAAATTTCTGGAGTATAAAAATGACTGATTTACAGAATAAAATCGGATATCAATTTAAAAATCCTGCTTTGCTCAACGAGGCTTTAACACACTCCTCTTACGCTAACGAGCACAAGTCGCAACATATAAAATACAATGAAAGACTTGAGTTTCTCGGTGACTCGGTACTTTCAATTGTAGTGTCGGACTATATTTACAAAAACTGTCCCGAGCTTCCCGAGGGCGAGCTTACAAAGCTTCGTGCGTCCTTGGTGTGTGAAAAATCACTCTACGAGTTTGCAAAGAAAATCGATCTCGGAAAGTACCTTATTTTAAGCAAGGGCGAAAGACACAACGGCGGTGCTGACCGTCCGTCAATTCTTTCTGATGCATTTGAGGCTTTAATTGCGGCTATTTACATTGACGGCGGATTTGCTCCCGCATCAAAGCACATTCTCAATTTCGTAATACCCGCAATTAAGAATTCAAAGAAAAAGAAGATAAATGATTACAAAACTACCTTGCAGGAGATTATTCAGAAAAATCCCGGTGAAAAGCTTGAGTATGTTCTTGTAAAGGAAAGCGGTCCCGACCATAACAAGCACTTTATTGTTGAGGTTCATCTTAACAGCAATGTTATCGGAAAGGGCGGCGGCAGAAGCAAAAAAGAGGCCGAACAGCAGGCGGCTCGTGAGGCTTTGGAGCTGATGGGATATTAAACACAGCAATATATCAATCTTCATTCCGCACAACGGTTGTCCGCATCAGTGCAGCTTTTGTAATCAGAAAAATATTACAGGGCAGTCCTGTCAGCCTACGGGAGAAAATGTAAAAAGCACTCTTGAAAAAGCGGTAAATGATTTAGGCGATAAAGCCCAAAATGCTGAAATTGCATTTTTCGGCGGCAGCTTTACGGCTATTGACAGAGATTATATGCTAACTCTGCTTGAAGCCGCAAAGCCATATACAAATATATTTTCGGGAATAAGAATTTCCACCCGTCCCGATTATATTGACGATGAGGTCCTTGAAATTTTAAAAAAATACAACGTAACTTCAATTGAGCTTGGTGCACAGTCAATGGACGATTATGTACTAAAAGCCAACAACAGGGGACACAGCAGTGCTGATGTTATTAGTGCGTCAAAGCTGATAAAAAATTACGGTTTTTCGCTCGGACTACAGATGATGACTGGGCTGTATTCATCAACATATGATAAGGATATTTATACGGCACAGAGGTTTATTGAGCTTAAACCTGATACGGTACGGATTTACCCGACAGTCATTATGAAAGAAACAGAGCTTGCTAATCTTTATCTTTCGGGAAAGTTTGTGCCATACACTCTTGAAAAGTCTGTAGATTTATGTTCAAGACTTATACTTATGTTTGAAAAAGCTGACATAAAGATTATAAGGCTCGGACTTCACTATTCCGATAGCCTCATAAAAAACAGCCTTGGCAACAACTATCATCCTGCGTTTAAAGAGCTTTGCGAAAGCAAAATATTTTATAATTCTTTTACTGAAAAAACAAACATGATTGATAAAACAAAGAAATTTACCGTTTACATAAATGAAAAATCGCTTTCAAAGTTTTACGGTCAGAAGAAATCCAATTTAAAGAGCTTTTCAGAAATGGGTTACACCTTTGAAATAAGATTTGATAACACACTCGGAAAATATGATTTATACATAAAATAGGGGTATTTTAATGCGTTTAAAATCATTGGAAGTACAGGGATTCAAGACGTTTCCCGACAAAACTAAATTATCCTTTGAACAGGGAATTACCTCTGTGGTAGGTCCCAACGGTTCGGGAAAAAGTAACATAAGCGACGCTATACGCTGGGTTCTCGGCGAGCAGTCGCCAAAAAGCTTGCGCTGTTCCAAAATGGAGGACGTTGTATTCAATGGTACCGATAAACGCAAAAGACAGGGTTATGCCGAGGTTACGCTCAATATCGACAACTCTGACAGATTTCTTGATTTCAACGGCGATGATATTGCAGTAACAAGACGTTACTACAGAAGCGGCGAGAGCGAATACCTAATCAATAAAGCGGCTGTAAGGCTTAAAGATATTAACGAGCTGTTTATGGATACCGGTTTAGGCCGTGACGGATATTCAATGATTGGTCAGGGTAAAATTGACAGCATCGTATCATCTAAAAGCGAAGAACGCCGTGAGATTTTTGAAGAAGCCGCAGGAATTTCACGCTACAGATACAGGAAAATTGAAGCAGAACGAAAGCTGAAAAATACCGAGGACAACCTGTTAAGACTCCGTGACATTGTGACAGAGCTGGAGGAGCGTGTTGAGCCTCTGCGTAAGCAGTCTGAAAAGGCACAGCAGTTTCTGACATACTCGGAAGAAAAAAGAGGGCTTGAAATTGCCCTTTGGCTTCTCACTCTGGATAAATCACAGGACAGCCTTAAACAACAGGACGAGAAAATCTCAATTGCAAGAGCGCAGTATGAAGAAGCAGAACAGACTCTCCAAAATATTCAGACTGAAACCGAGGAAATCTACTCTAAAAACGGTTTATTATCTGCTCAAATCGAAAATATAAGAAATGAAATTTCACAACAGGAATCGGAAATTTCGCAAAAGAAGTCGCTTATTTCTGTTGCAGAGAACGATATTCTCCACAGCAATGAGAACATTGACAGAATAAACAACGAGATTCTTCAGACAGAACAAAGCGCAGACAGCCTTGAAAAAACTATTTCGGAAAAGCAGGACAGAATTGCTGTTCTTGACTCTGAAATTATTGAAAAGCAGAAGAAATACAGTGAAATCTCTGAACAACTTAATATAATTAACCTTGATTCGAGTAAAAGCGGCGACCTTTTGCAAGAGGTAACGGCAGAGCTTTCTGTGCTTACATCGCAGTCAGCTGACGCAAGGGTAATTGATATGACTTCCGAAAGTACAATTGCCGAGCTTACTGCAAGAATCAACGCTCTTGAAACCTCAAAATCCGAAAAGACTTCGCAGATAGCGGAGCTTGAAGAAATTTTCAAAGCATATATCGAAGATTTAGCTGAAACGAATGATGAAATTAATTCGCTGAAAAATTCGATTGACGGGTTAGAGCTTAAATTATCATCAAAAGAAAAGAAGAGGAATGAATATAAGTCCGAGAGCGAAAAGCTTTCGCTTGACGTAAAAGAGCATCTGCGTAAAATTTCTTTTCTTGAAAATCTCGAACGCAACCTTGAAGGATTTTCAAAGAGCGTAAAGGTTGTTGTAAACGCTTCCAAAAACGGTAAGCTTCGCGGTATTTGCGGGCCTGTTTCAAGAGTAATTTCTGTACCATCAAAGTACGGTGTGGCTATTGAAACAGCACTCGGTGCCGCTATGCAGAATATTGTTGTTAATACTGACGAGGATGCAAAGAAGGCCATACGCTATCTTAAATCAACCGACGGCGGCAGAGCTACCTTTTTGCCTCTGAATACTATAAAAAGCCGTGAGCTTCGTGAAAACGGTCTTGATGACTGTTACGGCTTTGTGGGAGTTGCAAGTGAGCTTTGTTCTTGTGAAGAAAAATACAATAACATCCTCGGTTCTTTGCTTGGTAAAATTGTAATTGCGGAGGATTTAAACAGTGCAACCGCAATTGCAAAGAAATACTCATATCGCTTTAAGGTGGTAACACTTGACGGTCAGGTGGTAAATGCTGGCGGTTCACTGACAGGCGGCTCGCTTAACAGAAATACAGGACTATTAAGCCGTGCTTCTGAAATTGAACAGCTTAAAAAGCTTACTGATGAATTGCAGAATAAAGCGAAAACTGCTGAAAATATGTGCGAACAGGTAAGCAGAGAATATTCATCAATTGAAGCCGAATTGCTCGGCACAAGGGCAGATTTGTCAAATAAACAGCAGGAATTTGTACGTTTGGAAGCAGAAAAACGTGCTTGTGAAAGCGAGCTTAATAATGCAAAATCTGTAATTGATAATTCTGATAACGAAATAAAAGACTGCAAAAGCAGAATTGAAAAGCTGAAAGAGAGCGGTGCGCAGGCTAAAAAACAGCTTGCAGAGCTTAATTCAAAAATTGCAAAGGCAGAAGAAAGGGTAAACGCTGTAACAGGTAACAGGGCAGAACTAACTCAAAAGCGAGAAGAGCTTACTACTCTTTTGCAGAATATACGCCTTGAAATCGTAACGGCTCAAAAGGATATAGACGCTTTGAATTCAGAAATTGTCTTTGCGCAAAATACAGGATCAGACCACGAAGAAAAGAAAGCAGAGCTTTTAAAACAGATTGAAAGTATAAATAATTCTGTTGATGAAACTCAAAAGCGTATTGAAAGTCTTAATGATGAAATAATAGCTATTGAAAATGAGCAGAAGGCTTTGTATAATAAAATTGAAGAAATCAACACTCAAAAGGATGCACTTGAAAAGCGAAGTGCAGAAATCCGCAGTTTTGAACGTGACAAAAATGCTGAACGTGAAACCTCGGGCAGAGAGCTTGCACGTCTTGAGGAGCGTAAAATCAACCTGCAAAAGCAGTACGATGATATAATTTCAAAGCTCTGGGAGGAGTACGAGCTTACAAAACGTGAGGCAGAGGAAAATGCTGTTGAGATTGAAGATTCAGCTAAAGCCAACAAAAGATTAAGCGAGCTCAAGCAAAAGATTAAAGGACTCGGAAACGTCAACGTTTCTGCAATTGAAGAATTTAAAGAAGTATCCGAGCGTTATGATTTTATGAGCAAGCAGGTAAACGACGTTGAAAAGTCAAAGAAAGAAATTGAACGCCTTATAAACGATTTGACAAAGCAGATGAAAGAGGTGTTTGTTGAAAGCTTTGACCGAATTAACAAAAACTTTACCTATACCTTTAAAGAGCTTTTCGGCGGCGGAACAGCGTCTCTTTCGCTTTCAGACCCCGAAAATATACTCACAAGCGGAATTGATATTCTTGTTCACCCTCCCGGAAAAATCGTTGTTCATCTTGACGCTTTGTCAGGCGGTGAAAAAGCTCTTGTTGCAATTGCGCTGTATTTTGCTATAATGAAAGTAAGACCTGCACCGTTCTGTGTTATGGACGAGATAGAAGCGGCGCTTGATGATGTAAATGTTTACAGATTTGCAAGCTATCTGCGCAGGCTTACCGATAATACGCAGTTTATCCTAATAACCCACAGACGAGGCACAATGGAAGAAGCCGATGTGCTTTATGGTGTAACAATGCAGGATGAGGGAATTTCAAAGCTGCTTGAACTCCGTTCAACCGAAGTAGCCGAAAAACTCGGAATTGATTCAAAATAAAGGAATGATTATATGGGATTTTTCAGTAAAATAAAAGAAGGCTTAAAGAAAACAAGAAACGCCGTTGTCGGTCAGATTGACTCAATGCTTAAATCCTTTACAAAAATTGACGACGAGCTTTTTGAAGAGCTTGAAGAGCTTCTCGTAATGGGCGATGTAGGCGTTCACACAGCCGAGAAAATATGCGACGAATTAAAAAACAGAGTAAAAAAAGAGGGAATAAAAGACCCCGAAGAAATAAACAGACTTCTTGAAGAAACTGTTTCCGAAATGCTCAAGGGCGGCGAAGAGCTTGACATTTCAACATCGCCGTCAATTATTCTTGTAATAGGAGTTAATGGAGTAGGAAAGACTACAACTATAGGAAAGCTTGCAAACAGCCTTTCAAAACAGGGTAAAAAGGTAATCCTTGCGGCTGCCGATACATTCCGTGCCGCAGCAATCGAACAGCTTGACATCTGGGCGCAGAGAAGCGGCTGTGAAATCATAAAGCAGAACGAGGGCAGTGACCCTGCCGCAGTTGTATATGACGCAATTTCAGCAGCTAAAGCAAGAAATGCTGATGTAATCATTTGCGATACCGCAGGACGTCTGCACAACAAAAAGCATCTTATGGACGAGCTTGCAAAAATCAACCGTGTAATTGACAGAGAACTTCCCGATGCGGCAAAGGAAAAACTTCTTGTTCTTGATGCAACAACAGGGCAAAATGCTGTAAATCAGGCTGAACAGTTCAGACAGGCAACAGGAATCACGGGTATTGTACTTACAAAGCTTGATGGTACTGCAAAGGGCGGCGTTGTGCTTGCAATCAAAGACGGTCTTGGAATCCCCGTTAAATATATCGGCGTAGGCGAACAGATTGACGATTTACAGCCGTTTAATTCAGATGACTTTGCAAAGGCTTTATTTGCTAAAACGGAGTAAACAATATGAAATTCATTATTGCTACAAACAATCAAAAAAAGCTAAAGGAACTTGAGCGCATTTTAAATCCGCTTGGAATTAATGCGGTATCCGCAAAAGACGAAGGAATTTCGCTTGATGATGTCGAGGAAACAGGAACAACCTTTGCAGAAAACGCATTCTTAAAAGCAGAAGCCGCATTCAAAAAAACAGGTTTGCCGTCTGTTGCTGATGATTCGGGATTATGCGTTGACGCATTGGACGGTCGTCCGGGAATATATTCAGCACGCTATGCAGGCGAAAACGCAACCGATTCCGATAAAAACAACAAGCTTCTTTCAGAGCTAAAAGATGTTCCCGAAAAGGACAGAACGGCTCATTTTACCTGTGCAATCTGCTGTATTCTCCCTAACGGAGAGAAAATTGAGGTTGAAGGAATATGCGAGGGAAGTATTGCATTTGAGCCTCACGGTAACGGCGGATTCGGCTACGACCCGATTTTCAAATACGGCGACAAAAGCTATGCCGAGCTTTCTTCTGAAGAAAAAGACGCAATAAGCCACAGGGGAAAGGCTTTGCGAAAGCTGAAAGCAGAGCTTGAAAAATATCTTGATAAATAACCGAAAGGATTTAATATATGCTTACAAGTAAACAGAGGGCTTATCTTCGTAGTCTTGCAAATAAGCTTGATACAATTTTAATTTTAGGCAAGGGCGAAATCACCGACAATATTATCCGTCAGGCAGATACAGCCCTGACTGCACGTGAAATAATTAAAGGCAAAGTTCTTGAAAACTGCGCATATTCTTCAAGAGAAGCGGCTGAAATCCTCGCTGAAAAATGCAGTGCAGATGTAGTTCAGGTTATCGGTTCAAAGTTTGTGCTTTATCGTGAAAATCCCGACGAGCCTGTTATTGTTCTGCCAAAGGCAAAGAAGAAATGAGCAAGACAGGAATAATCGGCGGAACATTTAATCCGATTCACAACGGTCATATTCTGCTTGCATTATACTGTAAAGAAAAATTAAATCTTGACAGTGTTATTTTTATTCCAACTTACACGCCGCCGCATAAATCGGACAAAGAATTAGTAAGTGAAATCCATAGACTTAATATGTGCAATATAGCTGTACAAAGATTTGATGATTTTTCCGTTTCGGACATTGAAATCAAACGAAAGGGCAAAAGCTACACCTACGAAACACTTACAAGCCTTAAAGAAATCTATCCCGATGATACTCTTTATTTTATAACGGGTGCAGATATGTTTTTAACGCTTGAAAAATGGAAAAATCCCGAAATTATTTTTGAGAAAGCTATTATTACAGCTGTTCCGAGAAATTCGTCGGATTCTGAAGTTCTGAGCAGTCACTACCAGACTATTCTTAAACCTATGGGTGCAAAAGTCAGCATACTTGATGAACCTGTTTTGAGCGTTTCTTCAACCTTTATCAGAGAAAATATAGATAATTATGATTTGATTAAGTCGTTAATTGACAGGAATGTTTATGAATATATAGTAAAAAATAATCTCTACAGGGAGTGAACGAAATTGAGTATCGCCGAATACAAAAAGATTATTAAATCTATGATGAGCGAAAACAGGTATAATCACTGTGTAAACGTTTCAAAAGAAGCAGTAAAGCTTGCAAAGCGTTACGGCGGTGATGAAGAAAAAGCCGCAATAGCAGGTATCCTTCACGACATTACAAAAGAAATGCCGAAGGAAGAACAGTTGCAAATTATGCTTGACAGTGGTATAATTTTAGACGATATTCAAAAAAATGCTCCAAAGCTGTGGCACGGTATAAGCGGAAGTGTTTATATTAAAAAACATTTAGGCATTGAAGATGAAGATATTTTAAATGCAATTTGCTATCACACAACAGGCAGAGCAGGTATGTCACTTCTTGAAAAAATCATTTTTGTTGCTGATTTTACTTCGGAGGAGCGTACATACAAGGGCGTTGCAACAATGCGCAAAAAGTCAAGAAAAAGTCTTGAGGACGCAATACTTTACGGATTTAAATTCACATTTTCCGATTTATCATCACGAGAGCTTGCAATCCACCCTGACGAGCTTGCTTGTTACAACGAAATTGTTTTAAATAATCCAACGAAAGGAAAGAGTAAATGAATTCTTACGATCAGGCTGTAATGGCTGCAAAGGCTATAAGCAGTAAAAAAGGTTTAGATATACAGGTAATAGAAATCGGCGATATATCCGTTCTTGCTGACTATATGGTAATCGCAACGGGTACAAGCTCAACTCACGTCAAGGCACTTGCCGACGAGGTTGAATACAAGCTTGACGAAGCGGGAATTTCCGTAAGTCACATTGAGGGGTATCGTTCAAACAGCTGGATTTTGCTTGACTACGTTGACGTAATTGTAAACGTATTTTCAGATGAAGCAAGGGAGTTTTACGACCTTGACAGGCTCTGGCAGGATGGAAAGCCTGTTGACCTTACAGGTATAGTAGATTAAATTCGGGAGGACTTGAATTGAAATATAATCACAAAACCACAGAACAGAAATGGCAGAAAATATGGGAGGAAAAGGGAGTATTCCACGCAGAGGAAAATTCTGATAAAGAAAAATTCTATGCGCTTATCGAGTTCCCTTACCCTTCGGGACAGGGCTTGCACGTAGGACACCCAAGACCTTACACAGCACTTGATACAGTAGCGAGAAAGCGCAGACTTCAGGGCTACAATGTGCTTTATCCTATCGGCTGGGACGCCTTCGGACTTCCTACCGAAAACTACGCTATTAAAAACCATATTCACCCCGAGATTGTTACAAAGAATAATATTGAACGCTTTAAAAAGCAGATTCAGTCACTCGGAATTTCCTTTGACTGGAGCAGAGAAATCAATACAACCGATCCCGATTACTACAAGTGGACCCAGTGGATTTTTATTCAGCTCTTCAAAAAGGGACTTGCCTATAAAAAAGAGATGAATGTAAACTGGTGTACTTCCTGTAAGTGCGTTCTTGCTAACGAAGAAGTTGTAAACGGCGTTTGTGAAAGATGCGGAAGCGAGGTTGTACATAAGGTTAAGTCACAGTGGATGCTCAAAATCACCGAGTATGCCGACAGACTCATCAACGACCTTGAACTTGTTGATTATCCCGACAGAGTAAAGGCACAGCAGGTAAACTGGATTGGCAGAAGTACGGGTGCAGAGGTTGACTTTACAACAACAACAGGCGACACCCTCACAATCTACACAACAAGAGCCGATACACTCTACGGCGCAACATATATGGTAATTTCACCCGAGCATCCGCTTATTGAAAAGTGGGCAGACAAACTCGGCAATATGGACGAAATCAGAGCTTATCAGGCTGCTGCTGCACGTAAATCTGATTTTGAAAGAACAGAGGTTGCCAAGGATAAAACAGGCGTAAGACTTGACGGCGTTATGGCTGTAAATCCTGTCAATAATAAAGAAATTCCTATATTCATTTCCGACTACGTTCTAGTTTCTTACGGAACAGGCGCAATTATGGCTGTTCCTGCTCACGATACACGTGACTGGGAATTTGCAAAGAAGTTTGATTTGCCGATTATCGAGGTTGTTAAGGGCGGCAACGTTCAGGAAGAAGCATTCACCGACTGTGCAACAGGCGTTATGGTAAATTCCGGCATGCTTGACGGACTTACTGTTGATGAAGCAAAGAAGAAGATTATCGACTGGCTCACAAAAGAGGGTAAAGGTCATGCAAAGGTTAACTACAAGCTTCGTGACTGGGTATTCTCACGTCAGCGTTACTGGGGCGAGCCTATTCCGATTGTTCATTGTGAAAAGTGCGGTTATGTTCCGATTGACGAAAGCGAGCTTCCGCTTAAGCTTCCGATGGTAGAATCCTACGAGCCTACAGACAACGGCGAATCTCCCCTTGCAAAAATGACAGACTGGATTGAAACAACCTGTCCCCATTGCGGAGGAAAGGCTTACCGTGAAACAGATACAATGCCCCAGTGGGCAGGCTCCTCGTGGTATTATCTGCGTTATATGGATCCCCACAATGACAAAGAGCTTGCTTCTAAAGAAGCTCTTGAATACTGGGCACCCGTTGACTGGTACAACGGCGGTATGGAGCATACAACACTTCACTTGCTTTACAGCCGTTTCTGGCATAAATTCCTATATGACCTCGGAATTGTTCCTACTCCCGAACCATATGCAAAGCGTACCTCTCACGGTATGATTCTCGGCGAAAACGGCGAGAAAATGAGTAAGTCAAGAGGAAACGTTGTAAATCCCGATGAAATTGTCGAGGAGTACGGTGCAGATACAATGCGCCTTTATGAGATGTTCATAGGCGATTTTGAAAAGGCTGCTCCCTGGAGTCAGTCAAGCATTCGTGGCTGTCGCAGATTTGTTGAGCGTTACTGGAATTTGCAGACAATGCTCATTGACGGCGACACAATCCGTCCTGAGCTTGAGGGTGCATTCCACAAGGCAATTAAGAAAGTCGGCGACGACATTGAAAATATCAAGTTCAATACTGCTATAGCAACACTTATGGCTTTGATTAACGATATTTCAAATGTTAAGTCAATAAACAGGGAGGAGTTGAGAATCTTCTCAATTCTCCTCAATCCCTTTGCTCCTCACGTAACCGAAGAGGTTTATGAATCTTGCAAGCTTGGCGACGGTATCCTTGCCGAAGCAAGCTGGCCTGAATACGACGAATCGAAGTGCGTTGATGAAAGCGTTGAAATTGTTGTTCAGGTCAACGGAAAAATCAAGGCAAAGTTGAATATTCCCGTAGATGCACAAAAAGACGAGGTTCTCAATCTTGCAAAGTCTGATGAAAATGTCAAGAAAGCTATTGACGGAATGAACATAATCAAAGAGATTGTTGTACCTAAAAAGCTTGTAAATCTCGTTGTTAAGCCATAAAAATTCATTAAAATTTAATTTTTCCTAAAATTCTACATTTCTATTGACATTATTAGTTACATAATGTATAATAAGATTTGCAATTATATGCAAAGTACCCATGCCATATGGCAGATGGGAGGGAAGATAGATGGCAGAGATTAGACTCAAGGAAAATGAATCACTCGAAAGTGCATTAAGAAGATTCAAAAAGCAGTGTGCCAGAGCTGGCGTTATTGCTGAGGTTCGCAAGAGAGAAGCTTATGAAAAGCCCTCTGTAAAGCGTAAAAAGAAATCCGAAGCAGCTCGCAAACGCAAATACAGGTAATCAAACAAAGCGGACAGAGCAATCTGTCCGCTTTTTGCTATAATTTTGATTAAGGGTGATACTATGAAAAAAATTCTTGTTTTGTTAGGTCCAAACCTCAATATGGTAGGTGTTCGTGAAAAGGGAATCTACGGCACGGAAAGCTCCGAGAGTATTGAAGCTCAGATAAAGGAATATGCTGATAAGAACGGATTTTCTGCTGATGTTTTCCAGTCAAACCACGAGGGCGATTTGATTGATAAAATTCACGCCGCAAGGGAATGCTATAACGGTGTGGTAATCAATGCAGGCGCACTCACGCATTACAGCTATGCTCTGCGTGACGCAATTGCGAGCATAAAAATTCCGTTTGTAGAGGTGCATATGTCTAACATTCACGCACGAGAAGAATTCAGACACACATCTGTAATTGCTCCTGTATGCGTCGGTCAGATTGCAGGCTTTGGTAAGAACAGCTATTTTCTTGCAATACAGGCTCTTAAGGATTTGATGTAATGAGCAATGAATTATTCTGTAAAAGAATTAATAGTTTAAAATCTTTATTGAAAAGTAATGACGAAGTCTTATTTATTACAAATCAGAAGAACATCGGATATCTCTGTGGCTTTTTCAACAGTGAGGGCGTTATGCTCGTAACAACAGAAAAGACATTTCTTTTTGTTGATTTCAGATACATTGAAGCGGCAAAGAAAAAATCTCACTGTTGTGAAGTAATCTGCTTTAATAAGCTCGGTGCTGATTTGATAAAAATTCTTAAAGAAAATTTTGTTAATAAGCTTTATTTTGAAGCGTCAGATATTACAGTTGCTCGTTTTAATTCTTTTAAGTCGTTATTTGAAAAGAATAAAATTGAGTGTGACAGCTCTTCAACCCTTGATAAAGCTATATCAAATCTCCGAATAATTAAAGACGAATCAGAGATAAAGAAGATTCAGAAGGCACAGCAAATCACAGAAAAAGCCTACAATGAAGTGCTTAATTTTGTTAACGTAGGAGTAAGTGAAAAGGAAATAGCCGCCCGACTTGAATTTCTTATGAAGATGAACGGTGCGGAGGATATATCCTTTGACCTTATTACAATTACAGGCAAAAAAACTTCACTTCCTCATGGTGTTCCTTCTGACGATATTGTAAAAGCCGGGGATTTCTTTACCTTTGACATAGGTGCGGTTTTCGAAGGTTATCACAGCGACACAACAAGAACTGTTGCAATCGGCTATGCAACCGATGAAATGCAGGAAATCTACAGCATTGTATTAAAAGCCCAGCTTGCGGCTCTTGAAAAAATCAGAAGCGGTGTTTTGTGCAGTGAGGTTGATAAAACAGCAAGAGATATTATAGAAAATGCAGGCTACGGTAAATATTTCGGTCACTCAACGGGACACGGAGTCGGTCTTGACATTCACGAAGCTCCGAATGTTTCACCAAAAAGTGAAATGGTTCTTGAAAAAGGTATGATAATTACCGATGAACCGGGTATTTATCTGCAAGAAAAGTTCGGTGTCAGGATAGAAGATATGGTTTGTGTAACCGAAAATGGGTGCAAAAACTTTGTTTCTTTGCCAAAAGAGCTTATAATTCTATAAAACACTTGCAATTTTATTGCTTTTTATGTATAATGTTAAATGTCATATTACGGCAATGCTTTTTTGGCGTATAAACTTAATTTTAGGAGGTATTACTAATGATATCAGCAGGTGATTTCAGAAACGGCGTTACATTTGAAATGGACGGACAGGTTGTTTCAATCATTGAGTTCCAGCATGTAAAGCCCGGTAAAGGTGCTGCGTTCGTTAGAACAAAAATCAGAAATGTTATTACAGGTGCGGTTGTAGAAAAAACTTTCAACCCCAACGATAAATATCCGACTGCGTTTATCGACAGAAAGGATATGGAATACAGCTATTCCGACGGTGACCTTTACTACTTTATGGATACCGAAACTTGGGAGCAGATTCCGATTAACAAGAGCGTTCTCGGCGACAACTTTAAGTTTGTTAAAGAGAATATGGTTTGCAAGGTTCTTTCTTACAAGGGAAGCGTTTTCGGCGTAGAGCCACCTAACTTTGTTGAGCTTCAGGTTACAAAGACCGATCCCGGCTTCAAGGGCGACACAGCTACCAACGCTACTAAACCTGCTACTCTTGAAACAGGTGCTGAAATCAAGGTTCCTCTCTTTATTGATGAGGGCGAGGTTATTCAGATTGACACAAGAACTGGCGAATATATGGGCAGAGCATAATCTCTGCAGGAGTTTATTATGAATTTAACTGAAAAAATTTCTTACATCAAAGGACTTGCCGAAGGTCTTAACCTTGACGAGTCAAAGCCCGAGGTAAAGGTAATTAACGCAATTGTTGAGCTTCTCGACGATATGGCTTATTCTGTAAGCGATATGGAGGAGCTTTACGATGATTTAAGCGCACAGGTTGACGAAATCGATCAGGATCTCGCAGACGTTGAATCAGACATTTATGATGATGAAGATGACGATGATGACTGTGACTGTTGCGATTTTGAGGATGAAGACAATCCTTTTTATGAAGTAACCTGCGGTGCTTGCGGACAGAAACTCAATGTTTCCGAAGATGTTCTTCTTGAGGGCGAAATTGAGTGCCCGAATTGCGGCGAACTTCTTGAGTTTGATTTTTCAGACTTATTTGATGAGGACGGCTGTTGTTCAGAAGACGGCTGTACCTGCGGTTGCTGTGATGTTGAAGACGAAGACGTTGAATAATTAATTCACAAATTAACACCTCTCGTATAGAATGTACGAGGGGTGTTTTTTTGCTCTATTACAGACATCGTAAAAGGAAGTTTAAAATTTTAAGGCGAATTTTACTGTCAACATTTTTAATTATCCTATCCTTTATTATTTTCTGCGAAGTACATTTGTCTGATTTCAGACCTGAATATATAAGAATACAAGCGGAAATTCTGTCAGTAAATTCCGTCTGTGATGCGGCAAATTCAACGCTTGAAAAGCTCGGCTACAGCTATGATGATATTGCAAAAATTAAATATACCACAGACGGCAAGGTGCAGGCAATAGAAACCGACTCCATAAAAATTAATAAAATCAAGTCGGAAATCACAAAATCAGTACAAAAAGAAATAGCAAAGGTGTACGATAATGAAATAGATATTCCGATTGGTGCATTTACAAACATAACGGTGCTCTCTAACTGGGGCCCCTCTATTACTTTAAGCTTCAATCTTACGGGCAGTTTTTCATCAGAAATAGTAAGCACATTTGAACAGGCAGGAATAAACCAGACTGTCCACCACATCAGGCTTATGCTCACTTCAAAAATTATGACAACCTCGCTTGATTATTCGGGAAATATTACCTTTACAACAGATTTTGAAATAGCACAGTCAGTGATAGTTGGTGAGATTCCCTCATCCTACGGAAATCTTTACAGAACATATTAATTTCTAAACGTTCATAACTTCAATATTAATTTGAAAACCCTGTGAAAAATATTGAAAAACTATATATTTTGTGGTATACTAAAACAGTTAATACAATGGGTAAGGAGGGCATTTATTTGGCTGATATTATAAATCAGGCTGATAAACTGTCTGAAAAGCAATCGGAGTATATGAAACTGATTGCAGAAATTATGGAAATTAGAAAAAGAGGCGAAAAACCGCTCGCTTTTGTAAGAACATACGGTTGTCAGCAGAATGTTGCCGACAGCGAAAAAATTAAAGGTATGCTTGCTCAGTCGGGATTTGATTTTGTAGACGCTCCCGATGATGCTGACTTTATTCTTTTTAACACCTGCGCAGTCAGGGAACACGCAGAGGACAGAGTTTTCGGCAACGTAGGAGCACTCAAAAACTTAAAAAGAAAGCACCCGCAGATTTTAATTGCTCTTTGCGGCTGTATGATGGAGCAGGAGCATATTGCAAATAGAATCTACAACAGCTTTCCGTTTGTCGGTCTTGTATTCGGCACGCATTCACTGCACCATTTCCCTGAATTAATGTATAATTCGCTTGTCAACGGAAAGCGTATTATTGAACGTGGAAATGATGACAACAAGCTTTACGAGGGTATTCCCGTAAGGCGTGACGGCAGCTTTAAAGGCTGGCTGCCGATAATGTACGGCTGTAATAATTTCTGCACCTACTGTATTGTTCCTTATGTAAGAGGTCGTGAGCGGAGCCGTGACAAGAGCATAATTGTTTCCGAAGCAAGAGAGATGATTCAGAGCGGCTATAAAGATATAACGCTTCTCGGTCAGAACGTAAATTCCTATGGTAAAAACCTGCCTGACGGTGTTAATTTTGCAAGGCTTTTAAGTGAAATTGATTCAATAGACGGTGACTACTGGCTTCGGTTTATGACATCACATCCAAAGGATTGTTCAAAGGAGCTTGTTGATACGATAGCAAACGGAACGCACATAAGCAAGCATCTTCACTTGCCGTTCCAGAGCGGTTCGGATAGAATTCTAAAAGCGATGAACAGACATTATGACAGAAAAAAATACCTTGAAATTGTAAATTACGCCAAAGAAAAAATTGAAGACGTTTCGCTTACAAGCGATATAATCGTAGGCTTTCCGGGTGAAACCTATGAAGATTTCAAGGAAACCCTTTCGCTTATTAAAGAGGTTGAATTTACTTCACTGTTTACATTCATCTTTTCACCCAGAGTCGGCACTCCAGCCGAGAAAATGGACGACCCTATCCCATATGAAGAAAAGTCAAAGTGGTTCAGAGAGCTTCTTGATATACAGGAGGAGATTGCCGCAAAACGCTGTTCATCAATGGTAGGAAAAATCGAAAAGGTACTTATTGAGGGAGAAACAGGCAAGAACGATGAATTAACCGGCAGGACAAGCGGTAATATAATTGTTGAACTGAAAGCTCCTGCGGAATTAATCGGAACATTTCAGAATGTTAAGATTACAAAAGCACGTAACTGGATTCTCAAAGGAGAATTAGTATAAAAGAATTAAAAATACGGAGGTAAAATTATGGATATTATTACACTGGCAAGAGAACTCGGAAAGGCAATTCAGCAGGAAGAATCATACATCAGATTGCAGGAGGTTCAGACAAAGGCTGACTCCGATACAGAGCTCCAGAGCTTAATCGGTGAATTTAACCTTAAGAGAATGTCAATCAATAACGAGGCTTCCAAAAAGGAAAGAGATCAGGACAAGCTTGCACAGCTTAACACTGAAATGAGAGAAGTTTACTCAAAAATTATGTCTAATGAAAATATGATTGCTTACAACGATGCAAAGGAAGAATTTGACGTTGTTGCAAACAGAGTGCTTGCAATTGTTCAGCAGTCCTGTGAGGGTGCAGACCCCGAAACTGCTGATTATTCACAGTCTTCCTGCTCCGGCAGCTGTGAAACTTGCGGCGGATGTCACTGATTTAATTCAGATTAAGCAAAAGGGTGTGAGATTATGGCGGAGTTATCTCCGATGATGAAACAGTATTTTAAAATTAAAGAAGAAAATAAAGACAGCATTTTGTTCTTTCGTCTTGGAGATTTCTACGAAATGTTCTATGATGATGCAAAGCTTGCGTCAAAAGAACTGGAGCTCACACTTACAGGTCGTGACTGCGGTCAGGACGAACGTGCGCCGATGTGCGGAGTTCCTTTTCACAGCTGTGAGGGCTACATTGCTCGTCTTGTTGCAAAGGGCTACAAGGTTGCAATCTGTGAACAGACCGAAGACCCTGCAAAGGCAAAGGGACTTGTAAAGCGTGATATAATCCGTGTAATCACTCCCGGTACTGTTATGGAGTCGAGTATGCTCGACGAAAGCAAAAACAATTACATCTGCTGTATGTTTGCCGAGAATAAGCATATCGGAATTTGTTTTTGCGATATTTCCACAGGAGAATTATACGCTACCGAAATTTCGGGCAAAGATTCATATAATGTTCTCACAAGTCAACTTGCGAGCTACAACCCGAGGGAAATCCTTATCGGCGGAGATATTGTAAAAATCAAGGAACTTCCTAAATTTATCAAGTCAAAGCTTTCCGCAGGCGTTGAAATGCTTGAAGATGGTAAGTTTGATTATACGCTTTGTAAAAACACTGTTTCGGAGCATTTTAAAGATGAGTCCGAAAATGTGTCTGACAGCGAGGTGCTTGTTTCTTCAATCGGAGCATTGCTCTCTTACCTTAAAGATACGCAGAAAAGCGGACTTGAACGCATAAATCACATTGAGCTTTACAGCGAAAGTCAATATATGCGACTTGACTACAACACCCAGCGCAACCTCGAGCTTACGCAGACAATGCTGACAAAGGAAAAACGTGGCTCGCTGTTGTGGGTTATTGATAAGACCAAAACCGCAATGGGAAAAAGGCTTATCTGCTCGTGGCTTGAGCATCCGCTGATGAATATTTCATCAATCAACAACCGTCAGTCTGCCGTTGAGGAGCTTGTAAATAACACAATGCTCCGCCTTGAAATCACCGATAATATTTCGGGTATTTTCGACATTGAAAGACTGATGACCAAAATTGTCTACGGCTCGGCAAATGCAAGGGATTTGCGTTCGCTTTGTTCGGCTATTCAGAATCTGCCGAGAATTTCAGAGCTTATTTCTGATTGTAACGCATCATACCTCAAAAAGATTTATCAGGATATTGACACGCTTGACGATATATTCAGCCTGATAGACAATGCAATTGTTGAAGAACCACCCTTTACAATAAGAGAGGGTGGAATGATTAAGCGGGGATATAACGAAGAGCTGGACTCTGTAACGGGAGATATGAATAACTCAAAGGATATACTTGCTAAAATCGAAGCTGAACAGAGAGAGGCTACAGGTATTCCAAAGCTCAAAGTCGGCTATAACAGAGTTTTCGGTTACTATATTGAAGTTACAAATTCCTATAAAGACCTTGTTCCCGACACTTACATAAGAAAGCAAACGCTTACTAATTGTGAAAGATATATAACGCAGGACTTAAAAGAGGTTGAGGGCAGAATACTCGGCGCAAAAGACAGGTCGGTTGCACTTGAGTTTGCACTCTTCGATACAATCAGAAAAACTGTTGCAGATAATCTTGAGCGTATTCAGAAAACTGCAAAGGCAATTGCAACGCTGGACGTTATCACTTCGCTTGCAAATGTTGCGTCAGATAATCGCTATGTACGACCCGATGTAAATCTTTCTTCTGCTATAAGAATCAAGGATTCCCGTCATCCTGTTGTCGAGGCACTTCTAAAGGACGCTCCTTTCGTTCCGAATGATGTATATCTCGACAGCAACAGCGACAGAGTAGCAATCATCACAGGTCCTAATATGGCAGGTAAATCTACATATATGCGCCAGATTGCTCTTATTGTGCTTATGGCGCAGATAGGCAGCTTTGTTCCTGCGTCATCTGCCGAAATCGGCATTGTTGACAGCATTTTTACCCGAGTAGGTGCGTCTGACGATTTGGCTTCGGGGCAGTCAACCTTTATGGTTGAGATGAGCGAGGTTGCAAATATTGTAAAAAATGCCACTTCAAAAAGTCTGCTGATTCTTGATGAAATCGGCAGAGGTACTTCAACCTTTGATGGTATGAGTATTGCAAGAGCCGTGCTTGAATTTTGCGCAGATAAGAAGAAGCTCGGAGCAAAAACATTGTTTGCAACTCACTATCACGAGCTTACCGTTATGGAAAATTTGCTTGACGGTGTAAAAAATTACAGCATAGCCGTTAAAAAACGAGGTGACGATATTACATTTTTGCGCAGGATTATTCCGGGCGGTGCAGACGACAGCTTTGGTATTGAGGTTGCAAAGCTTGCAGGAGTTCCGCAGTCGATAATCAACCGAGCAAAAGAAATTCTCTCGGAGCTTGAAAGCGGCAACGGAGGAAAGGTTGAAATAATCAGAAAAGAAAATGACGATATGCAGCTTTCGCTTTTAGGAGCTGTGCAAAGCCCTGTTATTGATAAGCTGAAAGCGGCAGATTTAAATACACTAACCCCGATTGAAGCAATGAATTTGCTTTATGAATTAAAGGGAATGATTTAATTTTGGAAAGGCGGTGACATTATGGGTGTTATAAATGTTCTTGATAAGCACGTTGCAGAGCTTATTGCGGCAGGCGAGGTTGTTGAACGTCCGGCTTCCGTTATAAAGGAGCTTGTTGAAAATTCAATAGACGCAGGTGCAAAGAACATCACCGTTGAAATCAAAAACGGCGGAACAACATTTATGCGTGTCACCGACGACGGATGCGGCATCTTAAAAGATGACATTAAGGTCGCTTTTTTAAGACACGCAACGAGCAAGGTTAAATTTGAAAATGACCTCGACTGCATTTCAACCCTCGGTTTCAGAGGCGAAGCACTTGCTTCAATCTGTGCAGTTTCAAGACTTCAGCTCATTACAAGAAATACAAATGAAGAAGTCGGTTCAAGCTATGAAATTGACGGTGGAGAAGAAATTTCTTTTGATGATGCTGGCTGTCCTGTTGGCACAACATTTATTATCAGAGATTTGTTCTACAACATTCCTGCAAGGGCAAAGTTCTTAAAAAAGGACGTTTCCGAGGGAAATGCCGTATCAAATATTATTGACAAGACTGCACTTTCTCATCCCGAAATTGCATTTACTTATATAAAAGACGGCAAACAGGCGCTTAAAACATTCGGCGACGGAAAGCTTATCTCGGCAATCTATTCCGTATTCGGCAAGGATTTTGCAAACGGATTAATTCCCGTTGAATACGAGCTTGACGCAATAAAAATCAAAGGATACGTTTCAAAGCCTGTCAATTCACGCCCGAACAGAAATATGCAGAATTTCTTTATCAACGGGCGATATGTCAAGACAAGAACTGCAATGGCGGCAATTGAAGAAGCGTTCAAGGGTTCAATAATGGTTGGAAAATTCCCTTCCTGTGTCCTCAACTTTGAACTTCCCTTTGAAATGATTGACGTAAACGTTCACCCTGCAAAAATCGAAGTGCGTTTTATAAACGAACGACCTGTTTTTGACGCAGTTTACCATGCAGTAAAATCTGCACTTATGAAGTTTGACAGCCGCAAAAACGCATCCTTTAAAAATAATACGGCGTTTAATGAACGCAGTAATTTCAATCCATTCAATAATGCACAGGCAATATTTTCAAAGAAGCCTGAAACTCCGAAATCTGCTCCTGCGGTATATGCAAAACAAGACGTGACGCAGAAAAAAGATTCTTTCAATCCTTTTGAAAGCGTGAGCTTTAATTCGGAAGAAAAAGAAAAAACTGTAGATCAGAAAAGAAAAAACATAGATAATATAAAGCTTTCCGATTCCGGTAATCCATTTAAGCTCTATTCAAAGCAGGCTGTAAATAATACCAAAAAAGAGGCTTCATTTAAGCCTCAACAGGAGATTATTCCGACAATAGTATCAGAGCCTAAAAAGGAAACAATAAAATCAGAAGAAGAGAAAGCACCGAAAAATTCTGAAAAAGAAAATAAAGATTTTGATTTTGTTGATACGGAATCAAATTCCGCCCCTGTTCTTATCAATCAGAATGAAACGGAAATCAGATACATAGGAGAAGCATTCGGCACATACATCATTGCCGAAAAGAATAAAAAAGAAATCCTCTTTATTGACAAACACGCTGCGCACGAGCGTATGATTTACGAAAAGCTGAAAGAGGAAAAAGCCGCTTCGTTTTCACAGATTCTCCTTCAGCCGATAACCGTAACGCTTGAAAAATCCGAGTATGACGCTGCGATTAATAACCTTGATATGTTCAAAGTCTGCGCTTTTGACGTTGAGGATTTCGGCAACAGCACAGTAATTGTACGAAGTGCACCGCAATATCTTGACGCCGCAGATATAAGCGACTGTATTGCGGAGATGGCCGATTATATCGCAATGGGTAAAAATGATATTTTTACCGAAAAAATGGATTGGTTCTATCACAATGTTGCTTGTCGTTCTGCAATAAAAGCGGGAAATAAAAGTACTCCGCAGGAACTTATTGACATTGTCAAAAAACTTGAAGAAAATCCACAGATAAAGTACTGCCCTCACGGCAGACCTGTTTGTATAGTTATGACGAAAAATGAAATTGAAAAGCAATTCGGCAGGGTGTGATATTCTGGAAAATTCAATAAAAGTCGTTTCAATTGTCGGTCCTACCGCATCGGGCAAAACAAAGCTTGCCGTAAAGCTTGCTAAAAAGTTCAACGGTGAAATTGTTTCTGCCGACTCAATGCAGATTTACAAGGGAATGCAGATTGCTACTGCAAAGCCTACATTTGATGAAAAGGAAGGCATAAAGCATCATTTGATTGACTTTGTTTCACCTGATGAAACCTATTCTGTAGCAATGTTTGTAAAGGATGCGTCAAAGTGCATAGCCGATATTAATTCAAGAGGAAAACTTCCGTTTATTGTAGGCGGTACGGGTCTATACGTTGATTCGCTTCTTAATAATATAACTTTCAATGAAGAACAGCGTGACGAAAAGTTGTCACTTGAGCTTCGTAAAATTTACGAGGTGCAGGGGATAGATACTTTGCTTGAGATGCTTTCAGAGTTTGATATAGATTCAGCTAACAGGCTGAAAGCTGAAAGAAACCCCAAAAGAATAATACGTGCAATTGAATTTTATAAAACAACGGGTATAACAATTACCGAACAAAACGAAAAGTCAAAGCTTGAAAAAAGTCCTTACAGTCCTATAAAAATCGGACTTAATTTTAAAGACAGGGCAAATCTTTATGAAAGAATAAACAATCGTGTTGATTTAATGCTTGAAAACGGACTTGTAAATGAAGCAAAGGATGTCCTTTCAAACAAATTGAGCTTTACTTCAGTCAAAGCAATCGGATACAAAGAGCTTTTGCCTTATTTTAACGGTGAAAAAACTCTTGACGAATGTGTAGAAAAGCTTAAAATGGAAACACGCAGATATGCTAAAAGACAGATAACATGGTTTAAAAGAGATTTGGATATTAACTGGCTTTATGCAGATGATTATAATTCCTTTGAAGAATTACTTGCAGATGCCGTTGAAATAATTAAAAAAGGATAATTTTATGGATAAATTACTTTTTAAGCGAATACTTGTTTCTGCGCTTACGATTTTAGCTCTTATATATGTAGCTTATCTTTTTATAAGTGCAAATTTTGATATGTACCCAACTGAAAATGCTGTACAGACTACAGTTACAAATAAAATTTTCACTAATGCATTTATAATCAGAGATGAAAATGTCATAGAAAATAATACATCTGGAGTCCTTTCCTACTCCTGCGATGAGGGGGAAGAGGTAAAAGCAGGCGGTGAGATTGCAAAAATTTATGAAACAGAGGACGACGCTCTGGCTCAGACTTCTGCCGCCGCTCTTGAAAAGCAGAAAAACGCTCTTGAAAATCTTCAAAAAAATAAATCCGTTAATACCGTAGGAATTGACACAATCAATAATTCAATACATAATAATCTTATAACTTACATCGATGATATTAATAACGGAGAACTGAATTCCGCTCTTTCGGATTCGTATAATCTGCTTTCTTCAATTAACCAGCGCCAGATTTACACAGGTAAATATAAAAACTTCAATTCTGAAATTTCAAGCTTACAGTCCCAAATTGACAGCTTGCGTAATTCTTCGGGTGAAAGCATCGGCACAATCAAAACCGACAAGGCAGGATACTTTTCTGAATATTGCGACGGATATGAGAACATAATTAAATATTCCGATGTTGACAGAATTAAGCTCAGTGATTTCAAAAACGTTAAAAAATCCGAGGTTACAGATAACATAGCAGGTAAGATAATAAGCAGTTTAAACTGGTATGTTGCGTGCAGGGTATCTGCTGACGAGGCAACAGAGCTTTCTCTGTGGGACGGAAATGTTACCATTTTGTTTTCCGATGCCGCAACGGACAACGTACCTGCTTCAATCTACCGAATCCATCAGGAAACTCCGGATTCAGACGCTCTTGTTATTCTTGAATGTGACTATATGGATGAAGGCTTGATTGAAGCAAGGCAAGAACCTGTTGAAATCGGACTCGGCACCTACACCGGACTGCGTATAAGCAAACGTGCAATTCACGATGATTACGTTACAAAAACAACGTATGATGAAAACGACAATAAACATACCGAGAAGAAAAAGGTTCAGGGCGTCTACGTACTTTACGGAAGCGAGGTTCAGTTCAAGCAAATCTCGATTCTATATGCTGAAGACGACTATGTTATCTGCGATACTACACCCGATGAAGATGAATTGTTTAACGGTGAAACAGTTTCGCTTTATGATAAGGTAATATTAAAGGGAGATGATTTGTATGACGGCAAGGTCATTGAATGACGTCGAATACAACTATAAATTAATAAATGAAAGAATCGCCGAAGCTGCACAGAAGATCGGTAAAAGCAGAGAGGATATAACCTTTCTTGCCGCTACTAAAACGGTTGAGCCTGAGGTTATCAACCACGCTATAAGCCTTGGTCTTGACCATATCGGTGAAAACAAGGTACAGGAGCTTTTATCAAAATACGACAGCTACAATCTTGAAAAGTGTTCCTTGCAGTTTATCGGACATCTCCAGACAAACAAGGTAAGGCAGATTGTCGATAAGGTTGACTTGATTCAGTCTGTTGATTCCGTAAAGCTTGCCAATGAAATAGCAAAGCAATCCTTAAAGCTTAACAAGACTACAGATATTCTTGTTGAAGTCAACATTGGCAGAGAGGAAAATAAGTCGGGAGTATACCCTGAAAATCTCGAAGAACTGCTCTGCGAAATATCAAAAATTGAGGGAATTTCGGTTAAAGGACTGATGACTATACCCCCGATTTGTGATAATAAACATAAAATTTCTAAATATTTTAATAATATGCATAATATATTTATTGACATATCGCAAAAAAAATTAGATAATATAAGTATGACTATTCTTTCAATGGGAATGTCTGCCGATTATTACGAAGCAATATTGGAAGGCGCCAATATGGTAAGAATAGGTTCGTCGCTTTTTGGCGCAAGAGATTACACATAATTTTAGGAGGAAATATAAATGGCAGGAATTGTTGATAAGTTTAAGCGCATGTGGGACGCACCGGACGACGAGTATGAGTACGATGAGTACGGATATGCTGACGAAGGTGACGACGGCTACGAAGAAGAACAGCCCGTAAGGGAAAGAGAACGTGACAGAGAAAGAGACAGAGAAGTTGGCGGAAGAAACAAGGTTGTCAATATCAACGCTACCGCAAAGCTTCAGGTTGGTATTTTCAAGCCCGAAAGATTCGGCGAGGAAACACGTTCAATCGCCGATGAGCTTATGAAGACTCATACCGTTGTTCTTAACCTTGAAGACACAAATAAGGATATGGCAAGAAGAATTCTTGATTTCTTAAGCGGTGTTGCATATGCAAACAGAGGTAAAATTAAGAGAGTTGCTACAAATACATACATTATCATTCCGAGTAATGTTGACCTTACAGGCGATGATTTACTCGATGAATTAGAAAACAGCGGTGTATACTTCTGATAAAGACGAGCTTTTTTACTCAAAAATAGATGACGCTGTGACCTTGTGTTATACCCGTCAGAAACCGTATTTCTTTCCGTTTTTAAGCGAACGCAGGCAGGCAATAGCTGAAAAATACTTAAAGTCAATTTGCTTTGAAAATTTCTGCTTTTTTGGCGGTTGTGAAAACAACGAACGAAAAATGCTTGCTCTGTGCTATGACAAAATTAAGCCTGATTTCCCGATTTCTGCACTTGAATTTCGTTATCGCAATTGTGATAAGCTCACTCACAGGGATTTTCTCGGTGCTTTAATGTCACTCGGGATTGAGCGTGAAACGATAGGAGATATACTTGTTGAGGACGGAAGAACAATAGTTTTTATTAAAAGCGAGTTAAAAGATTATATTGTTTCTCAGATTTCCAAAATCGGCAATGTCGGAGTGAAAATCAGTGATGCAGATTTGTCAAAGCTCCCAAAAGGCAGAGGAACCGAAGATTTATCGCTTGTAGTATCATCACTCAGGCTTGATAATATTGTTGCAGCCGTAACGGGACTCTCTCGGGAAAAGACAAAGTCGCTTATTTTTTCAAGCAACGTCAGTCTGAATTATATTCAAACAATGAACGTCAGTCAGCCTACTGCTGAAGGAGACGTACTGATTATTCGAGGTAAAGGAAAATATATTCTGAATGCCGTAATAGGTGAAACTAAAAAAGGGCGTATCAGGATTTCTCTAATTCATTTTAGATAAGGAGTGCATACAGATGCTTACAATTGATGAAATTAAAAATATCAGCTTTAGAAAAGCTACATTAAGCGGCGGATACAGAGCAGAAGACGTTGATGCTTTTATAGACGAGGTTATTGCTTCGTTTGAACAGCTTAAAAAGGAAAAAACTAATCTTGTGCATAAGATTGACATACTTGCTACTCGTGTTGAACAGTATAAGTCAGACGAGGAAACCGTAAGAAACGCACTGTTAGCTTCCCAGAAGGTTTCCGATGCCTGCATCAGAGAGGCAAAAGAGAAGGCTGCAAAAATTGTGCGTGACGCTGAAAACAAAGCTCAGGCACTTCTTGTTGACGCTAATAAGATGACTGCAATTGAGAAGGAAAACTATCTACAGCTCCAGTCAGACGCAGTTGCTCTCAGAAATGAACTCATTGAGCTTTACAGAAATCACATTAAGGCTATTGACGATCTTCCTACTTCTGCTGACCTTGATGATTCAAAAAAAGCTCTTGACGAAAAATATCCCACAGAAGATATAAAAGAAGAGCCTGCCCGTGAGGAAATTGAGTCGCATTACGAGGAGCAGGTTAATGAAAAATCTGTTGCCGAAGTGGCAACAAAAGAAAAATTCAGCGTAAAATCTGAACCCGTTCCAAAGCGTTCGGGTAAGTTTGCACACCTTAAATTCGGCGACAACTATGATGTTTCTGCTGATTAATTTTAAATTTTTAGATATTGGAGAGAATATATAAAATGTCCCAGGATTATAATTCTACACTTAATCTTCCAAAAACCGAATTCCCAATGCGTGCAGGTCTTCCGAAAAGTGAGCCTGTCACCCTTAAAAACTGGGAGGACGAAAAAATTTACGAGAACCTTATGAAAATAAACGAGGGAAAGCCTCTCTTTGTTCTTCATGACGGACCGCCTTATGCTAACGGTAACATTCACCTTGGCACTGCGCTCAATAAAATTCTCAAGGATTTTATTGTTAGATATAAAAATATGTCCGGATTTAAAGCTCCCTATGTACCCGGTTGGGATACTCACGGACTGCCTACAGAGCTTAAAGCAAGAAAAAAAGCAGGTGTAGGAAGCTCTGCTGATATTTCCGAGCTTGAACTCCGTAAAATGTGTCAGGAGTTTGTTGAAGGCTATATTGACGATCAGCGCAATCAGTTCAAAAGACTCGGTGTAATCGGCGAATGGGACAATCCATATATTACTCTTACCCACGATTTTGAAGCCGAGCAAATCAGAATATTTGCAGAAATGGCTTGTAAAGGCTACATTTACAAGGGCCTAAAGCCTGTTTACTGGTGCCCCGAGTGTAAAACTGCTCTTGCTGAGGCTGAAATTGAGTATGCTGAAGATCCCTGTCACTCTATCTATGTTAAATTTAATGTAACCGATGACCTCGGTAAATTCTCTGCTATGGGAATTGACCCGAAGAAGGTTTACTTCGTAATCTGGACAACAACAACATGGACGTTGCCCGGTAACGTTGCAATCTGCGTTGGTCCTTCATTTGATTATGCAGTAATCAAGTGCGGTGACGAATACTACGTAATGGCTGAAGAGCTCTACATGAGCGCAATGAAAGACGCTGAAAAGACAGATTATGAGGTTGTTGCAACAATTAAGGGTGCTGAACTTGAGTATATGAAAACTGCTCATCCGTTTATGGACAGAGAGTCTGTAGTAATTGTCGGCGACCACGTAACTCTTGAAAGCGGTACCGGCTGTGTTCATACAGCTCCCGGTCACGGTGTTGAAGACTATGACGTTTGCCGTAACTATCCCGAAATCCCGATTATTGTTCCTGTTGACGAAAACGGTGTCCTCACAGAAGAAGCAGGAATGTTTGCAGGTCTTAAAACTGCTGACGCTAACAAGCCTATCGCTGAACACCTTGAAAAAATCGGAGCATTGTTCGCTCTTAAGAAAATTATCCACCAGTATCCACACTGCTGGAGATGTAAAAATCCTGTTCTTTTCCGTGCTACCGACCAGTGGTTCTGCTCTGTTGACGATTTCAAGGATGATGCAGTAAAGGCAATTGACGAGGTTGAATGGATTCCCGGATGGGGTAAAGACAGAATTACCTCAATGGTAAGAGAAAGAAAAGACTGGTGTATTTCCCGTCAGAGAAAATGGGGTGTTCCGATTCCGATTTTCTACTGCGAAGAATGCGGTGAGCCGCTTATTGATAAAGAGGCTATGCTTGCTGTTGCCGACTTATTCGGCAAGGAAGGCTCAAACGCTTGGTTTACTCACACGGCCGAGGAGATTCTTCCGAAGGGCAAGAAATGCTCAAAGTGCGGATGCACTTCATTTACAAAAGAAAAAGATATTATGGACGTTTGGTTTGACAGCGGTTCATCACACGCCGCAGTTCTTAAAAACCGTCCTTACCTGAAATGGCCTGCTGACCTTTATCTTGAGGGTGCAGACCAGTACAGAGGCTGGTTCCAGTCATCGCTTCTCACTTCCGTTGCAACAATGGGAACAGCACCCTACAAGGCTGTTCTTACTCATGGCTGGGTTGTAGACGGCAAGGGCAGAGTAATGCACAAATCTCTTGGCAACGGTATTGACCCGCAGGAGGTTATTGACCAGTACGGTGCAGATGTATTAAGACTCTGGGTTGCTTCTTCCGACTACCACGCTGACATCAGAATTTCACCCGATATTCTCAAACAGCTTTCCGAAGCTTACAGAAAAATCAGAAATACTGCAAGATATATCCTCGGCAACCTCAACGGATTCAATCCTGATGAGAATATGGTATCTCTTGACGAGCTTATGCCTATCGACAAGTGGGCGCTTGCAAAGCTTAATATTCTCATTGATAAAGTCAAGGAAGCATATGATAAGTATGAATTCCATATCGTATACCACGCTATTCATAACTTCTGCGTTGTTGATATGTCAAACTTCTACCTTGATGTTTTAAAGGACAGACTTTACACCGAGAAAGCAGACAGCAAGGCTCGCCGTGCGGCACAGACTTCAATCTATATCATTCTTAATGCAATGACAAGAATGATTGCGCCTATTCTTGCATATACTTCTGATGAAATCTGGAAATATATGCCCCATTCATCAAACGAGAAAGCTGAACACGTTGTTTATAACGAAATGCCTGAAAAGGTTGACATTTCAATTGATGATGACTTTATGGCGTTCTGGGACGAAATCCACGAGTTAAGAGATGACGTTAAAAAATCGCTTGAAACATTTATCAAGGATAAAACAATCAAAAGCTCTCTTGAAGCAAAGGTAACGCTTGGTGCAAGCGGCGATAAGCTTGCTTTCCTTAAGAAAGCTGAAAACGAGCTTGCAACTGCTTTCATTGTTTCAGAAGTTGAAATCGTAGATAATTCTTCTGAACTTGAAATCAGGATTGATAAGGCAGAGGGCGAAAAGTGCGAGCGTTGTTGGGTAATTTCAAAAACTGTCGGAGAAAACAGTGAACATCCCACACTTTGCTCACGCTGTTGCGAAAATTTAAAATAATAACTTATTATAAACAATCGGTGTGTTTTGCCACACCGATTTGTTCTAATCGTTTTCCGGAGGAATTTATGCCGTTTATTTCACTGATAGTCGGAGCAGTGCTCGTTATAATCGACCAGATTATTAAATATTTTGTTTCCGCTTACCTTCAGCCTGTCGGCTCTGTAAGTGTAATAGATAATATATTCAGTCTGACATATGTAGAAAATAAGGGCGTTGCATTCGGTATGTTTTCCGATATGCGATGGATTTTTGTTGCCCTCACTTCAATTCTGCTTGTGATTATAATTTTTTATATGTTTAAAAAAAGACCAAAAGGCAAGTTTTTCTATGTCTGTGCCGCACTCATAATCGGAGGGGGTATAGGCAATTTAATTGACAGAATATTTTACGGTTATGTAATAGATTATTTAAGCCTTTCATTTTTCCCTCCCGTATGCAATTTTGCTGATTACTGCATTACAGCAGGTACAATAATGCTTGTAATCTATCTTTTGTTTTTCTCCGATATACTCGACAGCTCTAAAAAGGCGAAGACGAAAAATGACTGAACACAGATTGATTTGTAACGAAAACGGAATACGGCTTGATAAGTTTATTTCGGTTGCTGACGTTGGCTTGTCACGAAGCGCTGCTGTGAATCTGATTGAAAATTCCGGTGTTACTGTTAATGAAAAGCAGGTTGATAAAAAGCACAGGCTTTCAGCAGGTGATGTTGTAGTTTTGCAGATTCCCGACCCTGTACCTTATGAAGCAAAGGCAGAAAATATACCTCTTGACATAGTTTATGAGGATGATTATCTCCTTGTAGTAAACAAACCGAAGGGAATGGTAGTCCATCCGGCAGCAGGCAATTATGACGGAACTCTGGTGAATGCGCTTTTATATCATTGCGGTGAAAGCTTGTCCGGTATTAACGGCGTTCTTCGCCCCGGAATTGTTCACCGAATAGATAAGGACACAAGCGGACTGCTGATTGTTGCAAAAAATGATTTTGCTCACGCACACCTTGCAAAGCAGATTAAAGACCATTCATTTACAAGGGAGTACGAAGCCGTTGTTTTCGGCAATCTGAAAAACGATGAAGGAACAGTTGACGCACCTATAGGCAGAAATCCTAACGACAGAAAGAAAATGTGCGTTACAACTAAAAACAGCAAAAATGCAGTCACACATTATTCGGTAATCAGAAGATACAAAGGCTATACGCATATAAAATGTATTCTTGAAACAGGCAGAACACATCAGATCAGAGTTCATATGGCTTATCTCGGTCATCCTGTCGCAGGTGATGACGTTTACGGAGTGAAAAACGAAAAAGTGTCGTTTACCGGTCAATGTCTGCACGCACGTAAAATAGGTTTTGTTCATCCGAAAACGGAAGAATATCTTGAGTTTACTTCACAGCTGCCTGATTATTTCAATGATTTTTTAACAAAACTTAATAATATAAGCAAATAATTTGCTTTTTTTGAAAAAAACACTTGAATTATTTTTCCTTTTATGATATTATTAATAGGCATTTGATACCGTCGTTACTCTCGACGCGGTTCAAATAACGGCTTTGCCGTCATTTTGAAGCTGATAGTCCGCTGCCGGAAGGTAAGAATATCGGGAAAATTAGGAGGATAAAAATGGACGCATTAAAAACAATTGCAGCCGGTTCTGTCAAGGATACTACTCCTCAGTTCAGCATCGGTGATACTGTTAAGGTATCGGTAAACATTCGTGAAGGCGAAAGAGAAAGAATCCAGATGTTCGAAGGTACTGTTATTGCTAAAAGAGGCAGTGGCGTAGCTGAAACATTTACTGTAAGACGTGTAGCTTACGGTGTAGGTGTTGAGAGAGTGTTCCCGCTCCATTCACCTAACGTAAAAGACGTACAGGTTGTTCGTTACGGTAAGGTTCGCAGAAGCAAGCTCTACTATCTCCGTGACAGAGTTGGTAAGGCTGCTAAAGTTAAAGAGCAGATTCGCAAGTAATTTTTAATGTATAAAAGGGGACTGAAAAGTCCCTTTTTTACTTTACTTTCAGCAGGTGAATAAATTGAGCGAAAAAAACACATTTGAAGAAACTTCAAAAGAAACCCTTATTAGCGATGATATTGAGCTTTCTGCCGAGCTGAATCCTGACATTTATTTTAAAGAAAAATCTGATAAATTCAAGGATAATCAGTTTCTCGCAATGAAATCCGAGGGGGCAGTTTCAGGCTTCTACGATTGGATACGTTGTATTCTGTTTGCAATTTCTATTGTGGTAATTTGTCTTACCTTTATTTTCCGTCTTGTCGATGTTGACGGAACTTCCATGGAAAGCACTCTTGAATCAAAAGACAAGGTTATCGTAACAAATCTTTTCTACACTCCTAAAGACGGAGATATTATTGTTATTTCTCACGGGGCAGAGTATTCCAAACCCATAATCAAAAGAGTAATTGCTACCGAAGGTCAGACAATTAAGCTTGATTATGAAAATGACAGAATAATTGTAGACGGAGTTGTTCTTGACGAGCCTTACATAAATGATTCTACATTTGAAGGAAACTACGGTGACTATGATATTCCCGAGGTTGTACCCGAAGGTAAGGTATTCGTTATGGGCGACAACAGAAGAGTATCACTTGACAGCCGCAGAACCGAAATCGGTCTTATCGATGTTGACAATGTAATCGGCAAGGCGCAGTTTGTTGCTTTCCCGTTTAGTGATTTCGGCTATCTTTACTGATTTAATAATTTTATATTTAATTTTTGTATTGTATTAAGCTTGTTTCTGTTTTATAATAGAAATAAGCTTTTACTTTTTCGGAGGAATTTATGACTAAAAAAATTAAATACAGCTATAATCAGAAAAAGATAACCTGCTATTCTTTCGAGATAATTAAATCAGTTATTTTTGTGTTCGCAATAGTTTCAATTATTTTTACATTTTTTATAAGAGATGCTAACGTGGTCGGAAATTCAATGTATGAAACCCTGCACGACAATGATAAGGTCTTTCTGACAAGTTTTAATTACACTCCTAAATCATGTGACATTGTAGCTATAAATGCGGAAAATATGATTGAGAAACGAATAATTAAGCGAGTAATAGCGACGGAAGGACAGACGTTGGATATAGATTATGCAACAGGCAAGGTGTATGTTGACGGAGTAATGCTTGAAGAAGATTACATATCTTCATTTACTAAAAAGCCCGAAAATGAGTACAAATTCCCATATGTAATACCAGAAAACTATATTTTTGTGATGGGTGATAACAGGGGAATATCTCTTGACAGCCGTGATGCAAACATCGGGCTTGTACCTTGTGACGATGTAATCGGCAAAGCACAATTTGTGTTTTATCCGTTTGACAGAATAAAATACCTTTATTGAGGATGATATAAAATGAGCGAAATGCAAAATATTCAGTGGTTCCCGGGTCATATGACCAAAACTAAACGACAAATTCAGGCAAGCCTGAAGCTTGTGGATGCCGTTGCCGAAATAATAGACGCAAGAATTCCTATAAGCAGCCGCAATCCCGATTTGGCAAAGCTTATTCAGAACAAGCCGAGAATAATTCTGCTAAACAAATGCGATATGGCTAATCAGACTGCAACAAAAATGTGGATTGACCATTTTGAAAAGCAGGGTATTACTGCAATTGCCGTTGACTGCAAAAGCGGCAGAGGGCTTAATAAATTTGCTCCTGCCGTCAACAATGTTATGAGTGAAAGGATTAACCGACTGAAAGCAAAGGGGATGGTTAATCCAATGATGAGAATAATGATTGTCGGAATACCGAATGTCGGTAAATCCTCCTTTATCAACAAAATTGCAAAGCAAAACCGTGCAAAGGTTGAGGACAGACCGGGCGTTACAAGAGGAAACCAGTGGTTTACAATTGCAAAAAATCTTGAAATGCTTGATACCCCGGGTGTATTATGGCCTAAATTTAACGACAAAATTGTCGGAGAACACCTTGCATTTACAGGAGCGGTAAAAGACCAGATTCTTGATATTGAGCTTTTAGCTGTAAGACTTCTTGATTTTCTAAAGGAGCTCAAGCCTGTTGATTTTATTTCACGTTTTAAGCTTGAAGAAACTGACCTTGACAATATTGACTCTTATGAATTATTAAAATTAATTGCAAGAAAAAGAGGTATGCTCGTTTCGGGTGGTGAGGTTAATACCGAAAGAGCGGCTATTATGCTGCTTGACGAGTTTCGGAGTGCAAAACTTGGAAGAATTACAGTTGAAATGCCTAACGGTGTGTTAAAATGAACTGGATTGAATATGAACAGAATGCAGAATTAAAGGGATATAAAGCAATTTGCGGAGTTGACGAAGCAGGCAGAGGACCGCTTGCCGGTCCTGTTTGTGCCGCCGCAGTAATATTACCGCCCAACACTATTATTGACGGTGTAAACGATTCAAAGAAATTAACAGAGAAAAAGCGTGAGGCACTTTTCGATGTAATAAAGGAAACTGCCGTTTCATATTGTATAGCATATGCAAGCGTAGAGGAAATAGAGAGTATCAATATTTTAAATGCAACAATGCTTGCTATGAAACGAGCAGTTGAAGGACTTAACGTTAAGGCAGATTATGCAATGATAGACGGCAACAAAATGCCGCCGCTTGATATTGACGGCGAAACTATTGTAAAAGGTGACGCAAAATCTATGTCAATTGCCTGTGCCTCAATTCTTGCAAAGGTTTCAAGGGACAGACTTTTGTATGAATATGCAAAGGAATATCCGCAATACCAGTTTGATAAGCATAAAGGATACGGCACAGCAGCACACAGGGAAGCAATTTTAAAATACGGTCCGTGTCCATACCACAGAATGAGTTTTCTTACGAAGATACTGAAATGAAGAAGTTTTCTACACAGAACATAGGAGAAACAGGCGAGGAATATGCCGTTAATTTTCTAAAGAAGAAAAAATACAAGATTTTGGAGAGAAACTACCGTAAAAGATACGGCGAAATTGATATAATTGCAGAGAATAAAAACCACATTGTTTTTGTTGAAGTAAAAACACGCCATACAGATTCAATGATTTCAGCCGCCGACGCTGTAAACCGACAAAAACAGCTTAAAATTATAAAAACCGCATCTCTGTATTTAGCAGAAAATGAAACGGAGAAATTTTGCCGCTTTGATGTATGCGAGGTTTATGTAAACGCCGATAATCTGAAGCTTGTTAAAATCAACTATATTGAAGGCGCATTTGAATAGGAGTCGAGTATGAATCTTTTTGACCTTCATTGCGATACATTATATAAAGCAGTCACTAATAATTTGCCGCTTGATGATAAGTCAATGCAGGTCAGTCAGATATTAGGCGAAGATAACAAAAGACTACAATGCTATGCTATCTGGATTCCCGATGATTATACATCCGAAAAGGCTGAACAGACATTTTTCTCCGCATATCAAAGACTGACTTCTGAATGTAAAAGACTTAGTATTAAGCTGATAGAACAAAACGAAAGTATTTCAGACGCTTTTAAGAATAATAAAAATTCTGCACTCTTTACAATTGAAAATTCAACTGCATTAAACGGTAAAATCGGAAATGTTGAAAAATTTGCAAAACTCGGTGTAAGAATTATAACGCTCACATGGAACGCTTCAAATGCAGTAGGTGACGGTGCAGATGTGTCAGACTCAACAGGAATTACCGATTTCGGTAAGAGTGTGGTGCGAGAAATGGAAAAGTATGGCGTTGTTGTTGACGTTTCCCACGCAAGCGATAAACTATTCTATGATGTTGCCGAAATTGCAACCCGTCCTTTTGCCGCAACCCACTCAAACTCTCGTTTTGTAACTAATCACAGGCGTAATCTCACAGACGAACAATTTAAAATAATAAAAGAAAGGAACGGAATTGTCGGAATTAATTTTCACAGAGATTTTTTATCTGATAATCCCGACAGTGCAAGCATATATGATTTGTTAAAGCATATTAATAAATTTTTATCTCTCGGTGGAGAAAACGTAATTTGCATAGGCACTGATTTTGACGGTTGCAATCTGCCGTATGATATAACAGGCAGTGAAAGTTTAGCCGAAATTTACGAAATGCTTTTAAGACACAACTACAAAGAAAGCCTAATCAGAAAGATTTTTTACGAAAATGCGCTTAATTTCTTTGAAAACTTTGACAACAGGCGAATTATGTAGTAAAATATTTTAAGTTTATACTGATAATAGAGTATCTGTTTACCTTTTATCGGTATGGAAGTCATTTGAAAGGAAGATTTCAATGTTATACAACAGCACACAAAATGCTGCGGAAGTTGTTTCCTCAGCACAGGCTATCGCACAGGGGATTTCAAAGGACGGAGGTTTGTTCGTTCCGCAGGAGTTTCCTAAATGCGATGAGAACACATTCAAGGCTCTTTTAAAGACTGACTATAAGGGCAGAGCCAAAAAGGTTTTCTCTGATTATCTTACAGATTTTACAGAGGAAGAAATCAACGATTGCGTAGAAAAGGCATACACATCTGCAAAATTCGGCGGAGAAAATCCTGCTCCTCTGACATTCTGCAATCTTGACGGCAAGGCTCTCAATATTCTTGAGCTCTGGCACGGTCCTACCTGTGCATTTAAGGATATGGCTCTCCAGATTCTTCCGCACCTTCTCACAAAGTCACTCAAAAAGACTTATGACGGTAAAGACGCAGTAATTCTTGTTGCAACCTCGGGTGATACAGGTAAGGCGGCACTTGAAGGCTTTAAAGACGTTGACCATACAAAAATTCTCGTATTCTATCCTGTTGATGGTGTAAGCCCGATGCAGAAGCATCAGATGAACACTCAGGAGGGTGCAAACGTAAATGTATGCGCTATCAAGGGTAACTTTGACGATGCACAGACTGGCGTTAAAAGAATCTTTACTACTCCTGAAGTATCAGAAAAGCTTGCAGAGAACAATATGCTTTTCTCATCTGCAAATTCAATCAACTGGGGCAGACTTCTCCCACAGATTGTTTATTACATTTCTGCATACTGCGATATGGTAAACTCGGGAAAAATTGCACTCGGCGATAAAATCAATGTTGTTGTACCAACAGGTAACTTCGGTAACATTCTTGCATCATACTATGCAAGCCTTATGGGACTTCCAATCAACAAGTTTATCTGCGCTTCAAACTCAAACAATGTTCTTACTGATTTCATAAGAACAGGCGTTTATGATAAGAACAGAAATTTCTATACAACAATTTCACCCTCAATGGATATTCTCGTCTCAAGCAACCTTGAGCGTCTTTTGTACAAGCTTTCGGGCAACAGCGACGAAACAACAAGAGATTGGATGAATAAGCTCAAGTCAGAGGGCAAGTACGAGGTTACAGACGAGGTAAAGGCTGTAATCAAAGACAAGTTCTTCGGCGGTTACTGCGACGACGTTCAGACAAAGGCTACAATCAGCAAGCTCTTTGAACAGGACAACTATCTCTGCGACACACACACTGCCGTTGCGGTAAACGTATATGAGCAGTATGTAAACGAAACAGGCGACAACACTCCTGCTGTAATTGCGTCAACTGCAAGCCCCTATAAGTTCTCAAAGGCTGTATTACAGGCTGTTGCACCCGAAGCAGAGCTTCCAGAAACAGAATTTGAAATGGTTGACAAGCTCAACGAAATTACGGGTACTGCTGTTCCTGCACCTCTTGCAGGTCTTAAAAATAAAACTTCACGTTTTTCAGACGTTACAGAGGTTGATAAAATGCAGGATTATGTGCTTAAGGCACTCGGATTAGAATAATGTCTTTGTTTGCTATTGCGGATTTACATCTTTCACTCGGCGAAGATAAGCCTATGGACATCTTTGTCGGGTGGAACGATTACACGCAAAGACTTGAAAACAACTGGAAAAGCATTGTTACCGATGACGATACCGTTGTTATAGCAGGCGATATTTCATGGGCAATGAAACTTGAAGAAACTTACGTTGATTTTAAGTTTATCGACAATTTGCCCGGTAAAAAGATATTATTAAAGGGAAATCACGACTATTGGTGGGGAACAAAGAGTAAAATTGACAAGTTTCTCGCACAAAACTCACTCAATTCAATTTCCATTCTTTTCAATAACTCATATGAATGTGATGAATACGCAATATGCGGCACAAGAGGCTGGTTTCTTGAAAACGATAAGCCTGAAGATATAAAAGTGCTAAATCGAGAGGTTGGACGACTTAAAACGTCAATTGAAAGTGCGATAAAAACAGGAAAGACTCCTGTTGTATTTCTTCATTATCCGCCTGTTTTCGGCGGAATTGAGTGCAAAGAAATAGTCGATATTCTTTTACATTACAACATAAAAAAGTGCTATTACGGCCATATTCACGGTCAGCGTGGAATACGCAGTGCTTTTGAGGGCGATTACAAGGGAATAGATTTAAAGCTGATTTCCTGTGATAAAGTTTCATTTATTCCCATATTGGTTAGATAATTTATTCATTTTATCTATTGTAAAAAGCGAAATATTGTGATATAATCAAGTGATATTTATTTTTAAATAAACAATTGGAGGAATTTTATAATGGCATTAAAGGAAAGCAAAAAGGCAGAGCAGGCTAATACATACGAATTAGTTGTAAATGTTGACGGTGAAACATTTGAAAAAGCAATTAACGCTGTTTATAAAAGACAGGTTAAAAATATTTCCATTCAGGGATTCAGAAAGGGCAAAGCTCCCCGCAGAGTTGTAGAGAAGATGTATGGCAGCGAAGTTTTCTATGAAGACGCTATGCAGGATTGCTATCCCGAGGCTCTTTATGAGGCTGCAAAGGAAGCTGACGTTAAAATCGTTAAGGTTGAAACCCTTGAAGCAGTAGAAGCAGGCAAGGACGGCTTTACATTCAAAGCAACAGTTGTTGTTGAACCCGATATGGAAATCAAAGATTACCTTGGTATCGAAGTAACAAAGAAGTCAACAGAAGTTACAGATGAGCTTGTTGACGAAGAAATCGAGAAGGTAAGAGACCGTAACTCAAGAATGGTAACTGTTGAAGACAGAGCAGCTCAGGACGGTGACGTTGCAGTTATCGACTTTGAGGGCTTTGTTGACGGCGAAGCTTTTGAGGGCGGCAAGGCTGAAAACTACAACTTAAAGCTCGGTTCAGGTAACTTTATTCCCGGCTTTGAGGAGCAGATTATCGGTCACAATACTGACGAAGAATTTTCTATCACAGTAACTTTCCCGGAAGATTATCAGGCTGAAGAGCTCAAGGGCAAGGAAGCAGAATTTAAGATTAAGCTTCACGAAATCAAGGCTAAAGAGCTTCCTGAGGTTGATGATGACTTCGTGAAGGACGTATCAGAGAAAGAAACTCTTGATGAATATAAAGAAGAGCTTAAGGAAACAATTGCAAAGCGTCTTACAGAAGAAGCTGACAAGGACGTTGACGACCAGATTGCAAACAAGCTTATGGAGCTTCTTGAGGGCGAAATTCCCGAGGCTATGTATGACAATCAGGCTTCTGAGATGGTAAGAGATTTTGAAATGCGTCTCCGTGCACAGGGTATGGATATGAACACCTATATGCAGTATATGGGTATGGACGTAAACGGCCTTAAGGGTATGTACAAGGAAGAAGCAGAAAAGAGAGTTAAATTAAGACTTGCTCTTGAAACTGTTGCAAAGAAAGAGAACATCGAAGTAACAGACGCTGACCTTGATGAAGAATATCAGAAGATGGCTGATGCTTACAAGATGGAAATTGACAAGGTTAAGGCTGCAGTTCCCGCTGATTCACTCACTGAGGACGTTAAGGTTGAGAAGGCTCTTAAGTTAATTAAAGATAAAGCAGAAATTAAGTAATTGTATATATTTTATATTTCTGTTAATTATTAATTAAGAAAGGTTATGATTTTAAATGGCATTGGTACCATATGTAGTAGAACAGACCAACAGAGGTGAACGTTCCTACGATATTTATTCACGTCTTTTAAATGACAGAATAATTATGTTAAATGAAGAAGTAAACAGTGCCAGCGCAAGCGTTGTTGTTGCACAGCTTCTTTATCTTGAAAGTCAGGACCCTACAAAGGACATCAGCCTTTATATCAACAGTCCCGGCGGAAGTGTAACTGACGGATTTGCTATTTTTGATACAATGAACTACATCAAATGTGATGTTTCCACAATCTGTATGGGCATGGCTGCAAGTATGGGCGCATTCCTTCTTGCCGCAGGCGCAAAGGGCAAACGTCTTGCACTTCCCAACAGTGACATTATGATTCACCAGCCTTCAGGCGGTGCACAGGGTCAGGCAACAGATATGGAAATTCATACGAGACATATTCTTGATATGAAACAGCGCTTGAATCAGATTCTTGCCGATAACACAGGCCAGCCTATTGACGTTATTGCAAGAGATACAAATCGTGACAACTTTATGACTGCACAGCAGGCTCTCGAATACGGTCTTATTGACAAGGTTATTGAAAAAAGATAAGGTGAGGATTGGCTGATGGCTAATAAAAACAACGATAAGGATATTTACTGTTCATTTTGCGGAAAGCCGCAGGATATGGTCGGACGTCTGATTGCAGGCAACGGCGTTTACATCTGCGACAGATGCGTTGAACTTTGTATGAATATTCTTGAGGAGTCAGGCGAGCTTGAAAGGGAGATTGAATCTAAAAATCACCCAACTGCACCCGAGCCTGCTACTTCTATCGCAGAGCTTTTAAAGCCTAAAGAAATCAAAGCTATTCTTGATGAATATGTAATCGGTCAGGATCCGGCAAAGGTTACTTTGAGTGTAGCTGTATATAATCACTATAAGCGTTCTTTTTCACAGGACGACAGCGTTGAGTTTGCAAAGAGTAATGTGCTCCTTTTAGGTCCTACCGGTGTTGGTAAAACTTTACTTGCGCAGACTCTTGCAAAAGCACTTGACGTTCCTTTTGCCATTGCAGACGCTACTACGCTTACCGAGGCAGGATATGTGGGCGAGGATGTTGAAAATATCCTTTTAAAACTCATTCAGGCTGCCGATTTTGACATAGAAAAAGCAGAACGTGGCATAATCTACATTGACGAGATTGACAAGATTGCAAGAAAATCCGAAAATCCGTCAATTACACGTGACGTAAGCGGTGAGGGCGTTCAGCAGGCTCTTCTTAAAATAGTTGAGGGAACTGTTGCAAACGTACCGCCACAGGGCGGCAGAAAGCACCCCCAGCAGGAGTTTTTGCAGATTGACACAAAGAATATTCTCTTTATCTGCGGCGGAGCATTTGACGGACTTGAAAAGATAGTTGAAAAGCGTAAAGGCTCCTCTGTAATTGGTTTTGAGTCGCTTGTCCAGTCCAAGAAAGAGCTTGACGAAACCGACTGGATGAAAGAAGTTACAGCTCACGACCTTGTAAAATACGGAATTATCCCCGAGCTTATCGGCAGACTTCCCGTAATTACTGCTTTGAGCGGACTTGATACCGATGCACTTGTAAAAATTCTCACCGTGCCTAAAAATTCTATTGTTGCACAGTATAAAAAGCTTTTTGAGCTTGACGATGTAGAGCTTTACTTTGAAGAAGACGCTCTTAAAGCAATTGCACAGAAAGCGCAGGAACAGCACACCGGCGCAAGAGGCTTGCGTGGCATTATTGAGGGGATTCTTACCAATCTTATGTTTGAAACTCCGTCGGATAACACAATTGAAAAGATTATAATTACAAAAGATGTTGTTACAGATAATGCACAGCCTCAGATTACAAGAAGAAAAGATAAACCGTCGGTCAATTTGAATAATTTATCAAAAAAAGATGCAATGAAGCGTCCTAAGCGCAGCACAGCGTCTTGATAATGTGAATTATAGCTGTATTGCCAAACAATACAGCTATTACTATTTATGGAGTTACAACTCTGAAAGGAAATAAAATGGATTTTGATATGAATGAAAATTTAATCGTACCCGTTCTTCCGCTTCGGGGTTTGGTTGTGTTTCCAAAATCATTAATACACTTTGATGTCGGAAGAAAAAAGAGTATCACCGCTATAAACAAGGCGATGAAAAAAGATCAGCTCATTTTCCTTACAACTCAAAGAGATGCAGTAGAAAATGAGCCGACAATTATTGATTTATATAATACAGGCGTAATCGCCAAAATAGTTCAGGTGCTTAAACAGCCTGAGAATACTACAAGAATTGTTATTGAAGGTCAATGCAGGGCAAAAATCGTTTCTCCTGTATTTGATGAAAAGTGCCTTATGGCTGAAATAAAGCCTGTTGAGGACGAGCCTTTTCAGATGACTGCTCGTGATTCTGCACTAATGAGAACCGTCAAAAAAGAATTTGAAAAGTATATGGAGGTTTCTCCCAAAATGCCTCCCGATATTATCTTCAAGGTTGCACTTTGCAAATATCCCGGCGAGCTTGCAGATTTTATCACTTCAAATCTTATTCTTGATTATCACACAAAGCAGTCAATTCTTGAAATTCTCCCTGAAACCCGCCGACTTGAGGAAGTTTTAGATATTCTTGTGAACGAAAATTTCATTTTAAGAATTGAAGAAGATATTGCAAGGAAAGCTAAACAGCGAATTGACGACAGTCAGCGTGAGTATTTCCTGCGTGAGCAGAAGCGTGTTATTGAAGAAGAGTTAGGTGAGGACGATAATCCGTCAGCAGAAGCCGAGGAATATGCCGCAAGAATTGAGGAACTTCATCTTGACGAAAAGTCGCAGGACACTCTCTTTAAAGAATGTCAGAAGCTTATGAAGATGCCTTACGGCAGTCAGGAGGCTTCCGTAATCAGAACTTATCTTGATACAGTGCTTGATTTGCCTTGGAACACTTCTTCAAAGGATAAGATTGTAATTTCAAAAATCCGTAAAGAGCTTGACAAAAGCCACTACGGTTTAGAGAAAATCAAGGACAGAATAATCGAACAGCTTGCTGTTAAAAAATTAAGCGAAAAGCAAAAAGGTCAGATTATATGCTTTGCAGGTCCTCCCGGAGTAGGTAAAACCTCGATTGCACAGTCTATTGCAAAGGCTATCGGCAGGAAAAGCCAGCGAATAGCTCTCGGCGGTGTAAGAGACGAAGCTGAAATCCGAGGTCACAGACGTACATATATCGGCTCAATTCCGGGCAGAATTATGTCGGCTGTACAGACAGCAGGAACAAACAACCCTGTTCTTATACTTGACGAGATTGATAAGCTTGCAAGCGACTATAAAGGCGACCCCACATCTGCACTCCTTGAAGTGCTCGACAGTGAGCAGAACAACAAGTTTGTTGACCACTACATTGATATTCCGTTTGATTTGTCAAACGTTATGTTTATTACAACTGCAAACGACGTTTCTGCTATTCCGGCTCCTTTGCTTGACAGAATGGAGCTTATCGAGCTTAACAGCTACACAAGGGAAGAAAAGTTCAATATTGCAAAAAAGCACCTTATTCCTAAACAGCTTGACTTGTGCGGCTTCAGCAGTAAGGAAGTTAAGTTTACACAGAAGGGAATATATTTCCTGATTGATTTCTACACAAGAGAGTCAGGTGTGCGTACACTTGAAAGGCTGATTGCTTCAATTTTAAGAAAATGTGCCGTTAAAAAGCTAGAAGACGATGCAGAGAATTTCAAAATTGATGAAAATGCAATTGAAGAATTGCTCGGACATAAAAAATATCTTTCCGATAATTATTCCGATAAGGATGAAATCGGCGTTGTAAACGGTCTTGCTTGGACATCGGTCGGGGGAGAGCTTCTTCCCATAGAGGTTGCCGTAATGGAGGGAACAGGCAAAATTGAGCTGACAGGTTCTCTTGGTGATGTAATGCAGGAATCGGCGAAAACAGCAATCACCTGCATCAGAAGTCACTGTGACGTTCTCGGCATAGACTCTGATTTTTACAAGGATAAGGATATCCACATTCACGCCCCCGAGGGAGCTGTTCCAAAAGACGGACCTTCGGCAGGAATTACAATGGCAACTGCAATTTATTCAGCTTTATCTTTAAAGCCCGTAAGGCACGATATTGCAATGACAGGTGAAATTACCCTGCGTGGCAAGGTCTTGCCCATAGGCGGTCTTAAAGAAAAGAGTATGGCAGCTTACAAGCACGGAATTAACACCGTAATCATTCCAAAGGAAAACGAGCCTGATTTACAGGAGATTGACAGCGTTGTAAAGGAAAAGGTACGCTTTGTACCTGTTGAAAGCTTTAAGGAAGTTATCGCACTTGCCGTAAACGATACAATTGAAGTTTCCGAAAAGGAATGGGAAAACATAAAGCTAACACCGCAGCATAAAAGTGGTGTAGCCACAATCAGACAGTAAACAGGAGACAGGATATGAATTTTAACGAAGTATGCTTTGAGTTTGCAGCAGGCAAGGTAGAACAGCTTCCAAAATCAGATATGCCTGAAATCGTATTTTCCGGTCATTCAAACGTCGGAAAATCATCTCTTATCAATAAGCTTGTTCAAAGAAAGGCCCTTGCAAGAGTCAGCGCACAGCCTGGAAAAACCGCAACTATTAACTTTTATAAGCTGCGTGAATTCAGAATGGTTGACTTGCCCGGTTACGGATATGCAAAGGTATCAAAGGCTGAAAAGGAGCGTTGGGCAAAGCTTGTTGAGGGATACTTTAATCAGGAGCGAAAGCGTGCGCTTGTTATTCAGATTCTCGATTTGCGTCATCCGCCTACAGATGACGACCTGCATATGATTGATTTTCTGTACAGAGGCGGCTTCAATTTTGCGGCGGTGCTTACAAAAAGCGATAAACTAAAAAAGACGCAGTTTGAAAAGCAGATGGAATATTACAAGGATATTTTCAGCACGATTGAACATATTCCTTTAATTCCGTTTTCTGCGCAGACAGGGTTTGGAAATGATGAAATCAGAAAGCTGATTGAAGAATCTATTAATAATTTTAATAACACGGAGGTATGAGCAATGTTTGTAAACGATTGTCTTAACGTAAACGAAAAGGGACATCTTACAATCGGAGGGTGCGACACTTTAGAACTTGCAAAGGAATACGGCACACCTCTTTATGTACTTGATGAAAATGTAATCAGAGAAACCTGCCGTTCATATGTCAACTCCTTTAAGAAGTTCTATGACGGTAACGGTATGCCACTTTATGCAAGCAAGGCGCTTTCCTGTAAGGAGCTTTGCAGAATTGCAAAGGAAGAGAACATCGGTCTTGACGTTGTTTCGGGCGGTGAAATCTACACGGCTTTGCAGGCAGGCTTCCCTATGGAAAAGGTGCATTTTCACGGCAACAACAAAACAGCAGATGAAATCAGGTTTGCTATTGAATCAAAGGTTGGCAAGTTCGTTGTAGATAATCTTTACGAGCTTGAGCTTCTTGATAAAATTGCAGGCGAGATGGGTGAGAAGGTAAATATTTCTTTCCGCATAAAGCCCGGTGTTGACGCACATACACATAACTTTATCAGAACAGGTCAGATTGACTCAAAATTCGGTTTTGCTCTTGAAACAGGAGAGGCATTTGAGGCAGTTAAAGAGGCAATAAAGCTTGAAAATGTATCTTTAAAGGAGCTTCATTGTCACATAGGCTCACAGATTTTTGACATTGACCCGTTTGTTACAGCCGCTGAAATTATGATGGACTTTATCGGCAAAATTAAGAATGAGCTTGGCGTAACAATTTCAGAACTCAACCTCGGCGGCGGCTTCGGTATTATGTACACAAGCAAGGATGAGCCTGTTCCTTATGAAAACTATATGGAAAAGGTCTCCGTTGCCGTTAAGGCGAAATCTGCCGAATACGGTCTGCCTGTTCCGTTTATCTACATTGAGCCGGGCAGGTCGGTTGTAGGTGAAGCAGGAATTACCCTTTACACAGTCGGCGGCAAGAAAGAAATTCCAAACGCAAGAATTTACGTTTCAATTGACGGCGGTATGACTGATAACATTCGTTACGCACTTTATCAGTCAGATTATACAGTTTTAAATGCAAGCAAGGCTGATAAAGAGCCTAATGAAACCGTAACAATTGCCGGTAAGTGCTGTGAAAGCGGCGACCTTATTCAGGAGCACACGAAGGTTGCAAATGTTGAGGTAGGCGACACACTCGCAGTTCTCTCAACAGGCGCTTATAACTATTCGATGGCTTCAAATTACAATAGAATTCCTCGCCCTGCTATGGTAATGGTTAAAGACGGAAAATCACGTGTAATTATCAAGCGTGAAAGCTACGAGGATCTTGTAAGAAACGATATTTGATTTTTAATACAGATTTTAAGGACAAGCTGTAAATCAAAACGGCTTGTCCTTTTCCTTTTTATGCTAAACTAATTTTCTCCGTATTACCTATCTGATTATTTTTATTCAAAAATAATTGTTAGAATATTAAAACCATCTTTGTTTGAATAATCAATTCTGCTTGCTGTATTTTTGACAATATAAATTCCCAGTCCTCCTGATTCTCTTTCCTCAACTGAAAGAGAAGTATCTGGACATTCCGCAATTAAAGGATTAAACGGCTTTCCGTTATCGTAAAAAGTAAGATAAATTGATTTGTCCGTCTTGAAGAAACTTACTTTTGCACGTGTTGCGTCGCTGTAATTAATGATGTTTGAATATATTTCATCTGTTACAAGCTTTATTTTATTTGAAAATGATTTTTCAATTTCAATATCTTTGAGCTTTTTGTCAATGAAATTATAAACAAGACTCATTGAATCAGCATCGGATGAGACAACAATAGAATCATCAGACAAAAGGCAGTTTAATTTTACTGCAAGCATAGTAATATCATCAGATTGCAAAGCATTGACAGCAAACTTGTCAACATCACTTTTCACTTTATTACAAAGCTGTTTTACAGTAAGACCGTCCTTTTCATTTAGACTTTCAAGCAGGCTGTCCTCGCCAAACAACTCATAAGAAGTATTATTAGCCTCTGTTACTCCGTCAGTATAGAGGAAAATCTCATCGCCCGGCGAAAGTTGAATTTCATAGGCTTTGTATTTTATATTATCCATTCCTGCAAGTATGAAATTCGGTTTTGAACAAATATATTCAAAATATTTTCCATTACGTTTAATAAGAGGAGGGTTGTGTCCTGCGTTGACATATTTAAGTAATCCTATATTAAGGTCAAGTATTCCAAGCCATGCAGTAACAAACATTCCTGCTTCATTGTTTTCACAAAGTTTGTTGTTTGCTCTTGTAAAAGCTTCAGATGGTTCAATACCGCTTTCAACAAGACTTTTGATAAGTGTTTTAGCTGTCATCATAAACATTGCCGCAGGAATACCTTTGCCCGAAACATCTGCAATCAGAAAAGCAAGTTTATCTTCACCGAGCAAATAAAAGTCATAGAAATCTCCTCCGACTTCCTTTGCAGTGTGCATTTGCGCATAAATGTCAAAATCGGTTCTGTTAGGATAGGGCGGAAAAACAGAGGGAAGAGCTGAGTGCTGAATCTGCCTTGCAAATTCAAGCTCTTTGTCAATGCGTTCATCTGCTTCTTTGATATAACGTTTAAGTGTATCTACAGTTGAATTTATATCATCAGATAAAACGGCAAATTCTTCATTTGAACGCACATTGACTGTTTCATTGAGATCGCCGTCTGTGATTTTTGCAAGTGAATTGTTTATTTTATCAATGTTTTTAACAACAACTTTTTTTATCAGTAAAAATATAAAAACAAATAAAGATGTAAAAACAATAATTTCAATGAATACCGTCACGTACATAGTAATTTTTCTGGAGAACAACGCTTCATCTTTCGGAATAGAAGCTACGATATAATAATCATCTTGAACAGAAAAGATACAAAATGAGTTGTGCCCGTGTACTTCTGAAGTAAAAAGTTCGTTTTCTTTATTTGAAAAGTTACTCAGGTCAATACCGTTTTCTGCAATATTTTCCCCAATATGACCGTCCCTGTCACTGAGGATTGTTCCGTTTTTGTCGATTATCATTACACATCCGCTTTCACCTATGTGCCAGTCTAAAGCGAGGTTTGAGATGCTCTCATCTATAGTATCATAACTTGTATATTTGTTGTTTATTGTATTTTTCACATCGTTAATATTAATATTTAGCAAATGTTCTGTGTCGGTTATAGCTATATGATTTTGCAGTGTAAAGGAAAATGCACTCGTTGCTGAAAAAGCAATCAACACGCATATTAGCAACTTGGAACGAAATGTATACTCTATTTTCTTTACTTTATTTTTATTAATAATTCTTTTATTGTCAAGAAATGTAACAAACAGGATAGAAAACATTACAGTTATGCCGTTGCATAGCGTCATAGGCAACGTACAACCCTGAATGTATGTAAATGCATCATATACATTTGATAAACTTGTAAAATAGATAAGAAGCATATGGAATACTTCAGTAGTTATTCCGACTAATAAACCGTGAAACAAAGACGGTCGGTTGCTGTCAAAGACAAATTTTCTCAAAAGTGCCGCAAAGAATCCGGCAGATAAAGTAGCCAAAGAGCAGGCAAGCTGAGTGCTTTGACCAATTCCCAAAAATGAAGCAAAGATTCTTTCAACACCACCGATTAAACCCGCAATAATTCCGGCAGGACCGCCGAAGATAAGTCCTGCTGATAGGGGAGCAGCGTCACGAACATTGATTACTGCACCTTCTGTTTCTATTCCAAAATGTGTGGAAATAACAGCAAGCAATCCGAAAACAACACCTATGATAAGCTGCTTATGCCAATATGTGATTTTTCTAAAGCTCGTTTTCTTCTCTGCCAGATAAAATATTACTGAAAACATAATCGGAAGAATCGATGAAATAATTAATTTTATTATTGGTACAAACATTTTATCCACCTAATAATTTATTTACAATAATTATACAATACCTTCTGCAACCAAAGTGCAACAAAATCAATGGGATTTTAAAACTTATTTTAAAATATCTTATTTTCTTCATAATTTGTTGCACTTCATAACTTATAATTAATTATACAATATTATAAATGACTTAACAAGACCGATTTGTCAGTGTTTTGTCAGTATTTATATCTTATAATATTATAAGATTTTGTTGAACTGCTTTCAGAATTATGGTATAATTAAACAAAAATATATCCTTTGGAGGACTTATTATGCAAATTAAAACTGAAATTAATAACAGTAAACTCTTTATTTCATTAAGCGGAAGGCTTGATACCATTACATCTCCTCAGCTTGAGGAGGAAATTAATAGTATTTCACTTGATAAAATTGAAATTATTATTCTTGACGTAAAAGAACTTGAGTATATTTCAAGTGCCGGACTTCGTCTTGTTCTTAAAGTACATAAGAAAATGACTGCGCAGGGTGGACAACTTAAACTGATTAATGTGAATGATATGATTATGGATATTTTTGATATGACAGGTATGTCCGATTTTCTTGATATTGAAAAAGTATAAAAATATAGTATACGAATATTAATTTATAACTGATACACAAAGGAGGCATATATGATATGATAAAGAATGAGAGCAACAATAAAATTTCGCTTACAAAAACAGAATACGGAATTTTTGTTGAATCTGTTAATAATCCCAAAAGTACGGCATACAATCTGCCTTTGTTTTTAACTCTTGATAAGAATACTGATACAGAAAAACTTAAGTCAGCAATTGAAGCAGCATTTGAAAATCATAAGTATTTGAAAACAAGACTTTATCTTGATAATGACGGAAATGTATATAAAAAAATCAGCGATGAAGATTTGAAAATTGAGGTAAAGGAAATTGCTGATTCAGATTTTAATAAGGCAGATTATATACATCCTTTTGATTTGCAAAACGAGAATCTTTATAGAATTACTATTTTAAAGCTTGATTCTTCTGTTGTGCTCTTTTGTGATATTCATCATATAATTTTTGACAGATACTCACTTCAGGTATTTTTAGAAGATATTGATAATGCATTCAATGGTGTTGCTCTTGTTCCAGAAGCATATACTGCAAATGATGTTTCGCAGGAAGAATCCAAGCGTATTCTTACATCAGAGCTTGATGAGGCAAAGGCGTATTATAATTCAGCTTTTGGCGGTCTGGAAATTGATTCAATTCCTATCTATGATAAAAAAGATGAAACACCGTCAGCAAAAAAGCTTCGTCACGATTTCAAAACTTTTGATGCTGACAAAATAAGAGAATTTTCTCGCAGTCACGGTATAAAAACAAGCTCGTTCTTTGACGCAGTATTCGGATTTGTTCTTTCAAAATTTTCGGGTGCAGATGAAAGCCTTTTTACAACCGTATTTAACGGACGAAATGAAAAGCTAACAAGAACCTGCGGAATGTTTGTTAAAACAATGCCCGTTAGTTGTAATATCCAAAAAACAGATGAAATTGAGCAATACTTCAAAGAAATTAATTTGCAGATTGAAAACAGCCGAAAATACAATTTGTATTCATATGCTGACATTTGCTCTGACCTTCAAATCAGCCCGCAGGTGCTTTTTGCGTATCAGGGTGATGTGTTGAATAAAATCAGTTTTTGCGGCAGTGAAACTGCTGTAGATTTTGAATCGTCAAGCGATGCAAAAGAGATCATTACTTGTGAAATTTATAGGCTTAATGGTAATTTTTATGCAGAGCTTGAGTACAGAGCAGATTTGTACAATGAGGAATCAATGCAGATTTTGCTTTCTTCTTTTGAAAAAGCAATTAATGAGTTCCTTACAAAAAGCAAGTTAAGCGAAGTGAATATTACCGACGAAAATCAGATTTCACTGCTTGAAAGCTTTAATAATACTGAAAAAGATTATGAAAAGACCGATATTGTAACACTTTTCAGACGTCAGGCAGAGCAAAATCCCGACAATACGGCAGTTGTTTATCTTGATAAAAGCTGTACATATAAAGAAGTTGACGAGATTTCAGAAAAAATCGGAGCGTATATTTCTTCGCTCGGAATCGGAAGGGAGGACGTTGTTTCAGTTCTTATTCCGAGATGTGAATATATGGTGCTTGCTTCTCTCGGCGTTTTAAAATCTGGTGCGGCATATCAGCCGCTTGACCCGTCATATCCGCAGGAGCGTCTGGAATTTATGATGAACGATGCTGGTGCAAAACTGCTTATTGCAAGTAAAGACTTGCTCAAGCTTGTTCCGAATTACAAGGGAAAGGTACTTCTGATTAAGGATATTCAGAATCTTCCCGATTGCAGTAAAATCAGCATAAATCCCAAACCCGAGGATTTGTTTATTATGCTTTACACCTCAGGCTCGACAGGTGTGCCAAAGGGCTGTATGCTTGAACACAGAAATATCGTGTCGTTCTGCAACTGGTACAGAAATTATTACAATCTTACAACGCAGTCAAGGGTAGCGGCTTATGCCAGCTACGGCTTTGACGCAAATATGATGGATATGTATCCTGCGCTGACAACAGGTGCAACAGTCTATATCATTGATGAAGCAATCAGGCTTGACCTCTTGGCTATTGACAAATACTTTAACGAAAACGGGATAACACATAGCTTTATGACAACGCAGGTAGGCAGACAGTTTGCGCTTGAAGCAAATTGCAAATCTTTACAGCACTTGTCTGTCGGCGGTGAAAGACTAGTTCCGGTAAATCCACAAAAAGACTTTAGCTTTTATAATGCTTACGGTCCTACTGAATGTACTATTTTTACAACAGCATTTTCTGTTCATAAAAATTTTGACAGAGTTCCTATAGGAAAATCGCTTGACAACACAAAGCTCTATGTTGTAGACAAGTACGGCAGACGTTTGCCGCCTTGTGTACCCGGTGAATTATGGGTTGCAGGTCACGGCGTGTCAAGAGGTTATCTTAACCGCCCCGAACAGACGGAAAAGTCTTTTATCAAAAATCCTTTTACCGACGAAAAAGGCTATGAAAGAGTTTACAGAACGGGCGATATAGTACGTTTCATACCTGATGGAAATATTGATTTTGTCGGCAGAAACGACGGTCAGGTTAAAATCAGAGGCTTCAGAATTGAGCTTTCTGAGGTTGAAAAAATTATCCGTGAATTTAATGGTATAAAAGACGCAACTGTTGCGGAGTATGATGAACCGAGCGGAGGAAAATTCATTGCCGCTTATGTTGTTTCGGACGAGAAGATAGATATTCAAAAGCTGAATGAATTTATCCTTGAAAACAAGCCTCCGTATATGGTACCTGCCGTAACAATGCAGATTGACAAAATTCCTCTTAATCAGAATCAGAAAGTAAACAAGCGTGCATTACCGGTACCGCAAAAGCAGGCAGAGGACATAATTCCGCCGCAAAATGAAGTTCAGCAGAAAATTTTTGACTGTATCAGCGAGGTTGTCGGCTCTGATAATTTCGGCATTACAACAGATATTTTCTATGCAGGAATAACCTCAATAGGAGCAATAAGGCTGAATGTTTTATTATCAAAGGCTTTTGATGCAGCTATAAAAATAAATGATTTAAAGGAAAACAATACTGTTATAAAGCTTGAAAAATTCCTTTCAGAATCAGCAAAAACCAAGAAATATGATATTCTTTCCGACTATCCGATAACACAAACGCAGAACGGAATTTTTGTTGAGTGCGCCGCAAATCCCGACTCAACAATCTACAATATTCCATACTTATTTAAGTTGAGCGATAAGGTAGATACAGACAGACTTAAAAAGGCTGTTGAAAGCACAATTAATGCTCACCCGTACATCAAAACAAAGCTTTTCATTAACGATAACAGTGATATTAGAGCTTTGAGAAATGATGATGAAAAGCCTGTAGTTGAAATTGTTGAGTGCGCAGAGTTGCCTGATACTTCGGAGCTTGTTCTTCCTTTCACAATTCTGAACAATAAGCTGTACAGAGCAAAAATATACAAAACAAATAACGCAAATTATCTGTTCCTTGAATTTCACCATATCATCTGTGACGGTACATCAGAGGCTGTTATTATTGAGGACATCAACAGCTTCTATGACGGCGAGGCTGTAGAAACTGAAAGCTACACAGGCTTCGAGGCGGCGCTTGATGAAGAAAATGCTCGCAAAACAGAAGCTTATACAAAAGCAAAGGAATATTACGATTCGGTATTCAACGGCTGTGACACTGAATTTTTACCTCCCAAGGATAAAAACGAGCCGTTGCCGTCTGTCGGAAGATGTGAGATTGAATGTGATTTTCCGATTGAAAACGTAAAGAAGTACTGTGACGATAACAACATAACGCTTAATGCATTTTTCAACGGTGTGTTCGGTTTTGTGCTGTCAAAGTATAATTACAAGGACGAGGCACTTTTTACTACAATATATAACGGCAGAAATGACTCACGCCTTTCACGAGCCGTTACTATGCTTGTAAAAACTTTCCCCGTTCATTGTAATATCAACGGTGAAAGTAAAATTACAGATTTACTTCTTGATACAAAAAATCAGCTTATGGAAAGTATGTCAAACGACATTTATTCCTTTGCGGAAATATCAAGAGCATATGACATTAAAGCAGATATTCTTTTTGCATATCAGGGAGACAGCTTTGAGTTTGAAAGGGTAGGAGGAGAAAAGGCTGAAAGCATAACACTGGGTCTTGACACAGCAAAAGCTCCTTTATCGATAGATGTGATTATCAGAAACGGCAAGTTTGTATTTTTATGTGAATACCGTGCTGATATGTATAGTGAAAGCACAATTATGGGTATGGCAGATTGTCTGTCGGTCGTATCACAGGAATTTCTGAAAAAGACCTATCTTAAAGAAGTTTCAATGCTTTCCGCTCAAGCAGAAAAAGAAATAGAAAGCTTCAATGCGACCGATTATCCGGTAAGCTTTGTTCCCGTACATAAATTATTTGAAACACAGGCAAAGCAGAACGGAGGAAATACTGCATTTATCGCAGACGGAAAGAAGCTCACTTACAGTGAGCTGAACAGCGAGGCTAACAGAATCGCCCATTCGCTTATAGAAAAAGGATTGAATGTCGGTGAGCCTGTGGGAATTATCCTGCCGAGAACGACCGATGTTCCCATAGCCGAGTACGGTATAATGAAAGCAGGCGGTGCATTTCTGCCTATGCTGCCCGATTATCCCGACGAGCGAATCGACTACTGCCTTAGGGATTCCGAAAGCCGTTTTGTCATCACAACCGAGGAAATCAGGGACGAAAGAAAGGGTCTGTTTGAGGATAAGCCCTACACCGTGTTTACGGTAAACGAGCTGCTCCTGAACGAAAATGCAGAGAATCCTGGGCTTGATATCCCCGTTGATTCTCTTGCATATATAATCTACACCTCAGGCTCTACGGGAACTCCGAAGGGAGTTATGATTGAACACCGTAACCTCTGCAACTTTGTTGATGCGAATCAGCTTAATTATGAAACTGTAAACTTTGTTTCCTACGGAAATACTGCTTTGTCTGTTGCTTCAATTTCATTTGACTTTTCACTTATGGAGATTCATATTCCGCTCTGCAACGGTATGGCTGTATGTATGGCAGGAGAGGAGGAAATTCACAATCCTCTGGCACTGTTCAAGCTTATTAAAGAAAACCACGTTGACGTTATGTCGGGTACACCGTCCTTCATTTCAAGCTTTGTTGACCTGCCGCAGGCAGAAGAGGCTCTTAAGGGCATAAAAATGTACGATATGGGTGCGGAGGCATTCCCACCGGCATTGTATAAAAAGATGCGCAAGGCAAGCCCGGAGGCAGTAATCGTAAACGGCTACGGCCCTACCGAGGCGACAATAAGCTGTATATCCAAGGTTATGGACGGAAACGGAGCTGTTACCATCGGTAAGCCTGCCGCAAATGTCCGTGCCTATATCTGTGATACAAGCGGAAATATTATGCCGGCAGGCGTTAAGGGAGAACTTGTCATCTGCGGTGACGGAGTAGGCAGAGGCTATGTCAATCTGCTCGAGAAAACAGCAGACGTTTTCATCAATCTGAACGGTAGAAAAGCCTACCGAAGCGGAGATTTGGCTAGGTATAACCAAAACGGCGAGATTGAGTTCTTCGGCAGACTGGATAATCAGGTTAAGCTTCGCGGCTTCAGAGTGGAGCTTGATGAGATTGAATCTGTAATAAACGAATATCCTCATATAAGCCGAAGCATTGTTCTGGTCAAGGAAAATCCGAAATCCGGTCAGTTTCTCTGCGGCTACTTTACGGCCTCAGAAAAGATAGATAAGGATAAGCTTACCGAGCATATGAAGCGTTCACTTACATATTATATGATTCCTAGCGTGCTCATTCAGCTTGATACTATGCCGCTGACTGCAAACGGCAAAATTAATAAGAAGGCATTGCCTGAGCCGGAGTTTACTGCCGAAAAGCGCAAGTATATCGCACCAAAAAACAACTTGCAGGAAAAGCTCTGCAAAATGTTTGCAAACGCACTCGGTGCTGAAAAGGTCGGTATTGATGAAAACTTCTTTGAAATCGGTGGAACATCTCTTTCTGCGTCAAAAATTGCAATGCGTGCATTGACAGAAAATCTGCCGATAGCTTACGGAGATATATTCGATAATCCTACCGTAGAAATGCTTGAACAGCATATTCTTAAACAGCAAGGGAAAGAGGTTAAGGCAGAGGAAAAGGAAAATGATGTTGTACTTGAGGGTGTTGATAAGGCGCTTATGTACAACACAGCAAAGTACGTTGATGAGGTTGAATACACCGACATCGGAAATGTACTGCTGACAGGTGCAACAGGCTTCCTCGGAGTTCACGTGCTTTACGAAATTATTAAGCACACCAATTCTTCCGTCTATTGCCTTGTAAGAAAAGGTAGGGCAAACAGTATTGAAAACAGACTTAAATCTATGCTTGTATATTATTTCAGTGACGCAATGGATAATTTGTTCGGCGAGAGAATTATTCCGATTGAGGGCGATATTACCGATGTCGAAATAATTGCAGGTATTGATAAATACGACTTCAGAACTGTTATCAACTGCGCCGCAAGCGTCAAGCACTTTTCAAACGACGATTCTCTTGAGCGTATCAATGTAAAGGGCGTTGAAAACCTTATATCGTTGTGTGTAAAGACAGACAGACGACTTGTTCAGGTTTCAACTACAAGCGTTGCAGGAGTGAATGTCAACAGAAAATTCCCACCTGAAAAGAAAATTCATGAAAACGAGCTTTACTTCGGTCAGGATTTATCAAATAAATATATTGATACAAAATTCCGTGCCGAAAAGGCTGTGCTTGAGGCTGTTGCCAACGATAACCTTGACGGCAAGATAATAAGAGTAGGCAACCTGATGAGCCGACACAGCGATGGTGAGTTTCAGGTAAACGCCAATACAAACGGCTTTATGAGATTTCTGCGTGCTTATGCGGCAATCGGAAAGTTCCCAGTTTCAAGTATGGATGAAGCTGTTGAATTTTCACCCATTGACTATACTGCCGCCGCAGTAATGTGCCTTGCAGGTGCTAACAGCAAATTCACCGTCTTTCAGGCTTGCAACGGTCACAATGTTGAAATGGGCGATGTTGTTGAATTGCTTAACAGATGCGGAATAAAAATAGAGGTTGTAAAGGATAAGGAATTTTTTGAGTCGCTTAATACAGCGTTAATGGACGAAAAGAAAAATATGCTTATTTCGGGACTTATCTCATATGCCTCCTCCGACAATGATAAAACCGAAGAATTTATAGGTTACGATAATTCCTTTACCACCAAAGCGCTTTACAGGCTCGGCTTTAAGTGGCCTATAATCAATGAGGAATATCTTGCAAACGCATTGAATGCACTTGCAACCTTGGGATTTTTTGACGGAAGATTTGATTGATATGGAAAGAAACGATTATCTGATTAAAAAGAAATTCTACAGCTACCTTCTTCCCGGAGTATTAATGGTTGTTGCTATGCAATTGGGAAATGTTGTCGACGGAATAATCGTCGGCAACATTCTCGGTAGCAGTGCGCTTGCGGCTATATCGTTAAGTATGCCTGTTCTTTACATATTGCAGTTGCCTGCATTCATACTCGGAATAGGCGGCAGTGCACAAGCCTCGGTCTATCTCGGCAAAAGAGACGTAAAAAAAGCTTCAAGGGTGTTTTCTGCGAGTGTTATTGCAGGATTCCTTATCTCACTGCTGCTGTGCGCTACGGCTCCGTTTTTGTCACAGCCCCTGACACATCTGCTTGCAGGTACACCGGAGCTTGAGGAGCTTCTTTATCCCTACATTCTGGTGAACATTCTCGGAATTCCGTTTTTGACATTAGCAATTGAGTTCAGCTACTTCTTTAATGTAGATAATAACCTTGTTTTAGGCTCAATGATGTTTATAATTGCAAATATTGTGAATCTGACTCTTGATTTTCTGTTTTTAAAGCTTACTCCGCTTGGTATGTACGGTACTGCTTTATCAACGATTATCGGTTATACCTGCGGTCTTGTATTGCTGATTCCGTATGCATTGTCAAAAAGACGTATGCTCAGTTTTAAACTTTCAGCTATCCATAAGTGCTTTAAGGAAATTATGGAGTCTGTAACGGCAGGAATACCGTCTGGTATGTTTTTAGTGATGCTGGCGGCTAAAGACCTTATACTTAACACCTGTGTTGTGCGTATTCTCGGGCAGAATGAAATGGAAATTTTCTCTGTATGCACAAATTCTGTTTTTATAGTAGAGCTGTTTGCAGGAGGAGTTATCGGTCTTGTACAGACCATATGCGGAATACTCTACGGCGAGCGTGATTATTACGGAATCAGACGTGTTGTGCGGCGAGTTATATCATTATGTGTTTTTCTTACTTTATTCTTAACTGTTGTGTTCCTGTTGTTCCCTCAGCTTATCGCAGGATTGTTTGGATATAATAACGCTGAGTTTATGGATACTGCTCTTATGTGCATACGTCTGTTCAGTTTTTGTTTTTTATTTTATGCGTTTAACAAATTTTTTCAAACCTATTATCAGACTATTTTAAAGCCTGCACCTGCAACTCTTGATACAGTTTTACAGGGACTTGTGCTGATAATACCTTTTACGTTTCTGTTGCTTAATATATGGGGAATTTTCGGTGTATGTACGGCGTCAGTTTGCAGTGAATTTGTAACATTGGTTATTGTTTGTATTTTCACAAAGCTAAAGCAAAAGCAAGGAAAGCTGCCGCAAAAGGGATTATTGCTCATACCTGAAAAAGACAGCGAAAGCTATTGCGATATTACAATCAAAGGTGGTGAGCAAGAGGCTGTAAGTATTTCTGACAAGCTGATTAATTGTTGTATTGAAAACGGGATTGACAGAAAAAAAGCAAATATAATCGGATTGGCTGCCGAAGAAATTGCAGTAAACATTTCTCGCTACGGCTATAAAACCGTGAAAAGAAATTTTATTGATATTAATCTTTCAAGTGCAGACGGAAAACTTATTTTGCGTATCCGTGATGACGGCGTTCCTTTCGATCCTACGCAATATAAATCTGAAGAACAAGGTGTTTTTGAACTGGGCGGTATCAATCTGATAAAAAAGACTGCTTCAAAGCTCAACTATATAAGAGTACTTAATATGAATAACACTATAATTGAAATTGATGCAAGCAGTTGATTTTAAGTGTTTCCTATGAGAAAAGCTCATAAGTTATCTATAAAATATGTAAACACAAAATTATACTGAATTACAATCTTTCGTGTTTATTTATACAATTTAATAATTGTTATTTCACAGTTTACAATTCTGAGAGAAAGAATAAATAACAAAATTTTAAAGAGAAGTCTTTTAAGGCTTCTCTTTTTATCTAACAGCGAAATTATACAAACATCATATTTTTGTAAAAAATTTAAAAATTTTAGAAAAACAGCGTTTTTTGTTGCACTTCGTTTTATATAATATACATAAACAAGATTTTTCTTGATTTCATATAAAAATAAATTTTATAAATACTATGAGAATTATTGCTAAAAATATGAATTAAGAGAATTTTTGTACATAATAAAACGGAGGTGGAATATTATGAAGGATAAGGTTTTTGGAGTATTACAGCGAGTCGGTCGGTCGTTTATGCTGCCGATTGCATTGCTTCCTATTGCAGGTCTGCTTCTCGGAATAGGAAGTTCCTTTACAAACCCGACTACTCTTGAAGCATATAACCTTACTGGAGTAATTAATGAGGGTGGATTGGCATTTGCGGTGAACTTGCCGCAGATACAACACTTACCGAAAGATTCCTTCGTATGGGTATTGATGAACTCTCCGTTTCACCTTCGTTTGTACTTAAAGTCAGAGATATGGTAAGACAAATCGACTTGAAATCATAGATAATATATACAGACGGTTTTTTGCAATTTTAACTCGGTCTGTATATTATTTTAGTCAAATTATTTTTTAAAACTTATTACGATTGTTGTAGTTTATGTAGTATAACAGATTAAAACAGAATTTTTATCTAAATAGCATATGATTACTTTAGTTATAATTTTGTTTTCTGTTCCTTCGTTATGCTCGGGAATTCTGACATTATAATTAAAAAAGCTGTAACAAACCTTGAAAACAGGTTTGTTACAGCTTTTTATCTGTTAAGTTTATTTTGTTCCGAAGATTCTGTCTCCTGCATCTCCAAGACCGGGGCAGATATATGCGTTTTCGTTTAAACAGCGGTCTAAACAGCCTACATAAAGTTGAACATCAGGATGCGCCTGAGTGAGTGCCTTAACGCCTTCGGGAGCGGCGATAATTGACATAAACTTAATCTGCTTGCCGCCATGCTGTTTGATAAAATCAACTGCCGCAATTGCCGAGCCGCCTGTTGCAAGCATTGGGTCAACAACAACAATCTGACGTTCTTCAATCGGTTCGGGAAGCTTGCAGTAATACTCGTGTGGTTCGTGTGTTTCAGGGTCACGGTAAAGACCAATGTGACCTATTCTTGCTGACGGTACGAGTGCCTGAATGCCGCTGACCATTCCAAGACCAGCACGCAGAATAGGAACAATTGCAAGCTTTTTTCCGGCAATTACAGGTTGTTTTGTTTCTTCAATCGGTGTTTTTACTGTAGTTTCAATCATCTGTAAATCTGACAGAGCTTCATATCCCATAAGCATCGCTACCTCTTCGACAAGATTGCGAAACTCCTTTGTTGATGTTTTTTCATTACGCATCAGTGTTATCTTATGCTTTATAAGCGGATGCGTCATATAGCAGACTGACATTTTAAATTCCTCCAAATAAATTTATACAGTCACACAAATTTCATATAATAAATTGTGCGTCATATATATAAAATAATAATACTAAAAAGCAGGAAATTTGTCAATATTACTCTGTATTTTTTCTTGATTTATAAAATTAATGTTGCTTTTTATATCAATTGGAATTATAATAATAGAAAACGTACAAGAAAGAGGGATTTCAATGAAAAAAAACACCGGCGCCATTTATGACGCCAAAACACTTGGCAAGCCTAAAATGATATTGCTCGGAGTTCAGCATATGTTTGCAATGTTCGGCGCAACTATTCTGGTACCGATTATCACAGGGCTTGATATTTCAACCACATTGCTTATGGCAGGTCTGGGTACGCTTTTGTTCCACTTATTGACAAAATTTCAGGTTCCTGCATTTTTAGGCTCGTCATTCGCTTTTCTCGGCGGTTATGCGGCTATTAAGGCTTTAAATCCCGAAGATCCGAATTCAATGCTTCCTTATGCGTGTCTGGGCGTAGCGTGTGCAGGCCTTTTGTACTTTGTTCTTGCGGCTATCATTAAAACTGTAGGCATCAACAAGGTAATGCGCTTTTTTCCACCTGTAGTAACAGGACCGATTATTATAGCTATCGGACTTGGACTTGCACCCTCGGCTGTAGGCAACTGCTCAACAAACTGGATTCTTGCTCTTGTTGCACTTGCTGTAATCGTTGTGTTCAACATATGGGGCAGGGGAATGGCTAAAATCATTCCTATTATTCTCGGACTTGTTATTTCTTATGCCGTAGGCTTGGTTCTTTACTTTATCGGAGAAGCAAATCCACAGCTTATTCAGGACTTACCGTGGCTATTCTCGGGTGGCTTTAACGAGGCGACAGGTCAGTATACAGCAATATTTGATTTTTCAAAGCTCAATACTATTTTTACAAATATTTCACAGGGTAATATTTTCGGCAGTGAAGGTCTTATCGGCATTCCGATAATCTGGGAAAAGACAGTATTCGGCGGCGTAGACTTTTCAAACGGCGCACTTATTGCATCCTCAATTATTGCTATTGTTCCTATCGCTCTTGCAACTATGATGGAGCATATCGGCGACATCTGCGCAATAGGTTCAACGACAGGCAAAAACTACATAGAGAATCCCGGCTTGCACAGAACACTTCTTGGCGACGGACTTGCAACTACTATGGCTTCACTTTTTGGCGGTCCTGCAAATACTACCTATGGAGAAAACACAGGTGTTCTTGCTCTTACAAGAGTATATGACCCCAAGGTTATCAGAATTGCGGCTGTTTTTGCGGCAGGCGTTTCGTTCTTCCCTGTTGTCAGCGCAATTATCGGCTCAATCCCGAGCTGCATAATCGGCGGTATTTCATTCGTACTTTACGGTATGATTTCTGCAATCGGCGTAAGAAATGTTGTTGAAAACAAGGTTGACTTTACAAAATCACGCAATCTTATTGTTGCCGCTGTAATTCTTGTATGTGCTCTCGGCCTTTCTGCTGACACAGTAAGCTTTGCAATCGGCAGTGCAACAATTACACTTTCACCTCTTGCAGTTGCTTCTCTTGCCGGTATTATCCTGAATGCAATTTTCCCTGACAAGGATTTTAACTTTAACAGTCAGAATGCGGCAGATGCTGTAAACTTTGAAAAAGAAGTTACTGATAAGAAAGAATAACAAAATATAATTTCATAAATCAAAACAGAGCCTCGGTAATTCCAAGGCTCTGTTTTATTATGCCAAAATTAATAATCAAAGTAGAAAGTGATTGTTCCATCCATATACTTTGCACCTGATTTAAATTTGTGGAGATCAAGTATATTCTTAACCATTGCAAGACCAAGTCCGTGACCTTCAATATTATTATGTTCTGCTTTGCGATGATAAGGCTGCCACATATCCTTGATTTCGTCCTTTGTTAATTCCTCACAAGGATTGCTCACGGAAAAGCTCTTGCTTGTTATTTTTACGGTTATTTCATTAATATCTGTCGTATACTTGACTGCATTGTCTACAAGGTTTTCTATTACGCTCCTGATAAGCTTCTTATCAGCCTTGATATTTACGTCTCCGTTACTTTCAAGCTTTATATCATAAATCATATAGATTTCAAGGATTTTTCTTGTAAGCTGTGTAAGGTTGAATTTCTGAATATTTAAGTTAAAGCTTGCAGAATCCAGCTTTGAATAGTCAAGCATTTTTGAAACAAGCATATTCATTGACCTTGTCTGCTCGTTTATAACCTCGCAATAATGCGTTCTCTTGTCGGTGTTTACATTTTCTTCAAGATTTTCCGAATATCCGCTGATTATAAAAAGCGGAGTTTTAAGCTCGTGCGCCATTGCATTTGTTACAGTTCTCAATCGGTTTTCCTGTTCAATCTGCTTTTTAAGAGTTTGCCACGTTACTGAACCAATGATTATGCCTGCTATCAGGAATACAACAAGGATAAATACGAGCATAAAAATCAGTTTATCGGAACAGCTTTCAAGCACGTTGAACTTTCGTGCATAGTTGCAACTGATAGAAATGTTTTCTTCGGAGTTGTATTGCTTTACTGACATTTGTTCCCAGTTCGAGTATATATACGTAAACGGTGCAACGTTTACGATTGTATTTGTCTCGTATTCTCCGTATCTATTCTCATATGTATATGTATGTACTGCATTAGTATAATAAGTATTCTTTTTATAGTCGTAGTACTCGTCTAATGCAGTGCTCGCTCTGTATTTTCCGAATACAAAATCATCGTCAATAACATTTCTGTGCATTTCTGTCTGATGATATAATTTAGCTTTTTCATCTGCAAGTGTAGGTTTTAATTCGTAATGCTTTATAACCTTGTCCTGTGCATACCAGTCGTTATCCTCGCTCGTCTGTACAATTTCAACGCTTTTAGGTTGTAAATAACTTTTATCAATGTAGTATTCGGAACATAAAAGCTCGTAGTATTCGCCGTTTCCTGCATTTTTCTTTGTCAGATACTCCATTATATCACTGTATTGTTTGTCCGTCATTGATTTTCTGAAGCGTTCAAATTCGATACAGCCAAAACCGGTGATATAGTCATTTTCAATAATAACTATTGAATCCTCGTCTTCTGATGTTTTGTCATCTTCGTTTACTAAGTCCCCCTCAAATGCCACTGATATTGCATTTCCTGTCTGACAAAGTATCGCTCCGGTTTCATTGTCTACAATTTTAATTTGTTCGTCAACATCAATTAACTGTTTGTCAACTTCATAATTGTCGCAAATTTCATCGGAATCTTTATCATATTTTCTGTTTAAAAAATAGTTTCCCCAGTTGCCGTTGTCGTAATTCTGCATATTTATTGTAGCCTGATGAAAAGAGGAAGCAGAATTGCTTGTAAGTAAATCAAGCTCTGAATAATATGTTGTTACTGCAAAGACAGCATACACTATTATGCTTAACACAAGCATTGACGCCGCTATGCTGATAAACAGCCTGCGTTTTTGTTTAGAAAGTTTCTTTTTCATCAGTTTTCACCTATCCTGTAGCCACGCTTAACAACCGTTTTAATCATCTTTGAGTTATCTCCGAGTGCCTTACGGAGATTTTTTATGTGAGTGTCAAGTGCACGTTCGTCAACCTCGCTGTCGTAACCCCAAGCTGCTTTTATAAGAGATTCCCTTGAAACTACACAGCCTTTGTTCTCAAGCAAAGCTTTAAGAATGGAATATTCCTTTGCAGGCAGATTAATTTCTCTTTCATCTGAAACTACAATACCGTTATTCGGATTTAGCGAAAGCGTTCCCGATTTCAACAGAGGGGAACGAACAAGTCCTTTTGAACGCTTAATAAGCGCATTTACCTTGTTGTAGAACACAGGCAGGGAAAAGGGTTTTACAATGTAATCGTCACAGCCGAGTGCATAGCCTGTTAAAATATCCTCCTGTGCACATCTTGCTGTTATGAACATAATCGGCACATCACTGAAACGCCTTACCTCTTTACAGATTTCAAAGCCGTCAAGCTGTGGGAGCATAATATCAAGCAGAAGTAAATCATAAGTGATTTCGTAAGCCATATCTGCACCTTTTTTACCGTTATCGGCAACGTCAATTATAATTTTATTTGAGCTTTTCTCTGTGAAATAATCACACAGCATTTCGCTTATGTTCTTATCGTCCTCAACAAGAAGTATCTTGTACATCATTTTCACCTCTGTTTTTATCATATCAGGTTCGTCTGTACTTTATCTGTAGTAAAATAATATTTTTTATGTCTGAAAGGGGAGAGAGGTTATTTTACAAACTTCTCTATTCCGAGCACATAATCACTTGACACCTTATACAGACAACACAATGCAATAAGATGCCGAATAGGAAGTTCACGTTTTCCGCTTTCATATTTACTGTACTGCTCCTGACGTGTGTGAAGAATAAATGCAATCTGCTGTTGGGTGTATCCGTTTTTAATACGAAGTTCTTTTAATCGTTTGCAATAATCCATAAATCCACCTCAAAAATATTACTATTTGTATTATTAACATAATTATAACATGTTAATATGTCTGATTGCAACTAATATTTATGTTGATACATATGTTAAAATCAAATTCGTTAATTATACAAAACACAATGACAATGTTGAAAGTTGGTTATGAGACTAAAAATGCAGTTTTGTTTTAAAAAATCATTGCGATTTTATTATTTAAAATTGCAGAAAATTCAATTAAAATTAATAAAATTAAAAAAAATTGGAAAATTTTGCAAGAAAGTTATAATTATTGTTGCAAAATTCTAAAAAATATAGTATTATAAGAAAGTCGGATAAGCAAATGATTAAAGTGCATTGTGCTATAAGACAAAGGATTTTTTGTGTATTAAATTTAAGGAGGAACATACAATGTCGTATGTAAGTGAACAGCTTGAAAAGCTGAAAGCAAAAAATGCAAATGAGCCGGAATTTATTCAGGCAGCAACCGAGGTTCTTACTTCTCTTGAACCCGTATTTGAGCAGAACCCCAAGTACGAAGAAGCAGGAATCCTTGAAAGAATCACAGAGCCCGAAAGAGTAGTAATGTTCAGAGTACCCTGGGTTGACGACAACGGCAAGGTTCAGGTTAACCGTGGTTTCAGAGTACAGTTCAACAGTGCAATCGGTCCGTACAAGGGCGGCTTGAGATTACACCCCTCTGTTAATCTCGGCGTAATCAAGTTCCTTGGTTTTGAACAGATTTTCAAAAACTCTCTTACAGGTCTTCCTATCGGCGGAGGTAAGGGTGGCTCTGACTTTGACCCCAAGGGCAAGAGC
>DPHV01000024.1:226429-238277 GCA_003521625.1 Ruminococcus sp.
TGCCAGAGCTTTATGACAGAGCTTTGCAGACACATCGGTGCTAACACAGACGTTCCCGCAGGTGACATCGGTACAGGTGCTCGTGAAATCGGTTATATGTTCGGTCAGTATAAGAGAATCAAGAACGTTTACGAAGGCGTTCTCACAGGTAAGGGTCTTAACTGGGGCGGCTCACTTGCAAGAACAGAAGCTACAGGCTACGGCCTCCTTTATCTTACAGAAGCAATGCTTAAGGATAACGGTAAGGACATCAACGGCGCTACAGTTTGTGTATCAGGTGCCGGTAACGTTGCTATTTATGCCACTCAGAAGGCTACACAGCTCGGTGCAAAGGTTGTAACAATGTCTGATTCAACAGGCTGGATTTACGATGCAGAGGGTATTGACCTCGACGCTATCAAGGAAATCAAGGAAGTTAAGAGACAGCGCCTTACAGAGTATAAGAACTATCGTCCTAACGCTGAATATCACGAAGGCAAGTTCGACTGGTCTGTTAAGTGCGATGTTGCTTTACCTTGCGCTACACAGAACGAGCTTAACGAAGAAGACGCTAAAAGACTTATCGCTAACGGCTGCTATGCTGTTGCAGAGGGTGCTAATATGCCTACAACTCTTGAGGCTACAAAGCTTATTCAGGATGCAGGACTTCTCTTTGCTCCCGGTAAGGCTGCAAACGCAGGCGGTGTTGCTACATCAGCTCTCGAAATGAGCCAGAACTCAATGAGACTTTCATGGACATTTGAAGAGGTTGACGCTAAGCTTAAGGACATTATGGTTAATATCTATAACAACATCGCAACAGCTGCAAAGAAGTACGGCTATGAGGGCAACTACGTTGTAGGTGCTAACATCGCAGGCTTTGAAAAGGTTGCAGATGCTATGATAGCACAGGGTGTTTGCTAATTTAAAACATTTTCTTATATTACTGCAAACAGCAGACCGTTTTAAAATGCGGTCTGCTGTTTTTGTTGATTTGATTTTATTTTGTTTTCTGCTATAATGAGGTTATCTCTGATAATGTTAAGGACGTTTTATTATGAAATTTGATACTAACTATAAAGATAACCTTAAAGAAATTGAATATTTATATCTTACTGCTTTCCCTAAAAATGAGAGAAAACCTTTTGATTTAATATTAGAAAAGTGCAATAACGGCTCAATAGAAATAATTTCAATACAAAACGATAATAGCAATTTCCTTGGTTTTGCAATTATGATTTTACACGACGATATGGTGTTACTTGATTATTTTGCTATTGCGCCCGAAAGCAGAGGACAGAATGTAGGCTCGACTGCTTTAAAAATGCTTTTTGAAAGATATAAAAATAAACGTTTTATTCTTGAAATTGAAAACACTGAAATTGATTCTGATAATTTGGAAGAACGAAAACGCAGGAAAGCTTTTTATCTCAAAAACGGAATGTCTGTAATGCCTTTTAAAGTAAACCTTATAGGCGTTGAAATGGAAATTCTGACGCGCAATTGTGATGTAACTTATGAAGAATACTACAGTATATATGAAAACACGTTTTCTGACGAATATTGCAGTAAAATAGAATTAATTTAAGATTGTTAAATATTTAACAAATAGAGGATAGGAAAAATGAAACAGAATACAATAAATGAAATAATAGCTGACCAGACTAAAAGAGCCCTCTGGGAAGTAAAGAATGTAATATATTGTGTACCGGACAGTTAGAATACTGTGATATGCCGCTTTGGAAACATATTTATCACACATTGCATTCACTTGATTTGTGGTTTATAAATCCACGTGATAAAAATTTCCGTGAACCGAGCATTCATTCGGAAAATCTGAATAATCTTGATGTAACGCCTGATAAAACTCTGACACGTGATGACATTGATAATTATTTTAATCTGATTGAGTTTAAAATTAAAGACTACATATCAAAGCTCACTGATGAAGAATTGTTAGATTATTCGGACAATTGCGAATATACAAAATTCACATTGATACTTGCGCAGTTCAGACATCTGCACACACATATGGGAATGATTATGGAATTTATCATAGACGATACCGGTTTATGGCCTAATGTACTGGGACTAGCTCATCCGATACCGCGGAACGGAGATTATAATAAATACTGCTGATGCATCAGCTATTTATAGAAAAAGCTTTCTATAGGCTTTTATTAGTTAATTTTAAATATCTCCTTCCCCGAACTATACAAAATATTCATTTTGTATAATATTCTATATTGGAATTATCCTATCACCTTTTTATGTTATAATCATGATAAATCGTTAGAATATAAATTTATATTTTCTAATTAAAAATAATATGTAGGCTGATTTTTGCAGAATTTTTATAGGCGGTGATTTTATGGCTGTTTCGTTTCGTGATGAAGCTCCGCAGATTATTAAAGAATATTTGTTTTATCTTGAAACTATAAAGATAAAATCTAAAAAAACTGTAGATGAATACTACATTGACTTGCGTACTTTTTTTAGATACCTGAAAAAATCCCGAAAGCTTGTTCCTGATGGTACAGAATTTGAGAATATTAAAATTGATGATGTTGATATTGATTTGATAAAAACCGTTACACTCAATGATGCATACGAATATATGGATTACCTCTTCCGTGAACGTAATAATCATAGTGCCGCAAGAGCCAGAAAATGCTCAAGTCTGAAAGGCTTTTTTGATTTTCTGTATTCAAAAAAGCATTTTATATCTAATAACCCTATTGCCCAGCTTGAAGTACCAAAACGTAAAAAAGCGTTGCCTAAGTACCTTACTCTTGAACAAAGTATTGAGCTTCTCAACGCTGTTGAAGGAAAATATAAAGAGCGTGACTATGCTATAATTACGCTGTTTCTCAATTGCGGTTTGCGCGTTTCTGAAATGGCAGGACTGAATTATACTGACATACGCTCTGACAACACAATGAGAGTTGTCGGTAAAGGTAACAAGGAGCGTGTTGTTTATCTTAATTCTGCTTGCATCGATGCAATAAATGATTATATGAAAGTACGTCCTGTAGATGAAGTCAAGGACAAAAAGGCTTTGTTTATAAGCCGAAACAATCGCAGAATGTCGGTCAAGACAATTCAGGCTATGGTGTATAAATATCTTGCAAAAATCGGTCTAGACGCACAAGGTTATTCCTGTCACAAGCTACGCCATACGGCGGCAACGCTTATGTATCAGCATGGCGGTGTTGACGTCAGAGTACTTAAAGAAGTTCTCGGTCACGAGAATCTCGGTACAACAGAGATATACACTCACTTAAGCTCGGAACAGATGAAAAATGCAGCTGACTCTAATCCACTTTCCAAAGTTAAGAAAAAGAATTCTGAATAATATGAAAACGGCACGTTAATGTAAAACTTCGTGCCGTTACTTTATATTTTAACTATTCCCCCTATGTCGGTCAGGGGCATATTTTTACAGATAATTTTTATTAAAATGTTATGCTTGATGCAGAAGTTTTTAATCGTATCAAAGTTTGGATGCGTTTCTATATTACCAAAAAACGCAACGGTGTCATCATCAATTTTACCGCTTGCTCCGCCGATAAAACCGTAATTATAGCCGTCAAGTACAATGTTGCCGGATGAAATAAGCAGAACCTCTATCCCATCCTTTTTCAATGCTTTCTCAATTGATAAATCAGAAGTGATTATTGCATTTTTATTCAGAACAAGAGTTGAACAGCGTGCATAGCCTTGATTTATATTGACTGTTTTAATGTTATTTTCTTTGCAATAATCAAGCAGATTTTCATCAATTGCAGAAAGCTTTCCGTATAATGTGTTATTGAGATAGAGAAAATTCAATAAAATATTTTCGGGGTACTTATTCCCCGCTTTTTTATTGCAAAAAATCAATCTTTCCTTTGGTATTTTGGGGGCAAGAACAGTACATTCGTTAAGAATAAATGTGTCATTTTTTATCGGTAAAATCTGCATATCAGCATGTTTCTGCTCGGGAAACGGAAAAATATCTATCCTATCGCTTGAAATAACGGTATGACCGAACTTTTCAATTTCTTTTACAAAGCAAGGGTACTTGTCCGACATAACAAAAGTGTTCATCAGATTATAGCCTCAAAAGCCTGTCTTATATTCTTCACGCCGATAAGCTCTGCGTCTTCACAATGCACGCCTTTTAAGTTATGATAAGGCATAATTATTTTATTGAATCCTAGCCTGACAGCTTCATTTATTCTCATTTGCGCTTGTGAAACGGCTCTTATTTCACCTGAAAGACCAATTTCACCGAACACAACAGCTTTTTCATCAATCGGAGTGTCCTTAAGACTGCTGATAAGCGCCATTGCGATTGATAAGTCTATTGCAGGCTCGTCAACACGAAGTCCTCCGACGATATTAATGTACGTATCAAAATTGGAGAAGTAATATCCTGCACGCTTTTCAAGCACTGCAAGCAAAAGTGAAAGCCTGTTATAGTCAAAACCAGTAGACATTCTTCGTGGATTGCCATATCCGCTCTGCGTTGCAAGACCTTGAGTTTCTGCAAGAATAGGTCTTGAACCCTCAATCGTGCACGTTACGCAGGTTCCCGAAACATTCTTCGGTCTGCCCGAAAGGAGCATAACAGATGGATTTTCAACCTCCTGCAAGCCTTTATCCGTCATTTCAAAAACGCCTATTTCATTTGTAGAGCCATAACGGTTTTTTACTGCTCGCAAAATTCTACAGCTCATCTGCTTGTCGCCCTCAAAGTGCAGAACAGTATCTACAATATGTTCAAGCACCTTCGGTCCTGCAATTGAGCCTTCCTTGTTCACGTGACCGACAATGAACATAGGAATATCACAGCCTTTTGCAGTACGCATCAGCATATTTGTACATTCCCTTACCTGCGTAACACTACCTGTTGACGAACTCAACTCTGATAGGTTCATAGTCTGGATTGAGTCAATCATAACAAGGTCGGGTTTTACGGTTTTTATCTGTTCACAGACTATTTCAACGTCGGTTTCTGTCATTACATATAGATTTGGTGAATTAACGCCAAGGCGAATTGCACGAAGCTTTAACTGACGCTTTGATTCCTCGCCTGAGACATATAGAATTTTGAGTGTATCACCCATATATTGGCAAATCTGCATTAGTACAGTAGACTTACCAATTCCGGGATCACCGCCGAGAAGTATAAGACTTCCCTTGACAATACCTCCGCCAAGTACTCGGTTAAGCTCTTTACTTCCGGTATCATAACGGTGTTCGTCCTCGGTTGAAATCTCGTTAATTGAATACGGCTTTGCATATGTTGAAAAAGAGCGTGATTTTGATACAGAAATGTTTTTTGAGGTATCTTTAATTTCTTCATTCATTGTGTTCCATTCACCGCAGGACGGACATTTTCCGTACCATTTAGGCGATTCATAGCCACATTCCGAACAAATATAAACGCTTTTTATTTTTGAAGCCATTTTTACACTTCCTGTCAGTCTGTATTGTAGTAACTTAAAAATCCTGCTGTTATCGAATAAGCCATTTGCTTTTGATATTGTGAGTCGAGGAGATTTTTACATTCTTCCCCATTTGAAATAAATCCGCACTCAACAATAACGGCAGGATTGTTTGTATTTTTTAAAAGATAAATTCCGCTGTCTGCTTTCTTGCATTCACGCTCGTTATCGGGTTGCAGAAGTCCTTTAACGGAGTATTTAATGCTGTCTGCAAGTTGTTTGCTTTTGGGATTGTTTGGTGAATAAAAAATCTGCGTTCCGTGATATTTGCTTTCTGAAAATTTATTCTGGTGAATACTGATAACTGTATTTTCTTCTGAAGAATTAAATATTTCGAGTCGTTTCTTCATATCCGAAACCTTACGCTTGCGTATTGTATCTTCTACGTTATCAAGTGCAATGTCGGTTTTTCTTGTTTGTGTAACGTCAAATCCAAGCATATAAAACAGCGCAGAGGTATCGTTTGCAATTGAAAGATTGATGTCTTTTTCAAGTACACCGCTGTCGCTGACTGCTCCTCCGTCTTCCCCGCCGTGACCGGCATCAATCACAATAGTCGGCATTGACTTTACATTTTCGGAAGAAACCGAAACCTTTATATTTAGAGCTGCAGAAATCATTAAAAAGACAAATGCAGACAGCAAAGCAAAGCATACACAGGGAAAAATAAATTTTTTTATTTTCATAGTAACACCCCTATTTAATAAATATACGGGATGTCATAAATTTTATTACCCTAATTATACACCATATTTCTGCCTTGGTAAAGTAAAACAATTAACATAAATATAAACTTGGAATAGTATATTACAAAAAGTTGAAATTGGTGAAGAATAATGAAAGATAAAACCACGCTTGATAATCTGCCTTTGGATAAAAGCGCAGTTATTTCTTCGATAGAATGCAAGGATTGCCTCATAAACAGAATTTATGATATGGGTATACTTAAAGATACCGTAATAACACCGCTTTACAGAAGTCCGTTTGGTGATCCGACAGCTTATCTTGTAAAAAACGCTGTTATAGCTTTGCGAAATAAAGACAGTAAATATATTACAGTAACTCCTATAATATGAACAGGAGGTTTTTATTTGTTTGCACGAAATTCGTCTGTAACTGAAAAGAGCGAAAAAACCGACATAAAAGCAGATTTCAGAGTTGCTTTGGCAGGAAATCCGAATGTCGGAAAAAGCACTATTTTCAATGCTCTTACAGGACTGAATCAGCATACGGGAAACTGGACAGGAAAGACTGTTGAATGTTCGTCGGGAACAGCAAAAATCAAGGACAAAACTTTCTTGTTTACCGACTTGCCCGGAACATACTCTATGATTGATTTTTCCGAGGAAGAGACAGTTACAAGGGAATTTCTTGCAAATGAAAACTCCGATTGCGTTGTGATTGTTACAGACGCAACAGTTATTGAAAGAAATCTGTCTTTCGCTTTGCAAGTTCTTTCACTACAGAAAAATGCTGTGCTTTGCCTTAATCTATGTGATGAGGCAGAGAAAAACGGGATAATAATTGACATTGATGAGCTGTCGCTGAATCTTGGAATACCTGTTATCTGCACCTGTGCAACACGGAAAGGCGGAATCAATGAGCTTAAAGACACAATTTTTGATATTTGCACAGAAAAAAAGAAATGTTTCAGGGTCGAAAGAAATTTCAAGGATATTGATGTTCTGAATACGGAAAATCATAAGCAAAACACAGAAATTCTTGCAGAAAACTCAAAAGAAATCTGCAAGCAGACCGTGTTCTACAGTAACAAAACAATGAACGAAAAAAGTCGTAAAGCAGATAAGATACTGACCTCTAAAGCAGTAGGAATACCGCTTATGCTGTTGCTTTTCGGTTTGCTTTTTTGGATAACGGCAGTAGGAGCAAATTACCCGAGTGAATGGTTAAGTGTGTTTTTTGATTTTCTAAAGGGTGAGTTGTACGATTTATTTGAGTTACTTTCAATGCCTGAGTTTTTTACCGGTATTCTTATAGACGGCGTTTATACAACTCTGACATGGGTTGTTTCTGTGATGTTGCCGCCAATGGCAATCTTCTTCCCTCTTTTTTCTATTATTGAAGATTCCGGTTATCTGCCGAGAATTGCGTTTAATCTTGACAAATTCTTTGCAAAGTGCGGCGCACACGGCAAGCAAAGCCTGACTATGGCTATGGGAATCGGGTGCAACGCCTGCGGTGTTACGGGTTGCAGGATTATTGAATCTCCGCAGGAGCGGCTTATTGCAATCCTTACAAACAATTTTATGCCGTGCAACGGAAGATTTCCGACGCTTATTGCAATTATTATGATGTTTTTCGCAGGAAGTGCCTTTGGTATTTTGTCATCAATTGAAGTTGCGGCAATATTGCTTGGGATAATCGTACTTTGCGTACTCTTTACACTTCTTATTTCAAAGCTTTTGTCGCTTACAATAGCCAAAGGAGAGCCTTCGGGTTTTGCGTTAGAGCTTCCTCCCTACCGTAAGCCTCAGATTATAAAGACAATTGTACGTTCAATGCTTGACAGAACGCTGTTTGTACTTGGCAGAGCTGTTATAGTAGCCGCACCGGCAGGAGCTGTTATCTGGCTTACAGCAAATATTTACATTAGAAATGCATCTGTTCTTTCATACTGTACCGATTTTCTTGACCCGTTCGGGCAGCTTATCGGACTTGACGGTGTGATAGTTATGGCGTTTATACTCGGCTTTCCTGCAAATGAAACCGTTATCCCGATAATAATTATGTCATATATGGCAAGCGGTACTTTGGTTGACTACACAAGCTATGAACAACTTCTTGAATTGTTTTCGGCAAATGGTTGGACAGTAATAACTGCTGTCTGCACAATGATTATGTGCGTAATGCACTTTCCGTGTTCAACAACTTGCCTGACAATAAAAAAAGAAACGGGAAGCCTGAAATGGACTCTCGTTTCTGCTCTGCTCCCTACTGCGATAGGAATTATACTTTGTTTATTTACAGCAAATTTAATGAGAATATTCATATAAAAAATCGGCAGGCTAATCACCTGCCGATTAATTTTTATTCTTCAGCCTGTGCAACCTTCATCATAATTGCACATTCCATTCGCTTTTTAAACAGCTCGCAGCCGTATTCATAGATTCCGTTTATTGAACCTGTTGCGTGATATGCGTTTGCCGCACAACCTCCGCTGCAATAAAGCTTTGCCCAGCAATTCTTGCAATCCTCTCTGGCGTATGCGTTGCAGAGCTTGAATTCATTTTGAATTTCGGTATTTGTAACGCCGTCGTAGATATTACCGAGGCTGTATTTTGGGTCGCCCACAAACTGGTGACACGGGAAAAGCTCGCCCCAAGGGGTTACAGCCATATATTCAGTACCCGAGCCGCATCCTGAAATACGCTTATAAATACAGGGGCCGCCTGTTAAGTCAATCATATAGTGATAGAAAGTAATCGGTTTACCCTCTTTTTCACGTCTTAACATATCCTTTGCAAGAATTTCATACTGTTCAAAAAGTACAGGCAAATCATCATATGTAAGAGCATACGGGTCATCAGGTGCGCAGACAACAGGCTCCATTGAAAGCTCGGTAAATCCTAGGTCAGCCATATGGAAAATATCATTTGTAAAGTCGGTGTTGTTGTGTGTGTATGTACCACGAACGTAGTAGCCTTTATTGCCTCTCTTTTTTACAAAGTCCTGAAATTTGGGGACAATTATATCATAGCTTCCTTTACCATTGACGGTTTTACGAAGATTATCGTGAATCTCTTTTCTGCCGTCAAGGCTTAATACAACATTATGACATTCTTTGTTTGCAAATTCTATTACGTCATCGTCAACTAACATTCCGTTAGTTGTAAGAGTAAAGCGGAAGTTCTTATTCTTTTCTTTTTCAATGCTCCTTGCATAAGCGACAATCTGCTTTACAACATCAAAGTTCATCAAAGGCTCGCCACCGAAAAAGTCAACCTCAAGATTTACTCTGCTACCGGAATTTTCAACAAGAAAGTCAATTGCTCTCTTGCCTGTTTCAAAGCTCATAAGCGCTCTGTCACCGTGATACTTGCCCTGACTTGCAAAGCAGTATTCGCAGTTGAGATTACAGGTGTGCGCTATATGCAGGCAAAGTGCCTTGATAACTGTATTTCTTGACTTAAAATCAAATGCAAGATTTTCGTATTTATCCTCTGTGAACAGTTTTCCTTGCTCTTTTAGCTCTTCAACGTCGTCAATGCAGTCATTTACTTCCTGCTCAGTTATTTCTGGATTATCGGCGTATTTTTTGAGCATAGCACCGACGATTGCATCTCTGTCGTTTTTTTCATACATTTCTATAACGTCATAAGCAAGCTCGTCCACACAATGAACACTGCCGCTGAAAACGTCAAGAACTATATTGTATCCGTTAAGTTTGTACTGGTGTATCATATTATCTCCGTTTTGACAAAAGGAAAGCCGTTTAACCTCTAGGGAAACACAGAATAAATCACGCTTTAATCAGTGCTTCCCTAGGTAAAACGGCTGTTAAATCCTTAATTCAGTAAATTTAAATTATTTCTCGCTTAAGCACTTCTCACACTGCTGGTTAGCAACGCCGCAGGAAGTTTTGCAAGCTGACTGGCAAGAAGTCTGGCACTCGCCGCAGCCGCCTGTCTTAACGCTCTTCTTAAGGTCACGAGTTTCAATAGTTTTAATTCTTTTCATTGCAATCATTCTCCTTGTAAGAATTTATAAATAAATCTTACCACAGTCTTGTTTATTTGTCAATCATTTTCAGTGGTATATATATATTCGGGTATAGAATTTTTTGTTGAGTTGATTTGGATATTGTTCGATAAAAGAATATTGAGTTGATTAATTAATTCATCGGAAATAACTTCTCCCGGAACAACAAAAGGTATTCCGGGCGGATATGCCCAGATGTATTCAAGCGATACTCTCCCCTGCGCATTTTGAAATGAGATTTTTTCTGCTTTAAAATTATTTTTTTGATATGAACAAAAACTACGCTTTGGTATTTCAGAAAAATTATAATTAGAATGTGATTTTTTACTTTTAATCAATGTACTGTCAATTTCAAGCAATGCTTTTTTTAGTCTGCTAAAGCCTTCGTCATTATCACATACAGAAGTCATTGCAATTACATAATCGTTGTATGACATTTCCGTTTCAAGCTTATACTTTTCTCTTAATATCTTTGCAAGCTCCGTTCCGCTGATGTTTGTATCAGCAGTTGAAATTACTATTTTTCCAAAGTCATACGCAAAACAATTTTTAAGAAAAAATTTATCATTGTTTAAAACAGTAAGATTATTAAGTGATTTTATTTCTCTATAGAAATCTTCAAGTCTTTCTGTATAAAACTCAAAATCCGTTTTGTTTTCAGAAATATAGTCAAGACAATTTTCAATTGCGCTCATAAGAATATAAGACGGACTGCTCGTTTCAAATACAGATATATTTTCCTGCAATTTTTCAGACAATTCTGAATTATCAGTGAGTAACAATGCTGTTTGCGTAAGTGACGGCAGAGTTTTGTGTAAGCTGACAACCGCAACATCTGCTCCGCATTTTACTGCTTCGCTCGGAAATTTTCCGGAAAAAGGAAAGTGTGCTCCGTGTGCTTCATCAACAAAGAGCATAGCTCCGTTTTTGTGACATATATCGGCAATAGCTTTAATATCCGACACAACACCTTCATATGTTGGTGAGGTTATTATTACAAGCTTTGTGTCGGGATTTTTACTTAAAAGTGTTTCAAGCTTTTCAGTAGAAACAGAAGTAAAAATTCCGTATTTTTCATCATATTCGGGTAAAATATATTCCGGATTAATTCCGCAAAGTTCAATGGCATTGTACACTGATTTGTGACAATTGCGGGCAACAATAACATTATCGCCGAAATTTGTCATAGCACGGATTGAAGATAATATTCCTCCGGTTGAGCCATTTATAAGCAAAAAAGCACGATTAACATCATATAACTTTTCAGCTTTGTTTTCAACCTCTCTTATACAACTACAGGCGTTGTGAAGATTGTCAAAGCCGTCAATCTCGGTTAAATCAATACCATACGGAATTAAACCGTCATTTGTAATATCTGTTCTCTTGTGTCCGGGCATATGAAAAGGATATATGCCGCTATCTTTGTAACTTTTAAGCTTATCGTACAGCATATATCCTCCGAATCTATTATTAGTTTGTGCCGAATTCTCTTAATTCAAGTCCTTTGTTGTGTTCAAGTGCCCAGTCAATGCTCCAATAGCTTGTAAAGAGCAATAAATGATTTCCCCTTAAGTCCTGAATACGCTTTGTGTCAGAAGCAAGGTCAAGCGTTTTGGGGTCAACGTCATCATTCACAATCCATCTGATATATTCATAAG
>DPHV01000024.1:238465-238638 GCA_003521625.1 Ruminococcus sp.
ATCTGATATATTCATAAGGAAGAGATTCCATAACTATGTCTACGTTGTACTCGTTTTCAAGGCGATATTTAAGAACGTCAAACTGAAGAACGCCCACAACGCCGACTATTACTTCCTCCATACCTGCGTCAAGCTCCTGGAAAATCTGTATTGCACCTTCCTGTGCAATCTGG
>DPHV01000024.1:238814-447837 GCA_003521625.1 Ruminococcus sp.
TGCACCTTCCTGTGCAATCTGGCTCGTTCCCTTGATAAACTGCTTACGTTTCATTGTATCTTTCTGACGTACAAGCGCAAAATGCTCGGGGGCAAAAGTAGGAATACCCTTGAACTGAACCTTGTGGCTTGCAGAACAGATTGTGTCGCCGATTGAGAAAATACCGGGGTCGAATACGCCGATTATATCTCCTGCATAGGCTTCGTCAACAATTTCTCTCTCCTGTGCCATAATCTGTTGTGGCTGTGAAAGGCGCATTTTCTTGTTGCCCTGAACGTGGAATACTTCCATATTCTTTTCAAACTTACCGCTGCAAATTCGTATAAATGCAATTCTGTCACGGTGAGCTTTATTCATATTCGCCTGAATTTTGAATACGAATGCTGAAAAATCTTCCGACATCGGGTCAATTTCTTCACTGACGGTTTCTCTTGGTAAGGGGGAAGTTGTAAGCTTTAAGAACTGTTCAAGGAACGGTTCAACACCAAAGTTTGTAAGCGCTGAACCGAAGAATACAGGAGTTAGCTTGCCGTTTCTTACAGCGTCAAGGTCAAATTCATCGCCTGCACCGTCAAGAAGTTCAATATCATCAAACAAATCCTGCTTGTGGTAATAGCCGATTGTATCTTCAAGCGATGGGTCATCAAGAGTGAGCTCCTCTTTTTCAACCTCTTTCTGACCGTTATTAGCAGTAAACGAGAGAATTTTCCTTGAATTTCTGTCGAAAACTCCCTTAAACTCCTTACCGGAGCCGATTGGCCAGTTTATAGGATAGGTATTGATTCCGAGTACGTTTTCAATATCTTCAAGCAAGTCAAAGGGATTTTTAGCGTCCCTATCCATTTTATTGATAAAGGTAATAATCGGAATATTGCGCATTACGCAGACTTTGAAGAGCTTGATTGTCTGTTTCTCAACACCTTTTGAGCCGTCAATTACCATTACGGCTGAATCGGCAGCCATAAGCGTTCTGTAGGTATCCTCCGAGAAGTCCTCGTGTCCCGGCGTGTCAAGAATATTGATACAGTAGCCGTTGTACTTAAACTGCAAAACAGACGAGGTAACGGAAATACCACGCTGTTTTTCGATTTCCATCCAGTCGGAAACTGCGTGTTTTGCAGTCCTTTTGCCCTTTACCGAGCCTGCAAGGTTAATTGCTCCACCGTAGAGCAAAAGCTTTTCGGTAAGTGTTGTTTTACCTGCGTCAGGGTGCGAAATAATCGCAAAGGTTCTGCGTTTGCTGATTTCATCTCTTAAAGAACTCATAAAATACTATCCTTTCGGAGCAGTTTTTAAATTAATTATATATCCACAATTTTATATTTTACTATTTTATTACGGTATATGTCAACTAAAATGCAATAAATAATTTTAAAATAAATTAATACAAAAGCTTGACAAAAAAGTTAAAATGTTGTAATATAATCGTGTAAAAGGTTGAAAAACAGATTTTTCCTATTTTTTCATATACCTTCCAAATCGAGCCGGAAACGTTTGTTTCCGGCTCAAACACATTTACGAGGTTATTTTATGAACAACTCTATCGGACTTTACATTCACATTCCTTTTTGCAAAAGCAAATGTCCTTACTGCGACTTTTTCAGTGGCAGGGCAAGCGAAAATGACTACGATAATTATATTAAAACTTTGTCGAATAACATTAGCTTATGGAGTACAAAAACGGATAAAGCAGTATCAAGTGTTTATTTCGGCGGAGGAACACCGAGTATATTGGGAGCTGAAAGGCTTTATTATCTGCTGAGTCTTATAAAAGATTTTTTTAATATTGCAGATGATGCAGAAATTACAGTTGAGGTTAATCCAGATTCCGGTAAAACGCTTGATTTTGATTTACTTAAGTTGACCGGCTTTAACAGAATTTCCGTAGGTATGCAAAGTGCTGTTGAACAGGAGTTAAAGGCACTTGGACGAATACATAGCATAAATGATGCAGAAGTTACCGTGAAAAAGGCGCAAATAGCAGGTATAAAAAATATATCCCTTGACCTTATGCTTGGCATTCCCTATCAGACAATTGACAGTCTGAAAAACTCAATCGACTTCTGCGCAAATTGCGGAGTTACTCACATTTCTTCATATATTTTAAAGATTGAAAATGGAACGGTATTTGAAAGAATACAGAACAAGCTTGAATTACCCGATGAGGACAGTCAGGCTCAGCTTTATCTTTTTGCGGTCGATTATCTTAAAACACTCGGCTTTGAACAATATGAGATTTCTAATTTTTCAAAAGTCGGCTATGAAAGCAGACATAATATAAACTACTGGAAATGCGGAGAATACATCGGAATAGGTCCTTCAGCACATTCATTTTTTGACGGTAAAAGATTTTACTACAGCCGCAATATGGAAGATTTCATAGAGAATAAAACCTATTTTGACTGCTACGGTGGTGATAAGGAAGAATTCATTATGCTTTCATTAAGGCTTAAAAGCGGCTTGAATTTTAAAGAATATAGAGAAAGGTATAATGAAGATTTTCCGAAAGACAAAATAAAAAACATCAAAAAATTTGCTGTTATGGGTTATATGGAACTTAATGATGACTGTGTGTATTTTACCCCTAAAGGTTATCTTGTTTCAAATGCGATAATAAGTGAATTAATATAAAAATACGTCCTGATAATGAGGGCGTATTTTTACGTTAGATTAAAATAAAAGAGTAATCATACTATATAAATAACACAAATAAGTTATTATTGTTATTGGTGCAGAAAAATATACAAGCGATTTCTTGACATTCGATATTTCAAATTCACCTTTACTAAAACGAAACGACTCTTTGTGATGTGAAATTTCCATTATAAGAAATACTAATCCGGTTATTGTTATTATGCCAAAAACAAGACATACACAAAGAAAAAGCAATATAGGAAACAGATTATCCATAACACCTTCAATAGGATTGCTTTTTAACAAATTGAAATCAATATCGCTTGTGATACTTGTAATTATCAATGCTCTGCCGTTAATTAAGAAGTGCAGTATCATAGACGGAAATATAGATTTTGTTTTTAAATAAAGATAACAACAGAACATTCCGACCGTTGATGCGAATATTGCGTGTGAGAACTGCTGATGCCATATGCCGAATAAAATTCCTGATGTCACAACAGCAAACAGCTCGCCGAGCTTCTGATTGTTTTTAAAAATCATTCCTCGGAATAAAAGCTCTTCAAAAATCGGTGCAAAAATAATTGACGGTACAATATTTACGACAAAATTCGGGACGGTTGCAACAGGTGACAAACCGAAAAGCAGATCATCAGAACCAATAAAATTTAAACCGGTAATTTGCTTTAAAAATTTTAGTGGAACTAACGACACTGTTGAAACAACCATTATTACGGAAAACGCTATTATTAACCACTTTGTTATCCAAGCTGTTGACCTTTCGGGTTTGTGAATGCAGTGCTTGAGGTGTATTTTATTTTTTCTGCCGCCTGTTAAATAAAACACGAGCATTGTAATAGGAAAAATGATTAAATATATTATAAAATACTGGAGAAATAAATCGAAATTTTCTGTTGTAATAATTCCGCTTTTTCTCATTAGTGACAAAATCTGAGGACGTACAAACTCGAGTAAGCCAACATACAGAATATAATGCACAAGTATAGGCAATGATGAAGTATTTGAAATTGCTCTAATTTTTTTATTTGAAAAATTATTTTGATTTTCGTTCATAGTCGGCTTCCCTTTGTTAAGATTTTTTGATTGCTTTAAGGATTGCGCCGAGCTTTGGCGGAGTACCATAGAGCAACACGCCAACACGGTAGATTTTTGCTGAAATGACGCCAATTCCGATAACAGAGGCAATTAGAAGTGCGACAGAAATTATGATTTCATATATCGGAACAGTGCTCATTGCGATTCGTGTAAACATAGCCATAGGCGATGTAAACGGAACGTAGGAGCACACTCTCATAAGAGTATTATCTACAGAACCTGCCGACATGGAGAACATTACAACCATAAAAGCGGCTATAAAGATAAACGTAAGCGGCATTACAGAAGTATTAATATCCTCTACCTTTGACGCTGTTGAGCCGATTGCACCGTATAAAAAGGCATATATAAAGAATCCGAGAATAAAGAACAACAGCATATATAGCAATAAGTCAAGTGGCATATCAAAGATTGATTTGATTATGAAATTATCGCCCCAATACGACTTGTTCATATTATAAAACAGGAACGCAGAGCCGAATACTGCAACAAGCTGAATAAGACCTGCAATACAGGAAGCAATCACCTTTCCGAACATCATACTGACAGGCTTTGCACTTGTGATCAGAAGCTCCATTGCTCGGGAGCTTTTTTCTGTTGCGACATTAGTTGCTACCATCTGTCCATAAAGAAGAATTACCATATACAGTGCAAATATCATTATGTATGTGTAAAAGAAATTTTTTATCTGATCTTTGCCAAGGCTCGTAGTGTTGTGCTCAATCTGAACATTCATAATTTCGTTAGCGTTCTGCGGCGAAACACCGCTTTTAACCATTGCGTTTACACGATAAATGTTCTGAAGAACGCTGTCTGCTACCATTGTTTTTTCATCATAAAGTGAGTTGTTATTTACATAATAGTCATATTCTGAATCACTCTTGATTACAAAAGCACATTCTGCTGTTTCAGATGTTATTAAGCTTTTTACGCTGTCAATTCCGTCATTGGTAATCTGAACATCATAGTCTGCAAAAGCCAATGAAAATGACTCTTTGAGCATATCTGAATTATCAAACGCATCGTTGACTATCAGCATAACGGGTTTTGAATTAGTTGCTTCGGAAGATTGTGAACCAAAGCTTTCTGCTATAAGCGGAAAAAACATAACTACTGCAATTGCCGCAACGAGAAAAATTGTTATTCCCACAAATACTTTATTTTTAATATAGTTTAACAATTCAAACTTCAATATTGTTTTAAACTGTTTCATTTTTATCCTCCTGTTCCCCATTACTTGTGTACTGAACGAAAATATCGTTAAGAGAGGGCTCATAAACCTTTATTTCGTCAATGTCAAAATTGTCCGTAAGCTCCCTCATCTTTCTTTGCTTATCCTCGGGAGATTTGAGCTTGATAATAAGTTCTCCACTTTCATTTGCAGTGCATTGCGAGCCGAGCTTTTCAATTATCTTTTCGGGATATTCGGTTCTTACCACAAGGCGGTCACGAACGTAATTGCGTTTAATGTCGTGAAGACTTCCCTGCAAAACCATTTCGCCGTTATTGATTATGCCGATTTTACTGCAAAATTCCTCTATATAATTCATCTGATGACTTGAAAACAGAACGATTTTGCCTTTTTCAATCTGCTCTTTTACTACGTCCTTGAGAAGCATTGCATTAACAGGGTCAAGTCCTGAAAACGGCTCGTCAAGAATAATAATCTGCGGATTATGTGCAAGCGCAGTAATAAGCTGTATTTTTTGCTGATTTCCTTTTGAAAGCGTATCAAGCCGTTTGTTTCTGTGTTCGCTCATTTTAAAGCGTTTAAGCCAGTATTCTACCGCTTTTACAGCATCACTCTTTGACATACCGTTGAGCTCTGCAAAGTAAACAAGCTGGTCAATGATTTTCTTTTTCGTATACAGACCTCTTTCCTCGGGAAGGTATCCAATGCGGATTTTGTCGTAATTTACAGGCTTTCCGTCAATAAGCACCTCTCCGCTTTCGGGAGCAAATACGTCCATTAAAATTCTGATTGAAGTTGTTTTGCCTGCTCCGTTTCTGCCGAGTAAGCCAAAGGCTTCTCCGCTTTCGGCAGAAAATGATACGCCTTTCAGCACTTTTTTACTGCCAAAGCTTTTATAAATATTTTTTATTTCAAGCTTCATACTTTCCTCCAAATTCTTATTATTAATCCCAGAAAAGCTCGTCGAGAGTTTTTCCGAGAACCTTACAGATTGATATACACAGATTAATTGTAGGGTTATAATCTCCCTTTTCTATAGCAGAAATCGTCTGACGTGAAACGCCAACCATTTCGGCAAGCTGTTGTTGCGAAATATCAAGAGCTGCCCTTGCACTTTTAAGGCGGAGATTTTTCATTATTCTTCACGCTCTTTCCTGTTTAAGACGAGTTTGATTACCGTTGCAATTATCATTATCAAAAATGCAACAGCGCACATTAAAGGAATTACATTCCTGTTTAAAATCCCGTCTGTAATTATTGAGTCTTTTTCAATAAATATGTTAAATAAGAAAGAAAACAGCTGAATCACAGTAACTATTACAGCTAAAAATAAAAAATTACGAATATTACTTTTTCCTTTTTCAATACCGAAATAAGCGTCCTTGAAAATGCATATAACCACAAAAACAGTCACTGATATAAACATTCCGAGAAACATCTGTATTACGGTTTCTGCCCATTTTATGTCAGCTATATCGATCATTCCGCATAAAATGCAGTAAAAAACAAGCGTAAAGAAAGAATATTTGTACGCAGTGTGTCTGGCAATAAGCTGACGTTCATCATATTCTGTTGCATGATTGTTTTTACATTTTAAAACAATAGCTATAATCAGAAATATGAGTATAACAACACAAAATCCGATTAAAAAACCAATAGTGTATTCTGACATATAAAAGTCCCCTTTATGTAAAATTTTTTCTTGTTGTACATTATTATATACCCCAAAATGGCAATATGTCAAGTATATTTTACAACTTGTTAAAAATAATTGAAAACACCGACAAGCTAAAAGCCTGTCGGTGTTTAACGCAAATTGAATTTAACTATTATTTTATTAACCGTTTTCTTCTAAAAAGATAGAAAGATGCAGCGGAAATTATGACAACAGTAATTATGCTGAATATTGCAAAGCCTGAACCCGTCGATATACCGTTTGACGGTGTATCGGTTGTTGAAATTTTATTTACAGCGTTTGTTGTAGTGTTTGAAGTTGCAGAGGTTGGATCTGTTACCGCAGCAGCTACAGCAGTTGACTCTGAAGGTGAAACAGATGATGTTGAAGGCACTGTTTCAATCGGAGTTGTTGTCTTAATCATTCTCGGAGTATTAACGCTAGTTAAGATTTTCTCATCGTCCTGATTAAAGAAATTAATCAACGCTTCATCACAAGCAGAAAATTCACCGGTTTCTTCTTTAGTTGCAAGTTGGGGATATACGCTTGAAACTGCTACAAAATTGTTGGTAGCAACGGTATAGTAGCTGTCGCTTTGAAGCTTTTTAGCTCCGACAAAGGCAGATTCAACTCGTTCTCCATACGGTTTTGAAATGTTATATTCTACTGTCATACCGCCGATTTGCAAATAACTTCCGCTGTTCTGCGGCCACGCATCATATTCACCGGAATCATTAGCGGCTATGCTTTTAATCTGAATATCAATTGAAGTTTCAAGGATTTCAAGCAAATCCTGTCCTGTCACTGTCTTTGTAACAATATAGTTTCCGTAAGGAAGTACGCCGATTATGTCACCGTAAAGAACATCACCTTTTTTAATTGACGCTCGGATTCCGCCTGCGTTTTCAAAGGCAACGTCTGCGCCTGTTTCGAGCAGATATGCATCAGTTACAGCTCTGCCGAGATTTGTTTCATCAATTCTTAAATGTTCCCATACGCCGTCAAGCTCGGTAGGCGATGAACCAACAACCATATTAAGAATAACGCTTTGCTCGTTGTTTATTTGAGCAAGCAGGGATTCGACATTTGAGTCGGGTTTAAGCTCGGCACAAACAGAATAATCTGCACTGCTTGTTTTATACTCAAGATTTTCAATTTCGTTATTATCGTTCAAGTCAAAATCAAGTTCCAGCAAACCAGCTTGATAGAGATAATAGCCGTTTTCAATTACAAGTGTCTGTTCGCCGCTTGGCGTTGAAACAGTCTGATTGAGATTAATATGCTCGTGACCTGCAAGCCACAAATCTACTCCGTCTACTGTCGAAGCAAGTTGCGTGGGATTATAGCAGTGAGTAAGACCGATAATAAGCTGACATCCCTGATTTTCAAGATAATCGACAGCCTCGTCAGAATACTTCTTCATATCTGTAAAAACAAGCCCTGAAACATTTGTCGGCGAAGTTTTGCTGTAAATTGACGGGTCAATTACGCCGAAAACGCCGACCCTTAAGGTTTCACCGTTTTTTTCGGTTGTCTTAATAAGAAATTCATCGTCAAAAAACTTTGTTCCGTCGTTATTAATTACATTGCCTGTAAGCATCTTAAAATCTTTTACGTCATTTTCATTTGTAATATTTACAAGCTCTTTAAGTCTGTCCTTGCCATAGTTCCAGTCGTGATTGCCTGCTGTCATAGCGTCATAACCGCAAGCACCTGCAAGCTTCGCAATTGACTCGCCCTTAACAAGTGTAGCAATTGACTGACCGTGGAATAAATCACCGGAATCCAGCACAAGGCTCATATCCGAATTCTGAGTATGCTCGTCAATAAGTGTTTTGAGTTTGGAAACTCCGATAATTCCGCCTGATTCATTTTCGATTACTCTTGAATGAATATCATTTGTATGAACAATTTTCAGGCAAAATTCGCTTTCTCCTTCCGTTAACGAAAAAGCAGAAATGCAGCTGAAAACAATCAGTGTACAGGCTAAAAACGAAGAAATAATTTTTTTCACAATTAATCATGCCTCCTTTTGGATGATTATAACATTATTTAATAAAAATTTCAATATTTTTAACACAATTTTGTTAGTATATAAGATTATTAATAAATAATAATACTTGACAATTAAAAGAAAAACAAGTAAAATATATACTTGTCAGATAAATACGGAGACGTATCGAAGTGGTCATAACGGGACTGACTCGAAATCAGTTGTACCTTTTGGTACCGTGGGTTCGAATCCCACCGTCTCCGCCAACCGAGTGCCTCGACACGCAGATAGCGTACGGGGCACTTTTATTATTTTAAATGTAATTTTATATTATATGGTTGATTTAAAGAGTGAAAAATGTTAAAATATTTTTAATTAACTTACGAAAGGAAATTTATTATGACTAAAACAAATTTTAAATCTCTATCAATTAAGTTTGTAAGCTTAATTTGTGCAATTGCTTTAATTGCATCAACGGCTGTTTTAGGCGGTTGCTCTGGCAGCTCTTCAAGCTCTGAAACTTCTTCAAAGGCAACAGAGGCTGTTTCAGAAGCTTCTACAGAAGAAAATCTTCTATCAGGCAAGATTAACGCTGTAATTGATATTAAGGATTACGGTAAAATTTCTTTGGAGCTTGATGCGGATACTGCGCCTATTACAGTTACAAACTTTGTAAAGCTTGCAAAAGAAGGCTTTTATGACGGACTTACTTTCCACAGAATCATTAAAGGCTTTATGATGCAGGGTGGTGACCCGCTTGGCACAGGCACAGGAGGAAGTGATGAGGAAATCAAGGGCGAATTTGCACAGAACGGAGTTAAGAATGACATTTCACACGTAAGAGGTGTAATCTCTATGGCTCGTTCACAGCTTTTTGACAGTGCAAGCTCACAGTTCTTTATCGTTCACGAGGACAGCACATTCCTTGACGGTCAGTATGCAGGATTCGGTCACGTTACAGACGGTATTGAAATTGTTGATAAAATCTGCGAGGAAACTCCCGTAACAGATAGTAACGGTACTGTTGCAGAGGGCAAAAAGCCTGTTATCAATACAATTACTATTGAAGACTGATAAATGAAAATTCTTGTTGACGCTGACGCCTGCCCTGTTGTCAGACAGGTTGAAAAAGTTGCGAAACGATATAATATTCCTACTGTTTTACTTTGCGACACAAGTCACATTATGAACACAACTTACAGCGAAGTAAAAATTATCGGCTCCGGTGCTGACGCTGTTGACTTTGCACTTGTGAATATGTGTCAGAAGGGCGATATTGCTGTGACACAGGATTACGGCGTTGCGGCTATGGTGCTTTCAAAAGGCGGTTATTGTATTCATCAATCGGGTAAAATTTTTACTGATGACAACATTGGCGGTCTGCTTATGGACAGGCATCTTGCAAAAAAAGCAAGAATGTCTAAAATTAAAAATCACCTTAAAGGTCCTAAAAAGCGGACGCAGGCTGATGACGAAAGATTTGAAGCTTCATTTGAAAGCCTGATAAAAAGAATATTGAATAATTAAATAAACGGCTGATTTGACACTACTATAGTTCAAATCAGCCGTTGTTTATTGCTTAAAATCTCATTGTAAGGGAAATACGGTTTTTGTCAGGGTCTACCGATAAAATCTTTACGTTTACTACGTCACCCACCTTCAGTACTTCTCCGGGATGCTTGATATATTTATCGCAAATCTGCGAAATGTGAACAAGACCATCCTGATGAACACCGATGTCAACAAAAGCACCGAAGTCGATTACATTACGCACTGTTCCTTTAAGCTCCATTCCCTCTTTTAAATCCTTAATGTCGAGAATATCACTGCGGAGCATTGGTGCAGGCATTTCATCTCGTGGGTCTCTTCCGGGTTTTGAAAGCTCCTTTACTATATCGTCAAGAGTCGGTAAACCAATTTCAAGCTTTTCTGCAAGTGTTTTTGTGCCATATGCTTTTACTCTTGACTGTAAATCGGGGAATTTGCCTGATTTTATTTCTTTATCCGAATAATCAAGCAGATTTAAAAGCTCCTTTGCGCTCTTGTAGCTTTCGGGGTGAACTCCCGTATTATCAAGAGGATTTTTGCTTTCGGGAACTCTCAAAAAGCCTGCACACTGCTCAAAGGCTTTTGGTCCGAGTTTCGGAACTTTTTTAAGCTCGGCACGAGAGGAAAACGCTCCGTTCTCTTCCCTGTATGCAACAATGTTTTTGCATACTGTTGAATTTAGTCCCGAAACTCTCAAAAGGAGTGCAGGTGATGCGGTGTTTAAGTCAGCGCCTACAGAATTTACGCAGTCCTCAACAACGCCGTCAAGCGTTTCTCCGAGTCTTTTTTGCGGCATATCGTGCTGATACTGACCTACTCCGATTGCTTTCGGCTCTATTTTTACAAGCTCCGCAAGAGGATCTTGAAGTCGTCTTGCGATTGAAACGGCACTACGCAGCGTAAGGTCAAGCTCGGGCAGTTCAGTTGCGGCAAGCTTTGAGGCGGAATATACCGATGCTCCTGCCTCGCTTACTACCATATAATAAACAGTATGGTCAGCTTCCTTTATTACATCGGCCGTAAACATTTCAGTTTCCTTGCTTGCTGTTCCGTTACCGATAGAAATAATATCAACATTATATTTTTTTATAAGCTGTAAAAGCTTCCGTTTTGATTCTTCAATTTTCTTATCCGAATGTGTAGGATAGATAACGGCAGTGTCAAGCACCTTGCCCGTATCGTCAACAACAGCAACCTTACAGCCTGTTCTGTAACCGGGGTCAAGTCCGAGAACGGTTTTGCCCTTAACGGGAGGCTGCATAAGTAATTGTTTAAGATTGACGGCAAACACCTTCATTGCATTTTCTGACGCTGTATCGGTTAAATCATTTCTGATTTCACGCTCAATTGACGGAAAAATCAATCTGTTGTATGCATCGGTACAGGCTTCTCTTATTATATCGGAGCAAAGCGGATTTGTGCCTTTGTCGAGTAAGCGGTAAATTATATTAAGCGGCTTTTCGCTGTCTGATTCAATTGACACCTTTAAAAAGCCCTCTTTTTCACCTCGGTTAATTGCAAGCAGCCTATGCCCTGCTATCTTCTTAACGGGTTCTTTAAAGTCGTAATATGTTGTATATACGCTTTCCTTTTCGGATTCGGTCGCAGTTGAAGATACAACGCCGTTCATCGTTGTAAGATTTCTGACTCTTTTTCTGATTTCTGCGCTGTCGGATACCTGTTCTGCTATTATATCCATTGCACCCTGAATTGCTTCTTCGGCTGATATCACGCCCTTTTCTTCATCTATATATTTTTCTGCAGTAACACTCGGAGTGAACGAGCTGTCCTGTTTTATAATTTCAAGCGCCATAGGCTCAAGTCCTTTTTCCTTTGCGACAGACGCTCTTGTCTTTCTCTTCGGTCTGTAGGGTCGATAAATATCTTCAAGCTCCGATAAGGTTGAAGCCTTGTCAAGCAAGGCAGAAATCTCATCTGTAAGCTTTTCCTGACCGTCAATCAGCGAACGTATTTCTTCTCTGCGCTTGTCAAGTCCACGCAGATATTCAAGCTTTTCACTGAATTCTCTGATAAGCTGGTCATCCATTGAACCGTGCATTTCTTTGCGGTAACGTGCAATAAACGGAATTGTGTTGCCGTCATCAAGCAGAGCGATTATGTTATGTGCATACTCCTCTTTTATATTGAACTGTTGCGCTAAAATTTGTGTATACTCCATTGTTTCCTCCGTAGGTTATATTTCTACTAAATTATAGCACAAAAGGAAATCAATTGCACGAATTTTTTGTTTTTAGGCAAAAAGGTATTTACTTTTTAAAAAAAGAGGAATATACTATAGATAAATTAATATAAACGGGAGCTCGAATGGGCTGAGAGGAAATGAATTGACATTTCGACCGTAATACCTGATTTGGATAATGCCAGCGTAGGGACTTAAACTGTATTTTTACGAAGTGTGTCTTTTGGCATACTTCGTTTTTGTTTGGAGGGATAAAATTGATTTGCATTAACGGAGAAAAAATTGAAAAAGACAAGATTGTGCTTTCATCTTATCTTGAAGAAAACGGAATTAATCCGCAGAGAATTGCTGTTGAATTAAACGGAGAAATACTGCCAAAGTCACAGTACAGTAATACCGCTTTAAAAGACGGTGATGTTGTTGAAATTGTAAATTTTGTCGGAGGAGGTTGATTATGAACACTAAAATTCCCGACAAATGTGAAATTGATAACGTGCTTTCAATGAGGCACACGCAGGAAGTTTTTGAAAAGCTGAAAAACACACGTGTTGCCGTTGCAGGACTTGGAGGTTTAGGCTCAAACATTGCGCTTATGCTTGCAAGAGCAGGAGTAGGTACGCTTCATCTGATTGATTTTGATGAGGTGGATTTGAGCAACCTGAATCGTCAGCAGTATTTTATCTGTCACCTTGGACTGTACAAGACTGACGCTATAAAAGATGGAATAAGCAGAATTAATCCGTACATTAATGTAATAACAGACTGCGTCAAAGTGACTGATGATAACATTGATTCACTTTTCAAAGACGACAATGTTATATGTGAAGCATTTGATAATCCCGACTGCAAGGCTATGCTTGTGAACCGTATTCTTGAAACAAGAAAAGATGCATACATTGTTGCCGCATCGGGTATGGCCGGCACCGAAAAATCAAATACAATAATCACAAGAAAAATTACAGACCGTTTTTATCTTTGCGGTGATGAAACAAGCGGCGCAGTTAAGGGTAACGGTCTGATGTCACCGAGAGTTACAATATGTGCCGCCCATCAGGCAAACGCAATTTTGCGTATAATTCTCGGAAAATATGATGTATAAAGGAAGTAAGAAAATGGAAAATGACAAACTGATTATCGGAGGTCACGAATTTAACTCACGCTTCATTTTAGGCTCGGGCAAATATTCGCTTGACCTTATCAAGGCAGCTGTAGAAAACGCAGGCGCAGAGATTATCACGCTTGCGCTCAGACGTGCCGCAACAGGAAATGTTGCAAATATTCTCGACTACATTCCCGAACACGTTACTCTTTTACCTAACACCTCGGGTGCAAGAAACGCCGACGAGGCTGTCAGAATTGCAAGACTTGCAAGAGAAGTCGGTTGCGGTAACTTTATAAAAATTGAAGTTATCAAGGATTCAAAATATCTTTTGCCCGATAACTACGAAACAATCAAGGCTACAGAAATTCTTGCAAAAGAGGGATTTGTGGTTATGCCGTATATGTACCCCGATTTGAATGTTGCAAGAAGTCTGCGTGACGCAGGTGCGGCTTCAATTATGCCGCTCGGCGCACCGATAGGCTCTAACAAGGGAATCTGCACAAAGGAATTTATAAAAATTCTGATTGATGAAATTGATTTGCCGATTATCATAGACGCAGGAATCGGCAGACCTTCACAGGCTTGCGAGGCTATGGAAATGGGAGCGGCTGCTGTTATGGCTAACACTGCAATTGCTACTGCAGGTGATATTCCGCAGATGGCTGAAGCCTTCAAAAAGGCAATTGAGGCAGGCAGGCAGGCTTATCTTTCGGGACTTGGCAGAGTAATTGAAAAAGGTGCTTCTGCATCTTCCCCGCTTACGGGATTTCTTGAGAACTGAGGCTGAATAATGGAGAAAAGAACTAATCATATGGAATATCTGCCTGATATGGAGCAGATTGATTCTGATATAAAAGACAAGGTAATTGAAGCTATGAATGCCTATGAGCCTGATAAGTACACAGAGAATGATGTGTTGCAGGCGCTTGAGCACAATACCAAAACAATTGAAGATTTCAAGGCACTGCTTTCCCCTGCCGCTCTTCCTTTTTTAGAGGAAATTGCACAGCAGGCACAGGCTGAAACCAGAAAGCATTTCGGAAATTCAATCAATATGTTCACTCCGCTTTATATTTCAAACTACTGCGAAAATTACTGTGTCTACTGCGGTTTTAACTGCCACAATAAGATTCACCGTGCAAAGCTCAATTACGAAGAAATTGAAAAGGAAATGCAGGCAATTGCCAAAACAGGCTTACAGGAAGTTCTTTTGCTGACAGGCGAAAGCAAGAAGATGAGCGATGTTGAATACATAGGCGAAGCGTGTAAGATTGCAAGAAAATATTTTAAGGTAGTCGGACTTGAGGTTTACCCGATGAACAGTGATGAATACAGCTATATTCAGAAATGCGGCGCAGATTACGTCACTGTTTTTCAGGAAACATATAATTCCGACAAGTACGAAACTTTGCACCTTGCCGGTCACAAACGAGTATTCCCCTATCGTCTTGAAACGCAGGAACGTGCGCTTATGGGCGGAATGAGGGGCGTCGGTTTTGCGGCACTTCTCGGACTTTCGGATTTCAGAAAGGACGCTTTTGCAACGGGAATTCACGCTTATCTCATTCAGAGAAAATACCCCCACGCTGAAATTGCTTTCTCGTGCCCGAGATTAAGACCGATTATAAACAATGACAAAATTAATCCCAAAGACGTTCACGAGCCGCAGCTTTTGCAGGTTATATGCGCATACAGACTGTTTATGCCGTTTGCAAGCATAACGATTTCAACTCGTGAATGTCAGCGTTTCCGTGATAACATTGTTCAGATTGCCGCTACCAAAATTTCGGCAGGCGTTGACGTAGGAATAGGCGGTCATAGTGACGGTGAAAAAAAAGGCGACGAACAGTTTGAAATCTCGGACGGAAGAAACGTTAAGGAAGTGTATGATGCACTTTGCAAAAACGGTATGCAGCCTGTAATGAGTGATTATATCTATGTTTAAGGTTATAAGCGTAAGTGCAAGACATCACAGCAATAATTTTTTGCAATCAATTGAAATGATAGCGCAAAGTGAAGTTGAAGCAATTATTCTGCGTGAAAAGGATTTATCGGAAGATGAATACTTCCTGCTTGCAAAAAAAGTAAAAGAGATTTGCGATAAATACAACAAAAAGCTGATTATTCACAGCTTTATTGATGTTGCAAAAAAGCTCGGAATCAAAAATATTCAACTTCCTTTTTCAAAATTTATTGCAGTCGATAATCTTCACAAAAATTTTGAAAGCATAGGTACTTCCGTACACTCTGTTGAGGACGCTGTTCTTGCGGAAAAATCGGGTGCTGATTACATAATTTCAGGTCATATTTTTACAACAGACTGTAAAAAAGGACTTGCACCACGTGGAGTTGAATTATTAAGTAAAGTATGCAATGCCGTAAATATACCCGTTTACGCTATCGGCGGAATTGATGATAATTCTGTTGCAGAATTAAGCAATTTGAATTGCAATAATTTTTCGGGTGTATGCGTTATGTCTGCACTTATGAAAAGCGACAATCCGCAGGAACTTGTACAAAAAGTAAAGGACAGTTATTCTATGAAAACCGACAGAAGTAAATATTTGCTCTATGCAGTCACAGACAGGCATTGGCTAAACGGCAGAACTCTTGAAGATGAGGTTGAACAGGCTTTAAAGGGCGGTGTAACTCTTGTTCAACTCCGTGAAAAAAATCTTGATTTTGAAGATTTTTGCAGGGAAGCCGAAAAAATACATTCACTTTGCAGAAGGTACCACATTCCGCTTATTATCAATGACAATGTAGAAGTTACAAAAGCCGTTGATGCGGAAGGTGTGCACCTCGGTCAGGGCGATATGAGCATATCAAAAGCAAGAGAGATTCTTGGCAACGAAAAAATTATCGGCGCAACAGCAAGGACAATGGAACTGGCTGTTAAAGCTGAAAAAGAAGGTGCCGACTATGTCGGAAGCGGCGCAGTTTTCGGCACAAGCACCAAAAGCGATGCGGTTAAAATGAGCTTTGATACCTTAATGGAAATTTGCAAGAGCGTTAAAATTCCTGTTACAGCAATCGGAGGAATTACAAAGGAAAATATTTCTGAGCTTAAAGGAACTGGGATTTCAGGTGTTGCTGTTGTAAGCGGAATTTTTGCCGAGAAAGATATTTATAATTCTACATTGGAATTAAGAAAGAAAATTGAGGAGATTGTAAATGGAAAATAACCTCAAGATGAAAACAGCACTAACAATTGCGGGGAGTGATTCAAGCGGCGGTGCCGGAATTCAGGCAGATTTAAAAACTATGTGCTGTCTTGGTGTATACGGAATGAGCGCAATTACTGCTCTTACTGCTCAAAACACAACCGGCGTTGCAGACATTTTTGAAGTAAGTCCCGAGTTTTTACAAAAACAGCTTGATTGTGTTTTCAGTGACATCTTCCCTGATGCTGTCAAAACAGGTATGCTGTCAGATTCAAAGCTGATTGCAGTAATTGCCGATACTTTAAAAAAATACAATGCAAAAAATATTGTTGTTGACCCAGTTATGGTATCGACAAGCGGTTCAAAACTTATTAAAGAAGAAGCAGTTAATTCTCTGAAAGAATTACTCTTCCCTATTGCCGACATCATAACTCCAAACATTCCCGAGGCTGAAATCCTCGGTGAAATGAAAATTCATACAAGAGCCGATATGGAAAACGTATGCAGAAAAATCAGCGATAAATACGGCTGTTCAGTTCTCTGTAAGGGCGGACACAGTGTTGAGGATTCAAATGACGTATTATTCCACAACGGAAATATAATATGGCTTGAAAGTACAAGAATTGATAACCCGAATACACACGGAACGGGTTGTACACTGTCAAGTGCAATCGCAAGCTATCTTGCCCTTGGTGAGAGTGTTGAAAGCTCTGTTAAGCTTGCAAAGGAATATCTTACAGGTGCAATAAGTGCAGGACTTGACCTTGGAAAAGGAAGCGGTCCTCTTGCCCATAACTATAAAATAATATAAGGAAAGGTCTGATAAAATGAGAGAATATGCTACACAAATGGAAGCCGCAAAAAAAGGAATTGTAACAAAGGAGCTTGAAGCCGTTGCAAAAAAGGAACGTATGACGGTTGAGGAGCTTATGCCGCTTGTTGCACAGGGTAAAGTTGTAATCTGTGCAAACAAGCTTCATACCTGCATTGACCCACAGGGAGTCGGCTCAATGTTAAGCACTAAAATCAACGTAAACCTCGGTGTTTCTCGTGACTGTAAGGACTACAATATTGAGATGCAGAAGGTTATGGAAGCAGTTAATATGGGCGCACACGCAATTATGGACTTGTCATCTCACGGAGATACAATTCCTTTCAGAAGAAAGCTTACTAGCGAGTGTCCTGCAATGATTGGTACTGTACCTGTTTACGACTCTGTTATTCACTATCAGCGTGACCTCGACACACTCACTGCACAGGATTTTATTGATGTAGTAAGACTTCACGCACAGGACGGCGTTGACTTTGTAACGCTACACTGCGGTATCACTCGCAAGACAATTGAGCAGATTAAGAAGCATAAGAGAAAGATGAACATTGTATCACGTGGCGGCTCGCTTGTTTTTGCGTGGATGTGTATGACAGGCAACGAAAATCCGTTCTATGAATACTACGATGAAATTCTCGACATCTGCCGTGAGTATGACGTTACAATTTCACTCGGCGACGCCTGCCGTCCGGGTTGTCTTGCAGATGCAAGCGACGTTTGCCAGATTGAAGAGCTTGTAAGACTCGGAGAGCTGACAAAGCGTGCATGGGCAAAAGACGTTCAGGTTATGGTTGAGGGACCCGGTCATATGCCTATGGACCAGATTGCGGCAAATATGAAAATTCAGAATACAATCTGCAACGGTGCGCCGTTCTATGTACTCGGACCGCTTGTTACCGATATTGCCCCCGGTTACGACCATATTACTTCTGCTATTGGCGGAGCAATTGCGGCGGCTTCGGGTGCGGCTTTCCTCTGCTACGTTACTCCCGCCGAGCATCTTGCGTTGCCGAATGTTGAGGACGTTAAACAGGGAATTATCGCATCAAAAATCGCCGCTCACGCCGCTGACATTGCAAAAGGCGTGAGAGGAGCAAGAGAGATTGACGACAAAATGGCTGACGCAAGAAGAAAGCTTGACTGGGAAGCACAATGGGAATGTGCAATTGACCCCGAAACAGCCAAGAAAATTCGTGACGACAGAAAGCCCGAGCACGACGACACCTGCTCAATGTGCGGCAAATTCTGCGCCGTAAGAAGTATGAACAAGGCTCTAAACGGTGAGCATATTGATATTCTGTAATTAAATTAGATTATATATAAAAAGTGCTGTTGCAGTTAGATGCAGCAGCACTTTTATTCTGTTACAGAATTATACAGATGAGTCCGTTACAGCCGTCATTGATGATTTTTTCAATCGTTTCCCCTATTCTTCTGCGGGCGTCTGACGGCATTCTGGAAAGCTTGTTGTGTAAGCCTTCGTTCACAAGCTCGTGAACCGACTTGCCGAAAATATTGCTCTCCCATATCTTCTCGGGATTTTCTTCAAACTCCTTGAGCAGATATGATACAAGCTCTTCTGACTGCTGTTCCGAGCCGACTATCGGCGTTACTTCGGTTTTGGTTTCTACCCTCATCATATGGATTGACGGTGCGCTTGCCTTGAGTCTGATTCCGTACTTGCCGCTTTGCTTGATTATCTGCGGTTCTTCAAGTGAAAGCTCGTCAATTGTCGGCATAACGATGCCGTAACCTGTTTCCTTTACCTGCTCGTAAGCCTGCGCAATCTTGTCAAATTCCTTCTGCTTTTTGGATAGATTGTTGATACATTCAAGCAGTTCACACTCGTCTTTTATTTCGATTTCGGTTTCTTCAGAAAGCACCTTATAAAATAGTGATGTATCAATTCCTACCGATATTGTAGCTATTCCCCTGCCGAGGTCGAGGTTTGTCAATTGAATATTGTTGATGTACTCACACTCTGACAACTCGTGAATTGTCTGCTGAATTTCACGAATCTTTTCAATTTTCTTTGCAGAGTCTTTGATTGAATTGAAAATTACCGATTTCAGCCAATGGTCTTTGTCAAGCTTTACAACCCACTTTGGAATATCAACCTTGATTTCACGAATCGGAAATTCAAAGAGAAGCTGTGCAAGCACCCTTTTGATTTCATTTTCGCTTAACTCCATACAACTGACAGGCAGAACAGGTACTTCATACTGCTTTGACATTTCTGCGGCAAGCGCAATTGTGTGCTCTGCTTCAGGTTCGGTTGAGTTCAGCAGGACGATAAACGGCTTATTGATTTCCTTGAGCTCGTTAATAACACGCTGTTCGCTTTCAATGTAGTCCTCTCTCGGTATTTCACTGAAAGAGCCGTCGGTTGTAATTACAAGTCCGATTGTTGAATGGTCGGTGATTACCTTTTTTGTGCCGATTTCAGCTGCATCATCAAACGGAATTTCTTTATCAGACCACGGCGTTTTTACCATCCTCGGCATATCCTCTTCACTGTAGCCGAGTGCGCTGTTGACAATATAGCCTACGCAGTCAATCATTCTGACTTTGAAGGTAGTGTTGTTTCCAAGGTTAATTTCAACCGATTCTTCCGGAATAAACTTTGGCTCGGTTGTCATTATTGTTCTGCCTGCCGAGGACTGCGGAAGCTCATCAACCGTTCTTCTGTAGATATTTTCGTCCTTTATATTAGGAAGAACAAGTGAGTCCATAAAACGCTTGATAAATGTTGATTTGCCTGTTCTGACGGGACCGACAACGCCGATGTAAACATCGCCGTCGGTACGTCTGGAAATATCCTGATATACGTTTCTCTCTTCCATTATTTTCCTCCTATATTTTCGGAATCAACAGCATTTGCGAGCTGTCAAGCGTTATGTTTTCCGCAGAATTTTCCGAAAGCAGTAAATCAAGCCTTGTGTTGTGAGTTTTGGCTATATTCCACAGGCTTTCACCCTGCTTTGCAAAATACAAGGTCAATGCACAGTTATCGGCAACAATAGGCTTATCTTCAAACAGTTCCATACCGCAAACTGCTCTTAAACGCTCCGCCTTTTCCGCACAGGCGCAGAGCTTTATTTCACACCGAACCTCAATTGTATTGTCATCAACGAGTCGGTAGCTTATGCTTGAAATATGAGGCTGAATATTTTTTAATGTATTGAAATCCGATGCAGTATTGAAAGTGTGCTCGTATTCGCAGTTGCGTTCAATAATTGTGGGTATACTGTCTTCGTTGAGCGCAAGTATGCAGATGTTTATTTTTCCACCGGCTTTTAATCCGTTATCGGAATTTTTCTGTTCGCAGGAAACGCCGTCGGTGAAAATATCAAGTACCTTTGTAATCTTACCGTTATCTACCTTCACAGAGATTTTCTCCATCTGTGTTTCAGATATAGGAGCAACCTCGTTTGAAATTGAAAGCTGTTCGAACTCCGGTTTTGAGGCACATTCTACAGAATATGAATCAACAATTATCTCCTCGTCGTCAATTAAGTAGCCTTCCTCCGTAACGCAAAGCATAATATCAACAACAATTGACGGCTTTTCAGACAGCATATCATTTTTGAGTCGTATGTCATACGACATTATATCGCACTCAACATTATTGATAGTCTTTTCGTCAATACCTTCGCAATCAATTATTTGATTGAACGGCAGAAGATAATCTATCTTTCCGATTTCTCCCGATTCGACATCGGAAATGTAAAGTAGCTTCAGATTGATTTCTCCGTTAATCATAAGCTTGCCTGTTACCGCCTTTGCATCGGTCAGGCTTACATCAACTGATGAACGTACTATAGACTCAATAGCAGGCTTATCTGCTACAGAAACTTCTTCACAAATATTGAACTGTTCCTGACATAAAGACTTCAGGTCGGTACAGCTTACTTTTTTCGTTAATGATTCAATACTTGAATCTTTTGATGAGTAAATACTTGTCTTTGAACTTGATTTGACTTTAGCATACAGCGAAAAAGCCCCATGCATTACAAGTCTTCTTGGGCTTAAAGCACGGCAGTTTATGTATTCTGATTTTGTTTTTGTAATAATTACGGGATTATCAGGCGTTTCCTTAACGGAAAAACTCTGCGAAAAATTAACACTCTGCTCACAGCATCTTATGGTCTTTTTTATGCTCTCAACGTACATTACATTGACAACGCAAATTCCGTCAATCTGAAGCTGACCTCCCGAAAGGCTCTTTGACTGGATTTTTGGCGTGAGGGTACATTTGAGAATTTTTTCAATATCCGGACAATAATCGGGCAGAGTAAGGTCAACGTCTGCGAGCTGTTCGGCAACCGTATCAAGCACCGTAACAGAGGTGCTAAACGTTCGGTTCTCCTGATTAAACTCCATATTTATCTCTCCTTTTGATTTTATATAATAAATATATTAGAGTATTAATCAAAATATACCATATAAGAAAATTTGGCGCAAAAAATGAGCCGACAAACAGTCGGCTCATCAGATTAATATTTTTTATTTGAACGAGGAAATAATACCAATGGCAAACTTACAGATAAGTGTTGAATCCTGAACATTAACTGCTCCGTCAAAGTTTACGTCAGCTCTTTTTATCTGATCATCAGTCAATTTAACAATATTAGCAGCATGTTTCTGAACAAGAGTTGCATCTGCTACATTAACAACGCCGTCGTAGTTTACATCGCCGTAGAAAATGTGTTCTGTCGGCTCATTAAGAGTAATTCTTCCGGAGAGCTTCATATTCTCAAATCCGGGAGTTGATGTAATGTCAATAAACTTGCTGTCATCAACAGGATAAGCCTTAATTACATTAAAGTTGCTATCCTTATAAGCAACACCGAGTATTTCAATATCAAGGTCAATTGTAGTTTCACCTGTTCCGATAATATCAAAGGTTACTGTTACAAAGTCTTTTTCTGTTGTAAAATCATATAAACTAAGGCTTGAGAAACCACCTTTAATTCTATTGTTCAAATCAGTATTAATAACTGCACTTGAGACATTAGGCATTACACCATCGGGATTTTTCTGCGGGTCATATGAAAGCTTTGAGCTGTCATATGTAAGACACCATTGTGAGTTTACAAACTTCATAGATGAAGTGAGTTTATAAGAAACTGTTACTGTTGAAGTATCTTTGTCGTATTCCTGTGAAACAGGAGGAAGAATATTTGAAGTAGCGTTTACCTTTAAAGTATCTGTTACAGGAACTGTTGTAGGTTCTGTTGGTTTGGTTGTAGGTTCTGTAGGCTTTGTAGTAGGCTCTGTAGGCTTAGTGGTAGGAACAGTCGGATTTGTAGTAACAGGAACAGTAGTTGGAGTTGTTTGCGGATCAAAAACTGTTTTTACTGTATAAGTTTCTTTTTCAAAACCGGGAATCGAAGTTACATCCTTAATCTCACCAAAATCTACTACATAAGCAATAGTGGGTGTGCTGCCAAATTTTTTATATGCAACACCGAGAACTTTCACAAAGAGATTAACATCAGCAGTGCCTTTTCCGATTACGTCAAATGTGATTGAAACAAAGTCAGATTCATTTGAGAAATCTACAAGTGAAGCTGTTGTGAAGTTACCCTTAATCTTGCCTTTTGTATTTTCATAGATAACTGCTGAAGAAACATTAGGCATTAAATTGCCAATATTTGCAGAATTGAATGAAAGCTTTGAAGTATCATACTCTAATTCCCATTCGGAATTAATTAATTTCATAGCAGAGCTGAGTTTGTACGAAACAGTAACCTGCTTTTCGCTTGATGAATATGTCTTCGAAGCTGCCGGGAAGAAGTTTGAGGTAGCGTTTACTGTAAGAGATGAAGCTGCTGTTGTAGGCTGCTGTGTTGTAGCCTGTGTAGGTTTAGCAGTTGTAGCCTGGGTTGGTAAAACTGTTGTCGGTTGTACATCTGTTACAGCTGAAGCTGAACCTGTGATTGAAGAAGATTCAAATCCCGATATACCAGAAAGGTCTTGTTTTATACTGTTTACAACTGCATTTTTATATACAAGTGAGTTGTTGGATTTATATCCGACAGAAAGCTCCTGAACATTAAGAGTAACGTCAGTTGAACCGCTACCAATAATTTCAAATGTAGCCTTAACAAAAGGTTTTGATGAAGTAAAATCATAAAGCTTAGTTACATTAGTAAAGTTACCCTTAACGATTCCGTCCATAAAGTTGACAACACCGTCAGTAACATTCGGCATTAAATCGTTTGATGTAGAAACAAGTTTAAGCTTTGTATTATCATACGAAAGCGACCATTGACTGTTTACAAGCTTCATAGAAGACTGTAAATCGTATGAAACAGTAACAGTTTTTGCATTACTGTCTGCTTTTACAGTGTTAGTAGCAAAGAGATTTGATTTTGCATTTACTGTAAGTGTGTTTGATACGGGTGTTGTCGTTGTTTTAGCTGTTGTTGGCTGTGTGGTTGTTTTAGCTGTTGTTGGCTGTATGGTTGGTTTAGCTGTTGTTGGCTGTGTGGTTGGTTTAGCTGTTGTAGGTTGAGTTGTGGGTTTTGCTGTAGTCGGCTGTGTTACAGGTACGTCACCGCCTAAATTACCGATTCTTGCAAATGAAGAAGTAATAACATCTTCGTCGTCCTTTTCGTGAGATGTACTTGCATCGCTACCGTAAGAGCCTGTAGTGTTATCAAGCATAGTGTCATCAAACGGAATACAGTCAAGACCTGACTCACCTCTTGTAGCTACTACCATTGCGCCTAAACCGTTGTTCTCGATATAGCTTGAATTGATTCCGAGTGTTGACAGCGGAATTTTAATCTCATAGAATGAGTCATATTTTGTGTTATGAGTACCGCTTGAGCCTTTGAATGTTTTATAGTCAACCCAGTCGGCGTCATTTGAATAAACATCAGAGGTATCTTCCGAATAATTCAAGCCAATGATTGAATCACAAACATTACCCTCTGCCATTTTATACTCAATACCGTTATCCTTAAAGGTTTTTAAGCCGTTAGTATAGTTGGTATTACCTTGTTCGTCAACAGCAGTAAACATACCGGGAGTACCGTTTCCGACCTTTCCGCTCATATAAAGCAGGTGGTCAACGTGCTGATTAAAGGTAAGTCCCATTTTCCGTCCCCAGATAGGGTCGCCGTTTGTATTTTTGTTAGACATTGATGTGCTTGACGGATCAACGCTCAATGCAAGAATTAACGGAACATCAAGAACACGTCCGCCGTCAGAAAGAGGACCGTCGCCTTCTCTTGCCCATGTGTCTGTTGTGTTTACCATCTGCCATGCAACATAGAGATTGTTATCATCCCACGCAGCATAGAGTGCGTATGTATCGAGGACGCAGTTTTCATGTCCTCCCTTATAGTGGTTTGCCACGTCCCAGGCTGCACCTTGAGCAATGAGCATATCGGAGGACCAATCACTGTAACTTCCATCAATAGTAATTGTCTTTTTCACTCCGATTTTTCCCTGCGGGTTCGTTGCGTATTTGTCACACAACGTACCGGTTGATGCGTTTACAGTGAAAGATACCGAAACGCATGTTATAAGCATTAATACGGTCAGAATAACGCTTATAGCTTTTCTTGTGCTTTTCATTGTTAATTAACCTCCTAAAATTTTTACAATTATTTACCAATAACTGAACAACAACATAATTATATAATCTTTTAAGTAAAAAGACAATATAAAAATAAGATGTACATAGCTTTTTGTCACTATGCACATCTTACATTGTTAAATTTCGTCAATAATTACATATCTATTTTGTAGTTGCTAAATTGTCTGATGTTCTTTTTTAATCCTGAATATTCTCCTTAGTAATGCTGATATAAATTTTGGTCTTTCAATAAGTACAACTTTCATAAACTTACCTCCGTATACAAGATATGCTTACTATTACAAGTGCAGCGGCTGCTACAATCAGCACCCATTCGCACGGCAGCAATGTTGCAATAAGCAAGCCTAAGCCGAAAAATACTGCCGATTTTACTCTTTGTCTGTAGCAATTCACCGTATCACCCTTTAACAGTCTATACAAAAAGAATATTTGTGTGATTATACATCTTGAAATTTTATTAGTTTTATTCTAAAATTATAGTTAAATGCGGAGGTAATTATGAGAACTCTTGAAATTAAGAAAAATGACGCTAATCAGCGGCTTGATAAGTTTTTGCAAAAGCATTTTAAGACAATGCCAAAAACACTTATGTATAAATATATTCGAAAAAAATGTATTAAACTGAACGGCAAAAAGTGCGAGATTTCAGCGTTGCTTAACGAGGGAGATATTCTGACGTTTTACATTAAGGACGAATTTTTTGAAGCCGCAGAGGAAAAGAATTACGACTTTTTGAAGGCTCCTGCTAAATTTGATATTGTATACGAGGACGAAAATATTATTTTAATTGATAAAAAGCCGGGTGTTATTGTTCACCCCGACAAGAATTATCATTTTGATTCTCTTGTTGCAAGGGTACAGCACTATCTTTACGACAAGGGAGATTACAATCCCGATGAAGAAAAAGCCTTCTCCCCTGCCCTTGTAAACAGGATTGACAGAAACACGGGCGGAATTGTTATTGCGGCTAAAAATGCTGAAAGTCTGCGTATTCTTAATAAAAAAATGAAAACAAGAGAGCTTGAAAAATACTATCTCTGTCTTGTCTGCGGAAAGCCTGAAAAGGAAAGTGACACTCTGCATGGCTTTATCACGAAAAATGAGAGTAAAAATAAGGTTACTGTTCATAAAAAAGAGGTTGAAAATTCAAAGGAAATCAAAACAAAATACAATGTGCTTGATTATAACGGAAAGTACAGCCTTGTAGAGGTTGAGCTAATGACCGGCAGAACTCACCAAATAAGAGCACATATGGCGTCAATCGGTCATCCGCTTGCCGGTGACACCAAGTACGGCTTTGCTGACAAATCTAAAAGTCATTTTAAATATCAGGCACTTTACAGTTACAAAATCAGATTTAATTTTTGTGATGACGCAGGCAGTCTTGAATACTTAAACGGAAAAGAATTCAGTGTGAAAAATGTTTGGTTTGCAAAAAACAACAAAATTTCTATATAAAGGTTTATTATGCATAAATTTAGAAGAAATATATTCAGATTATTTATTTTGATAATAACTGTTGTTCTGTTATCTTACGGTTCACTCATAACTGCTTTTTCTTTAACTAAAGTAGATTTTGTGTTAAACGATTGTAATTGTGACAACAACAGGCTGTTTACAATTGCAATGACTGCTGACTGTGACAAAAAGCTGTGTGCCGCAAGCTTTGAATTTACTTATGACAAGAGTATGTTTGAATTTCGCAGTGCAAAGGTTAGTGATAACAGCTCAAAAATCACATATAACGAGCTTGAGGATAAAGTAAAGCTTGTTTTTCTTAATGCAGACGGTATAAATATTAATAACGGTGAATGTATATTTACTCTGACCTTTAAAGCCGTAAAGTCAGGAACAGGATATATCGACTTTTTCGTCAGCGATTGTGTTGACTCCGATATTAATTCGATTGATGCAGGAAAATGCACTTCTGCCAAAATAACTGTAAATTCAAAATCCGACAAAAACAGTTCGGATAAAAGCAATAGTTCAGATAAAACAGGCAAAAGTGAATCATCAGGCTCTAAAAGTGAGCGAAAAAAGGCAGAAGAAACAACCTCGGCTTCTACATATGATGAAATAGGACAACTTAATTCTTTTGATAATCCAAATACAAGACTTTTGATTATCGGAATTGCTCTTGGTGCTTCATTAATTGCCGCAGTTATGCTTGCTTATAATATTTTTAAGAAAATAAAATCAAATAGGAATAAACGCAAAAACAGCCCCGATAAATAATCGGAGCTGTCTTTAATTACCTGAATATTTACTTCCCTGAACGATATTTCGCTCTCTGAAAGATTTATTTATTGAATTGAGTACACGCTTTTTATCGGCACTCCAGAGCGGTGAAACAAGAAGTTTTTTATCGCCGTCACCTGTTAAGCGATGTATTACGACATTTTTCGGCAGAATTTCTATGCAGTCGCATAGAATATCGATGTATTCTTCCATTGACAGCGTTTTAAATAATCCGTCATTATAATCATTGAGCAAATCCGTATCTTTAAGCACGTGGAGTAATTGAAGTTTTATTCCGTCACTTCTCTCCCCTGCGTACTTAACGCTTTCAAGCATCATTTCTTTAGATTCAAACGGTAAACCGAGAATTATATGTGTAACAACGGTAACGCCGATTTCTTTAAGATTTTTTATGGCTTCGTCGTAAACTCCAAGCTCGTAACAACGCCTTATGTACTCGGCAGTTTCCTTGTGAATCGTCTGCAAACCAAGCTCAATCCATACAGGTTTAATTCTGTTAAGTTCATCAATTAATTGTAAAACGTCTTTTCCAAGACAATCGGGACGTGTAGCAATTGAAAGTACCGAAATTTCGGGATTATCTATTGCCTCATAAAAAATCTTTCGAAGATATGAAATGTCGGCATACGTATTCGTAAAAGGTTGAAAATATGCTATGAATTGTTTACAGTCAGATTTTGCCTTTATTCTCTTCTTTGCCTGCTCAATCTGTTCGGTTACAGAAAGAAATTTATCGGCAGAGAATTCTCCCGAACCGCCTTTACTGCAAAAAACACAGCCCTTTGTACTTAATGTTCCGTCTCTGTTCGGACAAGTCATACCGCCGTTCAGAGAAATTTTATAAACCTTTTCGCCGAATATGTTTTTTAAATATTCGTTTAAAGAATAATAAAACATAATATACTCCAAATCAAATAAAGACCGACGAGTGTCGGCCTTCTTTGATGTCACTATGACAATTTTGAGAGGAAAATCTATGAAAAAACTAAATCAGTTCTTGTTGTCTGTTCTTTACCTTTGCTGTGATTATATAATAAAGCCCGAATGTGACAAGAATATGATGTTTAAAATAAAATAAAGTGAATATTTTGAAAAGATTAAGAAAACTTCTTTACATATTCAAGAAACTTTGCATAGATATTGTCCTCTGTTTCTTCAAGTTCGTTATCAATGCCGCCGTTGAAGAACATTTTTGTATGTTTTTGTAATGAAAGATAAGCTCCGACAAGGTTTTTTCTTACTTCATTTTGCAAGTCGTCGCTTACGGTTTTTCCGCAGGAAAGTCCGAGATAAACGCTGTTGTCAACAAGCTGTGTTGATATTGAAGAATTTTTAAATTCAAAGGTGTTCATTTTATGCAAGCCCTTTGCAAATTCTCTTAAAGAAAATTCTTCGTTGTTTTCATACCTTTCCAGTTTTTCAAGCAATTCAAGCTCACACTTATCAAGTGAAAAATCAGAATTTGTTATGTAGTCATACATATAGTCGGGATTTAGTGAAAGTACCTGATAAAGTCGCATTGAGTTTACTGCACCTTCGAGGCACGAAAAAGCCGCAAACTGCATATTACTTTCATTCAGCTTTATAAAGCTGTACAAATTCTGAAATACCGATTTATTGATTACAATAAGTATCAGCCTTTCGTTTTCACGGAAATCTGCAAGAATGGGATTTGAAATATAGCTCATTGTGAATTTGTACGCCTTATTGACATAATCGGAAAACAAATCCTTAAATTCATTTAAAAGTGCATTTTCTCTGATTGTAAATTCAAACATATTGTCACCTATCTGAATAATTCCATATTGGAATTATATAAATCTATTCTTGTAATATCAGCATCAACGGTCAACGCAGAATAATTTTCAAAAGCAGATACAAGCAGATTCGGATTAACGTTGTCACTGCTGCCTGCTGATAAAACCACATTTAGCAGTACAAAATCGAATTTTTCATCGATTTCAAAGCTTTTTATACCCTGTTTTATGTCAACAGTTTTCAAACCCTTTTTTGACCTTTTTTCAATTTCGATTTTTTCTGATTCTAAAAACCTTGAAAGCTTTTCGGCAATTACAGTTGAGTTTGTATTCTCACAACTTAATTTTATTGAAAATTCTGCAAATGCTATTTTACCGGCTTTCATAACAGGCTCTGTTACGTCAAAAACCTGTATTCCCCTTGGCAGACAAGCATTTAACTTCGAAATTATTTCTTCAAAAGAATAATTATCATCTTCGAGCTTTACGTCCATACACTCGTTTACGCCTCTGAAGCCGAGCGAAAGCGGTAACGGAAAGGTAGCAAACGGATGAGGATTAAATCCCTCGGTGTGCCATACAGGAAGTTTGCTTTTGTGAAGTGCACGGAGCATACAACGGTTTAAATCGAGGTGAGAAATATATCTGCACTCAAAATCCTTTTTAAACCAGATTCTTACGCTTTTCAAAGCATACACCCTCCCCGTACTTTGCTGCACCACAGTTGTTGCATTTTAGTCTGCAATGCTGTGTTGTTGTATTTTCATACGCTTTCTTGCATTCTTTAATCAGATAATCCTTTGTAACGCCGTAATCAATGTGATCCCAAGGCAGAATTTCGTCAAAAGAGCGTTTGCGGTTTGCATAAAATGCAGGGTCAATTCCGCACTCGTCAAAAAGCTCAAGCCACTTTTCAAGACTGAAGCAGTCATTCCAGCCATCAAAGTGAAAACCTTTCTCACAAGCAAGCTCCATTACCTTGCAGAGCTTTCTGTCTCCACGAGCAAAAACAGCTTCAAGATAGCTTGTGTCGGCATCGTGGTAGTTGAACTGTATTTTCTTGGTTGTTATACTTTCCTTGATGTGAACCTGCTTTTCGTGTAGAACATAAATAGTGTCCTGCGGCTCCCATTGAAACGGTGTAAAGGGCTTTGGAACAAATGATGATGCTGAAACCGTTACCCTGACAGACTTGCCCTTTGGCTTATTAGGACATTTGTAGTAGGTATCAACAACAGCTTGTCCGAGCTTTGCAATCGCCTCAACGTCCTCCATTGTTTCGGTAGGAAGTCCAATCATAAAATAGAGCTTAACGGTTGTCCAGCCGCCCTCAAAAGCAGTTGCACAGGTTGCAAGCAATTCTTCTTCACGAACGTTTTTATTGATTACGTCACGCATACGCTGACTTCCTGCTTCCGGTGCAAAGGTAAGTCCGCTTTTGCGAACGGTCTTGATTTTGTTCATTATATCGTCGGTAAAGCCGTCAACACGCAATGACGGCAGAGAAATGCTGACCTTTTCATCTTTACTCCATTCGTTGAGTTTTTCAAGTAAAGGAACAATCTGACTGTAGTCGCTTGAACTTAAAGAGGACAATGAAACCTCATCATAGCCGGTATTCTCACAAAGAGCTTTACACTGTTCATTGATTGTTTCGGGAGATTTCTCACGAACAGGACGATAAATAAAACCTGCCTGACAAAATCTGCAACCTCTTATACAACCTCTGAAAATTTCCTGAACAGCCCTATCGTGTACGATTTCAACGAGCGGTACAACAAAATTATCGGGATAGAAACAAGTGTTCATATCCTTAATAAGCCTTTTATGAATTACGGCAGGAGCATCACCCTTTGGCTCAAAGTTCTTGATTGTTCCGTCATCGTTGTAGGAAACGTCATAAAGCGACGGAACATATACGCCCTCAATGTGAGAACAAAGCTGTAAAAATTCAGCCTTGCTTTTGCCCTCTTTGCGGCATTCTCTGAAAAGATTAATGACCTCAAGGTCTACCTCTTCACCCTCACCGATAAAGAAAATATCGACAAAATCTGCTATCGGCTCGGGATTGCAGGCACACGGACCGCCTGCAACAACAATCTGTTTTAATTCCTTACGGTCTGCGCTTTTAATAGGAACGTTTGAGAGCCTGAGCATATTGAGCATATTTGTATAGCTTAACTCGTATTGCAGAGTAAATCCGATAAAATCAAAGTCTGATACAGGGTCACCGCTTTCGAGGGCGTAAAGAGGAATATTATGTTTAATCATTTCCTCCTCCATATCAATCCACGGAGCAAACACACGCTCACACCAGATGTAATCCTCCTTGTTGAACTGACTGTAGAGAATCTTCATTCCGAGGTGCGACATTCCTACCTCATAAGTATCCGGGAAACAGAATGCAAAACGAACATCTACACTGTTCTTATCCTTAATAACCTCATTCAGCTCACCGCCGACATATCGTCCGGGCTTCTGAACCTTTAAAAGGAGTTTTTCAACTTCCTTGCTTACCATATTATACCTCCGGTTGTTTTTTATCCTAACTTATTTTCGCCTTATTTTGTGCTAATAATACTTGTTATTCCTGCAAATCAGTGAAAAAACAAGGTATATACATACAATCAACAGCGAAAAATTATATTTCGAATTAAAAAGCAGAATAAATCCGAAAAACGCAAGCGGAAAAATAATTATAAACGTAATTATATTTACTGTTCTTTGTGAAACTGTATCGCTGAAAAATCTGCTTAAAATCAGATACAATAGCTGTCCGCCGTCAAGCGACATCACAGGCAGAATATTGAACAGTCCCACAGAGAGATTTGCCGCCGCAGGATAAAGAAAAAAATCATTACCTATTAAGTATAGCAGATAAAAGAGAATAAAACAAATAAAATTAGAAAAAGGTCCGAAAAAAATTATAAGAAAATTTTGTATAAAGTTTCTTTCCTGCCTTTTTCCGTCGCTTATTGAGATTTCAAACAGTGATATTTTTATTTTTTCGGGTGCGTAACCGAAAATACACATCATTGTAATATGCCCTGCTTCGTGGATTATAATTGCAAACAAACAGCATAAAAAACTGTCAAAAGCTCCTGCTATAATACATATTGATGCAATGCAGATTATAAGATAAGAAATTGTTATTTCGGTTTTATGTATTCTGAATTTCATCTTTTGTTGCGGAGCCGAAAAGCTTGTTTAAATTGAAATTATCGGAATTATCAAAGATTGCAGAATTGTTAAGGCTTGAGTAGTACATCTCACGAGCAGCTGCATAAAAATCTCCGCCGATAGTTTTAATCACGAGAGCCGCAAGAGCAATAAGAATACAAAGAATGAGCTGAATTGTAATAAGCAACTGCTTTGGTGAATTTTCTTTCTTTTTCTTTTCCTTTTGCTTTGTGTTTTCTTCATTTTCTTCAAGGTTTGCTGAACCCACAACGGGATATTCACAATTTGTTACGGATTCCCAACCCTCGTCATATGTAATGGAATTTTTGTTTTCTTCATTCAAAAAAATCACCTCAACACAATATATGCGTTGAGGCGGACAAATTTAACCAAGTCTTTTAAAATCACCTTTTACAAGATTTATGAAAAATCCGATTGCAAGCGTAAGCGAGCCAAGCTCTGCTATCGGGAATGCATACCATACGACCGACAAATCAAATACTATTGAAATTAAATACGCTATAGGCAGAATCAATACAAGCTGACGGCAGAAAGACATAAGCAGACTGCGTATTCCCTTGCCGACAGCCTGAAACAGTGTTGTAAACAAAATACCGGCGGCGGCAGGAATAAAGCACAAGCTGATTATTCTGAACGCAGGCACGCCTATGCTCATAATTTCATCTGTTCCTCCGAACATTGAAATCAGAACATCCGGGATAGTCCACATAAGCACAGTACCGACTGTCATTATAATAACAGCAATTACAATTCCGTGCTTTAGTGCAGAATACAGGCGTTTCTTATTTTGTGCGCCGTAGTTATATCCGATAATCGGCATAACACCCTGATTAAGCCCAAAACAAGGCATAAATACAAAGCTTTGCAGTTTGTAGTAAATTCCGAGAACGGTTACAGAAGCCTCTGACGCCGCTAAAATTCCATTAAGTCCGATTATCATAATCGAACCGATTGACTGCATAATAATTGACGGGAGTCCGACTGCGTATATATTTTTAAGTGTTGAAAAGTTGATTTTAAAGTTTTTAAATGATATTTTAACCTCGTGCTTTTTGCAGAAAAGAACAATTACCGAGAACACCATTCCGCAGAATTGACCGAATACTGTTGCAATAGCCGCACCCATTACACCCATTTCAGGGAAAAATCCGACTCCGAAAATGAGAAGCGGGTCAAAAATAATATTTACACCTGCTCCGACAAGCTGAAACAGCATTGGGAATATCATATTTCCTGTTGCCTGCAATGTTTTTTCAATCATTATCTGAACAATTGCAAAGAACGAAAAGCACAAAACTATTGTAAGATACTGTATGCCGTATTCTACAATTTTTGCATTACTGCTGTAAGCGTTCATAAATGGTGTTGATACAAATAATCCCAGAATCAGGAAGAACAGATAGCTTACAATACAAGTCAACAAACCGTGCGAAGCGGCAGAATCAGCCTCCTTAAAGTTTTTCTCGCCGAGTTTTCTTGATACTAGCGAGTTTACACCAACTGCTGTACCGACCGCTACGGCAATAAGAAGCATTTGCAGAGGAAAAGCAAACGACATTGCAGTAAGTCCGTTTAAGTCGTACTGTCCGATGAAGATGCTATCTACTACGTTGTACATTGCCTGAATTGTCATTGAAAAAATAGCAGGTAATGCCATTGTCAGAATCAGCTTTGTCATCGGCATTGTGCCCATTTTATTTTCAGCTTTTATTTTCTTTGTTTTTTCCATAATCCTTCCTTCCCTTCACACTAAAAAGACAGAAATACATCTATGTAATCTGCCGAAAAACTATTTTATTTTCCTTATCTTCCGATATATCATATAAATTAACAGCATAAAAACCGCTCCGGTGATTACGCCCGAAAAGTCAAGCAATACATCTGTTATCTGTCCTGACCTGCCTTCTACATTAAGCTGAATTGTTTCATCAATAACAGCAGTTGCAAGTCCTGCAAAAAGGATTTGCGAGTAATACCTGTGCGGTCTTGTTCGTGAAAATGAATAAGCACAGCTTACAAGCAATATTCCGATTGCTGTGTATTCGGCAAAATGTGCGGCTTTTCTGACAATATGGTCCGTAAGCTCTGCACTGAATCCCAAAAAATTAAGTATATATTGCAAAACACCCATTACGCTTTCGCTTTCTTCGCTTGACAAGTCGGCGGGCATAGATGAATGGATAAATGCAAATGCAATCATTCCTATTGTGAGAATAAAAACAATTACACGAAAACGCATTGAAGTCTGACTCATTTTCATATCATCACTCCTCTGTATATTGTACAGTAAATAAATATATTGTCAATGCAGGTACAGATAATTTATCAATATGTATAAATTAGTCGATAAATAGTGGGCTTAAAATATAGAGTTTTATATTCTTAAAGTATTGAAAAATGTTAATTTTTCTGTTATACTATCCTTGTTTTGCAATAATTGTATTTTATAAAATCAAGCAGTTGTAAAGGAGTTATTATGTTTCTTAATTACTTAATTGTGTTTTTAATTTCTATGGTTCCTATTATTGAGCTCAGAGGTGCTATTCCCGTAGCTGTAGGAATGGGACTTGACCCTGTAATATCATATATAATCTGTATAGTCGGCAATATGCTTCCCGTACCGATTATCTACTTTTTTGCAAGAAAGGTTCTTATCTGGGGTAAGGACAAAAAGTACATCGGAAAATTCTTTACTTTTTGTATTGAAAAAGGCGAAAAAGGCGGCAAAAAGCTTCAGGCAAAAGCCGGAAAAGGTCTTTTCATTGCACTTATGCTGTTTGTCGGAATACCGATTCCCGGAACAGGAGCATGGACAGGAACGCTTGCCGCAAGCTTCCTTGATATGGGATTTAAAAAGAGTGTAATTGCGGTTATGCTTGGCGTTCTGATTGCCGGTGTTATTATGGCTTTGGCAAGTATGGGATTATTCGGTGGAATCAGCTTCCTTTTTGCACCGAAATCATAAAACAAATATTTGGGGCGGCTGTTGCTGCCCTTGTTTTTTAGGAGAAATTATGCAAAAATCAAATAATTTTGATGTAGTAATTGTCGGCGGCGGTGCATCAGGGCTGATGTGCGCAATAAGTGCTAAACAGAAAAACAAAAACATATCCGTGGCAATAATTGAAAAGAACGACCGAGTGGGTAAAAAACTGCTTTCAACAGGCAACGGCAGATGTAATCTTACGCACAACAACATTACCGCTGAGAATTACTGCGGCTCGTTTAAGAAGCAAAGTAATGCTGTTTTTGAAAAATATAATACCAAAAAACTGCTTGAAATTTTCAAGAATCTCGGTCTGCTAACCTTCTGCGACAACGAGGGAAGATATTATCCTCAATGCAAGCAGGCAAGTGCAGTGCTTGATGTGTTGAGATTTGCTTGTGAAAGACTGAATGTGGAAATATTCTGCGGTGAAAATATTAGAAGTATAAGACAAGGCGGCAACCATTTTTCAGTCAAAACCGATGGAAACGAGTTCTTTGCCAAAAAACTTGTAATTGCAAACGGCTCAAAAGCCGCCCCAAAGCTCGGCGGAAATTCAAGCTCTGCCGATTATCTTAAAAATTTAGGTCATTTTTTTATTCCGTTTTCCCCTGCTCTTTGTCCCATAAAGGTAAAATCGGATGTAATTAAGTCGCTTAAAGGTATCAGAGCAACCGCTAAAGCTGTGCTTTTTGACAACAACGGAAAAATTTTAAAGGAAGAAATCGGAGAAGTGCAGTTTAATGATAATTCACTTTCCGGAATTTGTATCTTTAACCTTTCGCTTTATACTAAAAAAGATTTCTTGATTTCTCTTGATTTACTGCCTGATATTTCTGACAGGGAATTAAAATCATTGATTTATAATAACAAAAAACTGTTTTCCGATTTGACAATTGATAATCTTTTAACAGGTATTTTACAGAAAAGACTCGGACAGGCAGTACTTAAAGAAAGCAACGTTACGGACTTTTCAAGAAAATGCAATACCCTTTTTGATAGTGAAATTGAAAATATTGTCAGAATAATTAAAGATATGCGTTTCCCGGTCATTAAAAACTGCGGTTTTGAGCAGGCACAATGTGCTCTCGGTGGTGTGAACGGTCGTGAAATTGATGAAAACACTATGCAGAGTAAAATTATAAAGAATCTTTACATTTGCGGAGAAGCAATCGACCTCTGCGGAGAATGCGGAGGATATAATCTGCACTTTGCATTTGCAAGCGGACTTACGGCAGGTGAAAGCTTATGATTAGAATTAACAATGTTCATATTCCGCTTGACTACAGCGATGAAGTAATCATTAAAAAAGCGGCTAAAGAATTGCGAGTAGATAAAAATGCTATTAAAGCGGTGTCAATTTTCAGGCGTTCTGTTGATGCAAGAAAGAAAGATAATATTTACTTTTTGTGTTCAATTGACATTGAGCTTAATATTAACGAAAATTCAGTACTGAAAAAATGCAAAAATGCTGTCAAGGTAACTCCATATCAATATGAAATAAAAGAATGGAAAGGCGGTACTTCACCTGTTGTTGTCGGAATGGGACCGGCAGGACTTTTTGCCGCACTTATTCTTGCACAGAGCGGAGCAAAACCGATTCTGATTGAGCGTGGACGTGACGTTGACAGACGACACGATGACGTGCAGAAATTCTGGCTTACAGGAGAACTTGACACCTCGTCAAATGTTCAGTTCGGCGAAGGCGGTGCAGGAACATTCTCGGACGGAAAGCTTAATACGGGTACAAAGGACATTCGTCAAAGGAAGGTGCTTGAGGAATTTGTTAAGCACGGTGCACCTGATGAAATTCTTTACAATGCCAAACCGCATATCGGTACAGACAAACTTAAAATCACTGTAAAAAATATTCGAGAAGAAATTATTTCACTGGGCAGCACTGTGCTTTTTGAAACAAAGCTGACAGGAATTAATACAAAAGACGGTAAAATCACAGGAGCTGTTGTAAAAAAGCAAGGAAAAACCGAGATAATTGAAACCGATAACATTATTCTTGCAATCGGTCACAGTGCAAGGGATACGTTTGAAATGCTGTTTGACAAAGGCATTCCGATTGAAGCAAAGTCATTTTCGGTAGGTGCAAGAATTGAACATCTGCGTGAAAGTATTGACCGTTCACAATACGGTAAATTTGCAGGAAACAAAAACTTCGGTGCGGCAAGCTACAAGCTGAACACTCATTTACCTAACGGCAGAGGTGTATACACATTCTGTATGTGCCCCGGAGGAAAGGTTGTAAATGCGTCAAGTGAAGAAAATATGCTTGTAACAAACGGTATGAGCGAATTTGCAAGAGATGAAATTAACTCAAACTCCGCATTGCTTGTCGGAGTATCACCCGATGATTTTAATTCTGACAGTCCCCTTGCAGGAATGTATTTTCAGCGTGAGCTTGAAAAGAAAGCGTTTGAGCTTGGCGGAAGTAACTACAATGCTCCTGTTCAGAGGATTGAAGATTTTTTGGGCAACACTAAGAGTACACATCTCGGTGAAATTAAACCGAGTATCTGCCCTGATTATGAATTAAGTGATTTAAACACAATTCTTCCCGAGTTTGTTGCAGACTCAATGAAACTGGGCATTAAAGATATGGGTAAAAAGTTAAAAGGATTTGACAACGGCGATGCTGTTCTGACAGGTGTTGAAACAAGAAGCTCCTCCCCTATACGTATTTTACGAAATATCGAAACGCTTGAAAGCATAAAAATTCAAGGTCTGTATCCCTGCGGTGAGGGTGCAGGATATGCAGGAGGAATAATTTCAGCCGCAGTTGACGGAATTAAATGTGCAGAAGAAATCATTAATAAAAACAATAAGTAATGCAAAAGCACCCTGTAACCAAAAAGTTACAAGGTGCTTTTGTGCGACTGCGTCTGTAAGCCGGGTTCTGTCGTGAACAGCCATCTATCTTGGCAGCCCGTTGCCGTAACTGCTCGATGCCACCTCCTAAGGACACGCCGAGCAAGCGTATATGTCCTACCACGGTGTTGCTTCAAATAGGGTTTACACGGCAGACAGGTCTCCCTGCCTCCGGTGAGCTCTTACCTCACCTTTCCATCCTTACCGATAAATCGGCGGTAATTTTCTGTTGCACTATCCCTGGAGTCGCCTCCGGCGGCCGTTAGCCGTTATTTTTGCTCTGTGAAGCCCGGACTTTCCTCGCACAAAGCCTTTCGGACTTTGCCCGCAGCTGTTCAACGCACTCGCAGTACATATAATAAAATAAACAAAGGCAAAAGTCAACAATTTTCTGCAAACTGCTTGATATAAAAGGAATTTCAGTATATAATTTATATGTTTGCGATGAAAAATAATGAAAAGGAGTATTTTTATGGATATCAGAAAAGAATCTCTTAAAAAGCACTATGAATGGAACGGCAAAATTGAAGTTGTATCAAGGGTTTCAATTTCAAACTCGGAGGATTTATCTCTTGCATACACTCCCGGTGTTGCAGAGCCGTGCCTTGAAATTCAGAAGGATTATAAAAAATCTTTTGAACTTACAAGAAGAAACAACCTTGTAGCCGTAATTACAGACGGTACAGCTGTACTCGGTCTCGGTGACATTGGTCCCGAAGCAGGAATGCCCGTTATGGAGGGCAAATGTGCGCTGTTCAAGGAATTTGCAGACGTTGACGCATTTCCTATTTGCGTAAGGAGTAAGGATGTTGACGAGATTGTAAACACAATTTATCTTATCAGCGGTTCATTCGGCGGAATTAACCTTGAGGATATTGCGGCTCCGAGATGCTTTGAAATTGAAAAGAAATTAAAAGAAAAGTGCGATATTCCCGTTTTCCACGACGACCAGCACGGAACGGCTGTTATTGTTGCGGCAGGTCTATTAAATGCTCTTAAAATTGTCGGTAAAAATATCGAAACTGCTAATGTTGTTGTCAACGGTGCAGGCTCGGCTGGTATTGCAATTACAAAGCACCTTTTCAATATGGGTGCAAAGAATATTACGCTCTGCGATATTAACGGTATTATCTGCGAGGGTGACGACAGCTTAAGCGAAGTGCACAAATATATGTCCACAATAACAAATCGTGAAAAGAAAACAGGTTCGCTTGCTGATGCAATGAAAGGTGCCGACGTGTTTATCGGCGTTTCTGCACCGAACATTGTAAATGAAGAAATGGTAAAATCTATGGCGGACAATCCTGTTATCTTCTCTATGGCTAATCCCACTCCCGAGATTATGCCCGATGTTGCTAAAAAGGCAGGTGCAGCTGTTGTGGGAACAGGCAGAAGTGATTTCCCGAATCAGATTAACAACGTGCTTGCTTTCCCCGGAATTTTCAGAGGTGCGCTTGATTGCAGAGCAAGCGAAATTAATGAGGAAATGAAGGTTGCGGCATCTTATGCAATCGCTTCACTCGTTGGTGATGATGAATTAAACCCCGAGTACATTCTTCCACAGGCTTTTGACAAGAGAATCGGAAAAACCGTTGCAGAGGCTGTTAAGGAAGCGGCTTTAAAAACAGGCGTTGCAAGGATTTAATTTTCCCTCCACATAGTTTCAGGGCTTGTAACAGGAGTAAACATTATGAAAATTAGATTTTTTATCATCAATCTGATTGCTATAGTATTTAGTATTATTTCCTGCATCAGTGTTTCTGCTATGACTACAGGCTTTGAATTGGAAGAGGTTTCTGATGAAACAAAAGAAAGAATAATTTCAAACAAAAGCATTAATGTCATAAATGAGGAAGCAGGATTTGAATCCATATCCTGCTTTGATGTAAGTGAAAACGGATTAGTTGCAGTTGGAGTACAAAATGGCATTAATAACTTTGTAAATATCTATGATAATAACGGTTCATTTTTATACGGTTATTCAGTTGGCATTGATGGAACATTTGGTATTGAATTTGACAACGATAACTTAATTATCCATTTAGTAAGAAGTGATATTGCAATATTAATTGACGAAAATGGAAATTATCTTGAAATAAATTCAATCAAAAATAATTATGTTAATAATTCATATTGGAATAATGTCATTTTTGAAAAAGCTAAGGAAATAAATGATAGCAAATATCAGTTAACAAACTCTTCCGGTTTTCTAAAGTTTTTCGCTCCTTCATATTCACAATTAATAAAAACATCATCTGACGGAACACAAACAATTCTGATAGATGTCAGCAGTGAATACAGCGTATATATTATATTTTTTATAGTATTAGGTGTTGTTTTGCTGTTTAGTTTAATAGCAATTGTTTTTCATTATTTTAAAGAAAAATAAATTAGTCGAATCCCTCGACACGCAATTCGAAAAAAGAGTCAAGGACAAGAATCCTTGACTCTTTTTATGTTTGAAATCATACTATAAACAATATAAGTCTTATTTCCAATGATTTAGTTTCGGAACAACTGCTTCCATATGCGCACGAACCTGTTCAGCAGGCCAATCATCATTTGCCATATGTTCGACACAAAAATCAATCAACTGCTCCTTACTTGTATATTTAAACTCGCCGCCACTATAGCACCACTTGCAATATTCCTCATTAAAATCACCATTTGGCTCTTTGCTTGTTGTAGCGTCCTCGAGTGGCATACCACAGCATTGACAAATAAGCTGTCTGGGAGTACCTAATAATGTGTTGATTGAAACATCAAAAAAAGTTGAAAGCAGTTTTAGAGTTTCCGTATTCGGAGTTGTTTCTCCGTTTTCCCATCGAGATACTGCCTGTCGGGTTACAAAGATTTTTTCTGCAAGCTCCTCTTGAGAAAGACCTTTTTTAGTTCGGAGTTCAAGTATTACATCCTTTGTTTCCATTTTATAATCACCACCTTGTAAAAATTATAATACGGTTATGCTATAAATTCAAGCAACTCACTGTTGCTGTAAAGTTTTATATATCTTTCTTCATTGCGATATGCTCGCAATATTCGTCAAAGTAGATTTCACCGTGTTTTTTATAGCCGAGCTTTTCATAAAAGCCTGACGCTCTTACCTGTGCGGAAAGCGAAATACTATCTGCACCCATTTTTTTAGCATCCTTTTCAGCTTCAAGCAGTATTTTTTCACCGTAGCCCTTTCCCCTGTACGGCTTTAAAACAGCAATTCTGCCTATATGATATTCATTTTCCTGCTTGTATAAGCGGCAACATCCGACAGGATGTTTATCAAGATACATCACAATATGGGTTGCAATGTCATCAGTATCGTCAAATTCTATTTTAAATTTTTGTTCTTCTATGAACACCGTTTCACGAATGAATTTTTCATCTTCGGAAAGAGTGTTTGTCACTTTAAAATCTATCATATTTCATCTCGTATTTCCTCCGCTTTATTTAAAAGAGCGGATTTTTTATTTTCAAGCTTGTCCTCAATTACAAGGCTCAAAAGCATTTTCAGAATTTTGCCGATTTTTACTCCCTCGGTTACTCCGAGATTTTTAATATCGTTTCCGTTGATTTTGAGCTGTTTTAAGGTAAAGCAATCTTTATCGGCTAATATTTCTTCGTAAACTTCGCAAGCAAGGTCGAGCTTTTCAAGCTTTTCCTTATGCTTATAATCTGACTGTGCCATAATATCGGCTCGCTGAATTTTTAATAAAAGCTCAACATTTTTATCACCTATCGCACTCATAACGTGCCTTAACTGACGTTTTGAACCGTTAAAACGCACATCGTGATATTTAATAAGCGTTACACAGGTCTCAATAAAATCAGTCGGATATTTTAGTCTGCGAAGTATTGTTTCAGCCATTTCTGCGCTGTATTTCGGGTGACCTTTAAAGTGACACGTTCCGTCCTCGTCACGCTTGCAGGCTTTCGGCTTGCCTATATCGTGCAAAAGCATTGACATTCGAAGTAAAGGAGTGTTGTCAATTGATTTTACCGAATAAGTTGTGTGACGCCACAAATCACGATTGTGGTGCTTTGTGTGCTGATTGTAGTCAAACATCGGCTTGATTTCAGGAATGAAAACAGAAATAACGTCACGATAGTTATTCAAAATATCTTCTGCTCCGTTACCGCACAAAAGCTTATTTAACTCGACAGAAATTCTTTCTACAGCAATATTTTTAAGCAGATCTGCGTTTTTGTGGATTGATTCTGAAGTTTCATCATGAATTACAAAATCATATACTGATGCAAAACGCAACGCACGAATTATTCGTAAAGCGTCCTCATTAAAGCGAAAATCGGGATTTCCAACACATCTGATTATCTTATCTGACAAATCATTTCTGCCGCAGTACGGGTCAATAAAGCCGCACTGCTCATTATACGCCATTGCATTTATCGTAAAATCACGTCGTGCAAGGTCTTTTGCTATGTCAGAAGTGAATGTTACGCTGTCTGGGCGGCGGTTGTCGGAATATGCTCCGTCAATTCTGTAGGTTGTGACCTCAAAAACTTCACCGTCAATGACAATTGAAATTGTGCCATGCTTTATTCCCGTATCAAAAGTGTTGAAATTTGCAAAGCATTTCTTGATTTCTTCCGGCTTTGCGTTGGTGCAAATGTCCCAGTCATGCGGGGTAAGTCCGATTATTGAGTCACGAACGCATCCGCCGACAATAAAAGCCTCAAAATTATTCTTATTTAAAATATCAATTATTATCTTAACGTTCTTCGGCAATACTATATTCAAATTATATCACCATATTTTCTATTATAGAATTATTCATTTTCAAAAAGAGGTGTTGAAAAATATCTTTCAGCTGTATCGGGAAGTACGGTTACAACAGTCTTGCCTTTGCCGAGCTTTTTGGCAAGCTTTATTGCGGCGGCTACGTTTGTTCCGCTTGAAATACCGCACATAAGCCCTTCCTTCCTAGCTAAATCCTTTGAAGTCTGAATAGCCTCATCGTCGGTAATTATACAAATATCCTCGTAAATCTGAGTATTAAGTACCTGCGGAATTACTCCGTCGCCTATTCCCATTTGAAGATGTGTTCCGATTGTACCTCCAGACAAAATAGCGGCGTTTTCAGGCTCAACTGCCCAAATTGTAATATCAGGGTACTGCGCTTTTAAGACTTCGCCGATTCCCGTAATTGTACCGCCTGTGCCGACTCCCGAGCAGAAACCGTCTATAGGTCCGCCAACCTGTTCCATAATTTCTAGGGCAGTATGGTGACGGTGTGCAAGAGGATTGTTTTCATTTTCAAACTGCTGTGGAACAAAGACGTTCGGATTTTCTTGTGACATTTTAATTGCAGTTTGCAGACACTCGTCAATACATTTGCCGATATTACCACTGTCGTGAATCAGAATTACCTCTGCGCCGTAGTGACGAACAAGCTTTCTGCGTTCCTCGCTTACGGAATCGGGCATAATTATAATAGTTTTATACCCTCTGACCGCTCCGACGAGTGCAAGACCTATACCCTGATTTCCGCTTGTAGGCTCGACAATTATTGTATCCTTATGTATTCTGCCCTCTTTTTCAGCCTGCAAAATCATATTGTACGCTGTTCTTGTCTTGATTGAGCCGCCTACGTTAAGTCCCTCGAATTTTACAAGAATTTCTGCGCTGTCATCGTCAACCATATTATTAAGTCTTACTATAGGAGTGTGTCCGACTGCGTCTAAAATATTATTAAATATCATTTAGATTTACCTCTGTTTTTATATTTTTGAATCAATTTTTGCGCAATATTATAGAGAATATTGAAAATAACTATTGTAGCTACAACCAGAATAGCAAGCAGTACAAGTCCGTTAAAGCTCAACTGTGCTAACGAGAAGAACTGGCCGAAGAAGATACTGCCTAATACAACACCAGCCGTACAGACAGTAAGCATAGCGGCACGCAAGGCGTTGATTGGTAGGGACAATCTTATTACAAGGAGCATACACGAAATTGCCGTTGTATACACGCAGATTGTTGAAAATTCAGGCGTTGGCAAAGCTATAAATTTGCAGACTATAGCCGAACTTATTATGTTTGTAACTACGCAGATTACGGCTGGAAATGCCCTTGCTATTATATTAAATGTAAAATTACCCTTGATTATGTTCTTGTTAGGCTGTAAAGCAAGTATAAAAGACGGTATACCGACTGTAAAAGCACCGATTAAGGTAAGCTGAATCGGCTCAAACGGATACTCCATATGGAAAAATATAAAGAAAATTGAAAGAATTACCGAATATATTGTTTTCACCATATATAGCGAAGAACTGCGTTCAAGGTTGTTGATTGTTCTTCGTCCCTCTGCCACAACATCAGGCATTGAGGCAAAGTCATTGTTTACAAGAACAAGCTGTGAAACATTTCTTGCGGCATCGCTTCCCGACGCCATTGCAACGGAGCAATCGGCTTCTTTAAGTGCAAGAACGTCGTTTACTCCGTCACCTGTCATTGCTACAGAATGACCGTGCTCTTTTAATGCAATAACAAGCTTCTTCTTTTGAATGGGAGTTACTCTGCCGAATACGTTGTATTTTTCTGCGGCATCAAAAAGCTCCTCATCAGTTGTAATTGTTGTCATATCAACGGCGTTTTCTGCACCTTCTATTCCCGTATCAATTGCAATGTTTTTTACGGTTTTCACGCTGTCGCCTGAAATCACCTTCAGCGTTACTCCCTGCTCTTTAAAGTAATTAACCGTTTCGTTTACATTGTCACGCAAAGTATCCTTAATAAGGACAATAGCCATAGGTTTGAGGTCTTGCGGAATTTCAGAATCCGATATTGCACAATCAGAGGATGCAAGCACAAGTATGCGAACTGTCTGACTGATTTTTTCAATTTCATCAAAAACAGCTTTATAATTTTCCTTATCACGAAAAACAAATTCAGCCGCACCGATAACATAGGATTTTCCGTTATAGAATGTACCGCCCGACCATTTTGTTTCTGAAGAAAACGGAACGAATTTACTGCAATTAAGAGGTTTTGTTTCGCCTACGAAGTCTTTAATGGCGTAAAGCGTTGCATTGATTTCATCTGATGCAGATACAATTGAAGCAAGTGCGGTTTTAACCTCGTTATCATCAGCGTCAAAATTAATAATATCGGTTACGTTCATTTTATCGGTTGTCAGTGTTCCTGTTTTATCAAGGCACAGAACATCGACTCTTGCAAGGGATTCTATACTGTACATCTCCTGAACAAGAACATTTTTTGATGACATTCGGATAACAGATACAGCAAGGACGGTACTTGTGAGCAATATCATTCCCTTCGGAATCATTCCGTCAATCGCCGCAACGGTGCTGACAACCGTGCCCTGAATATCTCCTCCCTGTATTCCGAACTGACGGAAAAAGAAGAAAATACCTATGGGAAAAATTACGAAAGTACAGAGCTTTATAATGAAATTAAAGGATTTTAGAATCTGGGAATTTACTTTCTTGATATATTTTGCTTCATTGTTAATCTTTGCAGCATAACAATCTGCACCTACCTTATTAACCCTTGCAAAGCATTTTCCCGACGCAATAAAACTGCCTGACAGAAGCTCGTCGTTTTCTTTCTTCAATATTAAATCGGATTCACCTGTGAGTAAGCTCTCATTTATCTTGCATTCACCTTTGCAGACAATGCAATCTGCGGGAATCTGACTGCCTCGTGAAAGGACAAGAATATCGTCAAGAACAATTTCTTCCTTACTAATCTCTATAATTTTATCATTTCGCAGAACACTGACCTTTTTTTCGGAAAGTATTGTCAATTTATCTACGCTGATTTTGGAACGAATTTCCTGAACAATTCCGATTGTGATATTTGCAAGCACAATTCCCATAAAAAACATATTTTTATAAGAGCCGACAACCAAAAGAGCAATAAACAGAACAACGTTTATTGCGTTAAACAACGTACAAATGTTGTCATAAAAAATACGCTTAATCGACTTTGTTTTTAAATTTGAAGAAATATTTACATGTCCTTCACTTACTCTTTGTCTTACTTCCTCTTCGCTTAATCCTTTAAGCTCGTTTTTATAATCTGCCATATATACCTCAAAAATTGAAAATCATTTATTTTGTGAAAAATTTTTGAAAAAATCACGATTTTATCTTAAAGATAAAAGGATTAATTCCAAATAAAATTTTAATATTTTAAAGCCTGTTTTATCTTATATTATAAATGCAAACGATAATAAAGGCAACGGAAAGAAGGTGATTTTTTGAAAAAAATTAAAAAAATATTATCAGTTGCCTTAACAGGAGCAATTTTACTCGGTTTTTCACAAATTACGGCAGTATCTGAAAGCGATATTCAAAGCGTTTATCTCGGCGGTCAGCCGTTTGGTGTTAAATTCTACAACAACGGTGTAGTCATTATTAACCTTGAAAGTTATTATGACGGAAATAGATATATCTGTCCTGCAAAGGAAGGCGGATTAAAAGTAAACGATATTATTAAGGAGGTTAACGGAGAAGCTATCAGCACTAACGAAGCATTGCAGGATGCGGCAGTAAATTCAAACGGCGGAACTTTGACTCTCAAAATTGAAAGAGAAGGTAAAGAACAGACAAAAAATATAACGCCACAAAAAAACACTGCAGGAATGTATCTTATCGGGGCTTGGGTCAGAGACAGCTGCGCAGGAATTGGAACCATAACGTATTATGATACAGATAATAATTACTTTGCGGCACTCGGACACGGAATTTGTGACAATGACACTTCCCTACTTTTACCACTCGGTTCAGGGGAGGCAGTTTATGCAAATATTAACGGCGTAACAAAAAGCAGTTTCGGTAAAGCAGGAAGCCTGAACGGTTATTTTACCGACAGTACAATCGGTTATCTTACAAAAAATTCAGATGTAGGAGTATACGGAACAATATCTGACAATTTTTCTAATAAAGAAACAAGAATACAAATTGCAGATAATAGTGACATTAAAACAGGAAATGCAAAGCTGTATACAACGATTGACGGAGGAGAACCACAATACTATTCAATTGAAATTACAAGAATAGTCAATCTTGATTCAGACTCTAATGAAAACTTTGTAATAAAAATTACAGATGAAAAATTGCTGAATTACTGCGGCGGTATAGTACAGGGTATGAGCGGAAGTCCGATTATACAGAATGACAAACTAGTGGGTGCTGTTACGCATGTCTTTCTGAACAATACGTCAGAAGGATACGGAGTAACTGCACAAAATATGGTGACGAATTATGACGAATAGCCCCATATATTGAAGATTTTTCTTTGTCGAAAAATCTTAATTAAAATATTTTTTCAATTTTTTGAAAAAATTATTTGGAAAGTATTGCCAAGTTTACCATTTTGTGGTAATATTAATTCACAACAATATTTTGGGGGAATTTCACAATGGACAACAACATTAAATTAATCATCACCGATGACGCAACTGAATTTTCGCAGGAAAATTTAAAAGTATTGCAAAATTTTAATATTTCTGCGTCGTTCTGCGCTAAAGATGGAGACGAGCTTCTGAACCGAATTAAGCAGGAGCAACCCGACGCTGTTTTAATGGACTCTTTTATGACAAGGCTTGATGCAATCGGAGTAATGCGGAACATTAAACGACAAAATCAGCATCCGCCGATTTTTATAGTTTTTTCATCTTTCCACAGTCCCGTACTTGAAAGAGAAATCATGTACTCCGGTGCAACCTACTTTGTTTTAAAGCCTTACAACATTGAAGAAATGTGTGAAAACATTGTAGGTCTTGTGAAGAAAAACCGTGATAATGTGCTTAATAAGACAATGAATCTTGATATTTTTGGTATTGAGCTGAAAGTAACCGAGATTCTTCACGAAATCGGAGTTCCTGCACACATTAAAGGCTATCATTATCTTAGGGATTCAATTATTATGTCCGTTGAGAAACCGGAAATAATTAATGCTGTTACAAAACAATTATATCCTTCTGTTGCTAAAAAATACGAAACGACTTCATCAAGAGTTGAGCGTGCAATTAGACACGCAATTGAAGTTGCCTGGGACAGAGGTGATATTGATGTGCTTAACTCATATTTCGGATATACAATCCACAATGACAGAGGCAAGCCAACTAACAGCGAATTTATTGCAATGATTTCTGATAAATTAAGACTCCAGCTTAAAAACGCCGGTTAATTTGAATTATTAGATTGATTTGTTTTGCTCCAAAAGCAAAGAAAAGCGGTGATTGTTATTACAATCACCGCTTATTATTTTTGGATTTGTTTGCTGTTTATTACTTACTTTATTTATGATATTTAAAAATTTTTGTATTTTATCAAAACAAAGTTTAATTTTAATTTTTAAGTATTTATTATATTAAACAGCTTTTATTAAACTTAATTGTACTTTGGACTCAATCCTTTGTAATTTATTTTTTATATTAATAAAATTACCTGTACATTGGAAATTTCTCCTATTCATATTAATTATGAACATTAAGTTAACTTCTCATTGGTCTAACCACCATTAATAAATTTCCGATACATATATATTAAATTATTTGAAGAAATCAGTTTTACCGAGCACAAATAGTAAATTATTAAAATTCACTTATTGGGACGATACAGTCTGCAAATGAAATTTACGGTTTCATTAATAATATCTTACCATATCTCTAATTCAGATTTGATTATATTTTAAAGATATTATTACAATTATAAGATAAATCAGACTGTTAAGTTAAATTCGAAACACTATTACTTGATCTTTTTATTTAATATTTTATTTATGTTTTATAACATCTAAATGATCAGTTGCTCCGACACAAACAAGTTAGCTTTAATTGTTACTCACCGTACCCGGTTTTATATGTTGGGGGGTAAGCTCCGTAAAAAGTCTTTGATATGTCTAATTGGAAGTTTTCTTTTCATCATATTTAAGACCTCCTTTTATTTCCTTTTCTTTGTCTATATTATACACAACATTTTTAACATTGTCAACACTTTTATTTAAAATATTTAAATTTTTATTTTTAAAAAATCTATTGCACTAAATTAATTAATATGATATAATAAAAATGTTGGGGTGCATATTTCACTGCAATCTTTTTTCATACTAAATTCAACAGCCTTCGAACATTTATTTCGAAGGCTGTTTTCTTATAAGTGTTTACTTATTGCTTTGAATTGGAATTAAGACTTCCGTCACCGCCCATAAACCTGTTGTTTACAGAACAATCATCATAATAATATGCTTCAAACACAAATATCTTTTTAGAATTATATGTAAATTTTACATAAGGCTTTTGTAAAGCTCGGTTATCTCCTCAACGCTTGTATCTCTCGGATTACCGGGTCTGCAAGCATCATCATAGGCAGATTGAGCAAGGAACGGAATATCCTCCGGCTTAACAATTTCTTTCAAGTCAGCAGGAATACCTACATCCTCTGAAAGTTGCCTTACTGCGTCAATTGCAGCCTTGCGGTATTCTTCAACGTCCATTTCTTCGACGCCCTCAACACCCATTGCTTTAGCAATATACTTATATTTATCGCCTGTTGCAGGAGCGTTGTACTCCATAACTGTTGGCAGGATAATAGCATTTGCAACACCGTGAGGTGTATCATAAAGAGCTCCGAGAGGATGAGCCATAGAGTGTACAATGCCGAGACCGACATTTGAGAAGCCCATTCCTGCGATATACTGACCGAGAGCCATACCCTCTCTGCCCTCTTTTGTGTTATTTACAGCGTCACGAAGTGAGTGAGAAATAACTTCAATTGCCTTTAAATGGAACATATCAGAAAGCTCCCACGCTCCCTTTGTGATATAACCCTCGATTGCGTGTGTAAGCGCATCCATACCTGTTGCGGCTGTAAGTCCTTTTGGCATAGTTGACATCATATCGGGGTCAACAACGGCAACTACGGGGATGTCGTGAACGTCAACGCAGACCATCTTACGGTTTTTCTCCGAATCGGTTATTACATAGTTAATTGTTACCTCGGCTGCTGTACCTGCTGTTGTGGGAACAGCGATAATCGGAACGCTCTTGCACTTTGTAGGAGCAACTCCTTCAAGTGAACGAACGTCGGCAAACTCGGGATTATTAACTATGATACCGATTGCTTTTGCAGTGTCCATAGACGAGCCGCCGCCGATTGCGACGATGCCATCTGCGCCGTACTCCTTGTAAACTTCAACGCCCGACTGTACATTCTCAATTGTAGGATTAGGTTTGATGTCGCTGTAGAGCTTATACTCAATACCTGCATTTTCGAGAATATCGGTTACCTTCTTAGTAACGCCGAACTTTACAAGATCAGGGTCTGACGCTACAAGAATTTTATTTAGTCCTCTTCCCTTAATTTCGTCAGGAATTGCATTAATTGCGCCCGAACCGTGATATGACGTTTCATTTAAAACAAATCTGTTCATAAAAATACATCCTTTCTAATTTAATTTAAGCTTCACTAAACAGTGAAGTTATTTTAATACCTTTTATATTATACTATATATAATAAATAATTTCAATCATTAGCTTTTGATATTTTTGTATTTTATTGTTAATAATTCTATGTTTTAAAAGAAAAAACGTAAAAAGTAAAAGAGAGCCGATTGTCGGCTCTCTTTATGTAATAAAAGCATTATGAAGGTTTATAAAAAATACTTGTAATCAATTTTTATTTTCTCTGCCGAGAAGATAGTCGACGGAAACCTCAAGAATATCAGCTAAAGCAACAAGCTCGACATCAGTTACAAATCTAATCTGTCCTTCAAGCTTTGAAAGACCTGATGCATTCATATCAACGCCGTTTACCTGCAACTGTGCAAGCAACTCTTTTTGCTTCATACCCTTTTGCTTTCTGACAAGCTCTACACGATTACCTACCAGATTTCTATCTCCAAGTTCCTGCTTACGTAGTCTCATTATTTTCTCTCTCCAAATCAATTATAATTCTTTTTTAAAATTCTTTAAAAACATTGTAAAGCTATTATAATACTATATTAGAAAAAAAACAAGCCTTTTTTGTAAATAAATTTAAAAAAATGAAATTTTTTATCGTAATTAGTTACAAAAGAATAAAACTTTGTATATTGTGCATATTATTATAATATATTTTTATAACTAATAGATAGAATTTACGAAGTATTATTCTTGTGTGGAAAGTTGTTAGTTATGTGGAAACGTGTAATTTGCCTTTGTGGAAAAATGTTAGTTATGTTAAAAGTCGAATTTTATTTAAAATATTACTAATTATTACAGAAATATTACACTGTAAAAAGATAAAAATTAAAGACGTTCAAGCGAACGTCTTTAACTCAAATATTTCTACAAAAGAAATAAGTTATTCAAAATTAAATATTTAATGTACCGTTTTCTATTTCAGCAAGCATTGCAAGCCTGTTATCATGTCTGCCGCCTTCTTCAGGAGTATTAAGGAAAATATCAGTATATTTTACAGCGTCTTCTTCGCTTGTAACTCTGCCTCCCATACAAAGAATATTTGCGTGGTTATGACGGCGAGTCATCTCTGCGCCAAACTCATTATTTACTACTGCGGCACGTATTCCCTTAACCTTGTTTGCAGCTATGGAAATACCTATTCCCGTTCCGCAACACAGAATACCAAATTCAAATTCTCCGTTTGCTACGGCTGTTGCTACTTTGTATGCGTATACAGGATAATCTACACTTTCGGTACTGTATGTACCGAAATCCTTGTACTCTATTCCCTTTTCATCAAGATACTTTTTTACTGCGCAGATTAAGTTATATCCGCCGTGGTCACATCCAAGTGCTATCATTATTTAACCCCCAATTTTTTATTAAGTTCTCTTTGAGCCTGCGGCAGTCTTAAGTAAACAGGCATAAGTTCATCTGCTGTTAAAGTTTCGCCGTTATTTATCTTTTCAAACGCCGCATATGCAACAGATGATGCAGTCTGAATTCTGTTATTAAACGGTGCAAGCATAATGTTTTCAAGCTCTGAACCTAAAAATTCACTGCACAAAACTGCTCCGTCGCCAACGAGAACAACTTTTTCTCTGATATTCTGAAGTTCAAGCTTTAAGTCAGTAAGTGAAAGCGCTCTGTCGTCCGTCATTCGTGTAACAGTACAACCTTTTACTCTGAACAAAGCATTATACACCTGTGAACAGCGAGCGTCCATAACAGAACAGACAACGCAGTCGTTGCCGAGCATATTATACGCCATACTCTCAAGCGTTGAAACAGAAACGCAAGGTAAATTCTTTGGAAACGCTATTCCCTTTACTGCTGCAACACCTATTCTCACTCCCGTAAAAGAGCCCGGACCTGCATTTACTGCAACTGCATTGATGTCGTTTACGGACAAGCCAGTATTATTTAGCAGTTCGTCCACCATAGGCATTAAAGTCTGACTGTGAGTAAGCGCAGTATTTATTGAAAACTCGCCGATAAGCTTATTTTCTTCCGCAACGGCAACAGAAGCCGCCGTTGCAGAAGTATCAACAGCAAGTATTTTCACTGTATATCAACACCTTCAATCTCAAAAGTTCTTTCATCATCAGAGCCACCCTTTGAGATGTTTATTCTTATAGCATTTTCAGGCAACGCACCCTCAATGTTTTCGCTCCACTCAATAACAAGTACGCCGTTATCAAGGTAATCAAAAAATCCTGTTGAATATAAATCTTCCCACGAGGTTACTCTGTACATATCAAAGTGATAGATATTGTATTTTCCGTGATATTCATTGACAAGCGCAAAAGTCGGGCTGGAAACGCCGTCATTTACACCGAGGCCCCTGCAAAGTCCTCTTGTAAACGCAGTTTTACCCATTCCAAGTCCGCCGAAAAGTGCGATTACTTCGTTGCCGCAAAGCTTTTTTGCAATTAATTCACCGATTTTTTCGGTGTCTTCGGTTGACTTTGAAATAATTTTATTCATATCAGAAAAGACCGACAATTTTTCCGTCGCTGTCAACGTCGATACTGTGAGCGGCAGGAACCCTGGGAAGTCCCGGCATTGTCATTATGTCGCCTGTGTATACAACAACAAAACCTGCTCCGTTAGAAAGAGTAACATTTCTAACGGTGATTTCAAAGTCTTTCGGTGCTCCGAGCAAAGCAGGATTATCGGAAAGTGAATACTGTGTCTTTGCAATACAGACGGGAAGATTGTCTGCTCCAAGAGCCTCAACCTCTTTAATTGCTTTTTCTGCGGCTGTTGTGTAATTTACCTTGCTTGCACCGTAAATTGTTGCAGCAATTTTTTCAATTTTCTCTTTAACAGTTAGGTCAAGTGAGTAAATCGGAGCAAAATCAGACGGCTTTTCGCAAGCATCTACTACCTTTTTAGCAAGCTCTATGCCACCTTCGCCGCCTTTTCCGAATACATCGGAAAGTGCAAAGTCAGCTCCGTTTTCACGACAACAGCTTTCAATATATTCAAGTTCTTCCTTGCTGTCTGTGCCGAAACGGTTGATTGCTACGATTACGGGCACATTATATTTACGCATATTCTCAATATGAACGCCGAGATTTACGATTCCCTTTTTGAGAGCCTCAAGGTTTTCATTGGATACCTCTGATTTTGGAACACCGCCGTTATATTTAAGTGCACGACAGGTGGCTACAATTACAATTGCAGACGGCGAAAGTCCTGCATAGCGGCACTTGATGTCGAGGAACTTTTCTGCACCGAGGTCAGAGCCGAAGCCTGCTTCGGTAATGCAGTAGTCAGCGAGCTTTAAAGCAAGCTTTGTAGCTCTTACGCTGTTACAACCGTGAGCGATATTTGCAAAAGGTCCACCGTGCATTATAGCAGGTGTGCCCTCAAGAGTCTGAACGAGATTAGGTTTGATTGCGTCTTTTAAAAGTGCGGTCATTGCGCCGTCAGCCTTCAAATCCTTTGCATATACAGGCTCACCTGAATAGGTGTAAGCTACAAGGATTCTTCCAAGGCGCTGTTTTAAATCATCAATATCATTTGCAAGGCAGAGAATTGCCATTACCTCTGACGCGACGGTGATGATAAAGTGATCCTCTCTGGGAATTCCGTTTACCTTTCCGCCGAGACCGACAACAATATTTCTCAAAGCACGGTCATTCATATCAAGGCAACGCTTAATAAGGATTCTTCTGGAGTCGATATTAAGTGTATTGCCCTGCTGCATATGGTTATCAAGCATCGCACAACAAAGGTTATTTGCCGCAGTAATTGCGTGCATATCACCTGTAAAGTGAAGATTTATGTCTTCCATAGGAAGAACCTGTGCGTATCCGCCGCCTGCGGCACCGCCCTTGATTCCGAAAACAGGTCCGAGCGAAGGCTCACGAAGTGCAATTATTGCATTCTTTCCGATTTTAGCCATAGCCTGTCCGAGACCTGCTGTTGTAGTTGTTTTACCCTCTCCGGCAGGGGTAGGGTTGATTGCGGTTACAAGGACAAGTTTGCCGTCGGGGTTGTTTTCTACCCTGTTTGCAAGCTCGTCAGAAAGCTTTGCTTTGTATTTTCCGTAAAATTCGAGTTCGTCTTCCGAAATTCCGATTTTTGCGGCTACTTCTTTGATTGGCAGGAGTTTAGCCTGCTGGGCTATTTCAATATCCGATAACATTTTGAGTGCACCTCCACACATTAATAATTATATTATATCAAAGAGCGCTGATTTATTATTCCAATTTGAAAATATACTTGATATTGACATTATAATTTAATATAATATTTATAATCATTAATAAATAATAAATTTTATAGAGGCGTTTTGTTTGAATAAATTTGCAAATTCGGTTGGTGATTACCTAAAAAGAACAGATTTTGTTCTCTGGTTACTCACATTTTCCGCTGTAATTTACAGTCTTTTATTAATTTCAAGTATGCAACGTTCGGGTGATTACAATTATCTCCGAACACAGCTTGCGGCAGTGATTGCAGGGATTATATCTGCAGTTGTGATTTCAATTGCCGATTATAGGTATTTAGTGCGAAAATGGTACTTCTCGGCGATAATTGCCGCTGTTCTTGCATCTCTTGTATTTTTATTCGGCATACAGGTAGTAGGAACCGACGACACTGCTTGGATTGAGCTTCCGGGTGGATTTACAATTCAACCTTCGGAGTTCATAAAAATATGCTTTATCATTACGTTTACAAAGCACCTTTCTTACCTGAAAGAAAAGGGACTTATTGAAAATCCGCTTGGTGTTCTTACACTTGTTCTGCACGCCGCATTACCGATGGCTGTTATCCATATTCAGGGCGATGACGGAACGGTTTTGATTTTCGGATTCATTTTTCTTATAATGTGCTTTACCGCAGGTGTACAGCTCCGGTATTTTGCAATACTCGGCGGTCTGCTTCTGATTGGAATACCGCTTATCTGGAACTTCTTTATGAATGACGAGCATCGAAACAGAATTATAGCCTTGTTCGACATTGACGGAAACGCAATGACAAACTACGGCTGGCAACAATATCAAGGTAAGGTATCAATTGCAAGCGGTGAAATTACAGGCAGTGGTCTTTATAACGGCTCAAGGGTTGAATACGGAATTGTACCCGAACAGGAAAATGACTTTATCTTTACCGTTGCAGGTGAAGAGCTTGGCTTTATCGGCTGTATGATGTTGCTTGTAATACTTTTCGGAATAATAATTAAAGTAGTTTTAAATGCTAAAATATCTAATGATTTGCAGGGCAGATATATTTGCTCGGGCGTATTTGCAACGGTTTGCGCTCAAAGCATAATTAACATCGGAATGACGCTTGGTTTCTTCCCTGTTGTCGGAATTACTTTGCCGTTGTTCAGCTCCGGCGGTTCTTCTGCTTTGAGCACACTTATTTGTCTTGGTCTTGTACAAAGTGTAAGAAATCACAATTTTGATGATATGGATACCGCAAGCGTTCGCAGAGGAAGTCAAAGCAGAATAAAAATTTAAAATTCATAACACAAAATAGCTGTCGGATAACAAGCTTAAGCTTTAGTTATCCGACAGCTATTATTTAGTTTACAATAAAGTATTCCAAGATAAATTATGAAACTAAAAAACGCTGAATTTCAGTAGCGTCAGAAACGGTAACCGAACCGTCTTTGTTAAAATCAGCAAGACTTAACTGTAAGGCATTGAATGATACAAGCTCAACGCAGTACTTCTGAATTTCAGTAGCGTCTTTAATATCAACAACACCGTCAAGGTTTACGTCGCCGAGCTCGTGAGTTTCCTGAGCAGCGCCAACTGTATAGCTTACGCTTTCAGTCACGCTCTTTCCGTCTGAATCTGTAGCAGTTACAGAAAGCTGATATGTTCCTGTTTCTGACGGAGTCCAGAGATAAGAAGCTGATGATGACTTCTGAACAGATTTTCCATTGATTGAAAATTCATATTCAAGATCGCCTGTTGAATTGTAAGCTTCTGCCTTAATGTTGATTGATGTACCTGCTGACTGACCTGAATTGAGATCAGCGCCGAAGTTTACTTCAAGCGGAGCGTAGTTGATAACTGTATCATCCAACAGTGCACCTACTCTTGCAAGAGGAACTGTGATGTTATCAATATCTTCTTTCTCGTGTGAAGTTGACGGATCGTAGCTGTATTCGACGTCTGCGCAATCAAGCATTGACGGATCGTGAGGAAGTGTATCCATACCCGAAGTGCCGTATGTGAGAATCTGCATTGCACCGATACCGTTTGTTTCAATATAATCTTTATCAATTCCGAGAGTTGTAAACGGAATTGCGACCTCATAAATAAATCCGTAACTGTCTTTATATCCGAGGTCAAAGAAATCTGCCCAATTTGAATTCATATCTGTGTTGTCGCCGAGAACACGTGAGCCTTTAGGGCTGTTGATACCATAAAGGGTATCGCTTGCAGTACCATTAGCATACTTAATTTTAAATCCGTTCTGATTATCCTGTGCCTGGAACGACCTTACGCCAATCGGAACTCTTGAATCGTAATTGAACATATATGTTCCGTCAGAATCAAGAGTATCAGCTTTAAATATTGACGCACCGCCGTTTGAGTTATTGGAGTCCATAGCGATAAGTGTGTCAACGTGAGTTGTAAAGCTTGTACCGCCGTCCTTTGCTACGCCGCCGACACAGCCCCATACAAAGGGATTTGTATATGTGGAGCCGTCTTTATTTGTTCCTACTTCCTTACCTGTTGCCTGCTTTGAAGGGTCAATAGAAAGTGCAAGATACATAGGAATACTGTTCCTCCAAGGACGTGCCTCATTTGAAGCCGCAAAGTTATCCTCGGGAGAAATGATATAAGATGTATTTGCCATTTCCCACATAAAGTAGAGGTTATCGTTATCCCAAGCGGCATAAAGTGCATATGCATCCCAAGGCTGTTCGTGCATTGCTGAAGGCATATATACTCTTGGATCATCATTTGCAACGCCCTGTGCAATAATCATTGAGCTGTCCCAATCGCTTACGTCGCCGTCAACAGTAATTGTTTTATTCTTACCAAGCTGCAAATCGGGATTTGTTGCATAATAACCTACTTCTGCCTCCGTTGTGTGACCGTCAGATTTTGAAGAGAAAGTAGTCTTGGTTGGTGTAAAGCTCTTTTTAAATGTATAGGTCTGTTCGGTTTCAACACCGTCTGAACCTGTAGCATAAAGAGTAAGAGTTACGGCTGAATTACCGATTTTACCTTCTCCGATGGTGATAACTTCGTTGTTTGAAAATGCAGTCTTTTCAGAGCCATCAATTGAATAGTAGCCTTTTGCTGCGTTTTTAAGACCGAGTTTTACCTGCATACTGTCAGATGAGAAACCTGTGCCGGATGCAGTATAACAGAAGCCGTAGCCGTGATCATCAGGCTTGCCGTAATCAACCCAGTTTAAATCAGCTGTCAAAAGCTTGCATTCACCTGTCTTAAGAGAAAGTCCTGCACCTGTGGGGTACTGCTCCTTTCCCTCACCCTTTTCAAGTCCGTTTGTAAAAATAATGCTTTCAGACTTGTAGGTTGACGGGAAACTCTTTGTATAAAGACCGTCATCAGTCTTTTCCATAAGTTCTCCGGGCCATTCAGCGTTGTTTTTGGTGCCGTAAGCGTATACATAGACATTTTCCCAGTTGTATTTGGAATTGTCAAAATACACGCTTGAACCTGTTGTTGTAGCAGCAGAGGCTGAAAAAGCAGTAACTGCAAATGCTGTAAGTACCATAGCCGCAACAAGTAGCAGGCTTGTGATTTTGCGATGTCTTTTCATAGTAGTTCTCCTTTTTATGTATTTTTAGACAAGATAATTATAACACAATCAGCATTTTTGAACAATATAGTATTGCTATTTCGTATGTTTCTACAATTAATTAGATTTCAATTTATATAATAGTAACATAGAAAAAATATTAATGCACAAAATTTAAAGGTATTTTTTGTTAAAAAGAGCAGGTGTCAAAACCTGCTCTTTTTAAGAAAACTTATTTTTCTGAAATTGTTAAATTTGCCTTATAATCGCCGAATGCCCAACAACTCTTGGCACCGTCAATCTTGAATGTCACCGGCATTTGCACCGAACCGGTTATTCCCTTTGAATTTGAAGTGTCTATAACTGCCGTTATATCAGAAGAAGTAAGACTGTCAATCTCATCCTTTGGGCCGACGATAGTAACAGAAATATTCTTTTGTGTGACATCAGCCTTATATTCTTTTGAAAGACCGTCAACCGAAAACTTATCAACAGTAAATGACTTTGTAGACAATCCGCTTAAATCAAGCGTTACCTTTGCCGAAGTGGAATTGCTTAAATTCTTACAGTCAGTAGGAATATCAATACCAAGCGACGGGAAAGTCTTTTTCTCTGCCTTTAAAGTAGAGAAATCAATCGCTTCAAGATTAACAGAAGTAGTTTTATTAAGCACTTCTGCCGGTCCGGCAAGAAGAATTGTTGAAGGCTCAATAGAAATCATATCCTCGGTAATTTCAAGACCCTCGGGAATATTTACAAACGTAGGCTTAACTTCCACTGTCTTTTCGGGCAAAACAGTTACGGTAGCCTTGACAGTTTGTACATCCATAGTAAAAAGCTCTGTAGAAAGTTTTTTGTTATTTTTATCATACAAAACAAGCTCTGCATCAGTTTCCACAGACTCGGTAAGCGTTCCTTTAATTTCTGCAACGGCATACACTTTGTCAATCTTTGAAATTTCAGTCTGAGGACCCGAAATAACAACAGACTTTGACGAAAGAGAAGTAACGCCGTAATATCCGTCAGCTACCTTGTATACAATATGATTGTCCTGTATCTGATAGGTGCTTTCACGAAAATAATCAACAACAACCCTGATTGATGATGGTACTACCGCAGAAGTAATCTGGAAGTTGGCCGATGGATTGGTTTTTGATGCTGAAACAGCCAAATCATAGGTGTTTGGTGAATTAATTGTATTTGCAGCAGCAGTTACGGTAACGTCAGATTCATTTACAGCGCCAAGTACAGCCCTGTTGCCCGTAACGGTAACAGAAGCAGTCTGCTCGCTGCCGGAAAAAATCTGTAGACCGTTATCACGTGCTTCATCGGTAAGTTCAATCTGGATTGGAATATTGCTTAATGTAACATTTGTATCATTAGTAGCGCCGAGACCTGAATATAACCATATTGAAAAAGAAATCAATATTGCAAGAACAAAAATAAATTTGTTGTTTTGCATCAGCTTATTAAGGGAGAATTTGTTTTTTTTCAACTATGAAACCTCCCCTTTTTCTTTTCTTTATTATTCTCGTCATCGTCAAGATAATCTTCGAGCAAAAACTCTTCAAGTTTATCAATGAGAGAATCTCTTGTAAAGTCACGGAGCAGAACACCGTTTACAGCCAAGGAGATAACGCCTGTTTCCTCGCTGACAACAAGGACAACAGCATCGCTCTGCTCGCTGATACCGAGAGCCGCTCTATGCCTTGTACCGAGATTTATATCTACATTCTTATTATCTGTCAAAGGAAGAATACAGCCTGCCGCATAGAGCTTTCCGTCACGAATTATGCTTGCTCCGTCATGCAAAGGTGCTTTGTTGAAAAATATATTTCCGAAAAGCGCAACAGAAGTTTCTGCATCAATTATAGTACCTGTGGACGCAATGTCAGAAAGCATTATTTCACGTTCGAAAACCAGTAAAGCTCCTGTTCTTGAGCGTGAAAACAAAAGAGAAGTATCAGCTGCGTCAATTATCGACTTTTTAACAGCTTTTTTCCACTCGTCGCTTTTTCTGTGTTTGGAAAAAATCTTAATGTATTTTTTATATGTATTATTTCTGCCCATCTGCTCAAGTAGCTTTCGCAATTCGGGCTGGAAAATAATAACAATAATTATAACTGACGCTTCAAAAAAAGTCTGAAGAAGCGACGACAGCATTGTAAGTCCACACAACGAAGATATAAAGTAAAGAACCAGTAACAGTAAAATACCCTTTAAAAGTTGTACGGCTCTTGTTTCTCTGATTAACTTGAAAAGTCCGAAAATTAAAACCGCAATCGCAAGAATATCAACAATATCTCTAATCTGAATTGTTCTGAAAATCGAAAAAATGCTGTTGATTATTTCCATTGCGTTTCCTCCTCCCAAGACTTTGTCGCACAAAACAGGCGTTTTAAATTTGATTCACAAGAAATAAAACGCCTTAATCTTTGTACGTTGTAATATTATTTTAACACATATTAAATATCAATTGCAACCTTTTTTAATTCTTTTTTGAATTTATTTATTGTTCTTATTGATGAAATAAAATAATCTACCTGTTCATAATTTGAAAATACTGATAAAACCGCCCTTACCGTTCCGATATTTTGTGTACCGAAAAATTTGTGTGCAAGTGGTGCACAATGAAGTCCTGCCCTTACTGCAATATTAAAACGTTTATCAAGTATTTCAGACGTTTCTTCGCTGTCTAGTCCTTCTATATTAAATGAAATCACAGGTACGCATCTATGACTTTCGGGTGAATCGGTGTATAGTACAACTCCGGGTATATTCTTTAATTTATGATATAAACGAACTGCAAGCTCGGACTCATAGCTTTCAATACTGCGTTCCGTTCTGTTCATAACAAACTTTATTCCCTCGTTAAGCCCGGCAATTCCGGGGAGATTCGGCGTACCGCTTTCATATCTGTCGGGCAGTATAGAAGGCTGTTTTCTGTCAGACGAAAAACTGCCTGTACCGCCCTGAATCAGACTTTCGGGCAAAGTTTCTGAATTTATTACCAGTATACCTGTCCCCATAGGCCCGTAAAGACCTTTATGTCCTGCTGTGCAGAGAAAGTCTATACAACTGTCTTTCAGCGAAATCGGCACTACGCCGGCTGTCTGGGCGGCATCAACACAAAACAAAACGCCGTGTATTCTGCACAAAGCCGCTATTCTTTCAACAGGAAGTCTTACACCGAAAACATTTGAGGCATGAGTGCAAACTACGAGCTTTGTATTTGGCTTTATGGCGTTTCGAAAATTATTTATAGTTTTTTCGTCATCCGTTGAATAATCAGCTATTGAGTACTCTACCCCGTTTTCTTTTAAACTTTCAAGCGGACGTAAAACTGCGTTATGCTCAAGAGAGGAAATTACGGCATGGTCACCCTCTTTTAGTAAACCCTTTATTACATAATTCAGAGCAGTAGTACAATTATAAGTGAAAATTATTTTTTCGGGGGACTCTGCTTTAAACAGTTCAGCGGCATTTTTGCGGCATTCATACATTATTTCTGATGCCTTGAGCGACATATTATGACCGCTTCTTCCCGGATTTGCACCGTAATATCGCAGTGTTTTATCAACGGCATTGACTACTGCACGTGGCTTTGGAAAGGTTGTGGCTCCGTTATCAAAGTAAATCATTCTGCATCAACGGCAGCCGTTCCTATATAGGCTATACCGTTCCTTGAAAGAATTTCTACTGCTTTTGAGAAATCGCTCTTTACTAGAAGGCTGTATCCGCAGGATCTGTTTTTTAGATTAATCGGAGTTCTTATAAGCCTGCTGAATACATTGTTAATTCCTAAAATATCTCTTGCTCTCATCGCAAGTGTTACCGAGTTAAACATTATTAAGTTATTTTCCATTATTTTTCACCTTTGTTATATGCATAATACAATATGCTTTTTATACTAATACCTAATTAAAAACTATATTGGATTTTTGAGCAGATTTTTCGTCAGACAAGTGAGATTCCACAGAAAGGCTGTCGCCTTTCGAGGACAGCTCACGAAGTATAGCGGAAAATATGCCAAAAAGATATTTAGGATTTAATTAGGTATTAGTATTATTACATACTATGAAAAACAACATAAGAATGGTACAAAAAAGCGGCACTAAACGTGCCGCCAAAGCTAATATAACTCCGCACAATCAGCGGCTTATACCTTAACCCATTTTGTCGCTTAAAAGATTTCCCATATTGTACATTCCCGCCTTTTGAGAAGCAAGGAAAGCGGCGGCATTTACTGCGCCTACGGCAAAAACTTCTTTTGACTGTGCCTGATGTGATACGGTGATTACCTCGTCGTGACCTGCAAAAATAACCTCGTGTTCTCCGACGATTGTGCCGCCTCTTACCGAATGAATTCCGATTTCATTCTTTGAACGCTTCTTTCTGTAGGAATGTCTGTCATAAACATACTGCGGTTCTTCATCAAGAACATCAGAGATTCCGTCAGCTATCATAAGCGCAGTACCGCTCGGAGCGTCAACCTTTAAATTATGATGCTTTTCTACAATTTCAATATCAAAGCTGTTGCCGAGCACCTTTGCAGCTTCTTTGGTAAGCTCTATAAGAAGATTTATGCCAAGCGACATATTTCCCGAATAAAATACTGCAATTTTTTCAGAGGCTGACTTAATTTTTTCAACCTGCTCTGCTGAATAACCTGTAGTACATATTACGCAGGGCACCAGATTTTCAACAGCATAATCAAGCATATCGTCAAGAACAGCAGGATTTGAAAAGTCTATGATTGCATCGGGCTTTTCTTTAATCTCGCTGAAATTCTTGAAAACAGGAAAATTATAATCGCTCTCTCCGAAAGCGTCTACTCCGAAAAGTGCTTTTGTTTCGGGATTCTGTGCTACTGCATCTGCTACAAAATGTCCCATTTTGCCGTTACATCCGACAATTCCAATATTTACCATTTTTACTTCCCCTTTAAGTAAAGCAATACCGCACAGGATGTGTGCGGTATTACAAGTTTAGAAATTCAATAATCAATTAACATTAACGTGCTTGCCGAGTAAATCATACTTTGCAAGACAATCCTTGAGGTCGTGATAGCCAGATACGCTCATAGGAACAAGCGGTAATCTGCACTCGCCTGCATCATATCCGAAAAGATTCATAGCTGTCTTAATCGGAATTGGGTTTACGTCGCTGAACAATACGTTCATGAGCTCAAGGTAATGGAAATGAAGCTTCTGTGCCTCTGCAAAGTTATTCTCAAGGCAGAGCTGACAGATTTTGTGCATCTCGGCAGGACATATGTTCGCAAAAACAGAAATTACACCAAGTGCTCCGAGTGACATAAACGGAACAGTCTGGTCGTCGTTACCTGAATATATGTCAAGCTTATCTCCGCAAAGAGAACGGATTAATGCAACCTGTGAAATGTTGCCGCTTGCTTCCTTAGCCGCAACAATTCTCTCGTGCTTGCAAAGCTCCTGATAGGTCTTTGGCTGAATGTTGCAGCCTGTTCTTGAAGGAACATTGTAAAGAATAATCGGCAAATCAACAGAATCAGCAATTACGTTAAAATGCTTTATAAGACCTGCCTGTGAAGTTTTGTTGTAGTAAGGAGTTACGCACAGAAGTGCGTCTGCTCCTGTCTTCTGTGCTGACTTTGAAAGCATAACTGCCGTTGAGGTGTCGTTACTTCCTGTACCTGCAATAACGGGGATTCTTCCGTTAATCTTCTCGGCTACAAAGGATAGCACCTCGCAATGCTCCTTTTCAGAAAGTGTAGCCGCTTCACCTGTAGTACCGCAGGCAATAATAGCGTCAGTACCGTTTTTAACATGAAATTCAAGAAGCTGTCCGAGCACGTCATAGTTTACGCTTCCGTCAGAATTCATAGGCGTAATGATAGCAACGCCTGAACCGGTGAAAATGTGGTTAGCCATAGTTTACCTCCATAATTAGTCCATGTAGCCTTCAGCACAGAGAAGCTCGGCAAGAAGAACTGCACCGCCTGCCGCACCTCTTAATGTGTTGTGTGACATACATACAAATTTATAATCGTACTGTGTATCTTCTCTGAGTCTGCCCACAGACACAGCCATACCGTTTTCAAGATTTCTCTCCGACTTAATCTGAGGACGGTCAGGTTCAGTGAAGTAATGTAAGAACTGTTTTGGAGCACTGGGAAGCTCAAGCTCCTGTGCTCTGCCTTTATAATTTTCCCAGATATTGATAATCTCATCAACAGAGGGTTTCTTTACGCCGTCCTTGAAGGACATAAATACAGCGGCTGTGTGACCGTCGGAAACGGGTACACGGATACACTGTGATGTAATTGCGATGTCATCTGTGTTGACGATTTTGTCACCCTCGATATGTCCCCATATTTTGAGCGGCTCTTTTTCGGATTTTTCTTCCTCGCCGCCGATGTACGGGATTACGTTATCAATCATTTCAGGCCAATTATTGAATGTTTTACCGGCACCGGAGATTGCCTGATATGTGCAGGCAAGCACCTTATTAACGCCAAGCTCCTTTAATGGGTTAATTGCAGGAACGTAGCTCTGGAGCGAGCAGTTTGACTTAACTGCAACAAAACCTCTTTTTGTACCGAGGCGTTTTCTCTGTGCTTCAATTATTTTAATATGGTCTGCGTTGATTTCAGGGATTACCATAGGTACGTCCTCTGTGAAACGGTGAGCAGAGTTATTTGAAACAATCGGGCACTCGGCTTTTGCATATTTTTCCTCAAGCGCTCTGATTTCGTCTTTTTTCATATTTACGGCACAGAAACAAAAATCAACCTTTGAAGCAACCTCTTCAACATTTTCTGCGTTAAGAATAACCATATCTTTATATTTTTCGGGGAGTTCTGCAGTCATATGCCATCTGCCCTCAACAGTTTCGCCATATGTCTTGCCTGCACTTCTTGCGCTTGCGGCAAGTGCAGTAACCTCAAACCACGGATGATTTTCAAGCAACAGCGCAAAACGCTGACCTACCATACCCGTAGCTCCGATAATACCAACTTTGTACTTCTTCACAATAATTCCTCCGAATTAAACAAATTTTAAAAAAGCAGTTGCCTTATTCGAATAAATATTATATTATAGAAACAGTGTGTTAAAAACACCGCATCAAACGAACAGCCACACTACCTATTATTAAATTATAATATACCATTTTACGCTGTCATTGTCAATTATTTTACTGCTATCAATTTAATAAATTTATTTTACGAAGTGAGGATATAAATGAAAACAAGCGACTTTTACTATGATTTACCAAAAGAGCTTATTGCACAGACTCCGCTTGAACCCAGGGACAGTTCAAGACTTCTTGTTCTCGGAAGAGAAAACGGAAATATTGAGCACAAGCATTTTTGCGACATAATTGATTACCTGAATCCCGGTGATTTGCTTGTGTGCAACGATTCAAGGGTATTGCCTGCAAGGATTTTCGGAATCAAGGACGAAACAGGCGCAAGAGTTGAATTTTTGCTATTAAAACAAATCAGCGGAAATAAGTGGGAAACGCTTTGCAAACCAGGTAAAAAGGCACGTGAAGGTGCAAAATTCAGCTTCGGCGACGGAATAATGACTGCAACGGTTGCTGAAGTTAAGGACGACGGCAACAGAGTTGTTGACTTTGAATGTGAAGATAATTTCTTTGCCGCACTTGACAGAATCGGTCAGATGCCCCTTCCCCCTTATATCACCGAAGAGCTCAAGGATAAGGAAAGATATCAGACTGTTTACAGTCACGAATTAGGCTCTGCGGCTGCACCGACGGCAGGTCTGCACTTTACAAACGAGCTTATGGAGAAAACAAAAGCAAAGGGAATTAATATCGCATATGTAACGCTTCACGTAGGTCTGGGGACCTTCAGACCTGTTAAGGTTGACGATGTTACAAAGCACAAAATGCACAGCGAACATTACGAAATTCCGGAAGAAACGGCAAAGCTTATTAATGAAACTAAAAAGAACGGTAAAAGAGTTATTGCAGTCGGCACAACGTCCTGCCGTACGCTTGAAAGCGTGGCAAGCTTTTACGGTGAAATCAAACCCTGCGACGGTTTTACGGACATTTTTATTTATCCGGGATACGAATTCAAGGTGCTTGACGGTCTTATCACTAACTTCCACTTGCCCGAAAGTACGCTTATTATGCTTGTTTCTGCTTTTGCAGGCTATGACAACATTATGAACGCATACAAGGTTGCCGTTGAAGAAAAGTACAGATTCTTCTCGTTCGGTGACGCAATGTTCATTTCATAGGAGGATATATGTTTAAGCTCATAAAAAAAGAAGGAAACGCACGCAGAGGCGAATTTATTACACCTCACGGCACAATTCAGACTCCTGCATTTATGAATGTTGCGACCTGTGGTGCAATCAAAGGTGCTGTTTCTGCACTTGATTTAAAAAATATTAAGTGTCAGGTACAGCTTTGCAACACATATCACCTGCACTTAAGACCGGGTGACGACAAGGTTAAACAGCTCGGAGGACTTCACAAATTCACTCGCTGGGACGGTCCTATCCTTACCGACAGCGGCGGTTTTCAGGTTTTCTCGCTCGCAAAGCTTCGCAACATAAAGGAAGAAGGCGTTTATTTTAACTCCCACATTGACGGCAGAAAGATTTTTATGGGTCCTGAGGAAAGTATGAGAATACAGTCAAATCTCGGCTCGACTATTGCAATGGCATTTGACGAATGTGTTGAAAACCCGTCTCCGTACGACTACACAAAAGACAGCGTTCACCGCACAACAAGGTGGCTTAAAAGATGTATTGCCGAAATGGACAGGCTTAACAGTCTTGACGGTACGATTAACAAAGAGCAGATGCTTTTTGCAATTAATCAGGGCGGAATTTTCAAGGATTTACGAGTTGAGCATATGAAAGAAATCGCAGATTTAAACCTTGACGGTTACGCAATCGGAGGACTTGCCGTTGGAGAGCCTGCCGAAACAATGTATGAAATTATAGAAACTGTTGAGCCGTTTGCTCCCTCTGATAAAATACGTTACCTTATGGGAGTCGGTACTCCCGTAAATATTCTTGAAAGCGTTGCAAGAGGTGTTGATTTATTTGATTGCGTTATGCCGAGCAGAAATGCAAGGCACGGTCAACTTTTCACCTGGCAGGGCGTCAGAAACCTGAACAATGCAAAGTATGAAACAGACGAAAGTCCGATTGATGAAAACTGTGACTGTCCTGTTTGCAGAAATTTTTCAAGAGCATATATAAGACATCTTCTTAAAAGCGGTGAAATGCTCGGTATGCGGCTTGCAGTGCTTCACAACCTGTATTTTTATAATAATTTAATGGAAGTTATAAGAGAACAGCTTGACAACGGCACATATACACAATTTTATGAAAAATACAAAAATATACTCGGAGTTAGAATTTAATGGAAATTTAATTTGAAAATTTCCTGAAAAAACTTGCAACGGATATTCAAAACTGATATAATCAATATATTGTATGAAAGGAATGAAGAATATGACAAACTTTTTACCCATCCTTGCAGAAGGCAACGGCGGTGCAAACAACAGTATGAGTATGATTTTGATGATAGCAATTTATGCTGCTATTTTTGCCGCTCTCTATTTCTTCTTAATCAGACCTAATTCAAAAAGAAAAAAAGAAGAAGCTCAGATGAGAAATTCTCTTGAAATCGGCGATGAAATCACAACAATCGGCGGTATTATGGGCAGAGTCGTTGCAATTAAAGACGACGAGGACGCTATTATCATTGAAACAGGCTCTGACAGAGTAAAAATGAAGTTTAAAAAGTGGTGCATCTCTACTGTTGATACAGTAAAGGAGCCTACCGCTGAACAGAAACCTGAAAAGAAAAGCTTTTTCGGCAAGAAAAAATCAGATGATGTTGAGCCAAAAACTGAAAAATGATAAAATAGAATAAATATTGAATTTATATTGACTTCCCCGAATATAATTTAACAGATTATTTTCGGGGGTGTTTTTTTGTCCGACAAAAAATTGCTTATTAAAGCTGTACTTTTCGGAACAGTCTGCGGACTGCTTGTAACGGTAATTCTTACTTGTATATTTTCCGCTATAGTAATGACAATCGGTTTGTTGCCAACAGAGCTTACTGATTATATAACCCTTGCTTTGCTTTCAGTCGGAGCTTTTTCGGGAGGACTTATAACCAGCAGAATTACAAAATCGGCGGGACTCGTGGTAGGCTTGATTACTGGTTTTGCTATTTTTATACTGATTACGATAACAGGTCTTACCAAAAGTGATGATTCAGTGACATTGCTTACGCTCGTTCGACTTGTTGCCCTGCTTATTACAGGAGGAATCGGCGGAATTTTGGGCCTTAAAAGGAAAGAAAGGATACATATAAAATAGAAGTATTTATTTGGGCGGAGAAATCTGCCCATTATTTTTTTCTGTATTCTGTATTTTTTAAATTATTTATTTACAAAATTTTTATAAATATAGAAATATCATCAATATTATGTTATAATAAACTAGATAGTATATTAACTAAAGAATGAATACTTTATTTATAGAAGGAGATGTGTTAATAATGGGAGCACACATTAAATTACCTGACAGCCTTAAATCATGGAAAATCATCTCTCGCCTGCCTGACGACAACGGCAACGAGATTTATAAAGTAAGCAAGAAGGATTTTGACGGAACAGTAATTTCCGGTATGCTTCGTTACGTAGTAATTAAAAATGATGAATACAATATAGAGAACACTGATTTTATCAATGATGAAGCTTCATTTTTAAAAACAATCTCACAGTCCGGCGATTGCTTCAACTACCTTGATGTTTATGTGAATAACAATCCTGCAAAGAAGAAAATTGAATTTTTTATAGTTACTGAGGATTTAAAGAGTTTATCGGAAATTATGAAATCAAAGGACTTTGATGAAAATAAAGTCCTTGATTTTGGTATCCAGATGAGCGCAATTCTTGAAAGGCTTGAATCAAGAAATATTTATCACGGCAACATCAATCCAGATGATATTTTTATTACATTTGACGGCAAATACAAGCTTGGCGGATTCTCGGACTTTGAGAGCAAGATTGATGATATGTCATTTATTGCCCCGGAAATATTCAAAAAGGAAAGTGCCGACTTTACTACGGACATATACTCACTTGGATTGATTATGTATTCAATGAGCAACAACGGCAAAATTCCGTTTGAAAATGACGAAATCGGCAAGAATGACGCTGTAAAAATGCGCTTTGACGGCAAATCTGTTACAGCACCGAAAAACGGAAGCGAAAAGCTCAAAAGCGTTATTATAATCGCTTGCCAGCCGAATAATGATAACAGATGGAAAAATGCCGGAAATATTAAAAATGCATTGACTTCTATCAAGCAGGAAGCTGCTAATTCAATTGCTGACGAAACACTGATTGTTCCGGAAACAACTGATTTTGAAGGTAATGTATTCGAAGAGTATGATTACAGCGGATTTGATGATACGGCAAAATCAGCGGCAGAAGTTCTTCCGGTTATGGGTGCGATTTCTGATTCAGACAATACTACAGCAAATACAGCGACTGCGGAAGAAAATACTGCTACAGACAATATTGAGAACACTGCACCCGATGAAAACGAATTCGTCGAGATTGAAGAAGTTACCGAAGCAAATGACAACGCTGATACTACATCGGCAAACTTCGGAAATAAAACAAAAGATTTATCAGAAAATGAACATCAAAGCTATGAGCCTTTGCAAGAGGTAAAAGTTAATCCAAATACATCTGCGCCTGAAAATACTGATGAATTTGAAATTGATAACAGAGTATTTGAAAATTACGAAGTTCAGAAAAAAGCAAAGAGTTTTCAGGAACAGGCAAAAGAAAAAGATTACGGCGACTTCTTTGAGGACTCGGAACCTGTTACAAAAGAGAAGCCAAAAGAAGATAATTCTTCTGAATATGATGTTAAAAATGACAAAGAACTTAATATTTTTGAAACTGATGAATTTGCGGACGAAGAAACAAACAAATCATCAAAAAGCAAGAAAAACGCTGTTATAATTACAATCTGCGTTATTATAACTCTTGCTGCGTTGGGATTTATTGCTTACTGTTTAATAAGCGGTCTTGGTAAAAATAATGAAAACAATTTCACAACTTCGCCGACAGAAATAGAAACAACTGTTCAGAGTACAACTGAAAAAACTACTACCGTTCCGCCTACAACAGTTGCTCCGACTACTGTCGCTGTTGATAAAACTGTAACTCCTGTTGTCGGATACGGCTACAGCTATGCTAAAAAGTTACTTGAGCAGGAAGGTTTTACTGTCGAAATCGGTGATTACGCTTACAGTGAATATTGGCCTGAAGGATATGTTATTGCCCAGTCACCGTCGGGAGATACTACTGCTAAAAGCGGCACTGTTGTAACACTTGACATTTCACTTGGTTTAATTGAGCCAGAAACAACCGTTGCTCCGACAGAGGAACCTGTTCAGGCAACGAAAGCACAGCAGAGCCAATCAAACGGTTCAGATAACAGCTATATTTTTTCAAACAGTTCTTCTGCATATTTAAGTAAATCCGATGTTTCTGCATTGAGTGACAATAATCTCACTCTTGCTCTTAATGAAATATATGCAAGAAGAGGCAGAATTTTTAAAGACTCTGCCCTTTCAAGCTATTTCAATTCAAAATCCTGGTATACACCCAAATATACGCAAGAGGAGTTTGACAAGAACGTAACTTTTAATGATTATGAACAGAAAAATCTACAGCTGATGATTAATGAGCAGAAAAAAAGAGGATTGAGATAAAATAAAAAATCAGGAAGCCAATTTACAAACAGGAGTAAGTAGTTTATGAAAGAGAAAATACTGAATATACTGAAAAGTGATTTGTTTTTTGCTGTTGTTGTAAACGTTGTTATTATGTTATTCTGCATAGAGGTAACAACCTTCTCATACGACAGCAGCAAAGATTTTTACAATTCGCTGTATATTTGTAATCAGCATTTTTACTACAGCAGTACAATAAATTACATACTTTCTACTATAATCGGTTCTGTTCAGTATGTTTTTGACGGATTTAACTGCTTTGTGCTTGCGCAGATTCTTCTGTCTTTCAGTGCTTTTGTTTCAATTACCTTTGTTTTTGCCGACAAATACAGCAAAAGAAAATCAGCAATTATTACTTTGCTTATAAATATTCTTTTTGCATTAAACCACTATGCTGACATTCACAGCAGTAAAACAGCGGCTTTGCTTATTACGGCAGGATTTTTGCTTTTACTTAATTCAATTAATAACAAGCGCTATAATCTACCTTGTTGGATTGGTGCGGCAGAAGTTGCCTTTGGTTCATTCTTTGACTATAAATACTTCTTTATAGGTCTTGCATTTGCTGTTGCTTTCTTTATAGGAGATTTAATTTCAAAGAGAAAATATAAAATTGCATTCAGAAAATTTTTCTGGTATTTCAGACCATTTTTAATTGTTTTTGCACTTGTCACGCTCCTTGTTACAGGACTTAATCAATACTCTTATTCCGTTAATCACGCTACAGAAGAAGCTGCGAGCTACTATGAATATGAGCAGGTAACAGACTCAATATCCACCCTGCCCTATCCGAATTTTGCAGACCACAAAGCCGAACTTAAGAGCGTTGGAATTACAACAGAAAATGAATATGAACTTCTGAAAAACGGCTACATTGACAAAGATAATTCGCTTAATACTACAACTCTGAAACTAATTTCTGACATTCAGCAGAAGGAAAACAGCAAAACTCTTCTTTTTGTAGCGGGAAATATTTTTACGGATATTTCTTTCCACCTCGCATCTTTTGACTGCTATGCAATAATTTATCTTGTATTTTTAGCGTTATCAGTTATTTTTATTGTTTTCCACAAACGGCGTTTCGCATTTTTCCCGTTTCTCTATATTGCAACAGGTCTTATTTCAAGCATATTGCTTCGTTATCTTTTCTCGGGCGAAACTTACCTGATTTACGGAATATGGATGATGATGTATGTATTCTTGATGTACTCGTTTAATTTTGAGCAGGCAAGACCGAAAAAAAATCCACCTGTTCTGCGAATGAAAAACAGCTATATCTTTATTTCCGGAATATGCGTAATCAGCCTTTTCCTTTGCTACAGTATGGTATTTCAGAATACTGCAAATCCGATTAAAGAAAGCGACAGCCCTCAAGGTTTGTTTGCTGAAATTGACAGACATCCTGACAGATATTACGTCCTCGACCCTAATACGGGTATTGATTATATGAAATACACCGAAAACTATATCCATCCGCTATGGGGTTTCCGCCAGGGTTTTCTTGAGAATGTTGACGGTTTCGGATATTTTCATAACACCGATGAACTTCGCAAAAGAAGTATGTCTGAAAATATTTATGAAGCAGTTCTAACGTATAATAAGATTTATGTTATCGATAAAAATATCACCTTCAGAAAAGAGCGTTATTTAACTTTAAAATACGCAGAAGAAGGTAAATCGGTAAGCTACAATCAGATGTCAGAAATTGACGGATATAAGATTTATACTGTTACACAGAAATAAAACTTTACAAAAAATCACCGCCTAAAATGATATGCTTCATTTTAGGCGGATTTTTTTATGCTAAATACTTTTAAAAACTTTTTTAATTTTAGCATCAATATACTGTTTGTCGATATATTAACATCTTTGAGTACAAGTCAGACCTGCACTCCAAATCAATTATAAATAAGATAATCTTCAGGATTAATAGTAAAAGGCTGAATTTCAACGTAACCGTCGGAATATGAATTGTAAGAATCATCCTCAGCGTTACTGTAATTGTTGTAATAACTTTCATCTGAATAATCGTTGTAATAATACTCTGTATCATTATTATCAACAAACTCTTCAGTTGTTTTACTTTCAGCATCTGCATCCTGCGGTACGCTTTCTTCTTTCTTTTTTTCAGGCTTTTGCTGCTCTGTAGGCTTTGTTGTCGGTTCGGTAGCCGGTGCTGTTGTAGGCGGCTCGGCAAAAGCGAAAGATATTTTTTGAAAATTATTAATTGCTGATTCCTGTTTTTCAGAATGAATTTCCAAAGCCGAAGTAATATTACTGCAATTATTAGCATTGACGCTGCAACGCTCATATTAAAAATCTTTGTAAAAATAGTCTCCACTGCTATTCCCCCTCGTAGGAATCAATAAGCTTTTTAATTTCAGATACTTCTTCTTTAGACAGCTTTTTCTTTGAGGTAAAGGCTGTCAGAAATGCGGGCAAAGAACCGTTAAATGCTTCGTCAACGAAATTTGTGCTCTGCATTGAGTAAAAATCATCACGTGAAATTTTAGCAGTAACTACACCGTCCGAATACTGAAAAAGCCCTCTGTCCGAAAGTCTTTTCAAAACCGTATAGGTTGTGGTACGTTTCCAGTTTAATTCTTTTTCGCAGATTTTAATAAGTTCAGAGGTTGTAAGCGGCACGTTTTCCCAGACTAAATCTGCAAAATGCGATTCTACTGCACCAAGCTTTGTATTATTCATTTTTACACCGTCCAATTCACTTTATTTTACATCTATAGTCTACCATTTGTAGACTCCTTTGTCAAGCATTTTCAGTATAAATGTTGTCTGTAATTTTACTTTTTTATAATATTTAAACAAAAGAGGACTGACATATATAAACTGTCAATCCTCTTGTTTTGTTATTTTATCAAGTATTTTCTGCATATCTTTGGGTAGATTACTGCTTACGGAAATTGTATTTCCGTTTACAGGGTGGACAAATCTCATTTCTCCGCAATGGAGAGTCTGACGTGATATAAGCTCAAGACTTCCGCCGTATAAATCATCACCGAGCAACGGATGTCCGATTGATGACATATGACAACGAATCTGGTGGGTTTTACCGGTTTCAAGCCAAAGTTTAATATAAGATATTTCACCGTCAGTAAATATCACTTCATAGTGCGTAATTGCAGGAGCTCCGCTATCGAGCACGTGACGGACGATTTTGGAGTCACTTTTTAAGCCGATTGGCGCACTTATTGTACCACCGCAATCTAACTTGCCGTGACAAAGAGCAAAATAAATTTTATTAACTTTATTCTTTAGCGTATTTGCGCAGAATTTATTTTTTGCAATCAGAACAAGTCCCGATGTATCCTTATCAAGCCGATTAATCGCCCTGAAAACATAGTTCTCTCCCCTATTTTTCATATAGTAAGTTACTATATTTGCAAGAGTGTTGGTTTGGTGCTGTTTCACCGGATGAACAGGCATTGAGTGTGGCTTGTTTACAATTAATATATGTTTGTCCTCGAAAACAATATCAAGATTTCCTTCTACAGGAACGATTTCCGACTCTTCCTCTGGAAGATTAATCTCTACTTTGCTTCCTGCCTTTGTAAAATCAACGGTGCGTAAAATTTTTCCGTCCATCAAAATACCGTCTTTTTTTCGCTTGAGCTGTGTTATCATTCTTGCAGACAAGTGACAGTGTTTTCTTAAAAAGGCAATTGCCTTTTTGCCGTCATATTCATCGGAAACTATAAATTCGAGTTTTTCAGACATACAAATATCTCCAAATCAAGAACGCAATTATAATCTGACATATTAATATAAAAGGGATTCCAAGCATAAACTTAAAATGCCTTGTTTTATGCCTTATAAAGAGCATTGTTATGTACATACAAATACTGCCACCTAAAACTGACAAAAGTAATAGCGTACTTTCTTTAACACGCCAGCGTCTTTTTACGGCACAAACCTTGTCGTAAATCGTCACAATTACAGCTATAAGATTTATCAGGATAAGATATATCGCAAGAATAATTACAAAAATGTTCATAAAAACTCCGGAGGATGATATTTTGAAAATTAATAAGATGATACCGATACTGCTTTCTGTTGTAATACTAATCGGCGTAACAGCCGTAAGTTCAATAAGAAAAGCAGGGTCGCCTTCTGTATCAAAAACAGTAAGCACAATTGATGAAACAGACCATTCAACCAAAGACGAGGCAACAAAAACAAATTTTGATGAAATGAGAGGTGTGTGGATTTCATATATTGAGCTGAGTATGGAAAAAGAAAGCGATAAGAGCGAACAGGCTTTCAGAAATAAATTCGATAAAATCGCTGAAAACAGTAAGGGCTACGGATTAAATACGCTGATTGTTCAGGTGCGACCTTACGGTGATGCACTTTATAAATCAGATTATTATCCTTGGTCCCATATTCTGACGGGAACGCAAGGCAAGAATCCGGGATATGACCCCCTGAAAATTATGTGCGAGATAAGCAGAAAATACGGAATGCAAATTCACGCATGGGTTAATCCTTACAGGGTTACGTTAAATGAAACGCCGGGTGAACTTTCTGCCGACAATCCTTATGTCAAAAATAAAAATCTCGGTTTAACTACAGACAGCGGAATAATCCTTGACCCGTCGAATAAAAAAGCAAGAGAGCTGATAATTAACGGTGTCGTTGAAATTGTAAAGAATTATGACATTGACGGAATTCAGTTTGACGATTATTTCTATCCCGAAGATATAGGTGATTGCGACAGCAAAAGCTATGATAATTATGTTTCAGAGGTTGGCGAGAATAACAGTATGAATGTTGACAACTGGCGGCTTGCAAGTGTAAATATGCTGATTTGTGAAACGTACAAGGCGATTCATTCTGAAAGCAATGATGTTGCATTTGGGATTTCCCCGCAAGGTAACATTGATAATAACAAGAAGCTTTATGCCGACGTAAAATCGTGGTGCAATTGCAGAGGTTTTGTTGATTACATATGTCCTCAGATTTATTTCAGCACAGAAAATCCAGCTCTTACATTTGAAGATGCTCTTGAAACATGGAGCACGCTTGACTATGACGAAAACGTTAAGCTCTATGTCGGATTGGCTGGTTATAAGGCAGGAACCGACGAAGACGAAGGCACATGGGCACAGTCAAGCAGTATTCTCGCTGATGAATACAAAATTTTAAAAAACAATAAAAAAGCGGAAGGATTTATGATTTACAGCTACAACAGCCTAATTTCTGATGACAGCCGTGAAGAAATGCAGAATTTAAGGAATCTGCTACACTAATTCACCGGTGCAATAGTCCTTTTCAGCGGAAACAAGCTTTACATCGGCAATTGTTCCGCAAAGTGAATTATCATTTGAAATAACGTGGACAGGAGTGTAATTTTTTGTGTAGCCTTCAAGGTAACCGTGGCGCATACGCTCAAAAAGTACACTTTCAACTCTGCCGACTTGTGAAGTTAAAAACTCAAATCGGGATTTTTCAACAAGCGCTCCCATAAGAGAAGCACGTCTGTCCTTTTCTGCAGGACTCACCTGATTAGGTGCATCTGCCGCCTTTGTTCCCTTACGTTGGGAATAAGGAAAAACGTGAACCTTTGCAAATCCGATACTTTTTACAAACTCCATTGAAGAAGCAAAATCTTCCTCACTTTCACCTGCAAATCCAACCATTACGTCAGTTGTCATTGAAGAATTTTCAAAGGCTTTTCTAAGATTGGCAACAATTTGTGCGTATTCTGCGCTGTCATAGTGACGGTTCATATCCTTAAGTGTTTTGTCGCATCCGCTTTGCAGTGACAAATGGAACTGGGGGCAAAACTTTTCCTGTGCAGCAAGGCGAGAAATAAGCTTATCGTCCATCTGTTCGGGCTCTATTGAACCGAGCCTTACCCGTTCAATTCCGTCAATTGAACAGGCAGTTTCTACCGCGTCTGCAAGGTCAAAATTCTCTCCAAGCCCATAAGCAGAAAGGTTAATTCCGACAAGTACGACCTCTTTGTAGCCGTTAAGAGCAATATTTTCAATCTCTGTTTTTAGGTCTTCAAGAGGCTTTGAACGTACTCTGCCCCTTGCATACGGAATAATGCAATAAGAGCAAAAACGGTTACAGCCGTCCTCTATTTTAATAAACGCTCTTGTATGCTCACCGAGTGAAGAAACCGAAAGATTTTCGAAAATTTCGTTCTTTGCAGGGTGCTGTGAAATATTTACAAAGGTGTGTTTTTCAGCTAAATACTTTTCAAGTGCAGGAATCAGCTCTGCACGTTTTGCATTGCCGAGAACAATATCACAGTCTTTGAAATTTTTGCTGTCATCAGGAAAAGCCTGCGGCATACAGCCTGTCAGAATTATTATACCGTCAGGATTTGAACGGCGTACTCTGCTGATTACCTTGCGGTTTTTAGCGTCACTTACCGAGGTTACAGTACAGCTGTTTATTACCGTAATATCAGCTTTTTCTTTATCTTGTGACAAAGTATAACCATTTTTCAGCAAGGCTTCACGCATTGCCTGCGACTCGTATTGGTTGACTTTACAGCCGAGTGTAACTATATTAAAATTCATTAAAGTTTCATCCTTTTTTATACAAATAGTTGAAATTGCAAAAAATCATAAATTATCATTGATTATCATAAAATTTAATGATAATATATATCAAGACGATAAATATTTTTGAGGTGATTTCTATGTTCTCTATGCCAATCAGCGCAAAAAACAAAAACGGATTAATTGAAATCTTCGAAACCCTTGCTCACTTCCCCAATCAGCTTATGATGATAAGAAGCGGTGAATATACCGTTGATGCTCATTCACTTATCGGAGTTTTTTCTATAGACGTTTCACAGCCAATGGAGCTGCTCCTTGAAAATGAACCTGATGACAGCTTTAAAGAAGCTGTTTCAAGATTTGTTCCTGCGCACGCATAAAAAATTACATAGTTTTATTTAAAGCCCTATGACAAAAGTCATAGGGCTATTTCTATCAGGAATTTTTATCTACAACGTGGAAGTTCTTTAAGTTTCCCGTTTTTTCGCTTCTCTTGTCAAGCTCTTTTAAAACGTCTTCAAGCGGTATTCCCTGTGAAACCATCATAACCGTAAGATGATAGATTAAATCGGCAATTTCATAAACAGTTTCACTGTTGTCGCCGTTTTTAGCGGCAATTATTGTTTCACTGCATTCCTCGCCAACCTTTTTGAGGATTTTATCAATACCCTTGTCAAGAAGATAGCAAGTGTATGAGCCTTCCTTGGGATTATCTCGTCTGTTTTCTACTGTAGCGTACAAAGCTGAAAGAATTTCTTTATCGTTCATAACATATACCTCTTATTTCAATTTTTTAAAAAAGCACGAATGACTGCCTGTATGGCAAGCCGCACCTGTCTGTTCCACTGTAATAAGCAGAGTGTCGTCATCGCAGTCTGCAAAAATATCAACAACCTTTTGCAGATGACCGGATGTTGCACCCTTGTTCCAAAGCTCCTGTCTGCTTCTCGACCAGAACCAGGTGTACCCTGTTTCAAAGGTTTTCTGCATACTTTCCCTGTTCATATATGCGAGCATCAGAACTTCTCCAGTTGACTTTTCCTGAATAACGGCAGGAATAAGCTCTGACTTTACAAAATATTTATCAAAATCCATAATTCACCTTATGAAAAATAGTATAACACTATTGTGAGTATTAATTTATATTTTTCTTGTCATTTCAAGGGCAAGCTTTAAGTCGAGATTACCAGAATAGATAGCCTTGCCGCAGATTGCACCGTAAACATCGAGCTCTGCAAGATTTATAATATCCTTTAAAACAGCAATGCCGCCGCTTGCAATAATATTACAGTCTACCTGATGAACCAAATCATCAAGCTGCTTAAGGTTAGGTCCTGCAAGTGTACCATCCTGATCTATATCGGTAAATACAATCGTCTTAACCCCGACATCTTCCATACGCTTTGCAAGCTCAATATAATTTACGTCAGAGCTGTCAATCCAGCCCTCTGCCCTGACCATTCCGTCTTTGGCGTCGATTCCTACTACGATTTTATCGCCGTAGTTTTTGACTGCGTCAACAACAAACTGTGGATCTTTAACGGCAGCAGAACCGAGAATTACCCTGTTGATACCCCTTGAGAGATAGTATTCAACTGCTTTCATATCTCTTATACCGCCGCCGACTTCAACTGAAAGCCCCGAAGATTTTGCAACATCGGCAATTAAGTCGGCATTTACAAGCTTTGCGTCCTTTGCACCGTCAAGGTCTACCATATGCATCCACGTTGCGCCTGCATCTGCAAAACGCTGTGCGGCAATGTATGGTGACTCGGCAACCTTCTGTACTGTTGAATAATCGCCCTTGAACAGACGAACACAGTTGCCGTCTTTAATATCTATAGCAGGTAAAATAATCATTTATAACACTCCTTTAGTGGATAGAGGTTTGTTTGAAGTGTTCTGCTTTACTGCAAGTCTTAATGAATGAGCTAACGCCTTGAAAAGCGCTTCGGTAATGTGGTGGGAATTATCTCCGTAGAGAGATTTAAGATGCAGGGTAATTCCTGCATTGAATGCAAATGCACGCATAAATTCAACGGTCATTGCACAGTCATAATCACCGCATCTGCTCTGGGGAAAATCTGCGTCAAACACAAGGAAAGGTCTGCCGCTTATATCAACGGAAGAAAATGCAAGAGCCTCGTCCATCGGAACATAAAAGCTGCCGAATCTGTCGATTGAGCTTTTATCACCGAGAGCGCTTGCAAAAGCCTTGCCGAGTACTATTCCCGTATCCTCAACAGTGTGATGCTCGTCCACATTTAGATCTCCTTTTACAGAAAGCTCAAGTCCAAAACCGCCGTGAGTGGCGAATGAATTTAACATATGGTCAAAGAAGCCGACACCGGTGTCAATTGAAATTTTACCGCCGTCAAGATTCAAAATAAGCTTTATTTGAGTTTCTTTAGTGTTTCTTTCCTCAATAGCACAGCGCATCGGCTCACCTCGCAAAATACTTTTCAATACAGCAGAGAGTTTCATCAACCTCTTGTTCGGTTCCTGCCGAAATTCTTATGTAATCTCCCATATACCTTATTACAATGGAGTTACTCTTTAAATACTCCCAGATAGCCTTACCCTCGGGAGTTTTAACAAACACAAAGTTTGCACAACTGTTATAAATCGTCAAGCCTTTGTATTTTTCGGCAATCTCTACCAGACCATTATACAACTTTTCTCTGTTGCTGACAATCGCTTTTTGTCGATTTAATAAATATTCTTTATTTTTGTATATTACAGTGCCGATTGCCTGTGAAATACTGTTTACATTATACGGAGATTTTACTGCTTTAAGGGCTTTTGAAATAGTCTTATTTGCTACCGCAAAGCCAAGACGGAGCGCTGCAGAGCCGACAGATTTTGATGCCGTTCTGAATACAATAAGATTTGTATATTTTTCCGTTTCAGATATAAGGCTCTGATTCCAGAAGTCCATATACGCCTCATCAAGAATAACGAGTGCATTTACAGAGGTTACAAGTCTGCGAGCTTGTTCTGCTGTTATCCCCTGTCCTGTTGGATTGCAGGGATTTGAAAAAATAACAAGCTTTATGTTGTTGTTATTGATTTTCTCAATCAAAGCGTCTATGTCAAAATTAAGGTTTTCGTCCTTTATGAAAGAATCACACTCCACCTCACAGATTGAGGAATAAAACTTATACATTGAAAAATCGGGTGCAACAACAAGCATTTTGTCGCCCTTTTCAAGAAAAGCTGATTCTGTGAGGAAAATAAGTTCGTCCGAGCCGTTGCCAGCCGTTACACATTCAGGATTAATTCCGTAATATTCCGAAAAGGAATTAACAACTTCTGTTGCAAGCGGGTCGGGATAGCGGTTGAAATCAATTTTTTCAATTGCATCTCTCACCTGCTTCATAATCTCCTCGGGGTAGCTTACTGGACATTCGTTAGCGTCAAGACGGATTTTATATGTACCGCTTATTGGCTCGTAAGGCTCAAGCTCACGAATTTTATTGTTAAGTTCATAGCTCATAAAAACACATTCCAATCATTCGGAAATAAATTATCATTCAATATCAAAGCGCACTTTGATTGAATTTGCATGCGCAGTCAGTCCCTCAGTATCGGCAAAACGGATTACGTCTTCTGCATCGTTTTTCAAAGCGTCCTCGGTATAATAGATAAAACTCGACTTCTTGATAAAGCTGTCAACAGAAAGCGGAGAGAAGAATCGAGCAGTACCGCTTGTGGGTAAAACGTGGTTAGGACCAGCAAAGTAATCGCCGAGAGGCTCGGGACTGTAGTTGCCGAGGAATACCGAGCCTGCGTTATCAAGCTTGCCGATAAACTCCATCGGGTTGTTACAGCACACTTCAAGGTGTTCGGGTGCAAGCTCGTTTGCAAACTCAATTGCCTGTGACATATCACTGCAAACAATGATTGCGCCAAAATCATCAAGCGATGACTCGATAATTTCTTTTCTTGAGAGCTTTTCCATCTGTTTTGAAAGCTCCAGCTTTGTTTTTTCGGCAATTTCTGCCGAATCGGTAAGCAGAATTGAGGAAGCAAGCTTGTCGTGTTCTGCCTGACTCATAAGGTCAGCCGCAAGGAACTTTGGATTTGCACTGCTGTCGGCTATGATAAGAATCTCGCTCGGTCCTGCAATCATATCAATATCAACGGTACCGTAAAGGAGTTTTTTAGCTGTAGCCACGAAGATGTTACCGGGTCCTACGATTTTATCAACCTTTGGGACGCTCTCTGTTCCGTATGCAAGAGCCGCTACTGCCTGTGCACCGCCCATAAGGAAGATTCTGTCAACGCCTGCAATTTTTGCGGCGGCAATGATGTTCGGATTAGGTGTGCCGTCCTTCTGCGGAGGAGTACACATTATAATTTCCTCAACGCCTGCAATCTTTGCAGGGATAGCGTTCATAAGAACTGACGATGGATAAGCCGCAGTACCGCCCGGAACGTAAATTCCAACACGCTTTAAACCTCTTACTCTCTGCCCCATTATTACGCCGTTGTTCTTTGTAGTAAGCCAAGACTGCTGAAGCTGTCTTTTGTGGAAATCGGAAATATTTGCAGCCGCTTTTTCAACTGTTGAAATATAATCCTTGTCGCACTTTTCGATTAAAGCGTCGATTTCATCGGGCGAAATTTCAGCTTTTTCGGGAGCTTTTCCGTCAAACTTTATTGTGTATTCTCTTACAGCCTTGTCGCCGTTTTCACGTACGTTTTCGATGATTTCGGAAACTGTAGGAATTACGTTTTTGTCAGAGTTCTGTGCTCTTTTCTTGAGCGTTTCTATAAATTCATATTCTATTTTTCCGTCTGCTGTTACTGTTGTTATCATTGCGTTACAGCCTCCAATTTCTTCTGAAGTTGCTCAATCTCATTTTTTCTTAATTTAAGGCTCGCAGTGTTGGCAATCAGCCTTGCTGAAATATCTGTAACCCACTCGATTACCTCAAGACCGTTTGCTTTGAGTGTTGAGCCTGTTTCAACTATATCAACGATTCCGTCGGCAAGTCCAACAAGAGGAGCAAGCTCGACAGAGCCTTCAATTTTGATTATTCTTACGTCCATATTTTTGTCGTCAAAAAACGAACGAGTAACTTTCGGGTACTTTGTTGCGATTGTTTTTGTGTTATAGCCGCCGTAAAAGTCAAAGTCTTTTTTTGTTGCAAGGGCGAATCTGCATTTGCCGAAGCCTAAATCAAGCAGTTCATAAAATGAAGTACCGTTTTCAAGAATTGTGTCTTTTCCGACAACACCTAAATCGCAAACTCCGTGTTCAACGTATGTAATAACGTCAGCCGCCTTTGCAAGCACGACCTCAAATTCATTGTCGCCTACAGGGAGGATAAGACGTCTGCCTTTATTCTTCACCTCATCGCAGTTATATCCGATTTTCTCAAAGAGTTCTATTGTAGTTTTTTCAAGTCTGCCCTTTGTCAGAGCAATTCTGATTGGTTTCATATGTGAAAGTCCTTTCAAGCTGTTTTATCCGATAGTCTTAACCTCGGCAATACCTCTGCTTTTTGCAAACGCTTCTGTTTCTTCAAGGGTTGGCAAGACACTGAACTGTGCCTTTTTACCCTCTGCGTTAAGCTGTGCAACAAGATTGATAGCCTCAATCTCATGTCCGTCATTTGCAAATACAAGAAAATCGGGATTATCCGAATAGCTTACCTCGTTATCGGTAAGCCGCTTAATTGTTATTGCATCGGTATCTACTGCAAAGCCTGCCGCACCCATAGGAGCGTCAAACTCGGAGAGAAGCTCGTCGTACCTTCCGCCTGAAATTACTGCGTCACCTATTCCGTTTATATAACCTGTAAATACAATTCCGGTATAATAATCGTTTCTCTGAACAAATCCGAGGTCAATTATCAGCTTGCTGTCAAGGTTGAGCGGAGCTAAATTGTTGTAGATTTTATGCAAGTATTCAAGCGCAGATTCAGCATTTGTACCTTTACAGATTTCATAAGCTTTTTCAAACACTTCCTCACCGCCGAAAAGTGACGGCAGACTTCGGATTGCATTTACTGCCTTGCATGGCACGAGCTTGTCAAGAAGATTGTTGAGAACCGAATAATTTTTACCCTCGATGGAAACTCTGATTTTTTCCTTGTAATCTTCGTCAATGTCAAGCTCGTTTGAAAGAGCATCAAACACACCTGCGTGACCGAGCTCAATTCTGAAATCATCAGCAACGGAAGAAATACATCTGACTGCTGTTGTAAGAACTTCAAGGTCAGCTCTTATTCCCTTTACGCCGATAAGCTCAATACCCATCTGCATAAACTCGTTTCTTCTGCCCGTAAGAGTGGGATTGTTGCGATAAACAGCCTGCTTATAGTAAAGACGTACAGGCAGAATGCTGTTTTTAAGACGTGAAGAAACCATTCTTGCAATAGGCAAGGTTGAATCAGGACGAACAACAAGAATTCTGCCCTTGTTGTCCGTTGTTTTGAACATTGACTCCTGAGTAATTCCGCTGCAGGGAACGGAAAATACATCATAAAATTCTATTCCGGGAGTAATTACTCTTTTAAATCCCCTTGAAACAAATACATTCTCAATCTTACCACAGATGTCATCCATAGCTGAACATTCTGCAAACAGAAAATCCTTTGTACCCTCGGGAGTAATTTTTAAATATTTTTTCATAATAACCTCTCTGTTATTTATGTGTTTAAATAGAAACGTAAAACACTTTACTGTGCTAACGTGCTAATATACTACCATAATAAATCAGCTTTGTCAATTACTTTTTCTTTGTATCTTCGTTCTTTTCTTTGTTATCGGTTTCTTCATCATCCGAATCCTCATTTTTTTCGTGCTCGGATTTATTTAATCCGATAAGCTTTTTAATCTTCTCTCTTTGCTGATTTTCTTTTTCTTCTCTAATACGCTTTTGTTCTTCTGCAATTTTCTGATAGTTCAGCACCTCAAAATCAAGCGCTTCCTGTGCAATCTTACCCTTTTCATCTATTGCATTGTTAGCTCTTTTCCTTATAAGAGAATAAATAACCGCAAATATCGGAGTACCGAGTATAAAGCCGGGCAACCCGAACAATGCACCGCCGACAATAACGCTGAAAAGTACCCAGAAGCTTGAAAGTCCTACCTGGTTTCCGATAATCTTCGGCTTAAAGAGATTTCCGTCAAGCTGTTGAATTACTACAACAATCGCAATAAACTTAATCATATCCCAAGGATTTATTATGAACAGTAAAAATGCACTGGGAATAGCACCGATAAACGGTCCGAAAAACGGAATAATGTTTGTAACACCGATAAGCACTGCAATTAACGGAGCATACGGGACATTGAGAATTACCATAGCAACAAAGGTCAACAAGCCGACAAAGGCTGCGTCAATTATATCTCCTACTAGAAAGCGACCGCATTTTGTATCGGTAATATCAATGATTTCATAAATCTTCGGTAAATACTTTATCGGTATAAAAGCAACAGCAAGACGTTTTACCAAACGGCACAGCTGTTCCTTTGCAGCAAGGAAATAAACCGAAATAACAATACCCATCACAAAGTTGTAAAAACCGGAGGTTGTGCTTAATACCATACCGAAAATTACTTCACCTGTTTTGCCTGCAACCTGAGTGATATTATCTATTGAGAATAATTTAAAGATTTCTTTTAATATTTCATTAATTATGTTATCTTTTTCAATTCCGGCATTGAATGTTGAATTTAGCCAATCAACAAACTCATTTAAGTGCTGTGTAACAGACTCATAATAGGAGGGCATTGTTTCAACAAGACTCACAAGGTTTTCAATAAGCTGAGGGAACACAATCCAGATTAATGAAATGAAGATTGCAAATACTAAAGTATAAGTACATACAAGAGCAAGAGGTTTTTTCATCTTTGCAAAAACCTTGTGCTTTGTTCCCATTTTTCCGAAAGCCTTTGAGTAAAAGAACTTGTAAGGAAAGTTGAGCAGATATGCAAACAAAAATCCGACTAAAAACGGAGTAAGGATTTCAGCAATTTTGCATATAACATTCCACACAACGTCTATGTTATCCTTTACGAATAACAAAAAGACCGTAAATGCAATTGCAATAAGTACGTTTTTGATATTAACAAATTTTTTCAAATGTATCACTCCTTAAAATAATGACATTTGCGAGCTGTCGGGCAAATCCTTAAGCACTCCGACATCTTTAAGCGTTTCAATAACTGCTTTGGTTACTTTAGTTTTAACCTGCATATCTTCAATGGAAAGATACTCATATTTTTTACCCGCTTCGGCAAGCGAAATTGCAGCTGCTTCACCGACTCCGGGCAGAGATGAAAACGGGAGTCTGATTTTTCCGTCCTCTACCATAAACATCTTTGCTTCGGATTTATAGACATCAACAGGAAGAACTTCTATTCCCCTTGCCATCATCTCGTTTACAATCTGCAAAGTCTGATATTCTGCTTCTTCCTTTGCAGTTGCTTCGTGAACGCTTTGCTTTTGCTTAATCTGATTCATTTTATCTCTGACCGCCCTATGACCTTTCATAGCAACGGCGCCGTCAAGGTTTTCGCTTCGAACGGTAAAATAAGCCGCATAGTATTCGGCAGGCTTATGAACCTTGTACCAGCCAAGACGAAGTGTAGCAATCATATATGCAGCAGCGTGAGCCTTAGGAAACATATATTTAATCTTCATACAGGAATCAATGTACCATTCGGGAACGTTATGCTCACGCATTGCCTTGAAATGCTCCTCTGTAAGAAGCTTTGTGGCGTTACCCTTTCGGACAATTTCCATAATCTTGAATGCCATTCCCGGTTCAAGACCCTTGTGCATTAAGTAAGTCATAATGGAGTCACGGGTACCGATTACTTCTGAAATTGTGCAGGTGCCGTTATGGATAAGCTCCTGCGCATTGCCCAGCCATACGTCCGTTCCGTGTGAAAGGCCTGCAATCTGAAGTAAGTCGGAAAAGGTTTTCGGCTGTGCTTCAATCAACATTCCTCTTACAAAGCTTGTGCCGCATTCGGGAAGGCTGAACGTACCGGTTTTTGAATCAATATCTTCCTCCGTAACACCAAGTGCCTTCGGAGAAGTAAACAGTGACATAACCTCGGGGTCGCTCATTGAAACCTTCATTACGGGGATACCCGTAAATTTTTCAAGGTAATGGTAAATCGTCGGGACATCGTGTCCGAGCTCGTCAAGCTTGGTGATAGTATCATGAATTGAATGGAAGTCGAAGTGAGTTGTTATGTTATCGGAATTAACATCATTTGCAGGATGCTGAACTGGACAGAAGTCGTAGACATCGTTAGTTCTCGGTACAACAACCATTCCGCCGGGATGCTGACCTGTTGTACGCTTGACGCCCGTACAGCCGATTGCAAGGCGTTTTTCCTCTGCCTTATGCATTGGAAGTCCACGTTCCTGTGCGTACTTCTTGACAAATCCAATTGCTGTTTTTTCTGCAACGGTTGCAATTGTACCAGCCTTGAACACGTTATTTTTTCCGAATAATTCTTCTGTATAACGGTGAGATTTTGACTGATACTCACCGCTGAAGTTAAGGTCGATATCAGGAACCTTGTCGCCCTTGAAACCAAGGAATGTTTCAAACGGAATTTCGTGACCGTCCTGATCCATTCTTGTACCGCATTCGGGACAATCCTTTGGCGGTAAATCAAATCCCGAGCCGTAACTGCCGTCAGTTATAAATTCACTGTGCTTACACTTGGGGCAGATGTAGTGCGGACAAAGAGGATTTACCTCGGAAATACCCGACATAGTAGCAACAAACGAAGAACCTACCGAACCTCGTGAGCCTACAAGATAGCCGTGAGCTTCACTGTCGGCAACGAGCTTCTGTGCTGTCATATAAAGTACGGAGAATCCATAGGTGGTGATTGAATTAAGCTCTTTGTCAAGTCGTGCCTTAACAATTTCAGGCAGTGGATCGCCGTATTTTTCCTTTGCCCTTTTCCAAGTAATGTCAATTAGCTGTTCCTGCGCCCCCTCAATGTTCGGGGGAAAAGTTCCCTTTGGAATAGGTCGGACGCTTTCGCACATATCTGCTATCTTATTCGGATTTTCAACTACATATTCGTAAGCCTTATCTTTTCCGAGCCACTCAAATTCCTTGAGCATTTCTGCAGTTGTTCTGAAATATAACGGAGCTTGGTCTTCTGCATCTTTAAAGCCCTGTCCAGCCATAAGTATTTTTCTGAAATCCGAATCTGTCGGGTCCATAAAATGAACGTCACAGGTTGCACACACAGGCTTTCCGAGTTCTTTTGCAAGCTTTATTATTGTACGGTCAATTTCGTGCAGTTCATCTTCTGTTTCAAATCTGCCATCTCTTATGAGAAAGGCATTGTTGCCTGTAGGTTGAATTTCAAGATAGTCATAAAAAGAGGCTATCTGCTTTAACTCTGCCCAGGGCTTGCCTGATAAGATACTCTCGTAAAGCTGTCCTGCACAGCAGGCTGAACCGATTATAAGTCCTTCACGGTACTTTACAAGCTCACTTTTGGGTATTCTCGGCTTTTTATAAAAATAATCGAGATGAGCGTAGGAAATTAATCTGTACAGATTTTTGAGTCCTGTTTTATTCTTTACAAGAATTATCTGGTGATACGTCGGGAGCTTTTTAAAATCTCCGCCTGCTATTTTTGTATTAATTTCATCGGTTTTTGTTATGCTGTAATCATCTCTTAAACGTTTGCAAAGGCTGATAAATATTTTTGCAAGAATTTCCGCATCATCTGTTGCCCTGTGGTGATTAAAATCACCAAGGCGGAGATATTTTGCTACGGTATCAAGCTTGCAATTTTTTATGTCGGGCAGAATAGCTCGGGAAATTGCAACAGTATCAATTGAAGTGTAGTTGTATTCTCTTCCCATATTTTCGCAGGCATTGCGGATAAATGAAGTATCAAACGGTGCGTTGTGAGCAACGAGCACATTATCGCCTGCAAATTCAAGGAAAGCAGATACAGCCTCGCTCTGTGACGGAGCGTCTTTTACCATATCATCAGTAATTCCCGTAAGCTGTGTGATTTTCTGCGGAATAGGCATTTCGGGATTTGCAAAGGTTGAGAATGTGTCGGTAATCTCACCGTTTACAACCTTAACTGCGCCGATTTCGGTAATTTTATCACGTGCAGCAGAAAGTCCTGTTGTTTCAATGTCAAAGCAAATAAAAGTTCCGTCAAACGGTGTATCTGCTTCACCCCTTACAGACTCAACAAGGTCGTCCATAAAATAGGCTTCCATTCCGTAGATAACCTTGATTTTTTCTTCATCTTTATTAATTTTGTCAGCCGCTTTCATTGCGTCCGGGAATGCTTGAGCAACACCGTGGTCAGTAATTGCAATTGCCTTGTGTCCCCACTGATATGCACGGTTGACAAGGTCGCCTGCCGAGGTAACGGCGTCCATCTGTGACATATTGGTATGAAGGTGAAGCTCTACACGCTTTTTCTCCGCTTTGTCAACTACTTTTACCTTTTGAGCGGTACCTATTGAACGTGCGTTTACAACAAGCTCGCCTGCATATTTATCATATTCAACATCACCCATAACAGCAATAGTATCGCCCTTACGGATTGAATCAACAGACGCTGACTCCTGAATTGTATTAAATACTTTTACGGTTGTAGAGCCTGTGTAGTCGGTTATATCAATCGTAAAAATATTTTTGTCACCCGATTTTGTCACTCTCTTTTCAAGGTCAAAAACATCACCCCATATTACAACTCTTCCCGAGTCTCCTGCAATGGAGCTTATAGGTATCATTTTCCCTCTTATGCTTCTGCCGTAAAGAGGACGGATTGAGGACTGAACAATCTGCGGAGCAGCAAATTTTCCCTCTCGGATTTCTATTTCGCTTGCTGTATCTTCAAATTTCTTCTCTTTTATTTCTGCGGAATTTTCGGCTTCTTCACGATAAAAATCAGCCGCTTTTGCGAGATTCTCACGCTGTACCTGCTCTTCGGCACTTTTTATTGCATCACGGTATTCCGAACTGTCGGCTTCAATTTCCAGTGTTCCCGAATAAGCAACGATAATATGCAAATCAAATTCTTCTGCAATGATATTTTTCAGAGCCTTATCAAATCCTTTTGCATCAAGCAGACTTTTACCGCCGTTAAGAAGATTAATTGTAAGAGTGTTATCCTCGAATTTTACCTCCGCATTGTTTAAAGTTCCGTTAATGCTTGGAATTTCACGCTTAACAGCTAAATAAAGCTGTGGAAAATAAGCGGCTGAAAAAAGCTGTGACGGGAAATGAGGCTTGATAATAGCGGATGATACCTGCAAAATCTTGGCTATTCTGCTTTCCGCTTCAAAAAGCATATTACGCTCAACAAGCCCGTCGAAATTTACCCAAAGGGTAACCGAACGGGCTTCAGTAGCAATATTTAATTTTGTAATTACGCCGTTTGATACTGCCTGTGGAAAATCGGCAGTACCAAACAGCGAACTGAATACTTCGCCAATAGTTTTCATATGATTCCTTCTGCAATGAAAATATAATTAAGGTAATTTTTCAATTTCTTCTACGAGTGCGTCAACAAGCTTGTCTTCGGGTACTTTACAGATTATTTCGCCTTTTTTGAAAACAAGACCGCAACCGTCGCCGCCTGCAATGCCGATGTCGGCTTCTCTTGCTTCTCCGGGACCGTTTACTACACAGCCCATAACAGCTACCTTGATGTTCTTTTTGCAGTCCTTCAGTCTGTCTTCTACCTCTCCTGCAATTTTTACAAGGTCTATTCTTGTACGTCCGCAGGTCGGACATGATACAAACTGTACTCCGCTTTTCTGAATATCAAGCGCCTTTAAAATATCGAAAGCCGCATATACTTCCTTTACGGGGTCTGCTGTGAGCGAAACCCTGATCGTATCACCGATACCGTGAAGTAAAAGCGAGCCTATACCTGCAGAGGATTTTATAATTCCCATACGCTCTGTTCCCGCTTCGGTAACACCGAGGTGGAGCGGATAATCACACTGTTGAGATGCAAGCTCATAAGCCTTTACCATTGTTGAAACGGTAGAGCTTTTCATTGAAAGCACAATGTCGTTAAAATCAAATTTTTCAAGAAGTGAAGCGTGATAAAGTGCGCTGTCGCAAAGTGCCTGCGGTGTTGGATGACCGTACTTTGCAAGGATTTCCTTTTCAAGAGAGCCTGAATTCACACCTATTCTTATGGGAATATTTCTTGCTTTGCAGGCGTTTGCAACTGCCTTTACCCTATCGTCCGAGCCGATATTTCCGGGATTAATTCTGATTTTATCAACACCTGCCGCACAAGCTTCAAGAGCAAGCTTATAGTCAAAATGAATGTCGGCAACAATAGGAACGTTTACCGCTTCTTTTAATGCAGGAATAAGCTTTACTGCTTCCATATTCGGAATAGCCGCACGAATTATCTGACAACCTGCTTTTTCAAGCTCTGTCGCCTGCTTTACAGAACCTTCAATGTCAGTTGAGGGCACATTAAGCATTGACTGAACAGATATTTCAGCTCCTCCGCCGATTTTGACATTTCCTGCTTTTACCTGAATTTTACTGCTCATTTTATCCTCCGTTTTGCTACATTCCCGGGAGCGTGCCCGTTATCAGCTGCCATACATCCTTAAGCGACACTACTAACATAAATAACATCAACAATACAAGTCCTGCTGTGTTTACAATCTGCTCTGCTTTTCTCGGAATAGGTTTTCTGAAAATCCATTCGATAAGCAGGAACAGGAACCGTCCGCCGTCAAGAGCCGGGAACGGCAGCATATTTACTATTCCGAGGTTGACGGTAATGAGTATCATTACAAAAAGAATATTGTTTACTGCATCTCCGAAACTGCTTTCAAGTCCCTGAGAAGCAACCTGTGTTACGGCACTTGCAATGCCGACAGGACCTGAAAGGTCGGTAAACGAAAACCTGCCCTGTACAAGCCAGACAAGCGAAGTCCACACTGTTTTCGCCATTGAACAGGTTTCGGTGAATGTCTGACTCAACACCGTACCGAAATTTTTTTCGATTTCATCAACGTAAAAGTCAAATGAAACTGACGGCTTATCAGTTGCTTTGTCCTCTTCACTTGCATAATACGTAAAGAACTGTACATCATCAAGCGTTATTTCTTCACCGTCACGTACTACCTTTAAATCAGCTACAAAACGCTGACGTGTGTCTTTTTCGCTAATTGTCGGTAATGTATAATCCTTAACATCAAAATATTCATACAACGATGTACATACAATATCAAGATGTTTTTTAGCATCTTCCTTGCTCATTGAAGCGTTGATTTTTGCGCATCCGTCGCAGAGTAAATCATAAAACTCCTGTGCTTTTTCGCCCTCAAGCTTGTTTTTCACGGCAAGGTCAGCATAAACATCATATGCAGAATTTGTACAGTCCTCTTTGTATACTTCAAGTGATTTGCCGTCAACCTCCTTACATTGCAGCGTTGCAATGCCGAATTGCAAATCACGCATATTCCAGACCGAATAACCGTTTATTTCAATAATTTTGTCGCCTGCCTGCAAGCCGCAGTTTGCACTGTAGGAGCTTGGGGCAAACTGACTGACTGTCGTAGAAGCGTAGCTATCTGCCTGAACAGTGTAGGCAAACATAAGAATAAAACCGAGAATAATATTCATAACTGCGCCTGCAATTATGATTATCATTCTCTTCCATATTTTTGCATTGTTAAATGCACGAGGCTCGTCACTGTCCTCGTCCTCTCCCTCCATTGCGCAATAGCCGCCTATCGGGAAAAGTCGGAAGGTATATTCGGTTTCACCCTTTTTGAAACCGAAAAGTCTTGGTCCCATACCGATTGCAAACTCATTAACCTTTACACCGGAGAGCTTTGCGGTTATAAAATGTCCGAATTCGTGGGAAAAGATAATCAGCATAAAGAACAGTATGCCGATTACTATTAAAGCTATTGTGGTTAATACCTGCATTAAAAAACTTCAACTCCATACATTAAATTACCGCAAATTATATAACTCTTTCTGTACCGTAAACAGGTAAAAAGATTCAAATTATTTTACATTCTCCAAAACGTACTGCCTTGCGAGCTTATCAGCTGAAAGCACATCATCAACTGTTTTCGGTTCAAAATTTTTGATGCTGTCAACTGCACCGCTTACAAGCTCGCCAATATCAAGGAAAGAAATTTTGCCTTGTCTGAAAAGCATATTTGCTTCTTCGTTGGCTCCGTTAGCGATTGCAGTAGCGGCACCACCCATTGAAAGCGCCTTTTTGCACGCATTCAGACACTTGAAGGTGTCATAGTCAGGCTCATAAAAAGTAAGCTTTCCGATTTGCGAGAGATTAAGCTCGCCTACGGGGGACGGATACCTTTCGGGATATGTTACAGCGTACTGAATCGGTATTCTCATATCGGGAAGTCCGAGCTGCGCAATAACAGAGTTGTCGCTGTATTCAATCATTGAATGAATTATACTTTCACGATGAACAACAACGTCGATATTCTCTCCCGAAACGTCAAAAAGCCTGCTCGCTTCAATAATTTCAAGTCCCTTGTTCATCATTGTAGCCGAATCTACTGTGATTTTTGCACCCATACTCCAGTTGGGGTGATTGAGTGCCTGTTCAATTGTAACGCTTTTCAGTTCATCTGCTGTTTTACCGAAGAAAGGTCCGCCGGAAGCTGTAAGAATCAGCTTTTTAAGGCACTTTGAATTCGGCATTCCCTGCAAGCACTGGAAAATTGCGGAGTGCTCACTGTCAACAGGCAATAGCTTTACACCGTTGCTTTTAACTGCGTCTGTAACAAGCTTTCCGCCTGCAACAAGGGTTTCTTTATTTGCAAGGGCAATATCCTTTTTGGCGTTTGCCGCAGCAATTGTAGGCTTTAAGCCGACCATTCCGACTACGGAATTCAGCACAAGCTCTGCGCTTTCAACTGTTGCGGCAACAGTGAGTCCGTCCATACCCGATAAAACAAGGGTATCTGTATCTTTTATATTATCTTTAAAAACTTTTGCCTTTGCTTCATCAAAAACAACTGCAAGTTGAGGTTGGTATTTTCTGACCTGTTCTTCAAGCAAGTCGATATTTGTTGAAGCAGTCAAGGCAACAACGTTCAGATTGAGCTTATCGACAACATCGAGAGTCTGTGTGCCGATAGAGCCCGTTGATCCTAAAATAGAAATATTCTTAATCATTTTACACCATAGTTATGAAAGGAATGAAATGATTTACCACTACCAGAACGGGTGCAGTAAATATTATGCTGTCAAATCTGTCAAGCATTCCTCCGTGTCCGGGGAAAATTGAACCGTAATCCTTAATTTTCAGACTTCTCTTGATTAGTGAAAAGCTTAAATCTCCGAGAATTGAAACCGGTGCTTCAATTAATCCGAGAAGAGCAAGCGCCCAGAAGTTAATTTTTGCATAGGGCATAACTAAAAGCTGAAAAATCAAGCCGATTAGCATAGCGGATATAAGGCAGAATACAACACCGCCGACAGCACCCTCAACAGTCTTTTTGGGGCTGATGTTGGGGCAAAGCTTATGTTTACCCATAGCCGCACCTATGAAGAATCCTCCTGCATCTGCCATCCAAGGAAGTGTAAACACTGTACAGAAAAAGAAAGTAACACCAATTCCCTTACTGCAAATAAGCGGCAATGCGCTCATTCCGAAAGAAATAAGCATTGTACCGAAAACTGCATATGCAAGGTCAATATATGACAGAACACTATGATTTATTATCAGCATAGCAAAGCTGAAAATCATAAATACAGTCAGTAAAATGTAGACATATTGCGTTGAAATAAGAATAGACAACAAAAACGCAAACAGCATACAAGGTATTGAAATCCAGAAATTCTTCAAAAGATTTTTTGCATTAAGGTATTCGCCTGCCATAAAAGCAGAACCGGCTCCGACAATAATCCCGATAATCGGATTCCAAAATTCGCTCGCAATTAATATACCAACGAGCAGGGTTATTCCGACAACCGCAGTCAGCAGTCTCGGCTTTAATGATTTCATCCTTATCAACTCTCTTTATGCCGATAACAATAAAAGCTATAATTATTCATTGAATATCGGTATTATACCCCGCCGTAACGTCTGTTTCTTTGGGAATAAATTTTTATTGCTTCGTCCAAATCTGATGTTTCAAAATCAGGCCAAAGCTTGTTCATTATTACAAATTCCGTATACGCAGACTGCCAGAGCAAAAAATTAGAAATTCTGTATTCTCCGCTCGGTCTGATAATCAAATCAGGGTCTGGCTGTCCGCTTGTGTACAAATAATCGGAAATTAGCTGTTCGTCGATATTTTCGGGCAGAAAAGCTCCGCTTTGTACATCGTTGCATATATTTTTTACGGCACGTACTATTTCATCACGACTGCCGTAATTCATTGCAATATTCAGCACCATTCCGTCACGGTCTTTCGAGCTTTCCTCATTTTCAATCATAAGGTTTCGCAAATCCTCGTCAAAAGGTGCTTTGTCACCTATAAACTTTACAACAATACTGTCGTCCTTGAAGTCCTCAAGAGCTTCCTCAAGATAGGATTTGAAAAGTTTCATAAGCGAGCGTACCTCGTCCTCGGGTCTTTTCCAGTTCTCGGTAGAAAACGCATAGACAGTAAGGTACTTTATTCCGATATCAGAACAGTATCTTGTTATTTTTCGGAAGGTTTTAGCTCCGGCAGAGTGACCTGCCTTGCGTGGAAGTCCTCGTTTCTTTGCCCATCTTCCGTTGCCGTCCATTATAATTCCGATATGGACGGGAAGTGCTGATTCATTCAGCACTTCGGGTTTCTTTTTTCTGCCGAACCAAGCCATTTTACATCTCCAGAATTTCTTTCTGTTTGTCAGCGGAAAGCTTGTCGATATTCTTGATGTATTTATCGGTTAAATCCTGAGTTTTCTTTTCGCCCTGCTTTAAGTCGTCCTCTGTAAGCTCTCCTGCCTTTTTCATAGCTTTAAGCTTTTCAATAGTATCACGGCGAGCATTTCTGATCTGAATTTTTGTTTCTTCCGCAATTTTCTGAACGTCTTTTACGATTTCCTTACGTCTGTCCTCTGTAAGGGGTGGGAAAATAAGTCTGATAACTTTACCGTCGTTCTGCGGATTGATACCGATTTCCGAAGTCTGAATTGCCTTTTCAATCTGTCTTAAAACAGAAACATCCCATGGCTGAATTGTAAGTGTGCGAGCTTCCGTTACAGAAACGGCGGCAAGCTGATTTACGGGAGTCGGTGCTCCGTAATAATCAACCTTAACCTTGTCTAAAACTGCCGGATTTGCTCTGCCTGCTCTTATCTCAGAAAACTCCTTGCACATATGGTCAATTCTTCTGCCCATAGTTTCGTCTGCTTTTTTTAACTGCGCCTGCATATTTCAATGCCTCCTAAATAATTATTGTATTTTAAAGTAAATTTAATCAATCTCTGCTGTTTACGAGTGTACCGATGTTCTCACCGCACACTGCTTTGAAAATATTGTCGGGATTTTCTATGCTGAAAACTAGAATCGGAATGTTGTTGTCCTTACAAAGTGATGCTGCTGTGCTGTCCATAACTGCAAGGTCTTTGTTCAATACCTCGTGGAATGATACGGTATCGTACTTTACGGCATCGGGATTTGTCTTTGGATCGCTGTCATAGACACCGTCAACCATTGTAGCCTTCATAATTACGTCAGCTTCAATTTCAGCGGCACGAAGAGCTGCGGCTGTATCTGTGCTGAAGAACGGATTACCTGTTCCACATCCGAAAATTACTACTCTGCCCTTTTCAAGATGACGGATAGCTTTGTTTCTGATGTAAGGCTCTGCAACCTGACGCATATTAATTGCGGTCTGTACTCTTACGTCAACGCCGAGCTGTTCAAGAGCGTCGCAAACGCCGAGAGCGTTTATTGCAGTCGCAAGCATTCCCATATGGTCAGCTCTTGTTCTGTCCATTTCGCCCGAGCTTCTGCCTCGCCAGAAGTTGCCGCCGCCTACTACGATTGCTACCTCTACGCCTGCTTCAACGCATTTTTTTATAGGTTCGCAGAATTTAAGTACTGTATCAAAATCAATTCCGCTTTTCATTTCGCCTGCAAGCGATTCACCTGAAAGCTTTAATAAAATTCTCTTATATTTTGGTTGCATAATTAACACCCCATTGTAAATTATAGTTACTAATATAATACAATAAAACGCCTGTTTTGTAAAGGCAAAACAGGCATTAATTTATTGAATGATTAAATTATAAGTAAACAACAAAGAAAAATATTAAAGTACCTTTGACAAAAAGTCTTTCAATCGCTGATTCTTCGGGTTTTCGAAAAATTCTTTCGGTTCTCCCTGTTCAACGATTACACCGTTGTCAACAAATACAACACTTGTGCCGACCTCACGTGCAAAGCCCATTTCGTGGGTAACAACTACCATTGTCATACCATCTTTTGCAAGCTGCTTCATTACCTCAAGCACCTCTCCTACCATTTCGGGGTCAAGTGCGCTTGTAGGCTCGTCAAACAGCATTACATCAGGCTCCATACACAAAGCACGAACGATTGCAATTCTCTGTTTCTGACCGCCGGAAAGCTGTGAGGGATATGCAGTGGCTCTGTCGGCAAGCCCTACTCTTTCGAGCAGTTCCATTGCCCTTTTTTCAGCTTCCGGCTTGCTTTTTTTGAGAAGCTTAATCGGTCCTAAAGTGAGGTTTTTCAAAACAGTCATATGCGGAAAAAGATTGAACTGCTGAAAAACCATACCCATTTTCTGCCTGTGAATATTTATATTTACAGACGGGTCGGTGATATCAGTTCCTTCAAAATAGATTTTTCCGCCTGTAGGCTCTTCAAGTCTGTTAAGACAACGCAGAAAAGTGGATTTGCCCGAGCCTGACGCACCGATTACAACCATTACGTCGCCCTTATGAATTTCAGCGTTGATACCTTTGAGAACGTCAACATCGTCAAATGACTTACAGAGGTTGTCAACCTTTATCAAAACATTATCAGTGGTCACTGCTGCGCAGCCTCCTCTCGAGCTTTTTGAGCAGGAATGTCAGAATAAGAACAATTACAAGATAAATCAGTGCAACTGCAATAAGCGGAAAAAATGCCTCATATGTACGTGAACGAATGAGGTTGCCGACATATGTCAAATCCTGAATTGCAACATAGCCTGCTACAGAGGTTTCCTTTACAAGGACGATAAATTCGTTGCCGAGAGCAGGGAGTATGTTTTTGAACGCCTGCGGAATAATTACGTGTATCATAGTACTTTTATAGTCAAATCCGAGCGAACGGCTAGCCTCAAACTGACCTTTGTCAATTGACATAATTCCCGAACGCACAATCTCGGCAACGTATGCGCCTGAATTGATACCAAACGAGATTATAGCCGCAATTATTCCGTCACGTGAGGACGCAAAGACTATAAAATACATAATCATAAGCTGAATAACTACAGGAGTTCCTCTGATTACGGTTATGTAGATATTACAGATAAAATTAACTATCTTTAAAATATAATCGCCGAAGCTTCTGCACTTTTTGCCCGACAAATTCATATCATAGGTTGAACGGATTATTGCAATTAAAAATCCGATTGCAATACCTATTGCTGCCGCAAAAAGAGTGATTTCAACGGTAACAAGAAGTCCGTTAAGAAGCTGAACCCAGCGGTCGTCAGTAATAAAGGTCTTTACAAAGCTTTGATAAAGACCGTTAAAAAAATCCTGCATAACAAAAATCCTTTAAATAATCACAGCCGACAACGAAATCGTCATCGGCTGTAAAGTTAAATTTTATTCCTTAACAATAATAACCTGCTTAGCCGTTGTGTAAGAATCAGTAAAGTTAATAGCTTCCTTTCTTTCGTCGGTAACTGTCATACCTGCCATACCGAAATCAGCCTTACCTGACTGAACTGCTGTGATGATTGAATCAAAATCCATATCGTCAATTACAAGCTTATAGCCGAGCTTATCGCAGATAGCCTGGGCAATCATTGCGTCAATACCGACAACCTTGTCACCCTCATAGTACTCATAGGGTTCAAAGAATGCGTTTGTAGCCATATGAAGCTCGCCGTTTTTGTACTCTGTGCCGTCGGGTGTTTCGTAGGGTGATTTGCCCTTTGTATCGTCGCCGATGTAGTTCTTAATTATGCTGTCAACTGTGCCGTCTTTTTTGAGGTCGGCAAGTGCAGTGTTGAACTTTTCTGTAAGATCGTTATTATCCTTTGCAATGCAGATTGCGTAGTCTTCTTCTGCAAAAGGCTCGTCAAGAATCTTAAGTCCTTTGTTTGCCGCTACAAAAGCCTTTGCAGGCTCGTTGTCGATAATTACGCAGTCAACCTTGCCCTGTGTGAGAGCCAGAACAGCGTCAGCACCCTTGTTGAAACGCTCAATTGTAGAGCCTTCTTCTTCGTAGTCAGAAGCGTAGATGTCACCTGTTGTACCTAGCTGAACACCGATTTTCGCACCCTTAAGGTCATCAATTGAAGCTACTGTCTTTGTGTCAGCAGAAGAAGCCTGTGAGCTTGTGTCTGAACTTGAAGAACCGCCGCAGGCTGAAAGTGCCAGAGCAGTTGTACAGAGCATTGCCGCTGTGAGTACGATTGATAAAATCTTTTTCATAAAAATACCTCTCTTTTATTTTATTATTTGATATAAACAATATATAATATGATAATATAATATTCAAAAAAAATCAAGTAATTATGCCAAAATTCAATGAAAAACATTATAAAAATTCGTAATTGGCGGAAATTTATAAATTTTTTATATAATTTTATAATTATTTGACATAACGTGGAAGATAATATAAAATATAAATGAGGTGTTCGTTATGAAATACTGCATTATTGAAGGCAGACTTGCTGAATTTGATGAAAATAAAAACAGCGAAGCCATTGTTGAAACGGTAGTATATTCAAAGGGTGAAATTCCGCAAATAAATGATAAAGAAAAGCAGTCATTGCTTAACAATATCTTTACAGGAACACATTCGAGATTTGAAAGCTACAACAACTGCGACGTAATCTGTCTTAATCTTATTGACATTGAGAAATACACAAACGAGCATATTCCCGTTTATGTTATTCTTGATAAGAACAAAATTTCGTTTTATACGACTGAGCCTGACTATGTTGAAGGAATGTTCAGAAAAATTATGCACGAACCTACGCAGAATATCACAACTGACTGTTTACTGTATCACTTTATGAATAAGCTGATTTTCGGCGACCTTGTTCATCTTGAGGAGATTGAAAGAAAGCTTTCTGCTCTTGAAACTAACGCTTTTTCCGGCTGTACCGACAAAACATTTTCAAAGCAGATTCTGAACATAAAGAAACATCTTATGTGGATTGAGCTTTATTACGAGCAACTTCTGAATCTTATTGCTGACATTATGCACAATGAAAACGGATTTTTATGTGAAAGCACGATAAAGAGCTTCAATATGCTTGACAGTAAAATTGACAGACTAGACGCTAAAACCGAGCATCTGTTAAATTACGCTTCTGAAATTAGAAGTGCATATCAGGCTGAGGTTGACTTACAATTGAACAAATCAATGAAGGTGCTTACGGTGATTTCGGTGATTATTCTTCCGCTTACGCTGATTGTCGGATGGTTTGGAATGAACTTACAGATGCCGGAGTACACTTATGCATACAGTTACCCAATTCTTATAGTTGTTTGCATTGCTATTGTAGTGGGATTAATAGCTTTTTTCAAAAAAAATAAGTGGTTTTAAATTAGTACTTGATTTTTTGAAATATATTTGTTATAATAGTCAGCGGTGTTTGGAGAGATGTCCGAGCTGGCCGAAGGAGCATGATTGGAAATCATGTGTACGGTAATCACCGTACCAGGGGTTCGAATCCCCTTCTCTCCGCCAAAGAAAACGCAGTTTTAAAACTTAACTTTTAGTTTTAGAACTGCGTTAGTTTTTTTATCGGGGTTTCGAAGCCGAGCGTTAAGAAAACAGTCCTGTGGACTGTTTTTAGCGAGGAGCGTTGCTGAAAGTTTTAGACTATACACGCCGAAACAAGCGATATGAAAGTTTTATGAAGATGAAACGTACCTTCTCTCCGCCAGTCGAGTGCCTCGACACGCAAATCGCGTATCGGGGTGCTCTTTATTTTTTAAGTTAATTTCTCGCGTCAGAAAAGACATCTTATATTCAATTGATATATTAAACGCAGTTTTTTAAGATTAGCAATAATCAAAAGAACTGCGTTTATTTTTTTATCGGCTAAAAAAAATCACACAACAGCTTCGTACATTGTATCGGCGTCTTCCTTGCGGACAACCTCTTTAACCTCGGTTACTTTTACCTTGACGCTTCTTGCGCCGAGTGTGATTTCAATTATATCGCCTGTTTTCACGTCATAAGAAGCACGTGCCGCTTTGCCGTTTACTGTAACTTTTCCTGCGTCACACGCTTCGTTTGCTACCGTTCTGCGCTTTATAAGGCGTGATACCTTTAAATATTTATCAAGTCGCATAAATTCACCTCTTTAATACTAATTCCTGATAGAAAGTAGACTGCAAAGATTGTCTGCTTTTTATTAGGTATTAGAATAATATTTGCTAAAACAAAAGAGCCGTGTTGACAAAAGTCAACTGCGGCTCTGACAAACAAACTAAATTACTTGTTTACGATATCCTTGAAGCCTTTGCCTGCCTTGAATGCAGGAACCTTTGAAGCAGGAATCTCGATTGTGTTACCTGTTCTGGGGTCACAACCTGTTCTTGCATTTCTCTGGCGCTGCTCAAATGTACCGAAGCCTGTGAGCTGAATCTTGTCGCCCTCTGCAACAGCTTTGATGATTGTGTCAATTGTAGCGTTAAGAGCCTTTTCAGCATCTTTCTTTGAAAGACCACTCTGCTCTGCAACTGCAGCAATGAGTTCTGTTTTTTTCATTTTAGAAAACCTCCATTAATTATCCTTATTTAATATTTTAACTTCATCCCAAAGGGAATCAAGTACCGAAAGTGATGCCGTTTTCATATCTATGCCTCGTTCATTTGCAAGGGCTTCAACTTTAGAAAAACGGTCTGTAAATTTGTCACAGGCATCGTAAAGTGCATGCTCGCTGTCAATGTCAAGAAATCTTGCAACATTTACAGCTGAAAACAAAACGTCGCCAAGCTCTTCACGTTGATTCTTCTTGTTGCCTGACTCAACAGCAATTTTAAGTTCGTTACATTCCTCAAAAAGCTTATCAAGTGCACCGTCAACATTGTCCCAGTCAAAACCAACCTTTGCAGCCTTTTGCTGGATTTTAGTACTTCTCATAAGCGAAGGTAAAGCTTTTGAAACGCTGTTCATAGCCTGCGTCTGTGATTTCTGGGACTTTGTCTTCATTTTGATTGCATCCCAGTTTTTAAGCACCTGTTCGGTTGTGTCAGCATCAACACTGCCGAATACGTGCGGATGACGTATAATCAGCTTCTTACAGATTCCGTCGCACACATCATCAATTGTAAAGCTGTTTTTTTCGCTTTCAATCTCACTGTGGAGTGCAACCTGCAAAAGCACATCGCCGAGTTCTTCCTTTAAAAGCTCTGTATCTTCAGTATCAATAGCTTCTATAGCTTCATAAGTTTCCTCGATGAAGTTTGCACGAATAGACTTGTGCGTCTGTTCTCTGTCCCAAGGACAGCCGCCGGGTGAACGAAGAATTTTAACTATTTCAACAAGGTCGTTAAAATTGTAATTCTCTTTTTCTTTAAAGTCCATTTCATACATCTCCGATTATACACTAATAGTAAGTCAAAATCAAGCCTTTTAATACTATTTTGACTCGTACCTTTCTATTTTAACCAATCATATGCCATTTTTCAAGTGCTTTTGCAATTTTTTCTCCTTTTGGAAGGAGTTTTATCTCTGTTGCTGTAAAAGCACGCATAATCAGCAATAAAATTATATACACAATTACGGCTGCAACTATAGCAATAATTGTTGACAGCCTTTGCGGAATCAATGGTGACAACAGCATATTTGTAAAGAACGCTGCCGCTGAACTGAACACCGCACCGATAAGAGGTTTAATTGTTGTTGAGAAGAAATCAATTGATACCTTTGAATATTTGACAAGCAAATACATTCCGATTACAAATATTGTTGCAAAGCTTATGAGTGTACCTGCTGTCGCACCCTGAATATTAAATTCAGGAATACTTACAAACATCCAGGAAGTTGCAATTTTAATCAGCATACAGACTGTGTAAAGCTTTAATGGCAGATTGACCTTTCCGATTCCGTTAAGCATACTGCAAACAGGCGTTACTGCGGCTGTAAAGATTGCAGTTATTCCGTACAAAGTAAGTACGTTGCCGCCAATTTCTGCGATAGCTTTGTCTGAATATATGAACGCCATAATCGGATGTGAAAGCACGCAAAGTCCAAGCGACATAGGAAGCGTGAACATCATTGTCATTCTGATTACAGTTTCTATTGACCGTTTCAGTTCTTCTTTATTACCTTTTGTCCACGCACTTGTAACGTTAGGCATTGCGCTTGAACCAAACACCTGCGTCACAGCAGTTACAAGCTGCATAAGAGTAAGAGCTGACGAGAAGCAACCCCAAAGCCGTGTGTGAATTGTGGGAGGTATTCCGGTAGAGCTTTCACCGTAGAATGCCTCTTTGGGATAAAATTCTTTGTATTGTGCATACAGCACGTCAGGATTTGTCTGTGCCATATTTGAAAGAATATTCTGTATGATAATCTGGTCAATAAGATTTCCAAGACTCATTACAAGCGTACCGGTTGCAATGGGAATAGCTGTTTTACAGATTATAATAAAGGTTTCTCTTTGCGCTCTTGAAGCAACAGAGCTTTGGTAATATTCTTTCGGAATACCGTCTCCGCCGATTTTATATTTAAGGAAAAGGAACAGAAATGACAAGAAACTGCCCAATGTAATTCCGCAGATTGCACCTGCAACTGAAAAGGCAAGGATTGTATTCTGAGCCTCTGTTTCGGTAGCAAAGGTATACCACAAGAAAGTACCTGTCTGATTATAGGAGTCAATACCGAAGCGCATTACAAGATAAGCGCAAAGCGTACCAATCAAAAGCTTTATTCCTGCCTCAATAATCTCTGAAATTGCCGTCGGCGTCATATTACGCTGGCCTTCAAAATAGCCTCGATATATGGAAGCGATACAGCCAAACAGTATTGTCGGGGCAAGACAAAGCATTGCGTGAAGTGAATACGGCGAGTTAATGAACTGAACATAAACAAAGCTGCTGCCAATCATCGCAATCAGGCAGACTATTCCGACAATTGAAAAAAGCGGAACTGAAATTTTATGTATCAGCTTTACATCATTATAGCGCTTTTCAGCCATATTCTGGGATACAAGACGAGAAATTGCAATCGGCAGACCGCCTGTCGCTACCGTAAAAATCACGCAAAAGATTTCATAGGCGTTGCTGTAGAGTCCCATACCCATTGAAGCAACGTCCTCACCGAACATTGAATAAATATTGGTCAATAATATTTTGTCAAGAAGTCCGAAAACCTTGACTATAACCATACTCAATGTTAAAATTGCCGCACCCTTCAAAAAAGTTTGCGATACATCTTTTTCGGAAGTGGCGACGGCATTATATTTTTTTGACAAATCAAATCACCTTTTGAACTTATTTTAGCGTATCAATATTACATACTAACGGGCGGCAAAATATTATGTCGCCCGCAAATAATGTAAAATTATATATGGTTATTTGGTTACTTTCAGACTTCCTCTGAAGTATTTGTGCTTTCTTCTGTTTCTGCACTTTCAACGGTTTCAGAAGCTTTTTCAGACGAAAAATAATCATCGTTTACTTCATCAAGCCTTGCACCGCAGATATTGCAGAAAACCGAGTTTTTAGGAACGTTTGCATCGCACTGCGGACATTTTTTCTGATTCTTTGAAGCCGCAATATGCTCGTTGATTATGTTGAGATTGTCCTTTAACTCTGTGATTTCAGCAACAGTCTGCTTAACCTGAGCGGATAAATCAATTCCGTGAACCTGCTCTTTATAGGTAAGTGCTCCGAGGTCACGAAGCTTTTTATTGATTTCTCCCCTGATTTCAGCAGCGGTTATTTTATGCTTTGAAGCGTCATAAACATCTGAAGCTTTTTTTGAAACAGCAGAAGCAGCCGCTTTTGCATTTACAACAACATCATCAAAAATTTCATCAAATTTTCCCATTACAATATCAACCTTTCTAAATTAAAATAATATAGTTTGTACGAGCAAGATTATTATAAGTTACGCATATTATATCACTGTTTATCACAATAATCAACAGTTTTATTTACCATAAAACCTCATTATTGACGACTTTCTTTCAATCAGCTCATCGAAACGGTCTACATATTCATACGGATACTTAAAGTTGAATATTCGTTCAAGATAGTCGGTTTCGTTATTTTTAAGCTTTGTAACTCCTCCCGAACCGCAGGCAAGAATTGTGTGGGTTTCGTCCATAACATAGACATTGTACAGACTTTCAAAGCCTTTTTTTGACCATCCGACATTTTCAAGATTTCCGACCATTCTGCTTTGACGATACATATAGTAAGGGATATATTCTTCTGAAGTAAGCACGTTTTGAGTATAGTCGAGCATTTTTCTTGCAGTTTCGGCGTCTTCTCTGTTAAGAGTTTTGCCGATATTCGTAAGAGTTGACGCACGCTTCATACAAAGCGTATGTACGGTGATACATTCGGGAGATAACGCACGGACGATGTCAAGAGAATTAATAAAGCTATCAGCGGTATCAGTAGGAAGTCCTGCAATTAAATCAGTATTGATATTGTCAAATCCGCATTTTCTTGCAAGCTCAAACGCTGTAAAAAACTGTTCCGAGTTGTGCTTTCTGCCGATTTCTCTTAATACATTATCATTAGTAGTCTGCGGATTTATGCTTATTCTGTCAACTTTATTTTCTTTTAAAGCACAAAGTCGCTCTTTATCAATAGTATCAGGGCGACCTGCTTCAACCGTAAATTCCCTGCAAGTTGACATATCAAAGCTATTCCTTACTGTATTAAGCACTTTATCAAGCAGTTCAGCATTAAGCGTTGTTGGCGTTCCGCCGCCGAAATATACAGTTTCAAGTCTTAATCCGAGGTCTGATGCAATCTGCGCCGTTGTTTTTATCTCTTCGCAAAGGAGCTCTGTATACGGTTCAATCAGCTTTTTAGCACGCTCGACAGACGACATTACGAAGGAACAATAACTGCACCTGGACGGGCAGAAAGGGATTCCAACGTACAAACTGAATGATTCGGGACGTGAAAGGTCGAGAATTTTCTTTTCGTTTTTCTCTGTCAGCTCAGCAAGTTCTAATTTTTCTGGGCTTACGTGAAATTCATCTAAAAACTTTCTTCTTGCACCATCTGCCCCGAGTTCTTCGCACAAACGCCTGAACAGCTTTACCGGACGAACGCCTGTAAGCACTCCCCACGGCTGTGTATAACCCGAATACTGACATAAAAGCTTATAGAGAAGCTGTGCAGATGTAAGCTCGTTATCATCGGTTCTGTCAGACACAAGAGATTTTTGAAAGTCATTTATTGAAACTTCAATTCTGACTTTATCCAATACTTCGGTATAGATATACGGCTGTTCTACTGAATCAAAGTTTTTGAATACATTGATTTTTTCGTTAGGAAAAAACAGCCTTGTAAGGTTTTCCAGTTCAAACCAGAAATTGTGATTTTTAACGTATAAATTCATATTACAGCATCCTCATCAGAGGGTTGTATTTTCTTTCGTGTTCAAGTGTTGAAAGCGGGCCGTGACCGGGAATCACACGGTAATCTCCCGAAAGATTCTTAAGCCTTAAAATTGAGCTGTACATATCGCTGTTGCTTCCTGTCGGTAAATCGGTTCTTCCATAGGATTCACAGAAAAGCGTATCACCGCTTATAAGCGTATCGTCAAAAATAAAACAACCGCCGCCGCTTGTGTGACCGGGAGTCTGAATATAGCGGATTTCGGTTTCACCGAGCATAAAGGTATCGTTATCATTTAAAAGTATATCGGCTGAAAAAGCAGGCAAATCTATATTGTGATTAACGCTTAAATTCAGAGTCGGTGTGCTTAAAAACTTATTTTCTTTTTCACCCGTAACAATTTTTGCGTTAAACCTGTCTGCAAGCTGTTTTGCAAAGCCAATATGGTCATAGTGGCCGTGAGTGAGCAGTACATATTCAAGCTTTCCGCCGTCTTTTTCAATCTGCTCTATAAGCTCATCTGACTTTTCACCAGGGTCAACAACGGCTGATTTACCGGTTGCTTTGTCAACAAGATAACAGCAGTTTGTTGCAAGAAAGGTCACGTTATATACTTTTACATCTATCATTTTTTCAAATCCTTTGAGTTAATTTCAATTGTTACAGGACCGTCGTTTGTAAGAGAAACCTGCATATCTGCACCGAAAACGCCCTTTTCTACACGTGAAATTCCGTTATCGGTCATTTTACGGCAGAAATATTCGTAAAGTGGCTCGGCTGTTTCAGGACGCGCGGCGGCAATAAAGCTCGGACGACGTCCGTGGGAACAGTCGGCACAAAGAGTGAAGTTTGAAATTACAAGCACACCGCCGCCTACATCGGTAAGTGAAAGGTTCATCTTGTCATTTTCATCGGTAAAAATCCGAAGTCCCGATATTTTTGCGGCGAGCACATCGGCGTCACGCTGTTCATCACCGTTTTCAACACCGAGCAGAATCAGAAAACCTTTATCAATCTGACCGACTGTTTTGTTTTCAATATCAACACGTGCATTTGATACACGCTGTAGGATTGCTTTCATATTATAACCTCTTGATTTCCTCGATTCCGTTAATATCGGAAAGCTTTGAAATAACGCCACGCAGGTGATTACGTCCCATAACGTCAATCGTTGCAGTAACAACAGCCTTGCCGTCCTTAAGCTCTCTTGAATTAAGCGAATGAATAAAAATATGCATATTAGAAAGCTTGATTGTAACATCGGCAAGAAGTCCTGTTCTGTCGATTGCAGTAATCTGTAAGGTACTGCGAAAAGCATCTCCTGTTTCGTCTTCCCAGTAGCAGGAAACCCAACGTTCCGGCTCTTCGCTCTTGGAAATATCTTTCGGTACATTTGTGCAATTGCGTTTATGAATTGAAACGCCGTAACCTCTTGTAATGTAGCCGATTATGTCGTCGCCCGGCAGAGGATTACAGCAGTTTGAAAACTTAACAAGTACATCGTCTGCACCCTCGATTACAACACCCGAAGTTGCCTTGTTGCGCTTTACGGGAGCTTGAGGAACAGAAATTTCCTCAATATCAACTGCGTAGGTTTTCTGATACTCCTCTTTCAGTCTGGGCATAATTTTCCAGAGCTGAACACCGCCGTAGCCAATTGCAGCATAAAAATCGTCAAGAGTATTATACTGCTTTTTTACCATAATCTTTTTGAGAAATTCCGGGTATTCTTCCTCGGTAAGATTGATTCCGTTACGCTTAAATTCACGTTCAAGCATCTGCTTACCTTCAACAATATTTTCGTCACGCTTTTCGTTTTTATACCATTGGCGGATTTTTGACTTTGCAGAAGCTGTTTTGCATATATCAATCCACGACTTATTGGGATGTTCTTCCTTTTGGGTAATAATCTCGCAGATTTCGCCTGTTTTGAGCTTATAGTCGATTGGCACAATTTTTCCGTTTACCTTTGCGCCGACCATTCTGTGACCTACCTGCGTATGAATGATATAGGCAAGGTCTACAGGGGTTGAGCCACGAGGAAGACTTATAACGTCACCCTTTGGAGTAAATACATAAACGTCGTTTTCTTCAAAGTCGTTGCGTATATTCTTTGCAATGTCGGTAGCATCCTCAGCTTGGAGCTGGTCAAGAATCATACTTTTTACTCGCTCAATATTCTCTTGCATCTTATCATTCTTATTTCCGCCGCCCATTCCAAGCTTATATTTCCAATGCGCAGCGATTCCGTATTCAGCGGTATAGTGCATTTCCCATGTTCTTATCTGAACTTCAAAAGGAATCGCCTTATTGTCAAGAACAGTAGTATGAAGCGACTGGTACATATTCGGCTTGGGCATTGAAATGTAATCCTTGAATCGATTCGGTATAGGTTTAAAAATATCGTGAACTACGCCGAGAACATTGTAGCAATCGGGTACTGTGTCAACTATTACTCTGACTGCAAAAACGTCGAAAATCTGGTCGATTGTTCTGCCCTGCATAAATGTTTTACGGTAGATGCTGTTAATGCTTTTAACCCTGCCGCTTATATATACATTTTTAATTGTATTTTCTGTCTTTTCAAGAATCTGATTCTTTATTGATTCAATAAACCTGTCTCTGCCCTCTTCATTCATTAAAAGAGCGTCTTCGATTTCCTTATAACCAACGGGGTCAAGATACTGCAAAGAACGATCTTCAAGCTCATCCTTAACGGTTTTGATACCAAGACGGTGAGCAATCGGAGCGAAAACCTGCATATTTTCAAGTGACTTATCTCTGCGCTTCTGCTCGGGCATACAATCCATTGTGCGCATATTATGAAGTCTGTCGGAAAGCTTTATAATGATTACCCTGATGTCATCAGCCATAGCAATAAGCATCTTACGGATATTTTCCGCCTGCTGTTGTTCACGTGTAGAATAGGGAATTTTTGAGATTTTAGTTACGCCGTCTATCAGCTTTGCTACTTCTCCTCCGAACTGCTTTGAAATTTCATCAAGCATTACGGGAGTATCTTCGACAACGTCGTGCAGAAGTGCGCCGCAGATTGAATCAGTATCCATTCCAAGCTCGGCTACAATGCAGGCAACGGAAGTCGGATGAAGTATATAAGGTATACCCGATACCCTGCGCTGGTCACCGTGAGATTTTTCGGCGAGCTTATATGCTTTTGTAATTTTTTCCATATCATAGGTATTTTCCGAACGCTCCATAATATTCTTAAGCTCGGAAAAATCCTGATAATGAGCTACATTTGAATACTTACTCACCGTAACACTCCTCTTTTAATTTTCTTATTATACGTGCAGAGTCAAGCGAAACCTTACCTCTTACCTCATTAAGCTTTATAGTGCTTGATTTCATACTTTCACAAACTTCGATAAGGTTAAGCTCGTTCATTGCTTTAAGGATAACTCTAATTTTACCAAAACTCAGCTTATTGTCAAGCTTATGTACAAGAGTATCAAAAGAAAAATTATATCCGCCGTTTGATTTCAGGAATCTGTAAAGCAAAGCAAAATCGTCACGTGTTGGTAAAATTGACAGCAACTGCTGTTTTGAAAGAGGGTTTCCAAGACAGAATTCTTCAAAAATACGTTCGCTTTGCAAGATTTCAAGTGAATTGTCACTGTCGGCTTTAACAGCCTTAACGATTACAGAAACGCTTACATTACCATTGTATTCGTTTGTATCGAGCGTTACCGCTAAATCAAGCAAATCACCTTTTTTGTAGGGAAATTCCTCCGTTGATGTAAAAAAGCAAAGTGCGTTAATTATTGCACCGTTTCTTGAAAGAACAAGCTTCAGATGCTTATTATTCGATAAAGGAATAATATTATCAAGAGCCATTTTATAAAGTCCGAAAATCGGGGTAGGATTACCGGAACCGAATGGCTGTAAGCACGAAAGCGACTGCACAAGGTCAACTGTTATAAATGACGGATTGAGCTTACACTCAATATTCAGTTTGTCGAACGGCATATTGCTAAAAGAATTTGCAAACTCGTTAATTCTTTTTCGGAATAAAGAAATATTTTTACTTTCAAGTGACAAGCCGACAGCCATAGGATGACCGCCGTAATGAGTGAGTAAATCAGCGCAGGCAAACACAGCGTCACATAGAGGAAATCCCTCAACGCTTCTGCCCGAAGCTTTTGCTGTGTCACCAAAACGTGATATTATAATTGTCGGCTTTCCGTAAATTTCTTTAATACGTGAAGCGACAATTCCGATTACACCCTGATGCCAGTTTTCCCCGTCAATAACTATTATCTTATCTAATATAAGCGATGGGTTTTGTTGTATTTCAAAATCTATTTTATTTAAAATTTCTGTTTCTATCTGTCTGCGTTCTGTATTGTCCTCACACAACTGCGAAGAAATTTCATTTGCCTGCTCTTCATCTTCTGTAAGCAAAAGCTCAACAGATTTTCCCGAAAGTCCAAGTCTGCCTACTGCATTTATTCGTGGTACAAGCGTAAATGATACGTTACCTGCGGTAAGATTTTTCCCTGCAAGTCCTGAGCTTTCAACAAGGGCATTAATTCCTACCCTGTCGCTGTTCATAATACTTTGAATTCCACGCTTGACAAACACTCTGTTTTCGCCCTTAAGCTCAACAATATCGCCGATTGTTCCAATACATAATAAATCGGCGTAATTGTCGAGGAGTGAATTTGCGTCGCAATAATCTCCTTCGAGAGCCATAATCAGCTTAAAAGCCACTCCGACTCCGGAAAGATTTTTAAATTTACTCTGACAGTCCTGTCTGTGCAAATCAACAACCGCACAGGCATTGGGAAGATTTCCTGTCGGCATATGGTGGTCAGTTACAACGGTATCGATTTCAAGTGAAGATGCGTAATCAATTTCTTCCAAAGCCGCAATGCCGTTATCAACGGTGACTATCAGTCTTACTCCCTTTTCCTTGAGAAAATCGACCGCTGAATTATTCATTCCGTAGCCCTCTGTTTCACGTGAAGGAATGTAATACATAGCGTTTGCACCGATTGTATCAAAATATGAATACAGAAGTGCGGTAGATGTTACGCCGTCAGCGTCATAATCGCCGTAAACACAGATTAGTTCATCATTGTCAAGAGCTGTTTTTATACGGCTGACAGCCTTATCCATATCCTTTATTTCATAAGGAGAGGCTATTTCGGAATCATTATAGAGAAAATCCTCAATCTCTCCCTGTGTATTAATATTACGTATCTGGAGCAGCATTGCAACAATTGCAGGCAGCTCATATTTAGTTTGTATTTCAGAGGCTTCGGCTTTGTTAAGCTCTGATACTGTCCACAATTTCAAAAAATGCAACAACCTTTCATTTAGTTAATATCAATTGTTATATTCATTAAGCATTGATTCAGCATGGGTTAAAGCGGCTTCGGTGATGTTTACACCGCCGATTATGCGGGCAAGCTCATTTACTCTGCCGTTATGGTCAAGAATTGAAACGTCAGTAAAGGTTCTTCCGTCATCAACCTGCTTGCAGATAAGATAATGGTGATCTGCGAGGGCGGCAATCTGTGCCTGGTGTGTTACACAGAGCACCTGACTGTTTTCCGATACCTGCTTCAGCTTTAAACCAACCTTTTCTGCGGCAGAGCCTGAAATTCCTGTGTCTACCTCGTCAAAAATAAGTGTATCGACTGTATCTGACGCTGAAAGTACTGTTTTTATTGCAAGCATCATTCTTGAAAGCTCACCACCTGATGCGATTTTTGCGACAGGGCGTGGCGTTTCACCGGGGTTTGCGGAAATTAAAAGCTCTACCTTATCAATGCCCTTCGGGTTAAATTCGGTTATTTCAAACTGCGGAACAAGCTCTACGTTAGGCATATTTAAAAAGCTCATTTCGTCTTTTACCTTTTTTGCAAAATCTAAAGCTACTTTTTTACGGTGCTTGCTTAACTTCTGTGCTGACTGCATTGCAAGTTTTTCAGCCTTTTCGACTGCTCCAATAAGCTCGTCACGGTTTTTGTCGAAGTTTACAAGCTCGTCAAGCCTTGACTGCATATTTTCCGCAAACGGAATCAAATCATCACAGGGGCAGTTATATTTTCTTGAAAGGCGATTGAGTAAATCAAGCCTTTCTTCGATTTCTTCAAGCCTTTGCGGATCGCTTTCAAGGTTATCGATAGCGTCGGAAATATTCTCGGCGCAATCCTTAAGATTATAATAAACATCAGAAAGTGTATCAGAAAGTGATTCGTATTCGGAATTGTATTCAGCCGCTTTCTGAATATTTGAACAGGCGGAATCAACAGCTTCAACGCCTCCGTCAAAGCTCTCATTGCCCGATAAAAGCATTTTAGCTTCATTTAACAGTGAGAAAATCTTTTCAAAGCTCATAAGAGAGGTGCGCTCTGCTTCAAGAGTCTCTTCCTCACCGAGTTTTACATCGGCGTCATTAAGCTCCTGAATCTGAAACGAAAGCAAGTCAATCTCCTTTAAGCGTTCGCTTTCATCAGTATTTGCTTCGTTTAATTTCTTTTTAAGAATTTTATATTCCTTGTAGTTTTCTTTATATTCAGCTAAAAGCTCACTGCTTTTGCCGTAGCTGTCTATGTAATCAATATGAGTTTCAGGAGAAAAAAGCTCGTAGCTTTCGTGCTGACCGTGTATGTTAATCAGATACTTCGACAGCTCCTTAAGCATTGAAACAGTTGCCGGTCTGCCGTTTATTTTACAACTGCTTTTGCCCGATGTATTAAGCGTTCTCTGTAAAATAAGTACACCCTCGTCATCGGAAAAACCAAGCTCTTCGAGCTTACTTATTACTTCATTATTGATATTTTCAAACTGTGCGCTGACAAAAGCAGACTGCTCCCCCGTCCTGATTATGTCCTTTGAGGTGCGCTGTCCCATTATCGCATTGATTGCATCAATTATGATACTTTTACCTGCGCCTGTTTCACCCGTCAGCACATTTAGTCCACTGTTAAAATCTATTGACGTTTTTTCAATTACGGCTATGTTTTCAATATATAAAGTCTGTAGCATTTACAATTCACCCTGTTTTAAATGAGCTTTTTAAGTTCTTCCGTAAGACTTACGGCAAGCTGTGAGCTTCGGCAGGCAATAAAAATTGTGTCGTCACCTGCTATTGTTCCGACAACGGCTTTGTAGTCATTTGAATCAAGCGCCGCACAAACAGCCTGTGCCATTCCGCTAAGCGTTTTGATTACGACAATATTCTGTGCGAAATCTATTGAATTTACCGAAGAAGCAAAAAGAGAAGAAAAGTTTGAACGAATATCCGTTGAGTTTTTTGCAGCGGAAACATAGCGGTATTTTCCGTCAGATCCGAGAGTTTTAACAAGGCGCAAATCCTTGATATCACGGGAAATTGTCGCCTGAGTCGCCTTGTAGCCCTCGTCCTTAAGACGAGTAAGAAGCTCGTCCTGCGTTTCAATCGGGTATTCGGCGATTATGTCAAGAATTTTGGCGTGTCGTCTTGATTTCATCAGATTTCCCTCTCTTTCAGCTTTTCGTTTAATTTTCTGTAAAAATTACGTTTGTTTATTGAAACAAATTTGAGTTTTAAATCAGATTTTTTTATTTTTACAATATCATCTGCAAGTATATCGACATTCTTTTCACCGTCAATTGTCAGCACACAGCAACATTCGCTGGGGATTTTGACCGAAACAGTAAGCACTGAATTACCATCAAAAATGACAGAACGTGAAAAAAGTGAGTGTGGACATACGGGAGTCATAAGAATACAGTCAAGCTGGGGTGCAATTATAGGCCCGCCAGCCGAAAGCGAATAGGCGGTTGAGCCGGTCGGTGTTGAGAAAAGCAAACCGTCTGCACGGTATTTTGCAATTACCTCATCATCAAGAGTAACCTGTAAATCAATAATTTTTGAAAGCTGACCTCGTGCAATAACTGCGTCATTTACGGCAAGGTAATTCTTTGAAACACCGTTTTTAATTACTTCAACATCAAACAAAATGCGTTCTTCAACCGAATAGTCGCCGTTAAGAATTCGTGTCAGCTCGCTGATACCGTCAATCTCTATGTCTGCGGCAAAGCCGAGTCTGCCGACGTTTACTCCGATTAACGGTTTGTCAAAACGTGCGGCATACTTTGCGGCATGAATAATTGTTCCGTCACCGCCGACAGTTATCGCAATATCGCAAACTTTGAAAAGCTCTTCGATTGTGTCTGTAAAGGAAATCTTAACGCCCTTATAAAAGGACGCACATTCGGAAAGCATATATACCTCTGAGTTATTTGAAAGCATAAGTAAAGCTATTTCACCTGCACAGGAAATTGCTTCCTCTTTTGAAAGATTTACAACAACGGCTGTTTTCATAAAATCACCTATTATTTATCAAGTGCATTGTGTGAGTTTTCTACAAGCTGTTTCGGAGTGACGTCTGTGTACGATTTAGGTTCATCGCTTTTGCGAAGATGAATGAGGTATTCAATATTGCCCTCAGGTCCTTTTATCGGAGAAAAGTCAAGATTTAATACGTCAAATCCGTTATCAAGGCAGAAACTAAAGATGTTTTCTACAACCTCAATATGTACCGACGGGTCACGCACAACTCCCTTTTTTCCTACCTTTTCACGTCCTGCCTCAAACTGCGGCTTGATAAGACATACAGCCTGTGCGTTTTCAGCCATAAGCTCTCTTGCAACCGGCAGAATCAGTTTAAGAGAAATAAAGGAAACGTCAACAGAGAAAAAGTCGATTTCATCGGGTACCTGTTCACGGGTTACCTTCCTCATATTGGTGCGTTCAAGGTTTACTACACGTTCATCATTGCGGAGCTTCCATGCAAGCTGGCCGTAGCCTACGTCGATTGAGTAAACCTTTTTTGCGCCGTTTTGAAGCATACAATCGGTAAAACCGCCTGTTGAAGCGCCTATATCCATAGTGATTTTATCTTTTAAGTCAAAATCAAAATTGTTTATAGCCTTTTCAAGCTTTAAGCCGCCACGGCTGACATATTTCTGTGTGTTGCCTCTTACCTCTATTTCAGCGTTTTCATCATATGTTGAGCCGCACTTATCGGCTTTCTGATTATCTACATACACCTGACCTGCCATAATTACCGCTTTTGCTTTTTCACGACTGTCGGTGAAGCCCTTTTCATAAACAAGTATATCAAGTCTTTTTTTCATTTTCAGTTTGATTTTCTCCCAGATTTTTTGTAATAACGTCAAACATTCCCTTGCTGTCAAGCTTTAACATTGCAAGAGCTTCGGAAACCGACATCTGCTTTACAAACTCATCGTTAATCGCCTTTATATGATAATTTCCGCTAAATTGAGTTCTCTGGAGCAAATCAGAAAAATTGCGAGCAATTCCGCCGTTCTTAATTCCCTCTTCAAAGAACCACACATTTTCAAAATTTGACGCAAATTCAACAGCCTCGTTGTTAATCGGTCTTATTTTACAAAGCTTTAAAATGCAGATTTCAATTCCGATTTCTTCAAGCATTTCCTTTGCACGGCAGGCATATGAAAAAAGTCTGCCGTAGGTTATGAGAAGGTTTTTACATTCCTTATTGCCGTAAATGTCATAATCAATGCTTTCTTCACCGTAATCATCGGGGCAGTAAAGCTCTCCTCCACGAGGATAGCGCACAACAGCAAGGTTTTCGCACATATATATTGCAGTTCCAAGTGCTTTTTTTAGTCCGATAAAATAAGACGGAGAAAAGATAGTTGTATTCGGAATTGAATTGAGCATTGAAACGTCAAAAACGCCCTGATGAGTTTCGCCGTCACTGCCGACAATTCCTGCTCGGTCAACGGCAAGTACAAGGTGAATATTGCCGAGTGCTGAGTCGTGAATGATCTGGTCATAGGAACGCTGTAAAAAAGTTGAATAAACAGCAAAAACAGGCCGCATTCCACGAGAAGCAAGTCCGCAACCGAAGGTGACAGCGTGTTCTTCGGCAATTCCAACGTCAAAAAACCTTTCCTTATACAGCTTTGAAAAATCACTTAATCCTGTTCCCGTCGACATAGCGGCAGTTATTGCACAGATTTTCTTATCCTGTTGTGCAAAGTCGCACATTGTCTTTCCAAAAACAGAGGAAAAGCCCTTGTGACTTGAAATCGGCTCGCCTGAATCTATATCAAACTGACCTATTCCATGAAACTCACCGGGATTCTCTTCGGCAGGTTGATAACCTTTTCCCTTCTTTGTGACAACGTGTATCATTACGGGAGCGTTAATTTTTTTTGCCGCTGCAAAAGCGTTCTCAAGCTCTTCAACGTTGTGACCGTCAATCGGACCTAAATAGGTAAAGCCAAAACAGTCAAACAAAGTATTTTTATATACGAGATTTTTTATTCCGGACTTTCCGTGCCGCAGAAACGATTTAATCGGCTTACCTATAAGGGGAATTTTTGAAAGGACTTTTTCTGTATTCTTCTTAACCCTTATATACCAAGGCTGTATTCTGACGGTTGTCAGGTAACGAGGAAATGCACCGACGTTTTTTGAGATTGACATTTTATTATCATTCAGTACGACAATGAAATTCTTGTTAAAACGCCCTGCGTTATTCATAGCTTCAAACGCCAGACCACCCGTAAACGAGCCGTCACCTATTACAGCAATAGTGTGACTGTTGTCACCGTTTAACAGCTTTGCATTGGCTATTCCGAATGCCGCTGAAATTGAGGTACTGCTGTGACCTGTGTTGAAGTCATCGTACTTGCTTTCTGCCCTTTTCGGGAAGCCTGAAATACCGCCCTTCTGACGAAGGGTATCAAAGCTTTCATATCTTCCAGTAAGTAATTTATGCGTATAGCTCTGGTGTCCTACGTCCCATACAATGCTGTCTTTCGGGAAGTTGAAGCTTCTGTGAAGTGCTACGGTAAGCTCAACAACTCCGAGATTCGGCGAAAGATGACCTCCGTTTACAGATACGGTTTCAACAAGCTTTTCACGTATCTCGGTACAAAGCTTAGGAACTTCGGCTTCATTCAAGCGTTTTACGTCATTAGGTGATTTAATTTTTGAAAGAAGTTTATATTCACCCATATTAATTTACCATTTCCTGTAGTTAATTATAAAAAATCTTATTTTTTGCGGCAGGCAAGTTGACGTGCAAAATAAGAAAGACTGCTGACATCTCCACTGAATACTTCAAGCGACTTTAAAGCCTTTTCAGTAAGCTCGTCTACAAGCTCACGGCACTTATCTATGCCGAGAAGTGAAACGTATGTGGATTTGCTGTTTTCCATATCACTGCCGACAGGCTTGCCGAGTTCTTCGTTTGACGAGGTTACATCGAGAATGTCGTCCTGTATCTGAAAGGCAATTCCTATGCACTCGCCGTATTTAGAAGCAGCTTTTATATATTTTTCATCTGCGCCTGCGCAAATACAGCCGAGCTCGCAAGCCGCTTTTATAAGACAGGCTGTTTTCTTGTAATCCATTTCACGCAGAGTTTCTATCGGAGCGTTAGTGTTTTCACTCATAAGGTCTATAACCTGACCTCCGACCATTCCGACTGCTCCTGCATATTTTGCAAGGGTGTTTACGCCCTTACGGCAGGCTTTGTCACCGATAAGCTCTGAAGTTTTGTCACTGCTCATTATTTCAAAAGCAAGAGCCTGAAGAGCATCTCCTGCAAGCAAAGCAGTATCTTCTCCGTATACTATATGATTTGAGGGCTTTCCTCGTCTTAAATCATCGTCGTCCATACAAGGCAAATCGTCGTGAATAAGCGAATAAGTATGAATCATCTCAACAGCACAGGCAAACGGTGCCGCTTTTTCGGTATTTTCACCGCAAAGCTGAGCAAATTCAAAAACAAGGCAGGGACGAACACGCTTTCCGCCTGCTTCAAGGCTGTACTTCATTGATTCAATGAGCTTTTTTTCTTTACAATTCAAGTCAGGCAGAAAATCAAAAAGATATTTTTCCGTAACAGAAATATAATCAGTTTTCAACTAAATTCCCCTCCCCGTTCTTTATGTGCTGTATTCTCTCGTTTATATCTTCAATCTGTCCTTTACAGCTTTCAAGCTCTTTCATACAGAAGGCCAAGAGCTCGCAAGCCTGAGCGTACTGCTCAACGCTTTCCTGCAAGGTAAGACCTTTGTTTTCCATATTATTTACAATTTCTTCAAGCTTAGCGTTTGCCTCTTCAAACGTCATTTTTTTATTCATAGGAGTCACACCTCTGTAGATTTATAAAAATTAATCATCAGCATATTCAAGCAGTCTTTGAATCCTGTGATTTGCTCCGCTTCGGCTTATGGGCGGATTGAGATTCTGCCCCAAATCACGCAGTGACATTTCAGGGTTTTCAAGCCTTAAATATGCAATCTCTCTTAAATCATCGGGCAAGGAATCAAGACCTTTTTTCTTTTTGATTTTTTCAATTGCTTCAAGCTGTTTTGCGGCGGCAGTTGCTACCTTGCCGATATTTGCAAGCTCACCGTTTATTCGGCGGTTTACGTTATTGCGCACAAGCTTTACAGCCTTTGTGCCCATAATTTCCATAGCCTTTACCGGTGCGCCGATATATGTAAGCAAGTCGCAGATTTGCTCACTGCCCTTGAAATAGACAACGTAGCTGCCGTTTCTCACAACTGTTTTTGGCGTAAAATCACACTCGGTAATTTCAGAAAGAATTTTGCACAAATCAAGTGAAAGATTCTTGTGCGGTACGCAAAATTCAGCGTGATAGCCCTTCAAAGGGTCGGAAACAGAACCGCAGGAAAGGAAAACTCCTCTGATAAATGCAGATGACAGTTCCTCGGAGCTGACGTTAGCCCTGTTTACACGCAAAGTGACCTGTTTATGCGAATGTCCGAAGTCCTCAAAAATCCGCTTACAGTCATCAGAATCTACAACTACTACCTTGTACAGGTGGCTGTCGTTTGATTTTGTACGAAGTGCTGTCTGTTTTTCTATTATCGGCATATATAAATTCTGAAGCAAAAATGTTATTCGCTTGCAGGAGTATGTGTTTTCGGTTTTGAAAACTATTCTGCTTTCGGAAAACGTCTTTCCGAACAGCAACATTCCATAAAGCTCTGCTTTTAAAAGCTCTCTGTCGAAAACTTCTGCACTGCAAAGCTCTTTTTTTATTTCGGAAGAAAAAGACACTTTTGTCCTCCCTCGATTACATTTAATTACTCTTCTTTGATACGTCACGGTGCTGAATAACACAACGGTAGCCCTTCTGAACGAAGTGTTCGTCAAGCGTTCTTGCTATTGTAACGCTTCTGTGCTTTCCGCCTGTACAGCCTATTCCGACTACCAGTTCACTCTTGCCCTCTTTTAGGTAGAGCGGAACGGAGAAATCGAGCAAATTAAGAGTGCGTCTTATGAACTCCTGTGTATCGTCACTGTTGAGAACATAGTCACGCACCTCTTTATCAAGTCCCGTAAGGTGCTTAAGCCCGGGAATATAGTAAGGGTTTGGCAGACAGCGAACGTCAATAATCAGGTCGGCTTCAAGCGGAATTCCGTACTTAAAGCCGAACGACATAAACGTAAGCGTCAGACTCTGGGAGGTATCCTCCATAAACATTGACATTACACGCTCACGCAACTGTTTATTTGACATATAGGTTGTATCTATTTTATAGTCAGCAAGCTTTTTTATCGGAATAAGCAGAGCCTTTTCAAACTCTACCGCTTCCGAAACAGAGCCGTCTTTAAGACGTTCCGACAGAGGATGCTTTCTGCGTGTTTCTTTATATCGCACAATAAGGCAGTCAACTTTAGCGTCAAAGAAAAGTATGCTTACGCTTTTATACTTCTGTTTGAACTTTTCAATTTCTGCGTACATATCTTCAAAGTTTTCATTGCCTCTTACATCAACTACTACGGCAACACGCTTCATCATATTGTCCTTTGAACTAAGGCACAATGAATAGAGCGTGGAAAGTAACGACGCAGGGATATTATCAACGCAATAGTATCCTATATCTTCAAGAACGTGGAGCGCACTTGTTTTTCCTGCACCCGACATTCCGGTTATTATTACAAATTCCATAAAATCACCAAAACTAAATTAAAGAATAATCAGTTCACATTCAAGATTATAACCTGTTTTATCTGAAACGGTTTTCTGAATTTCACTGATTAAATCTCTTACATCTTTTGCTGTTGCATTTGACTTGTTGATTATAAAGCCAGCGTGTTTTTCGGAAACCTGAGCTCCTCCGCAGGTTTTGCCCTTTAAGCCGCACTGTTCGATTAACGCTCCTGCAAAATTGCCCTCGGGACGTTTGAAAACACTTCCTGCACTTGGGTATTCAAGCGGCTGTTTTGTACTGCGGCGTGACATATAATCGTCCATTTTTGCTCTTATTTCATCAGGATTGCCCTTTTTAAGTTTGAGGGTAACTCCGGTAATTATCATATTATTACTGCGATAAACGCTTGTTCTGTAACCGAAATTTAAATCGTCCTTTTCAATTCTTCCGATTTCACCGGTAGGAGAAATGTGAGAAACGCTATGTACTACGTCTTTCATTTCACCGTCATATGCTCCTGCGTTCATAAAAACTGCGCCGCCGACTGTACCGGGGATTCCCCATGCAAATTCAAGTCCTGATAAGCCGCAGTTGAGCGCAAATTTACAAAGATAAGCGAGCGTTGCGCCTGCACCGCAGAAAATAGTTGTATCGTCTACCAGAGCAATTTTACGAAAATCTCCGTCAAGACGGATTACAACATCCCTTATTCCGTCATCGCTTACAAGCAGATTGCTTCCGTTTCCGAGGAGCATATAGTCTACATCTGAATCCTGACATTCTTTTAAAATCGTGCTTAATTTGCTTAAATTATTTACCTTTATATATACGTCAGCATTTCCGCCGATTTTAAATGACGTGTGCTTGCTCATAGGCTCATTTCTTCTTGCCTCGCAACCCAGAATTTCGGCGAGATTAAAGATTATTACGCTTTTATTCATAAAATACCCCTTTACTCAAAATCAGTATGAAATATTCTTCTCATCAAAATAAGTTTTCAGATTTTCAACGCTTGTGTTTACAATGAGCTTTTCAGGGAAATCAATGTCCTCAAGCATTTCAAGCGTTTTGTATGCTCTTCCGAGAGTATTTGTAAAATGAGCGTCAGTATCAACACAAATTCTTGCACCGTATTTTTTACAAAGCTTTGCAATTGAAACGCAGTTTCCGACATAATCTCTGCCGTATCTGAACGCTGAATCGTTTATTTCAACAAGCTTTCCGTTCTTTGCAAAAACAGGAATAACCTTTTCATAATCGTATTTAAAGTAATCCGAGCCGCTGTGACCGATTACATTTATATTTGGATTTTCTGCCAGTTTTAAGTAAGCGTTAGTGCACTTTTCAACCGTTGCCTTACCGTCAAGCGTAATTGTATGCATTGACGCTACTATCCAATCAAGGTTTTGTTGTAGAGAAGCTTCAACATCAATATTGCCGTCATAATCGCAGATATTTGCTTCAATACCCCTCAGAAGTCTTACTCCCTGAAGGTATTCAGGAAGGAGACCGAGAGATTCAAAATAAAACGGACCGGGTGCACCCGGCATTGTACGGGCATGGTCGGTTATTGCAATCGCAAAAAGTCCCAATTTGGATGCTTCATTAGCCATTTCAGTTACTGTAGCATATGCATGAGTTGATGCAATTGTATGCGTGTGAAGGTCTGCTATTAACTTCATTTATGTTTTACTCCCATTTATCTACTATGGTTTTAGGTGAATCGGCAACTTCGTCAACGTCCATTCCAAGACTGCGCAACAAATCCTGTGCGGCATTGTATCCCATTTTCTTCTGTCTGTTATTCATCGCAGCTACTTCTATAATTACCGCAAGGTTTCGTCCGGGTTTAACAGGAATTGTAAGTGTCGGCACTTCAACACCGAGAATATCCATATACTCATTATCAAGTCCCATTCGGTCATAAACCTTTGCGCTGTCCCATAGTTCGAGGTTGATTACCATATCAATCTTTTCCTGCATTTTAACGGCCCCCATACCGAAAAGCTTACGTGCGTTGATAATTCCTATTCCTCGAAGCTCTATAAAATGCCTGATATTTGCAGGCGACTGTCCTATAAGCGTTGTTGCAGATGTTCTGCGGATTTCAACAGCATCATCGGCAACAAGGCGGTGTCCACGCTTGATAAGCTCCATAGCCGTTTCGCTCTTACCAACTCCGCTGTCACCTATAAGCAGACAACCTTCACCGTAAACCTCAACAAGTACGCCGTGTCGTGTAATTCTCGGTGCCAGAGCGTTGTTAAGGTAGTGGACCAGTCTTGCAGTCAAGTCCGAAGTATTATCATCTGTACTGAAAATCGAAACCTTGTGCAGTTTTGCACTATCCAGAATTGCAGTTGAAGGCTCAATGTCACGACAGATAATTACAGCAGGCGGACCAAAGCTGAAAATTGAGTCGATAACCATTCTTTGAGCTTCCGAACCGAAACGTCCGAGATATGAAAACTCGGTATTTCCGAGAACCTGAATACGCTTATTGTCAAAAAATTCGAAGTAACCTGTAAGCTCAAGTCCCGGTCTGTTAATTTCAACAGTAGTTATATTAATATCTTCGTAATTTTCCGCAACATAAACTTCGTTTAGTTTCAAGTCATTGACAATATCCGACAACGGAACAGAAAATTCAACAGACATACATTCACCGCCTTAAATTTTTCGGGTATTATAGTTATCTCTATTATACACCATATTAAGGTCGGTATAAAGTCTTTTTATGAATTATTTTTCAATTTTTTATTATTTTTCTCATTTTTCAGCATTGATTTTTAAGGTTTCCGCCTTTATTTCTTTATCAGAATTAATATATGAAACGGAAAATTCTTTATTGTTGTCTGAATAAAAATTATTGAATATAGATAAAGAATTCAAACTTATATCCTTATTATTTTTCTTTAGTAGAATAATATGTTCTTCAGCCTTTTCGGGCAGCTTTTTATCATTTGCAAATCTTGCCGGTAAATTCTCATCGCATAATGTTACATACATAAGAGGTGAAAAATACGGTTTTTCGGATATATATTTTACATCAGATTTCAGTGTTTTATCCATTATTCTCTCTTCTGTTATGAACAGTTCAAGCTTTGTAAGTGACAGATTAGGGATGTACTCTCTTTTTGCTTTTGCACAGGCTTGCTCAAAGGAATCTGCAAATACCGAAGTGAATACGGGAGTATCCGAGCTTGAAAGCATATAAAAGGTGTAGCATATTTTATCGTCCTTTTCCCCTACTGTTACTGTTTCTGCGATTGAAGCCTTGTCAACCTGCTTGGAGCTTGAACAACCGGTGAACAGGATTGATGATATACAGAGCAGGATTAATATTGTTTTTTTATTCATTTAATCTCCTCCCGAAAGCAATCAGATAGAAAGTTGGAATTACAACAGCAGAAATAAAAGTAAGAATGTTGAACAAATAATGATTAATTAATAATTCTTTTACTGCATTAAAGTTTTCAGCACAAATAAAGAGTACAAAAATTATTATTGAAAAAACAAGTATTTTCGGCAACGAACTGCTTTTTCCTGTTGATTTGCAAATACACGTGAGGATTAGTGAAATTGCAAGGAATACTGTCAGCACCGATACTGAAAGGTATAAGCTGTCAAAACCGCCTACATCGCCGAAATGAGTAGTTTTTGAAAGCAAGAAGCATCTGTAATCCTGTGCAAATGCGTACTCTCCGAGTGAGAATGCAGTAAAAAACAGAATCAATGCAAAAACGATTGCTGTAATAATAATTGAAAATACAATCTGTCTTGGACGGAAGTTTTTAGTGTAACCTGAAAGGACTGCAAAAATTACCGCAGTAAACGCAGGAGTAAGAAAAAATGAAGTGTTGTTTATAAAATCGTTTTTTTGTCCGCGAAAAGAAAAATTTGTTGTGTTTATTTCTAAATTAGAAATATTTCCTGTAAAAATCAAAACGAACACTATAAAAGAAAATGCAAAAATAAATATTGAGCATCTTGCAATTGCGTTTGTTCCTTTGTAAGCGGCATATACACAGACTGAAAGCAATACAAGAGCGACAGCGAAAATATTCGCTTCACTGTTTAGCTTTTTTGAAAACATATCGCAGTATTTTACCAAAAAATATTCTGCTGTATAAATGAAGTACAAGCAGTAAAATGCTGATACTAAAATTATTGCATTGGGAGTTTTGATATGAGCAAACGACATAAAATCAAGGTCAGTTCTGCTCTTAAATATAGCCGACGGAATGAAAGACAAAGAGGTTATTAAAAATCCGCAAATCATAGTTAAGAGATTGAACAAAAATGAAGTCCCTTTCGGTATTTCAAAGCTTTCAAGTAAAATTACGGAAACGCCTGCAAGAAAAATCAGAAGCAACAACCGCTTTGACGGGAATTTAATTTTTGTCTGCATAGCTGTCCTCCGTTTCAGGAAATTTCTGCACTTTAATTGTTCGCTTTGAAAGGCTTTTCCAGTCAGCCCGAATGAAAACATCCCGCATACTTTTAAGTGAAAACGGTGCAAGCGACGACATATACGGCACACCGAGAGATGTTTTTGCACACATATTAATCATTACGACGCAGGAAGCAAGTACTATTCCCCACAAGCCGAAAATTCCTCCTACTATTACGAATGAAAACCGCAGAACGGTTATCGGCGGATACAGCGGAGAAGTGACATAACTGCAAATTGCGGCGGTTGCTACTACCATAAGTGTAGAGGAACTGATAAATCCTGCGCTTACTGCACTTTCACCTATTACAAGTGCGCCTACTATGCTGACTGCGTGTCCGAGAGGTTTTGGAATTCGCAGTCCCGCTTCACGCATAATTTCGTACACAAAGGTGATAATCACTACTTCAAGTGTTACGGGCAACGGGGTTGCAGAAAGAGATTCAGATGTTTTTATAAGCAGTCCTGTCGGAAAATATTCGGGATGAAACTGGGCAAATGCAGTATAAAGTCCGGGCAGATACACAGCAATAAAGAATGAAAGGTACTTTAATATTCTGATAAAAGTTGCGTAGTATGGGCGGTTCGAATAATCGTCAACGCTTTGAAACTCCTCAACAAACAAGTGAGGTAAAATTATCACCGCAGGAGTGCCGTCTATGAGTATTGCAACTCTGCCCTCAGTCAATTTTCCGCAGACGGTATCGGGGCGTTCGGAAATTCCCACCCCCGAAAAAATTGACTTCGAGCCTTTATCTTCAAGATATTCTGTAAGATAACCCGATGCAAGCACCGTTTCGAGATTGCAATCATTTAAGCGGTTCCGTATCTTTTTGAGGATTTCGGGAGAAACACTTTTTTGAAGATAACAGAGCATAAGCTGTGTTTGCGATTCACTGCCGACTGTTATTGTTTCAAACACAAGGTCGGGACTTTTTATTCTTCTGCGGATAAGCGTCATATTTATTCGCAGAGGTTCGGTAAACCCCTCCCTTGAACCTCTCTGAACAACCTCGCTTTCAGGCTCGCTTACACTACGGAAAGAAAATCCCTGAACTCCTATTGCGAGCATTCTGTCAGTTCCGTCAACAGCAAGCAACGCAAATCCCGAGGTTGAAAACATTACTGCTTCATCAAAGGTGTTGAATTCGATAATTTCGCTTGACGTAAGTACAGAGCTCTTTATTTCATCTAAAATTTTATCAGATGAAGTTTCTGTAAAGCTGTACGCAAGCAAAGGATTGATTACCGAGAGTGCAATTACCTCTTTACTGCACATTCCCTCTATCGTAATTATCGCCGCATTTATGGAATCAAGTGCAGACAAGGTCAATTCACGAACTGTAAAGTCCGCAGAGTATGCAAACATATTTTTAAGTGTATCAAGATTTTTTGTCAATGATTTGTACATATTACCACCGATAATTAGTTTTTGCCGAAATAATATTTTTATTCGGAAGAATATGTAAACGCTTTTTGCAGATATTAACAGTGGTGATTCTATGATTATTTCAATTATACGCACAATACTTCTGTATGCATTCGTTGTGCTCGCAGTAAGGCTTATGGGAAAGCGGCAAATCAGCGAAATGCAGCCGAGCGAACTTGTAATCACGCTTATAGTATCGGAAATTGCGGCTATCCCTATGCAAAATACTTCACAGCCATTGTTAAGCGGAATCATTCCCGTAATGGTGCTTGTTGCTCTTGAAATTGCGGCAAGTGTTCTTATGATGAAAAGCGGAAAATTCCGCAAAATGATGTGCGGAAGTCCGATTGTTGTAATACGTGACGGAAAAATATTGCAAAATGAAATGCGCAGACTCAGGCTGACTACCGAGGATTTATGTGTTCAGCTTCGACAGCAGGATATTTTTTCAATCGAGGATGTTCAATATTGCATTGTTGAAACAAACGGAAAAGTCAGTGTTCTTGAAAAGCCTCAAAAAAGAACTCCAAGCGCAGATGACCTGAAAGTAAAAATCAAGGACAACAAAATTGAAACCGTTGTAGTAAGCGACGGTCAGATACTCGACAACTCGCTTAAGCTTTGCGGCAAAAACAAGGACGATGTCTATAAAATTTTGAAAAGTGAACACACAAGACTAAAGGATGTTTTTCTTATGACGCTTGACGCACTCGGGAAATACAACATTGTGCAGAAAGAGGTCAACGTATGAAAAGAATATATGTTTCATTAATATTTATATTAATTGTTGCAATTTGCGCCGCTTTACAGCTCGGTTATGTCAGCGCAGAAGTTGACAGCTTTGTTTCAATGATTGAACAGAGCGATAAATATATGAGAAAAAGTGATTTTGAAGAAGCTATCAGCGTATGCAAAAATATCGAAGAAAAATGGGACGATACGGCTAAAAAAATTGATATGCTTCTTATTCACGATTATGTGGACGAAATTGGCAACAAGATTTCTAATATGCGTTCTTATGCGGAAAATTGCAGTCCGGATATGTACTTTGCAGAAAGTACCACCGCAAAAAAAGAACTCGCTTCCATTAAAGAAAGCGAGTACCCGTTAGCTGAAAATATTTTATAGTCAGTCTATCCGGCTTACCTTGGAAAACTTTGTTCTTACAATTTCAATCAGCCAGAATATCAGGAATACAACTGCGTTGACAATTACAACGCTTGCACCTGTCGGAGTGTCGAGCGAATACGAAGCGCACATTCCGACAAAAAAGCAACAGATTGAAAGCACACCCGAGCATAGAATTACCGACTTGAATTTTTTGCAGACTCTCATTGAAGAAAGCGCAGGGAAAATTATCAGTGCAGAAATAAGCAGTGTTCCCATTATTCTCATACCGATTACTATTGTCAAAGCGGTTAAGAGCGCAATAACAGTATTATATGCCCCTGTTTTCAAGCCCGTTGCCTTTGAAAAGCTTTCGTCAAAGGTGACGGCAAAAATTTTGTTATAGAAAATCACGAAAACTACTATAACTACAAGTGCCAACACTGCGCACATTATTGCGTCGGCGTTTGTTGTTGCAAGAATACTTCCGAATAAATAGGAATTGAGGTCGGTATTTACTCCCGAAACACTCACGCACACAACACCGATTGCAAGTGAAGTGCTTGAAATTATCGCAATTGCGGCGTCGCCGTTGATTTTGCTGTTCTCGGAAAGCCTTAAAAGTAAAAATGCCGCAATTATTATAACGGGGACTGCAACCTCAAGCGGTGCAAGGTTAAGAGATGCGGCGATTGCAAGTGCTCCGAATCCCACGTGAGAAAGTCCGTCACCTATCATTGAATAGCGTTTCAGCACAAGCGTTACTCCGAGCAAGGATGCGCAAAGTGAAACAAGCAAGCCTACAATAAAAGCTCTGATTATAAAATTATACGAAAACATTTCTGCAAGCATTTCTATCACTGCAAAGCACCTCCCCTGTGATTGTGACGACAGTCATCGCACGGACAGTCGGTAATCATAAACTTTCTGCCAATATCGGAATGAAGATACTGGTGCGCCGTACCGTAAAAATACGTATTTTTTGAGAGATGGAGAATTTTTGAGGCGTTGTTCACCGAAGCCGTAATATCGTGTGATACCATAATTATTGTGATACCGTTTTTATTGAGATTCTTTATCAGAGCGTACATATCGGCAGACGCTTTTGGGTCAAGTCCTGTTACAGGCTCGTCAAGAATAAGCAATTTATGAGTAGCGCAGAGTGCTCTTGCAAGCAATACTCGCTGACGTTGTCCGCCCGAAAGCTCACGAAAGCACTTTTTGCGGAGCGGATAAATACCGGTTAGCTCCATATTTTTAGCCGCTGTTTCCTTTTGCTCCTTTGAATAGAACAAGGTGTGCTTTTTGTTAAGACAACCCGAGAGCACTACCTCGGAAACAGATGCGGGAAAATCCTTTTGCAATACGGTTTGTTGTGGTAAATAACCGATTTCACACTGCTTTAAACCGTCACCGTAAGAGATTGAGCCGCTCTGAACAGACAAAAGTCCGAGCAGGCACTTCATAAGCGTAGTTTTTCCCGAGCCATTCTCACCTACTATGCAGACATAATCACCCTCATTGATTTTCAGGTTAATGTCCGACAAAACAATTCTGCCCTCATAACCCATTGAGGCATTTTTTATTTCAATAAGCGCCATCAGTTTAACGCCTCCTTTAGTGCATTTGCGTTTTGTTCCATTAAAGAAATATAACTTGATCCGTCTGCAAATTCATCTTTAGTTACGTTATGACAAGATGAAAAACGCATTGTTTTTGCTCCGCTGTCCTCTGAAATCAGCTTTGCTACCTTACCGTTAGAAAATTCAAGGTAGAATACTACGGGCACCTGATTATTACGTGTGAAGTCTATCATATGAGTTACGGTTGAAATACTCGGCTCGGTTTCACTGCTGCAACCGGGAAAAGCACATTCATATTCAAGCGAATAATCGGTTACGAAGTACAGAAACGGAAAACGGTCACCAAATACTACTGTTTTTCTTTTTGCATTACTCACAATTTCAGATATTTCCGAGTCAAGCGTTTGCAGTTTACTCAAATAAATATCTGTGTTTTTAGCATAAATTTCTTTATTTGCAAAGTCACAGGCAGATAATTTATCATAAATTGCATCAGTTAGCTTTTCGGCATTTCTGATTGAAGTCCAGATATGCTCGTCATATTCTTTCCCATGCTCGTGCTCATCGTGTTCTTCGTGTTCGTGGTTATGTTCATCGTGATCAACGCTTTGCTCATAAAGTAAGTCTACGTAATCCATCATTCGCATTACTTTCATATTTCTATTATCAATTGACTCAAGCACACTTTCAACCCACTCGTCGCTCTCACCGCCGTTATAAATAAAAACATCACAGTTTTCAATTGCTACTATGTCTGACGGAGAAGGTTCATAACTATGCGGCTCACTTCCCGGAGAAAGTAAAAGCTTAATATCAGCTTTATCACCTGCAATACTCCGTGTAAAATCGTAGTAAGGGAATATCGTAGTGACAACACTTATTTTACTGCTGTCTTTTTTTACATTTTCTTTATCAGAGGAACAGGACGAAAAAGAAAAAGCAGTTATGAAAATAATCAATAATGATAGTGCGAATGATAAAAATTTTTTCATTTATTACGCTCCGAAAAACAAGGGGTTGCACAGAATATAATTATTCTGAACGCAACCCCTGAAATTATAGATTTTAAAGAAATTACTTTGAAGCTTTCTTTAAGGCTTTCTTTGCCTTCTTGTGATTCTGCCACATTACCCAGAGCGGACCAGCGATACAGATTGATGAGTAGCAACCTGAAATTACGCCTATCATCATAGGAAGTGCAAACGACTGTACAGAAGAAATATTGAAGAATACAGCAACTATGTAAACAATCAGAATAGCAGAAAGCGTTGTGATTGATGTCATAATTGTTCTCTTCATTGTCTTTGTGCAGCTAAGATTGAATACCATACCTACATCAGCTTTGCTGCCGAGAATCTTTCTTTCTTCACGTACACGGTCGTAGATTACGATTGTATCGTTAAGCGAATAACCGAGAATCATAAGAACAACTGCGATGAAGTTTGAGTCAATCGGCATCTGGAAAATAACATAGAGAAAATAAATCATAGCTATATCGTGGAACAACGCAACAAGCGCCATAACACCTGCCGAAAGACCGCCGATTTTTTTGAATCGGATTGTAACATAAAGCACCATAAGAATTGATGCGATTGCTACAGCTGTAAGACACTTTAAGAGGAAGTTAAAGCCCATTGAAGCGTCAACAGAGCTTGATTCGAGGCACTTGAAGTTATTATCGGGATACTGCTTCTGAAGATCTTTTTCAAGATTCTGCTGAATATCTGTTTCAATAGCGTTATTGCCCGAGAACTGTACAGAAACATTATTACCGGAATTACCCATAATATCCGTTGAGAAAGATGTTGTAATTTTGTCGGTAGTCTTGTTCTGTATGTAATCATAAAGCTCATTCTGACTAATATCTCCGCTATAGCTGAAACGAAGAGTAGCACCGCCGGAGAACTGAATGTCAAGGGTTGTTCCGAAAATGAAGTTGCAGATTATACCAAGTACAATAATTGCAATTGAAATGCCGAAGTAAATTTTTCTTTTTCCTACGAAATCAATGATTTTCTTGCCGCCGTTGTACTTTTCGCTAACCTGCTCAACGGTCATCTGTGAATTTGCTTTTGTCTGAACATCATTTGTCATTCTTAGCACCTCCAAATAACCATTTTTTGCGCAGGAATTTGAAGCCCGCAACGCTTCTCAGCATTATTCTTGAAAGGAATACACCCATTACAAAGTTTGCGATAACGCCGACGAGAAGTGTGTAACCGAATGAGTAAATTGTACCTGTTGTTGATTCGCCGAAAATAATTGAAAGAATATTTGACGGACCAAATACAAGCATGAGAATTACAGAAACGATAATTACGGTCATATTACCGTCGATAATTGCAGACAGTGAATTTTTAGTACCTCTGTCAAGAGCACCGTCGAGCGTTCTTCCTGCCTTGAGTTCTTCCTTGATACGTTCTGCTGTAATAACGTTACAGTCAACGCCAATACCGATTGACAATATCATACCGGCAATACCGGGAAGAGTCATTGTAAAGGAAGAAATTGTTGTAAAGTAACCTGAAACTGCCGCAATTGTAAGTCCCATCTGACCAAGAAGTGAAATAACAGCAATAAATCCGGGCAGACGGTAGAAAATAATCATAATAAGTGAAATGATGATAAATGCAATAATGCCTGCATAAGCCATTGCAACGAGTGAATTTTCACCGAGTGTAGCACTGATACTGCCGTTGCTTACTGTTTCAAGCTGGAAGGGCAATGCACCTGCGTTGATTTTGTTAGCGAGGTCAGTTGCTTCTTTAGCTGTGAAATCTCCTTCAATCTGTGCCTTACCGTCAGTAATTGCTGAATTTACTGTAGGAGCGGAAAGCATAATATCGTCCATCCAGATTGAAATAGTGTTATTAACATACTGTGATGTAATTTCTCCGAAAGTTTTAGCACCTTCATCAGTAAACTCAAGGCTTACTACGTACTGTGACTCACCTTTGTCAGTCTGATATACGCTGGCTCTTGCAGACTTAACCTGAGAACCGTCCATAAGAATGTTTTCGGTGTCGCCTGTCGGAGTTTTATAAACGTAACTGCCGTCAGAACCGACCTCGGTATTTGCGTACTCTTTACCGGGGCGGAATGTAAGCTTTGCAGTTGAAGAAATCTCGTTGATTGCTTCTACAGCGTTTTGCTCTTTTTCGTCTGATTTCCACGGGAAACGAACTATAATTCTATCGTTTCCTTTGTCGGCATACAGCTCATAGTCTGTGATACCCTGTGAAATCATACGAAGTTCAATGATTGATTTAGCAGATTCTAACTGCTCATCAGTTGCGTCATAGTTGTCGGCAGGCTTAAACGTTGCCTCAACACCGCCTCTGATGTCAATTCCCCATCGTATATCGCCGATGCCTTTTAATACTGTGTTTTGGTTGTCGCCTGTGTAGTAGGATACTCCGAAAATCGCAGTAAACGAAAAGGCAAGTATCAGCAAAGCAACAATGAAGAACATAGGCTTTGGAACTCTTTTCATGCCTTTGAAACCTCCGTAATATAATTGTCCGAATTGTATGCACAAAAATAACTCTGTTACTGGGCATAAATACAGACGTAACAGAGTTATTATAAAATTTTTTTCCAAAAATGTCAATGGATACAGAAATATTTAATAAAAAAATATTTTTATTTGACAAATTTTATATTTTATAATTCTATTTTAACGTATTTTATACTAAATTAAACCCGAAATTGCGAAAAACAAATTCAAAAAACATTATTTTTCAAGCAGCTTTTCGCAAGCGGCAAGCTTGGTGCAGATACAGAATACATCCATAGCAGTAATAAGCTCGTCGTTTGGCGGGAATGTAGGAGCTATTCTGATGTTTTTATCATCAGGGTCCTTGCCGTAAGGATAGGTTGCACCAGCGCCTGTCAAAACAACGCCTGCTTCCTTACAAAGCTGAACAACTCTTTTTGCTGTACCCGAAAGAACATCAATGCTTACAAAATATCCGCCGTTGGGGTTGGTCCACTCACCTATTCCTACAGGTTTAAGATTTGACTCAAGAGCATTCAGAACAATATCAAACTTTGGTCTTAATACTGCTTTATGCTTCTGCATATGCTCCATAACGCCGTCAAAATCTTTAAAATATCTTACATGGCGAAGCATATTGAGCTTATCATAGCTTATAACTTCATAATTATATCTTTCCTTGAAAACCTTCATATTGTTTTCTGAAGCAGCCATTGCAGCAACACCTGCACCGGGGAAAGTAATCTTTGAAGTTGAGCAGAAAAGAATTGGCATATCTTCTGTGCCGTTCTTTTTGCACTCGTCAAAAAGATTTAAAAGTTCATCGGGAGTATCGTTTATGTCGTGAATGCAGTAAGCGTTATCCCACATAATTCTGAAATCTTTAGCAGCAGGCTTTAATGCGGCAAATCTCTTCACCGTTTCATCACTGTATGTGATTCCCTGCGGATTAGAGTACTTCGGAACACACCAGATACCCTTGATTGAATCATCGCTTTCAACAAGCTTTTCAACTACATCCATATCGGGTCCGTTTTCAGTCATAGGAACAGGTATCATATCAAAGCCGTAATACTCGGTTATGCCAAAGTGGCGGTCATATCCCGGAACAGGACAGAGGAATTTTCTGTTCTTAACCTCATACCAGGGCTTGCAACCATCAACGATAGATTTTGTCATCATACAGGATATTGTATCAAACATCATATTAAGGCTTGAGCTTCCGCCTACCATAACGTATTTTGAATCAACACCGAGAATATCGCCGAAAAGCTTTCTGCATTCGTCTATGCCTTCAAGAACACCGTAGTTTCTGCAATCCATTCCGTCTGTTCCGACAAAATCAGATTTACTGTTTAACACATCAAGAAGTCCCAAAGATAAGTCGAGCTGTTCTTTGCCGGGCTTTCCTCGAGCCATATTGAGCTTTAAGCCCTTGCCCTTAACATCCTCATATTCTTTTGCAAGTGCGGCATATTCCTTTTCAAGTTCTTCCTTGCCACAATTTAGATAATTCATTTTGCTATCCCCTTAATTTATAATTGCAAAAAATCTTTTAAAACCTTTATATATTCTATAACACGCAGGGATAAAATGCAAGTCTTTTTTATAAATCTTGCATTTTCAGTTAAACAAAAAAGAACAGACTTACAAGCTCGTTTTTGTTCAAAGTTTGTAAGTCTGTTATATTTTGCTATATATTAGTAATATTGATAGTAATAATAACCCCTTTTACTTCTCCTCTGACTTAATTCGCATCCGACTTCAATTAGTCCTAAAATCTTTGAATCTGCAAGCTTTACGCTGTCAAGAAGCTTCTGCAAGTCACCGTGAGTAGTTGAACGCTCTCTTACTACAACAACAAAACCGGCTATTAAGTCCTTAAGCAACAATGCATCGGCAACAACACCGATAGGCGGAGTATCAAAAATAATATAGTCGTATTCCTCGGAAAGCTTATTCATAAGCTCAACAAAGGTTGCGGAACACATAAGCTCCGAAGGGTTTGGTGGAATAGTGCCTGACGGGAGAATGTCAAGATTATTGAGCACATCACGCTTAACTGTATCTTCAAAGCTTACCATCTTACCAATTATATTCGAAAGACCTGATGAATTTTCGATATTAAAAATATTATGGATGTTAGGACGTCTTAAATCGCAGTCAACCAACAATACTTTCTTCTCCATTTTTGAGAATGAAATTGCAAGATTTGCCGAAACTGTACTTTTACCTTCGCCTTTTGAATGACTTGTTACTGCAAAAATCTTTTTATCAACAGCCGAAAGTGAGAACATAATATTAGTACGTGCTGACTTATATGACTCAACAATTGCAAATTTAGATTTATCAGACAAAGTACCGCCCGAGGTTTCTATAGTATTCTTTCTCTTTTTATCTTTTCCGAACACTTTAATTTTCATTGCAATCACCTACCTTGAGTTTCAAAATCAGGAATTTCAGCAAATACAGGCAAGCCATAGATTTCCTGAATATCATCATCTGCTTTTATGGTTGTATCAATTAGTTCAAGGAGTATTGCTATAACACAAGAAGCTGCCAATCCTACAAGCAAACCTAATAGAGAATTTTTGAGGTTATTTGGTTCATACGGTCTGGTCGGAACTTTAGCCTCACGTATACCGCCTATTGTACCGTACTTAAGATACTTATCAAAAACAGTTTTACATTGATCTGCAACCTGATTAGCTACATTTGCACACTTTTGAGGGTCGTCGCCCGAAACATTTATTGTGATAAAGAATGTCTGCTCATTAACGGAAATATTTACACTGCAATCGTTATATAGCGATGTAATCTCATCTGAATTCTGAAAAAGCGTAACGCATATTTTAGCAAGATTAGAAGAACCGATGATATCAGAACTATAAATCTTATTATTATCTTTATTCGAAACACTGTCACCGTTATAGTTCTGCACATAAATCATTGCAGATGTATTATACATTGGTGTAATAATAAATTTAGAATATAAGAAAAACAATATACCTGCTAATAAAGTAGCAAGCAGAATAAATTTAAGTCTATGTAACAGAACACCGATTATCTTCTGTATTGTAATATTCTTTGGCATTACGTAATACTCCTTTATCACATAAAATAAGATAGATAACATTACAGGCACATTTGCATATTTCTACACAATTTATTATATTATATAAGAATATAACAATAATTCTAAATTAGAATTATCCGACAAAAAAATAAGGGAAGTCAACTTGACTTCCCTTGCCGAACATAAAATTTTACAAATTATCCTACTACATTGAGGAGAACGCCTGCTGCAACAGCAGAGCCGATTACACCGGCAACGTTCGGTCCCATAGCGTGCATAAGCAGGAAGTTGCCCGGATTTTCCTGCTGGCCGACTCTCTGTGATACACGTGCAGCCATAGGAACGGCAGAAACACCTGCTGAACCGATAAGAGGATTAACCTTGCCGCCTGTAAACTTATACATAAGCTTACCGAAGAGAACACCGCAAGCTGTACCCATACAGAAAGCAAGCAAGCCAAGACCTATAATAAAGAGTGTGCTGGGCTGAAGGAAATTCTGCCCTGAAGCAGTTGCGCCGACAGTTGTGCCGAGGAATATCGTGATAATATTCATAAGCTCGTTCTGCGCTGTTTTAGCAATTCTTTCAACTACGCCCGACTCCTTGAACAGGTTACCAAGCATAAGCATACCTACAAGAGGAGCAGCGTCGGGTAGGAAGATTGCAATAAGAATTACAACGATTACAGGGAACATAATTTTCTCTAATTTTGATACGGGACGAAGCTGTTCCATAACAACCGAACGTTCCTTCTTTGTTGTAAGAGCCTTCATAATCGGAGGCTGAATAATCGGAACGAGAGCCATATATGAGTAAGCCGCAATAGCGATTGAACCTAAAAGGTGCGGAGCAAGCTTTGTTGTAACATAAATAGCTGTAGGTCCGTCTGCACCACCGATGATACCGATTGCGCCTGATTCTGCCTCAGTAAATCCGAGGAAGATGGCACCGGTAAATGTGATAAAAATACCAATCTGTGCTGCTGCACCGAGAATAAGGCTCTTGGGGTTAGCAATAAGAGGACCGAAGTCTGTCATACAGCCTATACCGAGGAAGATAAGCGGCGGGTAAATTCCGAGCTTTACACCCTGATAGAGATAGTAAAGAAGTCCGCCGTAAGTCGGATTTTCATAATAAGTAACACCGTTAATTATCTGTGTTGCGTGTCCCGAAGTGGCGACGCTTTTTGCGGCACATTGCTCTGCTGTGAGTAATTCAGTAGAGGGAGCAGCCATAATATCGGGATAGAGATTAACGAGAAGCATACCGAATGCGATGGGAAGAAGCAAAAGCGGCTCATACTGCTTTTTTATAGCCAGATAAAGCAAAACAATTGAAACGCCAATCATAACGTAGTTCTGCCAGTTCAGAGTAAATATACCCGAACTCTGTAAAATGCCGTTTACAGCATCAACGAAACCCTGTAAAATTTCCATAAATAACGTCCTTTCCGAAAAACTTTAGCCTTAAAACGGGCGTGTATTATCAAGTATACCGGCATTTGCCCATGCAGAACGACCGGAATCTGACTTCTTAATACTCTTGATTTTTGCTTTTCCGGAAGAACCGTACATTGTGGCAACGGCTGCAGAAATTACGGCAACTACTTCATCGGTTACACCCTCCTGAACAGAAGGTGCTGAAGGGGTTGCAGAAACCGGAGCAACTACGGGAGTCGGTGCGGAAGCTTTAGTCTCTTTTATCTTGACCTTTTCCTTCTTCTTTTTGCCGCTTTGCTGTGCCTTCTGCACAATTGTGCTGTATAATTTAATAATCATAATCAACAACAAAAGCACTGCAAAAACAACTACAAATCCTGTCAGAATAACCTTGCCCGCTGCAATACCTTTTTCAGACAAAGACATTCCGCTGTCTGCAAGGATTGAAGCTACATTGGATAAATTCATAAAACGACCCCCATATTTGTATATTACATATAGCTTAATTATACTTTATTCACCACTTTTTTTCAATAAAAAATAATGCGTGAATATTATTTTGGTGATATAACTAAATTTTATAGTACAATAAATAAATATTTGTATTTATATTTTTTTGAATATTAGAACTTAATTACAGATTTTATTCAGATTATTCGATTATTCCGAGTTTTTGCTTCCATTTTAAAACCCGCTTTACCGAATTATTAATCTGTTCTATAGGTATTTCACCGCTTTGTACTGATGAAAGAACTGCAGGATACTGCTCCTCAACATCACTGCAACAGAGTAAATCGTTTCCGCTTTTTATTGCAAGCACAGCCGCATTTTCAGTGCCTGTATAGTCAGTGATCGCCCCCATTGACAAATCATCAGTCATTATTACGCCATCAAAACCTAATTGATTGCGAAGTATATTATGTGCTTCTTCTGACAAAGAGGCAGTATATTCGCTGTCAATACAGTTTACAATATTATGAGATACGAGAACACAATCAGCGCCGCTTTCAATTCCGACTGTAAAGGGCTTAAAATCAATTTCTGTTAATGATTGAAAATCACGGTTGTCATAGGCAATCCCTGTGTGAGTATCTTCATTATTTCCGTAACCCGGGAAATGCTTTAATACCGTACCGAGCTTTTTCTCACTGCTGATTTCAACAACCTTTTTAACGAACTCACTTACTTCAACAGCATCGCCGCTGAAAGAACGGTCATACATAAAAGCATTGTAATCCGAAGTGACATCACATACGGGAGCCAGATTCACATTGATCCCTAGAGAAAGCAACAAGTCAGCTTTTTCCGCCGCATCTTCTTCAATTCCGCTCCAACCGCTGTTTGCAAATGTATCACGTGGAGATAAAAAGGGAGTTTCACGCAGATTTTCATTACTGCTTACCCTTACAACTGTTCCGCCCTCTTCATCAACACCTATAAGAAGCGGAATTTCTGCACTCTTCTGACAGCTGTTAATATTTTCTGTTATCTCTTCACGTGTTTTTCCGTCAAAATCCTTGCCGAATAAAATATAACCTCCGAGGTTATATTCCGACACCTGTTCTTCTGCGTTAGCATCAGGGTATCTTACGAAGAACATCTGCCCTACTTTTTCTTCAACAGTCATTTCTGACATAAGCTTGTCAATTCGTTTTTCAGCCATTGCTTCCTCTGATACAGTGGTAGGCTGTACGGTAGAAGATAGCTCGGCTGTACTGACAGTATCTTTCGAATCGGATGAATTATCCGTATTGCAGGAAATGCATAAAAATGCAACAGAAAGAAGTAATATTGCCGAAAATACTTTTTTCATTAGTTTTCTCCCTTTCTGAATTTTTAATCAACAAAAATTACAATTCAGTCTTTTATTTCACAATAACATAGTAAATAATCATTTTTATTCTACTATTTTCAGCAATTTTTGTAAAGTCACAAATATTTATTTTTGAATTAAATTTATACAAAATTATTACAATGCAAAAACAGCCGACACCAAAAAGTGCCGACTGTTCTTGGGGTATATTGGGTTATAGAAGGAATATATCAAATTTAAACGAAATAAGCATTGGAAGAAGATGTTCCTCTCTACATCACGTTAATTTCAAAACTCCAAAACAAAATTACCTAAAAACAAGAATTTAAAAATTCCAATGCTTATTTCGTAATGCTTGTTAAGTTTGACGAATTGTCTTATTTTTTATTTTATGAGTATATTTTACATTAATAACTATTTATATTCAATTGCATTTGCAACGAAACTAAAGTCTATATGTAGAATATTGCGTGTTTTTTTTATGAATAAATAACAAAATTTTTGCTACACATTTAAAACAAGCGTAGTAAAGTTATTTTTTACACAGCGTTAATTGCTTTCTATGATAATTATTTTAAAACACAACAACGGACAGTTAAAGTAAACTGCCCGTTGTAAGGTTATTATTTTAATAATAATTTATGCAAGAATTTCATCAGCAAGCTGTTCAAGAAGAGCTGTTGTATCTTCTTTCATTGAAGAGCGGATTGAAACTGTTGTAGGAACAATTTCAATATTCTTCATTTTTTCAAAATATGAAGTCATAACCTTGCCTGCCATTGGTGCCCATGAGCCATTCTCAATGATACCTACCTTGCGGTTTCTGTATGTCTTGATTTCAAGATGGTGGAGAAAATCGTTCATTATCGGGAACACTCCGCCGTCATATGTAGGAGCGGCAACAATCATTCTGCTGTAGCGGAAAGCGTCTTCAACATCTTCTGCAAGGTCGCTTCTTGAAAGATCAGCAATTGAAATCTTCTTGTCGGTTTTTGACTTTAGAATATCATAGAGCTTCAAAGCGGCAGCCTTTGTGTTGCCGTGAATGGAAGCGTAGGCAATGAAAACGCCGTCAGTTTCAGGCTCGTATTTGCTCCATGTATCGTAAAGATTGATATAATACTCAAGATTCTCGGTAAGAATAGGCCCGTGAAGCGGACAAATTGTCTTGATATCAAGTGTTGACGCCTTTTTGAGAAGATTCTGAACCTGAACTCCGTACTTACCGCAGATGTTGAAGTAATATCTTCTGGCTTCACAAGCCCAGTCCTCGTCAGTATCGAGTGCTCCGAATTTGCCGAAGCCGTCTGCTGAGAACAGAACCTTTTCTGTGCTTTCGTATGAAACCATAACCTCAGGCCAGTGAACCATAGGAGCCATAAAGAATGTAAGCTTGTGACTGCCTAAGTCGAGCGTATCGCCCTCTTTTACGATAACTGTTCTGCCTTCTAGATCAAAATCAAAGAACTGTGGGAGCATATTGAAGGTTTTTACGTTACCGACAAGCTTCATATGAGGATATTTTTCTGCAAGAGTTTTGATGTTTGACGCATGGTCAGGCTCGAGGTGGCTGATAACAAGATAATCGGGAGTTTTTCCGTCAAGAGCTGTTTCAAGATTCTTGTACCATTCGTCAGTCTTACGCTTGTCAACGGTATCCATAACCGCTATTTTCTCATCAAGAATTAAATATGAATTATAAGCTATGCCGTTTTCAACAATATATTGACTTTCAAATAAATCAATATCTTTATCGTCAACGCCGATATACTTTATGCTGTCTGAAATCTTTACTTCCATTATTATCGCTCCTTATCTTTAATATATTACATTATACTATACTTTGTGCGATAAATCAATATTTTACGATATTTTTCCTTTATCTTGGCGGCATACCTCCGGGACCGCCTCTCATTCCCCCTCCGTTCATTGAGTCTCCGCCTGAACTGTAGATAGATGCTGTTTACGTTGCTTTTGATTTAAGGCAAAGCAGAATTAATACGCCTATTCTTATGCTTACGGCAAAAGACACTGTGCCGGATAAAGTCAGCGGACTTAACTGCGGTGCTGACGACTATATGACAAAGCCTTTTGCGCCAGAGGAGCTTATTGCAAGAATAAAAGCTCTGACACGCAGAAAAGGCGAAGTTGTGCTTGACGAAACAAGCTTCGGCGATTTCAATTTTATCGCATCGACAAATCAACTTCATAAGGGTATCAAATCCGTTCATCTTAATTTTAAGGAAGCAGAAATTATGAAGTTGTTTTTGTCAAAACACGAAGTAATCATTTCAAAAGAAGAAATAATAACAAAGGTATGGGGTTATGAGTCAGACGCAGGCTCAAACAATGTTGAAGCATATATTTCTTTTTTGCGCAGAAAGCTTAAATTTATTAATTCTGATTCAGAAATAAAATCCGTCAAAAAAATGGGTTACAGACTGGAGAAATAATTTTGATTAGACGTTTAAGAAAAAATATCATAATTGTAAATATGCTTCTCGTTGGAACAGTTATACTTATGATTTTTGCGGCTGTATGCATAAACAGCTACTCTTCTGCAAAAATTGAGCTTGAGCGTTCGCTGAATATGATTTCGGAAAGAAGTCTTGACGACTATAAACGTCCTCCCGAAAAATTCGGCGAGAAAAGGCGTGATAATCTTCCTTCACAGCTTAATTCTTATATTGTGGCTGCAAAGTACCGAAGAAGAAGCTCAACATATGAAAAATCTTATTGACCAGATGCTTTTTCTTGCAAAATCAGATGCTGAAAGCAGTAAAACGGAACTGACAAAAGTGAATGTCAGTGAAGTTATTGAAGCGGCGTCGCTGAATTTTGAGCCGATTGCATTTGAAAAAGGAATAATGCTTGACTGTGAGATTGAGCCTGATATTATTATGGACAGTAATGAAACTATGCTTAATCAGTTATCGCATATTTTAATTGACAATGCAATAAAGTATTCTGTAATTGACGGAATTGTAAAAATAAAACTTTTAAAACAAAACAATAAGTTGATTTTTTCGGTCAATAACAAAGGTAACGTTATTTCTAAAGATGAGATTGCGCATATTTTTGACAGGTTTTACCGAGCTGAAAAGTCGAGAACAACTAAAGGTTATGGGCTTGGGTTATCTATTGCGCAGAATATTACTAATAGCATTGGTGGAAAAATCAGTGTTGAAAGCAACGAGGAAAACGGAACAACTTTTAGTGTTGAGTGGAATATATAGGATTATTCATTACAGATTCGTGAAATCATTTTTTAGTTTTCTTACGTTTTAATTTACAAAATCTTCAGGCTATATCTATTGACATAATCAAATTAAACATTTATACTGTTCTTGTCAGCATTTTGCTTGCGAATGAAAGGAATATGTTTTTATTTTTCGTATTCCCTGCGAGATAATGCTGACTTTTATATTATTACGTTATTAGTTACCATACATAATTCAATATAGATAATAAATAATTGAATTTATTTTATCGTGCTTCAATGGTAAATAAAATCAACTCTCTTATTTTTACCATAGAGAGAACAAGAGTGGTTAAACATTTTTCAAAGAAATATTCGAATTTTATTTATATGCTCCGTATGGAGGGTGTCGGTAAACCCGACATTTGAACACCTTTCAATCCACACCCTCCGTGTGGAGGGTGACATAACTTTCCCAGAGCCGCCGCCACGCTGTCACCGAATTTCAATCCACACCCTCCGTGTGGAGGGTGACGTGCAAGGCGGCGAAGCTGAAGATTATGTCACAGCACATTTCAATCCACACCCTCCGTGTGGAGGGTGACGATGTTAGCTTTTCGTTTTCAGCTTTTAGTCTTTATTTCAATCCACACCCTCCGTGTGGAGGGTGACTCCGCTTGCCGATGACCTTAAGGAAATAGATAAGATTATTTCAATCCACACCCTCCGTGTGGAGGGTGACTTCTTATGATACTGCGAATATCATAAAATATAAAATTTCAATCCACACCCTCCGTGTGGAGGGTGACCAACCGGCTCAATCTCGCCTTTTATGTACGACATTATTTCAATCCACACCCTCCGTGTGGAGGGTGACTTATCAAGATATTTTACGGTTTGCAGGTCTTGTAGATTTCAATCCACACCCTCCGTGTGGAGGGTGACCGATTTGCCTAACTTGCAGATTATCAATCCAAACATTTCAATCCACACCCTCCGTGTGGAGGGTGACCGTGGGCGTGACGGAGTGCCCTTTTGACTAAAAAAATTTCAATCCACACCCTCCGTGTGGAGGGTGACACACTTTTTGTGTTTAATCCTCGGAATGATGCACAATTTCAATCCACACCCTCCGTGTGGAGGGTGACTCAAGATAAATCGTATGACGATCACACGTTTACGATTTCAATCCACACCCTCCGTGTGGAGGGTGACGGGTTTTATTGATAAAATCGTCGAATACGGCGACATTTCAATCCACACCCTCCGTGTGGAGGGTGACAGCAAAAATATACAATCAAAACAAATCATTGCATTTTGCTCTTATATATTTATAACAAAAATATTTTTTTATTTCAAAAGCAAAATGTCATTGTTTATTCTTGCATATTTCAAAATAACAAATTTACTTGTGCGAATGCCCCGGCAAAACAATGTTTGCTACACATTCGCACTAAAACATCAACACCCCTTCAATATCTAAACTTTCTTTTACTCCGTAATGTTCAACCTTTGTCTTGTAATTATTCCCGAGATAATAAAAGCGAATGCTGTCTTCATCTCTATCTATGATTTTCAATAGTATCTCTTTTACTTCACGACATTTGGCGGCGTCCATTACACATTCAAAAACCGAATTTTGTACCCGCTGACCATAATTGCAACATTCTTTTGCAACTTTACGAAGTCGCTTCTTACCGTTTGGAGTTTCAGTTCGTACGTCATAAGTGATTAATACAAGCATATTCTACCTCTACTTCCATAAAAACGGAGGATAACCGTCAATATCGCCTCGGAAAAACCTTGCAAGTAAAAGTGCCTGAACATACGGCACCATTCCCCACTCGACTTTTTCTTTCAAAAACGGATGAACAATAGTATTCTGCTTTTTCATCTGCCACGACTGTAAAAACTTCTTTTTGCCGTCATCAGTAAAATATACTGCACCGTTCTCTTTTACAAAGAAATCGTCCTTGTTAATTACACGCTTATTAATCATTGTTATAACAAATCTGTCGGCAAATACCGAACGCAATTCCTCCATCAAGTCAAGTGAGAGTGAAGTTCTGCCGGGTCTGTCCTTGTGCATAAAACCTACATACGGATCAAGACCTACACAATAAAGTGCAGAAGTTGTCATACTGTTAAGCAAGGTATATGAAAATGACAGCATTGCATTAACAGGATCGGTAGGAGGTCGTCTTACTCTTGTGTTAAAAAGAAAATCTTTTTTCTGTTGCAGAATTAAATCGTCAAACACGGAAAAATAACGTGACGCCGCCTCTCCCTCAACGCCTCTTAACTGCTCGGTATCTTTAGATTTCTCAATATTGCTTATTGATTTTTTTAAATCGTCGGATACGCTTTTCAGCTTTTCAATATCAAGTGACGCTGAATAATCTCGGATTGCACGCTCAATAACGCCTCTTGAGTTAAATAATTTTCCCGTCATTATGTTTTTAGAAATTGACGTACATATTTCCTCATTTTCGGAATATCTGTACTGCGTCTTTCGTAAAACAACGTTTCCGTTATACGGACCGACAGTATGTGCAAGAAATCTTCCGCTGCGAGAAAGAAATGATATTACAATTCCGTACTCTGCACACTTGCCAAGCAGTGCAGGACTTACCCCTGCATATCCCATAGTCACAATCGACTCAATATTATGCAGAGGTATTCTTGCACATTCTGTTCCCTGTTCGCTGATTACAACTGTTTCGCCTTCAAGAGAAAGATATTTTTCATATGAGGTTATGTAGAGCGTATTAAGTAACTTCTTCATCAAATATCCCCTCTAAACTCTTTTTTATGTAGCTTTGAACATTATCTGATTTTGATAATTTCGGTATACAAATTTCTTTGAGTGAACAGGCATAGCATTGCTTGCTTCTCTTTACTTTTGGAGTATATCGTCTTTCGTACAAGCTGTGCATTTCATTGACTACATTTTTTAGGCGTTTACGGATTTCATAGTCAAAAGGCACTTTTAATCTGCGCCTTGTTTTGCCGTAGAAAATGTTGATTTCATCAATTTTTGTACAAAACATATCTTCAAGACAAAAAGCCTGTGCCGCTGCCTGAAGAATATCAGCATCGGTTTCTTTTGGCTCTCCGTGCTTGTATTCTACAGGAACAATTTTATACAATCCGTCATAGCCGTTAATTATTGCGCCGTCGTCTGACTTATGGAACTCAACAACGTCACATACACCTGTAAGTCCGAGTTCTCGTGATACTATAGGCATACCACGGGATATTATCAAATCATTTCGCTTTTCGGATGAGGCTTTATCGTGTGCGTTTTCGTGCATTATATTACCGCTTACTGTGAGCAAATTTTCTTCCCACTGCTGTTCAATGTGAATAAGCGCCCATTGTCGCCTGCAAAACACAAAATGCTGTATTCCTGAAATGCTCAGCAATTGGTCGTCGGTGTAGCTCATTCTAATATTTCCGGCTTTATGCCAGCGAGTTCGTTATCATAATAGAATTCATAATCATTAATTGAAGAGGGCTCATCGGTCAACTTTCTAACTTTAACGCTGTTGTGAACTTTTGCAGATGAATACTGACCGTTTTTACAATTATGTTCGAACCAAAATAGCTTTACCATACACATACTTCCGTCAGGTCTTGCTGAAGAACAGTCATTTTCAAACAGTGTTGCAACAGCATTTTTAATCTTTTCAGCGTCATCGTGAGTAAAACCTGTTTTCTCGGCTAACTGGCAATTTATACTTCCTTTTATCTTGTACACTCCAAATTTTACTCTGTGTTTCATTCCCATCGTATCGGAAGATTTACCGCCTCCTGTTGAAGTACTGTTTACACTTTTTGTTATCTGAATACTGTCAATATCTACAGTGTCAAGACTAAAAGCAGGATGAATTGAAACCGGGCCTCTTACACCTACAGATACCGTTTCTCCCTTAAATGCAAAAACCTGTCCGAATGCACGAACATCAATCCACTTCTCACATACTTTTTGAGTGAACAAATCTTTATCGGTATTTTTGCCGTTTGATAATTTCTTTAATTCTGCATCGCTTTCAAGTCTGTCTTTAAGGCTTTTGCATCCGTCAATATTCTTATCTTCGGATTGAACAAATATGCTTTCTCCGTAATCAAGCAAACGATTACGGATTTTTCTTTTGATGCAAACATCAGAAATTTCTCCGAATCCGTCAACATTATCCCTCGGTCGGTTACCATTTAAAGGATCCCCGTTAGGGTTAGCGTTCTCCACTGAAATAAATCCTACAAAATCAATTTTATTCTGTAATGCTGTCATCTTTTGCTTCCTCCTTGACTTTCTTTGTATATAAATCTTCTCTTTGAGCATAAAATCCCATAAAAAATCTTGCGTCTAATTTCTTATTTGAAATATAGTCATCATCGTTGAAGGTTATGTAAATCTCCTGCATTATTTTTTCATAGTAATAATAAAGACCGGGTTTATCTTTTAATAACTTTTCCGAATAAGGTAAAACCCTTTCGCAGATATAATCCCACCTTTTGAATGGAGAGTTAATTAATGAATTCATATATCTTTTTGTATTTGTTAATCTTTTTTCGTCTTTTTCAAAAGTATCCTGTTCTAACTTGTCGGCAACAGCAGCAAGTCGTCCATAAAGATAACTTCTATCTTTACATTCTTTATCTAAAATCATATTAAATTCAGCTCCTCCTTTTTTCAATTCTAAATAATACTTGCGATACAATGCGCAGGTAACATCTAAAACCTTCTCCCAATTATATTCTTTGTCGTACGCAAGAGGATTCGACGCACGATTAAATAACGCTGTAAGGATATTTTGCGGTATACTCTTGCCGTAAATAATTGAAGAATATATTTGCTTTATGTAATATATGAGTGCTTCCGGTTTTATGCTGATTTCATCTCCACGTTCAACGCCATATGCGCACTCAATTATTGTCTTGGGAATTGGTGTACCTACGCAGTCAATTCGCCTTTTTTCTTTAAAATAAGAACAATGCCAATGAACTTTAATATACCAATCATTAAGGTTATCATAATATTCCGATGCTCTAAATTCCTGATAGTTTAAAATTGAAAGTCTACCTTGGGAAGCGGCATCAATAAACATTACCATAATTTTAGAATCAGGAACTAATTTAGTTCTGTACCCTTTTATAGCCTTGTTAATGATACGACTATACTCTGCTGATGTTTTTGCTTCAAGTTCCTCTTCAAAATCTTCATCAAGCGAGTATAAATCATTTTGCTTGTTGATATCCGGAACTTTTTGCATTGTATTCTCCCATGTTACACATTTTCCTGAACCAATGCTTGTTCCCTGACGTTCAATAAGCCATTTAAGTGCGAGATGAGCTTTTTGAGATGTTATTTTACCTACTGAATAAGCCTCTTTATCATCAGAAAATCTTCCTCGGTATGTAAAACCGGTTTCATCATTTGATGACAATAATTTAGCTTTATCTCCTGAATACCGAATTTTTGACATATGTTTGTATGAAACCGGAACGATTTCACCTGTAATATAGCACAAATCATATTCAGATTTTTCACTCATACAATAGTCTGTATATTTCTTATAAAGATTTTGATTTTCCCAAACTCTATAAGTACTGTTATCAGATTTATTTGTTACAATAAATCTGATTAATGAATCAGTCTGTACATTTTTTGCTTTTGGTAATTTATATTTCTTATCCAGATATTTTCCGCTTTCATCAAGGCGAAGAATACCGCACTTAATTAAATCTTTAATCAGTTCTCCCTTTTTGAGATAATTAAAAATAATTTCTATCAAAGGATCGGAAAAATCTGAATTTATCCATTTAGACAACTGAAAAATGTATTTTTCAAAATATTCAGTATCATCCTGATTGTCATTCACAAAATCAGAATAGTCGCCTGCGACATATAAAAGCTTATCACATAATGCATGTGGAGCGTTACCACTACTTCTCGAAGCCGAATCCTCTGTAGCAGGAAGAATTGTACTCTGATAAGCTTTTTCTATTTCTTCGGCATGGGAAAATGTTCCATCATCAAAAACAGTAACCTCAATATGAGCATTTTGTTCAGTATGAAACATAGGTAGCAAAACAACATCATCTATTTTTTGACCTACAATATCTTTTTCTAAGTCATATACGTTTTTTAATTCAGACATCCAACCCACTATTGCTCACCTCCTTATACAAATTATCGACACAACTGAATTTATCTTTACCAAAGACCTTTATATCAGCATTTTTTATATGACGCTTGATAGTACAGTCCTCAGGTAAAATAAAATCAATTATTCCTTTTCTCATTATCGGAGTGTGAAAACAAACAGTAAGTTTTCCTTTATCTTCATAATTAACAGCCTCATCAGCATATATTATGCTGTGATACATCAATCCAAAAGAAAGTTCAGGGACATCTTCATAACAGCTGATTTCGGAATCAAAGTCACAAGGTTCTATATATCCCTGTGCCTCACGAACACCTAAAAATATGTCACGCCTTCCTCCAAGTCGTATCATACGCTGCATAATCTGAAAATGTTTATCTTCATTTCTGTCTTGTTGTAATTCCGGGTGATTTTCATTCCACACAAAATGAGCACGTACAGCATATGCGACTTTGTAAAGGTATGTATATGATGACAAGTTGTTACCGTTAGAATTATACTTTATTGGCCTGACACCTTTTGATTCTGTTCTGATTGGATTTAGAATTTTAACCGAATCGATAATAATTTTGAACGTAGGTTTTGCATAAATACTTTTACAAACTCCAACCAAAGCAGCATAAGTCGGAATTGGTAATGTACACTTTTCACCACCTACCCGTGTTACAGGGTCAGAGAATAATGCATAGTCTCCATACACCTTAAATTCAAATTGGTTTTTATATTTCATTTATTCACCTCATTTATTTGCTAAAGTATAGTTTATTTAATTCCCCTTATTAATTGATTATTTAGCAAATCTATTTTCAAACCTCCTTATTCATTAAAACATATTTAAAATTTAAAAAATAATCAAAAATCCAATAATTCCAGTTTCACCTCCTCTGTTAGCCCAAATTCATCACTGTAAAATCCGTCTTTTAAAATACTAATACCTGTAAATTCATCCTTTATAATGTAATTAGACTTTTCAAATTTTTTAGATACTCCTATTGTGTACTTCTGTATTTCAGAAATAAGTGGGTTTAATTGAGATAAATCTATTCCTGATGTTATCATTTCAATTAATTTTTTACCTTTTCCGTAAGGAACAAGCACCGATAGACTATTATTATTAATTACTTCAAATTTGTCTCCGGCTGTTTTAAATGCTTGTTTCATAAACAACTGAGGTCGTTGTCTTTCTTTTGAAATAATTTTGTAAATCTCAACTCCTATTTTATTAGCAGATAACAAATCAACTAAAGTATAATGCTCATTTTTAATCTTATAATCAAGTTCATTTGCACATGCTTTGTAAAACTCATCATAATAATGATTAATTGATTGAGGCGATGAAATATCACCACCAAACAAAAGGGGGTTTGCACGCATATTCATAATAATACTTCTTGTTATTTTTTGACCGTATAGTATTGATTTTAAATTAGTGACGTTTTCTTCAGAAATATCTATTACATATACGTATCCTAAAAAGTTTTCACAGTTTCTGTTACATCTTCCTGCCGCCTAAATTATACTATCAAGACCTGCTAATGAACGAATTACTGTACAAAATGAAATATCAACACCGGCTTCAATAAGCTGTGTACTAATACATACAACTTTTTTGTTTCCCTTTAAATACTCTTTTAATTCGTCTATGTAAAGTTTTCTGTGAGCAGGACACATATTAGTTGAAAGATGCATAATATGATAATCATCTTTCAATCCATTTTCTTCTATTATTGAAGAAAACAATTTATAAATACTTACAGCAGAATATTTTGTGTTTACAACGCATAATACGCTTTTATTATTTTTTGAGATGTCAAACAAGAACTCGGCAGTTTCAAAATACGTATATCCTGAAGGCTTTAACTTATCAACGATTTCTGTTCTTTTTAGCTTCTGACAATAATTTTCAAAATCTCCTATCATTTCGCATTTTTCGCCTAAGCTAACATTATATTTCACTTTATCTAAAACAGGTTGCGTAGCAGAACATAATATAACTGTTGCATTACAAACTTCTGCTAAAAAATTTACAGCCATATTAAACAAACTTGTACACTCAACAGGCAGAGACTGTATCTCATCGATAACAATTACAGAATTAATCAGACTTCTCATCCTTCTGACAGAGGTAATGGTTCCATTAAATAGTGTATTAAGGAACTGGACCATAGAAGTTGCAATTACAGGTGCTCCCCAATTTTCTGTAAAATATTTAGTAACATTATTAGCATTGTCTTCATATGAAATAACTTCGCCAAAATGCTCCAAAACAAAAATGTCATCAGGTAAAAATGCTTTTAATTCTTTGCTGTTTTGTTCTAAAATCGAATTAAAAGGTGCTACATAGAAAATTCTGCTTTTGTTGAAATGTAAACAATGATTTACCGCAAAACGCAAACTACTGATTGTTTTCCCACCACCCGTAGGAACACTCATTCTAACTATTCTTTCAGAGACAGTCGACGCATTCAATGCCTTTTTTGAAATTTCTGACCGAATTTTTGCTATATTAGAGCTTATTTTAAAATTTGCAGTCTTTGATTCTAAATAATCAAAACAACTTTTCCAAATCTCTTTATTTCCGTAAACAGTAATAATTCTTTCCTGAACCGAAAACTCAGCAGCATTTGTATGATCAGCATTTACCAGTACTGACAATAGCATTCTCTCAAGCATACCTAAACGAAAATCTAATATTGTTTGATTTTTATAATTTCCTTTAATTTTATTATAAATAGCCATAAATTCATATTTAGCTTTTTGATATAAGCCATCTGAATCTTTTAAAGAAATTATATCTAGAAAAGTAATATTTTTCGACTCTTCATAATTATAATTAGTATTCTTAATCCTCCTTATGAATTTGTTATTACAATATTGGTTTTCTGCCGATTTATTGCATGGTTCTAAAGAATCGAATAATCCATGGTGTGACATTATTGCAATAGAAATTATTTCAGACAATAGAATATCATATTTATCTTTTTTATCATTATTCTTAACATATCTATCAAAAATAAATTTTGCTCCGGCAGTTGAGTGAATTATTTTATCTTTTTTCCACTCATTACCAAGTCCAACTGTTCTTTGATATTCATCACTTTCAGGTGTATTTTTACCCATATCATGCAATTTTGCAGTCAATTCAAATATATACTTAATACCTAATAGGTCTGAGTCTAATTTTCCTGCATCAAATACGCCCAATGCATGTTCTTTTACAGCCTGAACTCTACCATCCCTACACACTCTTGCCGCATAACTGATAATATCACTTCCAATGTATATATTCCATAATATGTATTATACTTTATGAGTGATAATTTTTCAATAGTATTTTAATCATTTTTATTAATTTTAATTGATTTTCTCTTACTTTTTAATTTATTTTTTACAATTATAATATAATACGACAATAAATATGCATAATTAATTTATAAAATAAATAATAAAAAAACGCAAAGGCGGTGAAAACTACCTTTGCATTTTTAAATAAAGTATTAGTTAATTTACTATTTCGTTCCGAGCGGTGTAGGCTGCGGAAATATCCATATTGCAGGTCAGAATATAAAAATCAGAACAAGAAAGAAGGTATTCGAAATTTGTCAGCATTTTATCGGCTGTCGCTCTGCTGACAAAATGAGCTGTAGAAAAATAAAGCCTTTTTATTATTTCGGGCGTTTCAGCTTTTCTGATTGAATTATTCTCTCCTCTTTCGATGAACACAACTGCGCCGAGCGGAGCTGAAATATTATTCGCTATTCCGCTTCCTCCATCAAATGGTGTTCCGTAGACAACTGCTTTTTCATCAAAAATTCTGACGACAGGTTTATCATCATTAATCATCCTTACATCGTTTCCAAATGCCTTTCGCCAAAGAGAAGTATGGGTGGACTTACCTACTCCGGATTCTGCCGAAAACAAATAAGCCTTTCCTTTATATTCAATAGCAGATGAATGAATCAGCATTGCATTGTATTTAATTATTTTTTGGCAAAACTTCCCTGCATAAGAAAATTCTTCTGCAGCGCCGATAGTTGTTCCCGATACCATTTTCTTTAGCATTGAATTTATATATTCATCAGAAAGCGAAATTGAAATTTCAGGTTCCCTATCTCCAAAATATTCAAAAGGTTTCGTCAGATTTTTTAAATAACTATATTTCGGTTCCAGCTCAGTTACAAGATCAGCAATAAGATATTTCATCGTCCCTCCAAATAATATTATAGGGAACGACAAATATCGTTCCCCAAAATAAATTCTTAAAATCAATTATTCAAGTCCAACAAGAACACGTTGAATTTGTGTTGCATCAGATACATTAACAGAACCGTCTCCGTTTACATCAGCAAGTGAAAGCTGATAATCGGAAAGTTCTTTGATGTCAGCTGAATAAGACTGAATGAGAGTTGCATCTCTGATGTCAACAAATCCGCTCATATCAACATCACCGATTTCATATTCGGGAATCATCTCAAATTTGATGCTGTTTTCTTCAGCAAACTGCTGTGCGTAAGAATCCTTATAGCCGTAAATAGTAACATTAGGACAATTTCTGAACGCATTTGTAGCAATTGAAGTTGTTGCTTTCGGAACTGTAACAGCTTTCAGAGAAGAACAATCTGAAAAGGCAAATGCATTAATTGTTTCAACTGACTCAGGCAAAACAACAGATTCAAGCGCATAACATCTGTAAAACATCTGTGCCTCAATTACAGTAGGACTGTTTTTAAGTTCAATTGTCTTAAGCGCACTGCAATCCTGAAAAACAGCTCTGGCAATTATATTACAATTTTCGGGAATTGTAATTGATTCAAGACGAGAAGCTCGTGCAAAAGCTGAACTGCCGATTGATTGAAGAGTATCGGGTAAAACCGCACTTGTTATTGTGGTGTTATCCATAAAAGCACATTCAGAAATTGAAACTACAGTATAGTCCAGAATTGATGATGGAATGGATAAATTCTCTGAATAGTTATCATAATCTGCAATTGAAATTGTGCTGTCAGTTTTTTTCGAGAATGTGAAATGATCATATTCAAAATATGTTTCAGCAAAAACCTGAGTCAGCGAAAGACAGAGTATAAGAATTGAAGCACACAATGCTGATATAATTCTTTTTTTCATAATATCACCATTAATAATAAATTTTATGGGGCAAATATTACATTTGCCCCATATGTCTACTTTATTTAGGGAATTCTATTTCGCCCGGATCTACAGGTTCACTACTACCACCAGAACCAGCGGGTTCTTCAGTAGGATCAGGTGTGCTTTGTGTTATAGAGCCTTCAAGAATATCCTCAAAAGAGAACTTCTGTACTTCAATAACAGGTTCTAAATATTTTTTTCTCAAAATTATTCCTCCTTCAAACAACAATCAGTTTATTTTACTGTATCCGGATCAGATGTACCAATGTCATAAAGATTAAAGTAAACAGAATCACTAACCATAAATTGACCGTCTACAATAACATAATAGTATGCCTTCATAACATAACTTCTGTTTGCAGGTGAATTTTTAAATGCAACGTAATAGTCAAGTCTGTTCATATTATTATAATCGCTGTTATTAGCAGTGAAATTATAAATAGCACGATAGTCTTTATTAGTATCATCGCCTGCATTATACATTGTGTATTTTCCGTTTTCTACTGTTTTAGCTACCTCTTCAAGTGTTGCTTTCGAGCTGTCAGAGTAAATGATTGAAGAGTAATCCGGATTTTCAGCTACACCGTTTTTATCTGTAGTAAGCTTATAATTTGGACCAAATTCTACAAGAACACCTGTCTTATATTTTTCACCTGTCGAGTCATCTCTGATGAGTGCTCCATTTGAAGACATATAAGCAACCATAAAGTCAGCATAAAGAGTATCTTTTACATCTTTACCTTCATCATTAGAGTACTTCTCACGTGTGTACTGTGGTGCAGAAATGTAAACCTGATCTTTTACTTCTGTACCGTAAATAGGTCTTATATTATAGTCATCAAGTACAACAAGTGTATACTCTCTGTAGAAATGTCTTGCAACCTCATGACCATCAGATCCATCACTGTTTCGCTTATATACTGCCCAGTAACTGAATTTTTTCCTAGTGTCGCCATCCATAATATATTCATCGGCAACAAAGAAATTATCAGTATCTTTATTTATAACATAACTGTTAATTGGCAAATCAAAGGATTCAGAAGCACCTAATGCATTGTAAATATCAACCTTATAAGTCTTTTGATTCTGAATTGCAACGAGAGTAGCGTCGGTACCGTCCTTGTTACTGTTTGCTATAACCCATTTACAATTCTTGTAGAGGTCATCAATAGGCGGTGCATTATCTGTAATAAGCTTATCAGAAGGAGCCCATGATTTGTTATCTGTGTAATATGAGTCAGGGTGAGTACCCTTAACTACATAAATCTTATCATTTCCGAAACGGTCTTTATACTTATAGGTAAGAGTATAATCCTTGCTTACAGGAGCAATATCGGAATAGAAGTTAAGCTCACTCATAATCTGTGCAGTTCCACTAAACAGCTTCCAAACTTCTGTTTCAAAGGTGTAAGTAACAGTACCCTGTACACCGAACGGATCTTCACTATCAGTTAATACTTTACCGTTTGCTGTTCTGATTCCGTCAAGGTCGTCAATAATCTCGAATCCGTTTGATGACTGGGTGTACCAGTAACGGAAGGTGTTTTCACCGGAAGTAACAGTTGTAATTGTTACTCTGATGTACGAATCAGAGCTTGAAAGGTCAGTAAGTTCGATTGACTGTCCGTTAGCACCGTTACCTGTACCCTTTACAACGCCCTTTGATTGACCGTTTGCATCAATTATTTCAGCTTTGATGAGATAGTAACCCATACCGCCCTTTGCATCTGAACCGTCATACTTCATATGAGAAAGAACGAGTTTTCCGTCAGTTGCCTTAATATAGTTAGCAACATAGTGTGTTTCAGCGTCAAGAGTAGATGTGAACGAGCTGCCGAGTGTTTTTGAAAGGTCTTTGAAGGTTGTGTATTTAGCATCTGCAGTTGACCAGTGTGAGAATACATAGCCCTTGATAGGTCTTGCAACAACTCTGATTGTTTCACCATGCTTTTCAAGGGTTACGCTTGGAGCATCGTTAATTGTAACATAGCTTGCATCTTCTACGGGAGTTGTATAGGTATTGCCGTCTTCTGATGTTCTGTATTTAACATCAGCAGATACGCTTGATGAACTCTTAGCATAGAACCAACGACCGTCAAGACGAAGAGCTGAATCAAGATCTTGTCTGTTTTCGAAAGTAATTTCAGCTTCCCAGCCTGTGTAACCGCCGTTTACAATATCATTATATGCCTTTGTGTTGTTAGCTTTATCGGGACGAGGAATAAAGTCTGAAGGTAAGCCTTCTGCTACTTTTGTACCGTCCTGTTTGTAAACAGTCCATTTTGTAGACCACTGACCAACGCCGGAAACATTAGCCTGATATGATGATACAACGTAAAGTTTATTTGTATTTGAAGAAGTAATAGGATTGCCGAGAACGTCTACTTTGTTACCATTGTTATCAACAAATGCTTCCCAACGATTGTTGTTAGCATATGTATTATAGTTAAATGCACTTCCGATTAATTCACTGTTATTCTGTGCGCCACTTCTCGGCTTCATATCAAATCTGATAATATCATATTTGAGGTCATAGATTTTCTTGAAGTCGTTAAAGTCGTAGGACTGCTCGTTAGCAGTAAGACCTTTATTCAGCGAAGCATGAACAGTATCGTTCTTATAGTTGTTGATTGTAATACCGGATACATCTCTGCCGTTCATAGTCTTCGGAACACGAGCGTAGTATCTGCCCTGACCTTCGTCATAGAGCATCGGCTGTCCGGGATAATTACCGTCAGGTTCCCAAGAATCAGTACCGGTATCAGCCTTATATGCGTATGCATATGAGGAAATTGTGTTACCCCAGTCAAAAGCTTCGCCCATTTCCGAAGCGTCAACATAGAAGGTGATGTATTTGCCTTCAGTTTTACAATCGTTTACATAGTAAATAGGAGTTACTTCGTAATTTGCTACGCCTTCTTCAACAGCAAACTCAGTATAATATGAGTTACCTGTTCCTGCTGTTGCAGAATATGTTTTACCATTAATAACAAAAGCGTGAACATAATAGTCTTTAGCATAAGAGGCATTAACAGTTGTTGTAACCTTTACAACGGAGCCTTCAGTTACTTTATAGACTTTATAACCTTCGGAATTAGCGTTTGTGTCTGTAACGGTTGAAGACTCATTCGCAGCAGTTGCAACAGTTACACCGTTTAAATGTGTTCCTACGAAGTTACCGTTTTTATCATATGTGCAAGTACCGTTCTTTGCGTAAACCTTTATTGACTGCGTGCCGTCGTTAGTTTCAGAAAGGCTTACTGTTCCGGTAGATACGTCAAACATAACATAATAAGCACTGCCGGCATTATTCTTGTAGTTACCTTTTTTCTCAGCCAATTCATCAGTACCGTCCCAAGACGTTATTTGGTGGGTCATTTCTGTATCATTTAAATAATAAGTATCATCAGGTTTATTTGATACAGAATACTTTTCTTCAGTGCCTAATGTTCTCTTAATTCTGAATATTGTACCTGATGCTACAGTCTTAGCAGAATAAAGAACATTTGAATCAGAAGCAAAAGGAGTCATTACTATGTCTTCTGAGCTTGTGTGAACTGAATAGGAATAAGTATTAAAGTTTGCTGTGATTGTAACAGACTGTGCAGTTGCTCTAAACTTTGCACTTGTTTCGTTACCTGATGTAGAAGTAGAAACATGATCTGCACCTACAGCTGTCCAACTGCTGAAAGCACAGTTAGTATTAGCAGTAGCAGTTACAGTGAACTCATCACCAACGTAAATATCACCGCTCTGAACAGTTGCTGTACCGAGTGAAGAATTATTAGCATTTACAGAAACGCTGCAAAGCTCTTTTTCAACTACATCATATGTTGCTGTAACAGTAACATCAGAAGTACCTACAGTAAATTTGCCGCCGCTTATTGTTGCGCCTGTTGCTGTGATATTTGAAGTATAGCCTGCAACAGTTTTTGCAGAAACAGAAACTTCAGAGCCAACACCGGCTGTTTTTACAGAATCATTTATAAAACCTGCGCCGTTAAGACCAGAGGGCTCTACGTTATATGTGATAGTTTTTGTATTCTGCCGATAGAGAGCATAGTAAGTTGTATTTGCCGTAGGAGTAACTTTATAGTCATTAAGTTCTACTTGACTTGTGCAAGCTTCATCAATGTACCAACCTGCAAATGTGTATTTATCATTGTTAGTAGTTGAAGCAGACAATGTTACAGGTGTATTAGGAGATACAGTTGCAGTTGAACCGCCGTTGACTGTGAAAGTAGCATTAAGATCGGAAGGAGTTTCAGTAGCTGCGTCATAAGACTGATTAGAGTTGTTATAAGCCTTGTAACGAGCTTCTACGCTGACGGTGTAATCGGACACAACAGGTGTTGCGCTAATAATAATTTTTTCGTCACTTGGTGTATAAGTAATAGTAACATCTGATTGTTCAGATAAAGTAAATTCTATATTACCACCATTGTTATTACCATCAACTTTAACACCTGAAGAACCACTTGAAACATTACTGCTATGTCCAATCTGACCTACCCATGAACCTAATGTTGGCAAGATTTTGAATTCATATTTTGTTGAAGCTGCTTTTTTAGAAAAAGTAATAGAATAAACTCCATCTGTGTTTGTCATCTGAGAAGCTTTGTCGGGATTCCAACCTTTTCCTGTTCCAATAAGATTTTCTGAGCCGACAACATAATAATTTGTTGTGGTCTCACCGCCGCCGCCGGTACTGCCACCATAGGTTGACCAATTACCAGTCTGTTTAGCGACGTTTTCTTTTCCGTCAACATCTTTAAACTTTTGAGTAGAGTCATCTGATGACAATACAAACATATTATTTGTACCATCATAATTATCAATATCTACAGTCTGATTCCACTGTTTAAAATCCTTTATATCGTCCCTATTTCTTAAGAAAATAATCTTATTATTATTTGCATTATTGACAGTACCTTCATAAATATAGCTTTCACCATCAACTTTATTCATTTTTACAAATTCTGTAGTGCCGCCATCATATAAATACATATATATGTAACCAGCTTCAGTCCAATAGGTTTTTTTCGAAACGTCTAAATAAATCTTGCTATTAGGAACAAAAGTAGCTGCGTTCACACTTGAAATAGTGCCGACAACCATTGTTGAAACAACCATCATCAATGCGAGAATGACGGAAAGCGCTGATTTGCTTATGCGCTTAATTGAATGTCTCATTTAATATACCTCCATAAATTTTATTTACGGTGCGCCGTTTGCGGTAAACGCCGAGGATTTCGGCGCACCGATTATTTATTTATCCGAAAATGTTTTGCAATCCCTCAACCGCAAACGTTTATTTACAACGTTGTGCCTGTGAGCGACGAGGGCGTCGCTCGCTACAGTTTTCAAATTCGTTATTACGGGACTTACAAAACATCTATTTCAGATTAAACATTGTCTGACCACAATGTATTAAAAACCTGCGAGAGCTTTCTGCATCATTGTTGAGTCTTTTATGTCAACTTTGCCGTCGAGGTTTACGTCGAGAAGCTGATACTGAAGTGTTGATACTTCTTCGGCTTCTGCGGTAATTTTCTGTGCAAGTGTTGCAGACTTGATTGTGAAGAATGACGGTGCAGAAGAAGCCTCTAACATTGCATTCGGAGTGAGTGCCGACGGGATTGTGAGCAAGCTTGATGATGTTAAGTCAGTTAAGCTTGCGGTACTAATATTGTTATCTGGCAAATATGTACCCATTGCATACTCTTTGTATTTACCTTCTGTATCTTTCGCCCATGTAAAGCCGATGTTTCTGTCGCTTGTTGCAGAATATACCATATGAGTTGCAGAAATGTGGTAGTTTCTGATGTATTCATCCATTTCCGTAAGGTCTTTAAGAGTTGTGTCACCCATAAGGTTATCTACTGCAAAGTAATACTCTGTTGCTGCTCCGAATGTGTATGAAGTAGTTGCGTTAACGTTATTCTTCGTTGTAAATGTAATTGTATGAGGAACAGATGTATCAATTGTTATATCCTTGAAGAACCAATAGAATTTCAAAGAGCCTGAATATGTTGAACCAAAGTATGTTCCGTTATCAGTTGAAGTTTTAGGTGTTCTTGACATTACTGTAGCTGCAGCGTTGTCAAGTGAGAATGAAGGAACATAGGCAGAAGCGGCTGCACTCTTGAAGTAAACTCTGACAGTCTTATTGCCTGCCTTTTCATTTATTGTAATTTCAACTCCGGTTGAAGCCGAGCTTTCACGACCACCGTAAACTGCTTTTACAGTGTATGTATACTTTGAGCCAACCATTGATTCGTCAGTTGCAATGTCGAAATTTCCGTCAGACCGGTCTGTTCCAACCTTGACACCGTCCTTGTAAAGACGATATACAACTCCGCTCTCAAGATCGGATGTAACCTTGATGATGAATGGTGAGCCTGCTTCAACAGCAGAGATTTCTGTTGTTCCGTCAGCGGCATAAGCTTTGATTGTAGGAGCTGAAGGTGTGTAAACAGGGTATTCATCAGATGTGAACTGTGTGTTTAACCAAGTTGCACGAGTTGCTGTCCAAGTGTTAAGATAATTCACTGCTTCGTTGTGATTAGCACCTGTGTTCTTTACACCCCAATTGGCTTTATTTAATAAATCATTTGCGATAAAGCCCCAACGGGCTTCGTTCATCTCGGCAGAAGCGTTAATATTATCGAACCAAGTCTTTTTAATCAGACCGTTGTCTCCGATATATTTCTGAATATTAGCATAGAAGCCGTTAGTACCTTCCCACTGATTTCTGATTTCAGTTTTGAAAGCTGAATTCTGACTTGCAAGCTGTGACTGAATGCTGTATTTATCGGGAGCTTTGGACTCTGAATTATCCATTCTCTTATACTTTGCAAGCCAAGCGTCAGTTTTGGCAGGTGATAATGTTTTTCCGTCCTTTGTGTACTTATAATTTTCTTTTTCGAACTGTCCTAACGCCATATCGTAGTCCCATACGGGATTTGCTACGAATACAGGATTAGTCTGTGAACAGTCAAATGTAATATAATAGCTTGTTGACGCTGCGTCAAGGTTTGCTGTAAATTCCTGAATTAGATACATTTTTGCAAAGGATTCAACGTCCATTACAGCTGAAAGATCAGTCTTTGAAGCGTTAGCAGTAAATGCAACTTCTTCCATTTTAGCAAATTTATTTGCTATAAATTCAACCTGTTCTTTTGTTGCATATTCAGGACTCTTTATTACTACATTCTGACCTTGAGGTGAAACAAAGTAGCAAGGCTCATCATTAACACGATCAGAAATTTCAAACTCGAGCAAATATTTACCCTGTTTAGCCGGGCGTGTTTCTGTATTGTCATAAGGATACTTATTCTTATCGCTTGTGGCACCGTTTGGAGCTACATTTGCATAACGCATATCAGGAGTGTACGTTTTATTATTTGCATAAGTATATGAATATGTGGTTTTTGTAGTAGTCTTATCGATAGTAGCTTCAGGATTTTTTGTAACTTCCTTAACAGCATCTTCGTTTATATCTTCAAAGCTATTTCCTTTAATAAGCTTACTTGAACCAATGTCAACCTTTTCCGTTACAAGGTACTGACCTAAATACTCACCGTTATCGTAGATATCAACAAAGCTGAATTCAGGTGAATAAAGAAGTCCGATTTCAGAAGCAAGCTGATATGTAAGAGCGTTACGGAGCATTGATTCATCGGCATTGTTTGCAAGCAAACAATAGCTTTTTGAACCGGAAGCTTTTGAACCGTCAGGGAGCTTTGTTGTATCAATATTAAAGAGGTTGGTTTTTTTAGCCAGCTTCATATTGAAAGCGTATTTACCGAAGAATTCATTACTTGCTTGCCAAGAAGAGTTACCTCTACCCTTTACGCTCTCAAGTGCCATTGCTGACGAGAACGAAGCTTTTGCGGTTTCATTAGTCATTGTTTTGCAAACACCGCCGTCTCTTACAACATCTCCCTTAGATGCGCCTGCACCTTTTTTAGTAGGCAACGGACTGGCAACACCAGCTTTCGTTGTGTAAAGGAACATTGCGTTGGTTGAACCTTGCATTACCTTTACGGTGTAGCTGTTATCATTTTCGGATGAATATGTACTACCGGCTGTAAGCTTAACTACAGCAGTATTTTTACTAGGAATTTCTGTGCCGTTAAGCTTAACTGCACTATTAAATCCGTTATAAATATGAGCATTTGAAAGATCTACATTCTTCGGAACATAGAATGTGTAGGGATTGTTTCTTTCTTGATTACTGCCTTTGTAGTTATTCCACTTGATAAGAGTTGCAGTAGTGTCGTACTCATCGGGAGCAACGTCTATCCACAAACCGTCTTCTTTAAGCGACTGAATATAAGCAGGCTTGTTGAGCTTGAAGGTTGCTTTTACTGTAACGTTCTGTTCAGGCATTGTGAAAGTACGTGTGTTGCTTGTACCGGATACTTCAATATTATTTTTATCTTCACCTGTTACTGTAACAGTATCAAGTTCAAAGTATGTCTTAACAGGATTTCCGGTAATTGTTACAGTATCGCCTGAATTTGCAGTACCTGCTGCTGTACCACCGGATGCGCTGAAAGACAACGAACCGTTGAGGTCTGTTGTAGCATCAGTAATTGTGTATTCACCGGGAGTTGTAACAGGAGCTGTTGTGGGCGGTACGGTTGTTTCAACCGGTTCGGTTGTTGTTGGTTCGGTTGTTGTTGGTTCTGTTGTGGGTTCGGTCGGTGTTGAACCATCATCTTTTGATAAATCAATAGTATCGCCAGTCGGGTTGTATGTAATTTTTACTTTAAAAGATGATTTAACCTGTGATTTAATATAATAATAACCACTTTGCTGATAATTGCCACCAACATTCAACCAATGAAAATAAGTATCATCATAAGTACCTTTAGTTGATGTTTTAAGTGTGTTCAGACCTGTCGTAATAGTACTTGAGTCAGTGTTAATATAACAAACAATAGTAGTATTGGGATATAACGAAGAATCTTCAAATGAAGCTACATAGTTACTACCATCTGCTGTCATTTCAACTTTCTTAGTAAAACTACTATAATTAGTATTATCGCCAATCGTATACCATAAATAATAAGTACCTGCACCGACAGGCTCGCTGTCAACTACAGCGGCATTTGCCGGTATAGCTACGAGAATCATTGATATTACCATCATTATTGACAAAATAATGGAAATCAAAGATTTTGACTTAAATTTCATTTTTTATTACCTCCATAACCTTTTTATATTGGTAAAGCAGAGAGCTATAGACTTTTAAAATCACATTGATTATCAGCTTTTACTGCCTGACCTACAGTGAAATCGGGTGATTTCGGCTGAAAAAGGGTATAGTTCCCTACATTTATTTATGACATTATAACATTTTAATGAATTTATTTCAATAGTTTTAAATACATTTTATTCCATTTGTTATATTTAATGAATTATTGTGTTATAAATGAATTATAGTTGTCATTTTTTAAAAATATTTTGTATTTATGATGATTATTTGTTAGAATATATTGATATACCGGTATTCTCTGCAGTATTATTATAGCATATTTAATTTATATTTTGATTTGTTTTTCAAATATTTGTGCATAATTTTTGATTTTTGGCGTTTTAGACAGATATTGCATTATTATATTGTGCAGAATTATGGTATTTAATTATATTTTAAGGGTTAAGGAACGTCAAGGATGTCGTTCTTTATGGAAAAATTTGTAAAATATCGTTATCGTTGTTCAGGTCTTCTTCTTTTATCTTTTTCTTGGTGTACAATTCTTCTACAAACCCGTACAACTTATCAAAATCTGCCGGATTATCTATTTTCCTCTATGATGCCCCTTTGCATTTATTCTTATAATTGACTTTTGAAAAAAAGTGTACTATAATTATAAATAATATATATTAATAGTATATTTTATCAGTCTGTCGAAAAAGAATATACTTTCAATTTGTAACGGTCAACTTTTGTAATATAGCCAAACCTTCCCTTGAGGGAAGGTGTCACAGTGATTTATTGCTGTGACGGAAGGGTGGCAGGTCAGATGAACTTGTATATATCAGGAAAAGTTCATCTCCACCCCTCAGTCATTTTGCACGCAAAATGACAGCTCCCCTAATGAAGGGGAGCCTTGGTTATAATGGCAAAGTTTTGTTGTAAATTTTGAGTTTGTTTAAAATATAACTTTTTATACAAGCTGAAAAAATATATATTAATAGTATATTTTATATTTTTTTATTTTTTAAAATTCTAATAAAAGTCAGGTAGTTTTTATGATTCCATTTAACAAACCGCCGTTTACCGGCAAAGAAACCGAGTATATAAAAAAGGCAATTGAAAACAATAAAATATGCGGCGACGGTGAATTTACTAAAAAGTGCAATAAGTGGCTTGAGGATAAAACCGGCGCCAAAAAAGCGTTGCTTACTACATCCTGCACTCATTCGCTGGAAATGGCTGCTCTTCTGCTTAATATTCAGCCGGGCGACGAGGTTATTATGCCCTCGTTTACCTTTGTTTCTACTGCTGACGCATTTGTGCTCCGCGGTGCAAAAATTGTTTTTGTTGACATACGTCCCGACACAATGAATATTGACGAAACCCTGATTGAACAGGCGATTACTGAAAAGACAAAAGCTATTGTTCCGGTTCATTATGCCGGTGTTTCCTGCGAAATGGACGCTATTATGGACATTGCAAGACGCCATAATTTAGCTGTTGTTGAAGATGCGGCTCAGGGTGTTATGGCTGAATATAAAGGACGAGCTCTCGGAACTATGGGCAACTTTGGCTGCTATTCCTTCCACGAAACTAAAAATTACAGTATGGGCGAAGGCGGAGCATTGCTGATTAACAATGCCGATGACATTGAAAATGCCGAGATTATCCGTGAAAAAGGAACTGACAGAAGCAGATTCCTGCGTGGTCAGATTGATAAATACACATGGGTAAATTACGGCTCTTCCTATCTGCCAAGTGATATGAATGCGGCTTTCCTTCTTGCACAGCTTGAGCAGGCTGATAAAATTAACGACGACCGTCTTGCTTCCTGGAAAAGATATTACGACGGTTTGTCCGATTTACAAAAGCAGGGTAAGGTTGTACTGCCTTTTGTACCCGAGGAATGTAAGCATAATGCGCATATGTTCTACATAAAGACAGGAAACCTTGATGAACGCACAAGACTTATTGCATATTTAAAGGAAAACGACATTGGTGCCGTATTCCATTATGTACCGCTTCATTCTGCTCCGGCAGGTAAAAAATACGGAGTTTTCTGCGGCGAGGATAAATACACAACTTCCGAAAGCGATAAGCTTGTAAGACTGCCTATGTATTACGGTCTTACAAAAGACGATACCGACTATATTATTGAAAAGGTTATTGCATTTTATAAGTAAATGCTATGTAAAATTATGGATAAAATGATTTTTGATAAAGTTACTCTGAGAAAAATGACCGAAAAAGATACTGCGAATGTTGTCAGATGGCGCAACAGTCCCTCTGTGGTAGAAAATTTTATTTTCAGAACGCCTTTAACAGAGGAAGCTCATTTGCAGTGGTACCGTAACAAGGTGCTTACCGGTCAGGTAGCTCAGTTTATTATTGAAGATAACGAAACAGGCTTGGACGTTGGTTCGGTTTATCTTCGAGATATTGATAATGAAAATAAAAAATGCGAATACGGTATTTTTATTGGCGAAGAGTCCTGCAGAGGCAAAGGCTTGGGTACTGCCGCCGCAAAAGCAATTCTTGATTATGCTTTTTCTCAACTTGGAATGAACCGTGTGTTTTTAAGGGTGTTTGCTAAAAATGCGGCCGCCATTAACAGCTACAAGCGTGCAGGTTTTAAGGAAGAGGGCGTTTTTCGTCAGGATGTTATAATCGACGGTATTCCGTATGATATGGTTTTTATGGCGGTGCTGTTTGATGATTGGAAAAAAGGAGTTTGATTTTAGTTGGATAAAATATCCGTAGTTATTCCCTGTTACAATTCGGAAAAAACAATAACAACGGTGGTTGATGAGGTAATCAGCACCATTACGGCTCACGGCGGATATGATTATGAGATTATTCTTGTAAACGATTGTTCGCCTGATAATGTTTTCAGCGTTATTACCCATATGGCAGAGGAAAATCCAAAAATAAAAGGACTGGACCTTGCCAGAAATTTCGGTCAGCATTCTGCTATTATGGCCGGCTTTAATTATGTTACCGGTGATATTGTGGTATGTCTTGACGATGACGGACAAACTCCCGCAAATGAAATGTTTAAACTGATTGACGCACTTGACCAAAATGATTTGGTATTTGCAAAATATACGGATAAAAAACACTCTGCTTTCCGTAATCTGGGCAGTAAAGTAAATGATAAAATGGCTCAATGGCTGATTGAAAAGCCAAAGGATTTAAAGATAATGAGCTATTTTGCCTGCAAAAGATATGTGGTTGAGGAAGTTAAAAATTATGACAACCCGTACCCTTACATAAGCGGACTTTTGCTCAGGACAACAAAAAGAGTCGGCAATGTTGAAATACATCACCGTGACCGTTTAGAGGGAAAATCCGGATATACAATAAGGAAACTGCTGCTTCTTTGGGTAAACGGATTTACGGCTTTTTCCGTTAAGCCTCTCCGAATTGCAACAATTGCCGGAGTGCTTGTTGCTTTTGCCGGATTTTTATACGGAATTTATATAATCATAAACAAGCTGGTTCATCCGCTGACGCCCCTTGGTTACAGTTCAACAATGGCTGTTCTGCTGTTTATTGGCGGTATGATAATGATAATACTCGGATTAATCGGCGAATACATAGGAAGAATATACATCAGCATTAATAATGCTCCGCAGTATGTTATACGCCGAAGCGTAAACACGGAGGACGAAAACAATGCGAATAAATGACAATAAATCTAAAATTGCCAGTTTTGTTATGCTGCACGCAATACTGCTTATGTATTCATTTTGCAGTGTGTTCTCAAAGCTTGCGGCAGGCGCTGAATTTATGTCATTTCAGTTTATACTATGCTATGGTCTGATGATGATAGTTCTTGCCGCCTATGCCCTTCTGTGGCAGCAGGTACTAAAAAGAATGCCCTTAACAACTGCGTTTGCAAATAAGGGAGTAGTAATTATCTGGGGTATGATTTGGGGCGCTTTGTTTTTTTCCGAAGCCATAACGTGGTATATGGTTGTGGGCTCTGTCATTATATTTACCGGAATTGTTTTGGTGGTGACTGATAATGAATGACGGAACGTTGATGATTATATTCTCTTTGGTATTCGTTGTGAGCGTGCTGATTTCTTCTATCTCGCAGGTAATGCTAAAAACAAGTGCAAACAAGTCCTATTCGGACAGAATAAAGGAATACCTGAACCCCACAGTTATAATTGCTTACGGTTTGTTTTTTCTGTCAACACTTATAACGGTTTTTGCTTATAAGGTTGTTCCGCTTTCACTGGGACCTGTGCTTGAAAGTACAGGATACATTTTTGTAGCAGTATTGGGTGTTGTTTTGCTTAAAGAAAAAATGTCCCGCAGAAAGCTTTTCGGCATGATACTTATTCTTGCAGGTATTGCATTGTTTTCCCTTGGTGGAATGATATTCTGATATAAGGAGAGCCGATTGAATGAATACAACAAAAAGGTTGTCAAAATACTATCACTCCGAAAAAATATATTTATGGGAGTGGATTTTAGTTGCGGCAGTAGGATTACTGGTGTTTTCTTCCGCAGCTTATGTTGATTTAAAGAGTCTTACAGTATGGTCCACAAATGTGTGGGACGTTATATGTGACAGCAATATTTTCCATTTGTATGAATACAGTGCAGAAAATGTATACGGGCTTAATCATGAGTATATGGGCAGCGAGCTTATGTCTGTGCTTCCGTGGTCTGTATGGAATTTGCCCATTTGGATTGCTCAAAGATTTTTCGGAGTAACTATTGTTGAATCTTCGCTTTCCCTTGCTTGGTCTAAACTGTTTTTAGTTGCTTTAAGTGTTTTAATGCTCTATTACACATATAAAATATGTATGTTAATTATTAATGACAAAGTAAGAAGTCTTTGGTGCGTATTTTTCACAGCAAGTTCGTTCTTTCTTTACGTCGGCGTTTTTTACACAGGACAGAATGACATAATAATGATTACTGCATCGGTATTTGCCGTTTACTGCCTGCTGCGCAACAAAAATATAAGTTTTCTTGTCTGGTCGGCGGTTGCAATTTCAATAAAGCCGTTTTTCCTGATTGCATTTGTGGCGATTATTTTATTAAAGCAAAAGAACTTTATTAAGATTTTTATTGAATTGCTTGTTTCCGTAAGCGGTCTTGCAATTCAGAAATTAATCTTTATGAAAGCTCCGATGTATGCAGAGTCAATGACAAACGGTCCGTCGGAAAATATGCTGGCGGAAATGTTTCCTGCAAATATTAAAACTTCTTTCGGCAGCGTTTCGTTTTTTGCTATTGCACTTGTTCTCATATGTTTTTATGCCTATACAAGAAACTTTGACAATGAAAAAAGTACAGAGGACGGAAGAATACTCTACTGTAAATATGTGATTTACATCATTACTATGGTATATTTAAGCTACCTTATGTTCTCACCTTTTTCATATTACAGAGTAACTCTTCTTGTACCTTTTCTATATATTATGATTTGCTGTAACAAGCAGAATCTTGGTTATAATATTATTTTCGATACGGCTATGATTATTGGATTAATTATGCGTATTATTATCAGAAGATCACAGTTTTGCCGTGTTACCGATACAAACTATTCACTTTTTCAAAGCCTTATGGGACATCGCATTGACCCCAGTACTGCAAGCTATCCCACCTTGTACGAATTTTTCGATAACCGTTTTGGTTTGATTGTGGATTTACAGGCATTGTTTTCAAGCATTGCTTTAGCGTCGGGAATTATTCTGCTTGTACTGAATCATCCGCAGCGCAGTGTTAATATTCCCAAACAGCTTGATGAATGTCCCAGAATTTTGATATGGGCTCGCACGGTTCTGATTGTACCGTTTATTCTGGCTCTTCTTTATTTGTTTACTACGGCGACAGGCAAATTATATTAAGGAGGAAATCTTTGTGAAAGGTATTATTCTTGCCGGAGGAAAAGGAACAAGGCTTTATCCTATGACAAAGGTTGTGTCAAAACAACTCTTGCCTATTTATGATAAGCCGTTGATTTATTATCCTCTCTCTATTCTGATGTTGGCAAACATAACCGAAGTTCTTATTATTTCGACTCCGGATGATACACCCCTTTATGAAAAATTACTTGGCGACGGCTCTCAGTTAGGCATCAAATTGTCCTATGCTGTTCAGCAGGAACCAAAAGGTCTGGCACAGGCTTTTCTGATTGGAGAAGATTTCATCGGCAATGACAGTGTTTGTCTTATTCTGGGAGACAATGTCTTTTACGGTTATGATTTTCCAAAGATTTTGTCCCGAGCTAAAAATGAACTGAATGGTGCTACTGTGTTTGGTTATCCTGTAAACAATCCAAAGGATTTCGGTGTGGTGGAATTCGATTCCGACTGGCGTGTGCTTTCAATTGAAGAAAAGCCTGAAAATCCAAAATCAAATTATGCTGTACCGGGGCTCTATTTTTACGACAACCGTGTAATTGATATTGCAAAGAATATTAAGCCATCAGCAAGAGGCGAACTGGAAATTTCTTCTGTAAACAGCGCTTATCTTGAAAAAGGCGAGCTTAATGTTGTTTTGCTCAGTCGTGGAATAGCGTGGCTTGACACGGGAACTCCCTTTGGAATGACAAGAGCCGCAGAGTTTGTCCAGACAATGCAGTCAATGCAGGGAATGTACATAAGCTGTCTTGAAGAAATTGCGTGGCGACGTGGTTTTATTGATACAGAACAGCTCAGATCATTGGGAGAAGAGCAGAAGATGACGGAATACGGTCAATATCTTCTTAATCTTGCAGATGGAAAAAAGTGCTGAAAATATCAGAATAATTAAAATAACACAAAAAAGAAAGGGCAGCTTTTGCTTTGCAAAGGCTTGGTAATTTTTATGAAAAATATTCTTGTTACAGGCGGTGCCGGATTTATCGGTTCAAATTTTGTGCATTATATGCTGAAAAACCACGATTATAATATAATCAATCTTGACGCTTTGACATATGCGGGAAACCTTGATAATTTGTCAGACGTTGAAAACGACCCGAAATATACCTTTGTCAAGGCAGATATACGTGATAAAGCGGCTATTGAAGAGGTCTTTGAAAAATACAGTATTGATACGGTTGTCAATTTTGCGGCAGAAAGCCACGTTGACCGTTCAATAACTGAACCGGAAATTTTTCTTACTACAAATGTACTTGGCACACAGAATCTTCTGGAAACTGCTAAACGTCACTGGAAGGTTAATCCTGACGACAAATATTCATCGGAATTTAAAAGCGGCGTAAAATTTTTACAGGTTTCTACAGATGAAACCTACGGAGCATTGGGAAAAACAGGTATGTTTACAGAAACAACTCCGATTTCTCCTAACTCACCTTATTCAGCTTCAAAGGCAAGCGCCGATTTAGTGGTAAGGGCTTATCACAACACCTTTGGTATGCCTGTAAATATTACACGCTGCTCTAATAATTACGGTCCATACCAGTTTCCTGAAAAGCTTATTCCCCTGATGATTAATAATTGCAGGAATAATAAATCTCTTCCTGTTTACGGCGACGGTATGCAGATTCGTGACTGGCTGCATGTATCCGACCATTGCTCTGCCATTGATACCGTGCTTCATAAAGGTAAAGACGGCGAGATTTACAATATCGGCGGAAATAATGAAAAAGCCAATATTGAGATTGTCAAGCTGATTATAAGCACTCTTGGTAAGAGCGAAGATTTAATTGAATACGTTAAGGACAGACCGGGTCACGACCGAAGGTATGCAATTGACAACACAAAGATAACAACAGAGCTTGGATGGTCGCCTGCATATACCTTTGAGCAAGGCATCAAAGAAACCATTGAGTGGTATCTTAATAATGAACAATGGATGAACAAGATTACATCGGGTGAATATACCAAATACTATGAGAAAATGTATAAGTAATTTGCCGCATTGTCACTGCAAATAAATAAAATGATTAAAGGCTGAAAATTCCGAAAACGGAATATTCAGCCTTTTTTGCTCTTATTTTTGAACGACGGGACGTCGCTCACTGCATTTTTTAATTAATGTGAAAAGTATATCTCGTAATCATTATAATTAATGATTATTCCGTTTGCAGTGCCGTTTTTGCGCTCGATTTTAAATTTGGTGTTCGTACCGTCATCAAAAAATGCTTCTATTTCATCATCCGAATTGACGGTAAAACTGCCTGTGTGCGTTCCGTCGTCGGCTGTTCCCGGTGAGAGCCAGAGTGAGAATCTGCCGTCCTCATTAAAGGTAAGCGAGCCTTGATAGGATGTGTAGTTGGTGTTGTAGATTTCCGACATTTCCACCTCGTCACCGCTTGCGTTCTTTGCTGTTGACGGAATCCATTGATAGGTGCAAAGCTCGTTATTGCGATTTTGCTGTGAAGAACAGCTGACTGTTAATATTGCTGATGCCGCTATTATTATTGCGACAATAACACAGCTGATAATAATCGGGAGTTTTTTTGATTGCTTTTTTCGGGTTTGTTTTGCTTTTGCGGAAGATTTTTTATTTTTTGCCATATTGTCACCGTGTTATTTGAATGTGTAATTAATTCGGGGACGTCAAGGATGCCGTCCCTTACGTAAAGTATCGCTATTGTTTACATATTGAAGTAAACGTCATAGCCGCCGTAATTTATGATAAGCTCTAAAGGAGTGTCACCCTCCCACGAGGCAACCTTAACGGACATATTCTTATCATTTGAATAGGTTGCGACAATTGTATCACCCTCTACGGCATATGCACCCGAATTGACAGAAGATGAAGTTACGGAGTCGGTGAATGTGCCGTCGCTGTTGAAAGTTATTACGCCCTGCGAAAATGCGGAGCCGAACACCTCGCGCAGAGTACACTCTTCGTTTGTTGAGGAATCAACAGCCTTGTAAGGCACGTAGGTTGCATTGAAGTAGCTTACTTCCTGACCGCTCTTTGTGGGGACTACGACCTTTGACACCTCCGAGGTTTCGCCTGTAAAGATTTCGGATTGCGTTGTCGGCTGTTCAGACTCTGTCGGTTGAATTGTTGTTTCAGCTGACTCTCCCGAGGCTGACTGAACGGTTGAAGTTGTCTGCTGTGGTGAAGTTGTTGAAGTTGTATTTGCAGGTTTTGAGCCTGAATTAAAGATAATTACTGCATAAATCACACCAATGATTATTAGTGCTGTTAAAATACAGATTATGACAATTGGCTTTTTTGAGGTTTTTGCACTGTGTCGTCCTGCCATTATTCCTGCTCTCCTTTCGGGTTTTCGTCATTTTTTAGTTTTAAAAGCACGCTTCGTTTTACCATTTTTCCGTTATAGTAAATGTATTCGTCACCGTCGGCGTTTTCGTCAACGTCTATATCCGAGAATCCCTCGGCTATATTTTTCTTCGGTGTTTCCTCTGTATCATCAAAAATGCCGTTCTTTCTGTTCTCTATCTTCTTGTCAATTTCTTTGCTCTTTTTATCGTTACCTACTATCATATTGTACATTGGTTTATATACAGCAGAGTTGATTACAAACGACATAATTGAAGGAACAAAGAAAAGTGCAAGAACTACTGTTGCTATTATTACCGCAATCGGCACGTAACAGCACATAAGAACCGTTGCGCAAAGCAGGAATAGCACGAACAAGCCAAGGGTTGCAATCAGGTTGTACTTGAACTCGCCAAAGGTCATCAATGCACTGTTTTTGTAGATATTTTTCATTGAAATATCAAACGTTACCGTCATAGGCGGAATATAATAGAAAGCAAAAAGGAAAAATATGCTTACTATTATGCTGATTAAAAGGAAAATGTAAAATACTCCGTTGACCTTACCGAATGAAGTGTACATTGTTATTGAATAGTAGCTGAAAAACATTGCAACATAGAACACAGCGCCGTGAACGAGAAATCGCAGGAAGTTTTCCTTTACGCCTGAAATGAAGTTATGTACAACATCAACGTTTTCCTCTCCCCTGACAATATGCGAGGTGACCTGAACAACACCGGCATAGAACGGGAAAAGCGGAATTGCCGTTAAGAAAAGTATAAAGTTTGAGTTTAAACCCGTAATCGTATTTATTAGCCAGAATATGCCGAAAAATACGGCTGACGGTACTGCAAAAAGCAAATTTGTCAGCAACAGCTTCGGGAAATTATGAAATAAGCTTGAAATAACAGATGTCAAAACCAGAGAGCTTTTTTCAGTTGACATTTTAAACCTCCGATTTTTGCGTAAGCAAAATCTAAAAATTGAACGCTCCTGCAAACAACGTCCAGAGTGCAGTATCGATAAGAGACGCACAGAACGTCATTATGAGAGAAGCCATAAGGTGAGAGCAAAGCGTAGTTGCTCCCGAACGCATTGACTGCTTGGGCGGATATTTTGCGAATGTGTAGGCAAACATATCCTTTGAAAACATAAAGGAGTTTGACGAAAACATTACCAGCGCAATGCAGAACAAAAATGTACCCGGCAAAAGCACAAGCAGATAAAATCCTACTCCGCCGAGCTTTTGTATAGCAAAAAGATAGCCTGCTGTCAGCCCTGTTCCAAAGCCCTTAAAAAGGACAACGAAAGGCATTACGAACACTCCCCATGGGGTGAGTCCGAGCAAAAATACTGAAAATAAAAATATAAAATCTGACGCAAAGCAAGCACAGAAAGTACCTGCTGCATTCTGTGCAAGTCTTGCGTCAAGGTTTGTTGTAAATAAAAAGTCGAGAGAATTAAGCAGGCTTTCGCCCGAATTTTGTGCGCAGATTGAGCCTGCGACAAGTCCGACAAGCAGAACTGCAGTGAACATCACTCTCAAGCCGTACCTTCTGAAAAAATACTGTAAATCGGAAAGCGTTATTCTGCGTATTCCCCTTCTGCCTAATTCTGTCTTTTTAAACGAAAATACCAAGCTTTTCATAAATACATTCCTTTCGTTTTATCGGAGTTTAACGAGCAATAAGCTCGGGTTGTCCCGTTAAAACTTTATGCGAAATGTATTTATTTTATGAATATTACTTGCCAAGCTCCACGGCACGCTTTGTGCAGGCGTCCATTGCATCCTGAACTACCTCGTAAAAGCCGTGCTCTTTTAGCTTATCGAGTGCGGCTATTGTTGTGCCGCCCTTTGAACTTACTTTCTGAATAAGAACATCGGCGCTGTCGCCGCTTTCACGTAACATAGCCGCCGAGCCTTCAAGCGTTGCACATACAAGATTCATAGCCTTATCGTAGTCTATCCCCTGCTTTTGCGCATAATCAGCCATTGCCTTTGCAAAGAGGTAGATGTAGGCAGGGCTGCTTCCGTTTACGGCGATAATCTCGTTCATATGCTCTTCTGTGATGTATTCACACACGCCGCTTCCTGCAAACATATTATATACAACCTGCTTGTCCTCGTCGCTGATGTTATCTGACGGGCAGAGTGCAGATGCACCCTTCTTTAGCAATAAAGGAGTGTTGGGCATTACACGCACAACGGGGCATTTACAGCTAAGAGCAGACTGAACATAGCCGATTGAAATTCCTGCGGCAATTGAAACAAAGGTTTTGCTTTCGTTTACGGCAGGTTTGATAGATTCAAGCACCTCAAGATAATTCTGAGGCTTTACCGCAAGTACGGTAATGTCGCTGTTTTCTACAACCTCACAGCCCGACTTACAGACTGAAACCCCCATTTCAGCCATCAGAGCACACTTATTATTATCGGTATCAAAAACATTGATAAAATCTACTTTACCGTCGTTTTGTGACATAATGCCTTTGATTATGGCGGTTGCCATATTGCCTGCGCCGATAAATCCTATTTTTTTCATCTTATTACCTTCTTCATTTTCATTTTAAACAACACTTTTATTTATATCACGCTATCAGCCTATACCAAAGGAAGGTCTTACACCGCAATTAAAGTTGAAACCCTTTTTATTGTATTCGCCGTCACGCTTATAGTCAGCATAGAAGAATACTTCTGCTTCGTCTACTCGTCTGTATAAGAGTCCCCAGTAGCAGGAGCCTGCCGCATGGTGATACTGTAAAAAGTTGTCTAAAAAGTTCTGCATATTTACATTGTTCAAATCTCTTGAGCCGCCTGAAACGGAAGCATATGACTTATATATATATCCTGTTGTACCGTTTGACAACTTGATTTTGTACCAGTCAGAATTGTAAATCTTGCCGTCAACATATGTAAACTTTGTGTTTTGTGACATACAGGTCAGAACCGAATAGTTTGTTCCTGCACCACTGCGAAGGTTCACTTCTGACGAATTTACATATCCGCTCGTGCCGGCTTTAATTGTTGAACTGCCCGAACCTGTGCTTAAAAGGACAGACTGTAAATCGGAATCGTTGTAGATTGCGCTTGCACCTACGTTATATGTAAAGCAGACAAGTGAATCAAATTGCTGTTGATTGAACTTAATTCCGTTATCAATGAGGAATGAATTTGTTTTTGTTGTGTAACCGCCTTTGTTTACAGTCTGACAAAGATACGCATATGCTTCATTCTTTGTGAGGTTATTATAGAACTGTTCATTTGTAAGAACCACCTTGCCGTAACCGAGAGTAGGGTCGTAGGTTATGCTGTCGGCAGTTACGCAGGATAAAAAGCCTTCATAGTTTGCAATAAGGTTGATTACTTCGTCACTTGCACGTCTTTCGGCACAGACAGTTGTGGTCTTGTCGGTTGAAGAAGTTACGAATACCTCTCCCTCGCCGTTTCCGGGAGTTGTAAGATATTCATTTGAGGTTTTAAATTTTGCATAAGCCTTGACGGTCCATTTGCCCGATTTGCTGAGTTGTTTTGAACCTGACCATATGTAGTTGTTGCCATCTTTGACCTTGCTTGTAGCATTTACAGTATACGATGTACTTCCGTTTGATACGACAAAACGAACTGCAACTCTGTCAGTGTCGGTAATTGCCTTGAATGTTACGGTTGAATTCTTGGGTGCTGAATTAGGTGATGCGTATACAAATCTGATATTATCTCTGCCGATTACATTAATAAGGCAGGTTGCCGCACCGCTCGATGTGTAGGCGGTAATTGTTACATAACCGGTTGATTTTGTATCTACAATTCCGTTGTTTACAGTAGCAATTGAAGGGTTTGACGATTTCCACTTTACAGAGCCTGTCGTCGATTTCAGAAGTACGGATTTTCCTCTGCGCATATTGCTGATTGAAGTAGAAGAAATATTAACTGTACTGCCCGACTTAACGGTAATTTTACAAGTTGCGGAACTTGAACCCGACGTAGCTTTAATATCAGCCGTACCGCTTTTCTTTGCCGTAACAACGCCGTGTGAGTCAACAGTTGCAACAGAAGTGTTTGAACTGCTCCACTTAACCGAGCTTACTCCCGTTGCTGTTATTGCAAATTTATTGCCGACGTAAATTTTTTCGCTCGTTGAGAAAAGCTTGATTGAGCCTGACGGCGTTGTGGGAGTTGTGGGGGTAGTTGGTGTTGTAGGCGTTGACGGATTGGAAGAAGAGCTGTTTTTAGTAGCATAGGGTTTGCAAATATAACCCTTTTTACCGTCCGAAAGCTGAATATTATACCAATTAGAATTATAAAGTGTTGTGCTGATAAACGTAAACTGTGTGTTCTTACGCATACAGGTTACAACAGAATAGTTTGTTCCTGCACCGCTGCGAAGATTTACATAATCGTCGTTTACATAACCCGTTACTTTTTCGGTAGTGCCCGAACCTGACGAGCTTGAATTTTTTGTAGCATAGTCTTTAAGGATATAACCTTTTTTTCCGTCGGAAAGCTGAATATTATACCATTTTGAATTATACAGCGTTGTGCTGATAAACGTAAACTGCGTATTCTTACGCATACTGGTTACAACAGAATAGTTTGTTCCTGCACCGCTGCGAAGATTTACATAATCGTCGTTTACATAACCTGTTACTTTCTCTGTTGAAGGAGTATCGGTTGATGTCTGCGAAAGAGTAGCAAAATCCTGTCGTATATAGCCTGTTTTTGAATTAGAGGTAAGCTTTATTTTATACCATTCTGAATTATATAGTTTGCCGTCAACATATGTAAACTTTGTATTTTTTCGCATACAGGTTACAACAGAATAGTTTGTGCCTGCACCGCTGCGAAGATTTACATAATCATCATTTACATATCCGCTTGCTCCCTGTGACGGAGATGGATAGGCAGCCTTCAAAAAATTCGTTCCTACTGTTGCCACAAAATCACTTTTTAGAGTTAAGGGCGACTGAGTAGCCGTTTCGGAACTTTCATCATTCTGTGCTAATATTACATCTTCAACAGATTCTGAAACGGCACCTGCCGAAAGCGAGCTGACAGCAACCAAGAAAACCGAGCCTAAAATTGCAACTGCAAGCGCAATACAGACAACTCTGACTAATACTTTTTGTTTCATAAATACCACCTTTGTTCCTTTTCAAAACTTCATATAGTGTACTGCGAGAATAATTGTTCGTGTTTTCTTTTATATATATTATTATAACATAAAAATTCTTTTTTCGCAAATTAAATATTTATTTTCTTCCGAAAAATTTACTTCTTAACCTGGCAACGTACTGACCGACAAATACAGTTACGGCAAAGTCGTATACAAGGAAAAACACATTTCCGAACGCCAGAAAAGCAAGCGGCATATACACGCCGAAAAGCGTATATTCTTCGGGAGAAATCGAAAGCAGAAAAACCGCCGCAAAAAACGAAGCGATTGCCGCAGTGTTAAAAACTGCGAATTTTAAAATGTATAGAATGATTTTATTTTTAATATGCTTTTCAAATACTGCTTTCAGAATCGGATAATAACCGAAAAGTGCGATAAAATAGAGAACAGCCTCCTTGTCACCGGCAAGAAACAGCGACAAAACCGCAACAACGGCATATACGCCGAGTCCCCATTTCCAACCGTACTCAATAACTACGGCTGCAATAAATATTCCCGCAAAACAGGGAAATGCATATGTTCCCACAGGAACAATAGAAGTAAGAAGCATTAACACAAGTCCCAGAGCCGCTATTATACCGCAAAATGCCACTCTGAAGGTTGAGTTTTTTACACCGTTTTTCATATCAGCAACCTGCCCTGCAACAATCGCACATACAGTCTGCGCACATCATTGCCGCACAAATATCACAACAGGAACAACCTGCGCCTGTGCCTTGCATATTCGGTTGATTGTAGCCGCCGTAATTATATGCACGCTGATTCTGCATATTATTGAGTGCCGCACGGTACTCCTGATTATTCGGGTCCATATTGCAGGCTGTAGTAAAGTTATTAAATGCCTGCTCGCTCCAACCACGTCTGTAAGCACACATTCCCTTGAGGTAGTACCACTCGGCTGTGCGGTTGCCCATAGGAGTAGAGTCGAGTATCTGTTCAGCCTGATCAATCATATTGCGCTGAATGTAAATTCTTACGTTGTAAAACTGCGAATTTGCAGAGCTTGAATAAGATGAAGAGCCGGTTGAGCCTGTACCTTTACCCTTTTGACGCATCTGATTTATTGCATCGTAAGCCTCGTTAATCTCTTTCATTTTCTGTTCAGCTACGTCTGCAAGAGGACTGTCAGCGTAGTTATCAGGATGATACTTTTTAGCAAGCTTTCTGTATGCCGTTTTGATTTCCTCATCGGTAGCTGTTTCGGAAACTCCGAGAACCTCATATGGATTATTCATTATTACCTCCGACTATATTGCCTGTTACTTTGTTTTGAACAGAGGGCAAACCGAGTAAAAGCATATTGTCGAGAATGCCTCTGAAATCCTTTATGTCAATTAAATTATAAGCGTCATACGCTCTTGCAAGCGATTGATTGAGCGCCGATACAATACGTTCCTCTGTGTATTTTTCTTTTAAGGAAATAAACGGATTGAAATTATTTTTCTTTTTATCCTTTTCAATATCATCGGCGGCATCAACCAAATATATCCACCTACCGAGATGATAGCCAAATTCATAAAAAACACGTTTGTCTGTGTCGTTTTCTGCTTCAAGTGCAAAAACATTTGCAAGCATATATCCCGTCGGGTGAGCCGCCATATCAACCGAACAGTTTTTATCAGCCTCTGCCTCTGCCTGCATTGTGGTCATTTCGGAAATATATTTGTCTATATCGGGATATTTTTTTGCGGCTTTCTTTTGCCAATGCGAAAAAAACAACAGCAGAAATCTGGTTAAAATTCTTATGAAAAAGCCTTCGTCTGCTAAATCGTCCTTTAGCTTATAGAAAACGGAAATGACGGAAAAGGCTGACGCTTTGCTGTAGCAATCGCTTTCGCACAAGGCGAATTTGCACTTTTTCAGCGGATTAAAGGTACACCTTCCGTCTTTAAAGCCTTTGCAGCTTCTTGAAACAGACATAAGAAGCATTGCGTAAAATGTGCAGTCATAGCTTAAACTTAAACGAGTTAGGAACGAATAATCCTTTCCCATTTGTTTGCACAAGCCGCAATATACGGATTTATATGCCTCTAACTCCCGTACAAGCAGTTCGCTTTTTTGAATTTGCAAATATCCAAACACAATTTGCTCCTTATTGTAAACCATAGTAATATATACTCATAATATATCATACTACATAATGGCTGAAATTGCAATAAAAATGTAAAACTTGAAAAATTCTCCATTCTGCGTTGTAAATAGATGTCATACAATTTAGATAAAACACGAAGTCAAAATGAGGTATAATATATGTATTATATCAATCAAAAAGTGAATCCATAAGGCTTTTTATTTTCTTGCGGCGCTTTTCGGTTTCTTCTTTGTCAAGAAAATAGCTGTTTTCTTCAAAGCACAGAACGTCGCCCTCTTTTATGTTTTTCGGGAGTGATTTTAATTCAAGTGCAACGCAATCGCCGTTTTCACATTCAAGAACGGCTTTATCCTCTTCTATTCTGTCCACTGTAAATTTTTTCATATTTTAACCTGCTTTCTTTATTGACTGTTCTCCGCTTTTTACCGATAATGTTTTTCCGTCGGAGGAGAATACTACTGTTTTATCTTTATCGGTTCTGTAAACCTCACAGTTAAATTTCTCAAGCAATTTGAGCGTTTCTTTGTGCGGATGACCGTAGTCGTTGCCCTTTCCGACAGAAATAACTGCATAATCAGGATTTACCGCATCGAGAAATTCTTCGGTAGTTGAGGTACTGCTTCCGTGATGACCAACTTTCAGAACATCTGCGCTGATGTCGTCGGTAATAGTTTCAAGCTCCTTCTTCTCTGCATCTCCCGTAAAAAGGAAGGTGTTGTCTTTATAGGTCAGCTTAATAACAGCCGAGCTGTTATTTAGATTATCTTCATCTATTGTTACAGGTGCTACAACGTTGACTGTGTAATCGCTTTCTTCGGCAATCGTAAGTCCTGCCTTTGCAGAAGTTACTTTTAGCCCTTTCTTGGAAATTGATTCAAGAAGATTTTCGTAGGTCTTTGTATTTGCGACTGCCTTTGGCATACAGACAGAGCCTATATCCATATTCCTCACAATATATCCCATTGAGCCGATATGGTCAGCGTGAGGGTGAGTAGCAACGAGATAATCAATTTTTGAGTATCCGCAGTCGCCTATGTAATTTATAATTCCCTCTCCGTGATAGTTTTCTCCTGCGTCTATGAGCATTGTTTTTTCATCGGGAAGCTCGATAAAAATTGAATCTCCCTGCCCTACGTCCAAAAAATGGACATTGAGTCCACTCTTAATTGTAGCTTTTTCAGGCTCGTCAGGTTTGAAGTTAATTTCAAAAGAACAGGAACAAAGAAGCATTAATGAAATTAACAACGAGATTACGGCTAAAAAACGAATTTTCATACTATGATTTTGTTTCACAACTTAAACTCCATTCATTATTTATCTTATAATATATTTTATCATATCGGATTTAAAATTTAAAGTATTTTCAATTATGAATGTTATGTGAAAACAGCTTACTTTTGCTTGACTTACACTGAATCAATGGTATAATATACTATAAAATAGTTTTATATCAAACTGTTTTATTTAAAACAAACGGAGGTGATTCTATGCAAGGCAGTTCGATTGCCGAATCTATCAGTCACGAAATTAAAGCGATTGACCATCTTATGCAAAGGAAGATGATTATGACTGCTTCAAAGTCGGGACTTGACAAGGTTACCATTATGCACGGCTGGATTATAGGTTATCTTATCCTGAATAATGACAAGGAAATATACCAGAAGGATATTGAAAGCGAGTTTGCTATTTCACGCTCAACCGTTACAAATATTCTTAAGCTTATGGAGAAAAAGGGGTATATTACAAGAGAGTCTGTAGCGAGTGACGCAAGGCTGAAAAAAATCACTCTGACTGATAAAGGTGTACAAACGGCAGTTATTCTTAAAAAGGCAGTTGAAGAAAACGAGAAAAGCTTTGACAGACTTCTTGATAACGATGAAAAGGAAACCTTCTTGCGCCTTGTGAAAAAACTAAGATACGGTCTTGAAAATAACTGACTTTATTTCATATAAAAGGAAGGAGTATGTATATTATATGATAAAAACTCTGGCAAAACACATTAAGGGCTTTGTTAAAGAGTCTGTTATGACGCCTTTGTTTATGATTCTTGAGGTAGTAGCGGAAATGCTTATTCCGCTTATTATGTCTTCTATGATTGACGAAGGAATCAACGAAGGAAATATGCAGCACATAATTACAACAGGTCTGTTGATGGGCGCCTGTGCGCTTATCGGACTGTTCGGAGGCATTATGGGCGGCATTTACGGTGCAAAAGCGTCGGCAGGCTTTGCAAGAAATCTGCGTATGGCGATGTTTGAGAATATACAATCATATTCATTTGCAAACATCGACAAATTCTCAACCGCAGGTCTTGTCACACGACTTACAACCGATGTAACAAATATTCAGAACGCTTATCAGATGATACTCAGAATGTGCTTCAGAGCGCCTTTCAGCCTGATTATTGCGATGACAATGACATTTATTATAAACGCAAAGCTCGCTTGTATCTATCTTATTGCAATCGTATTTCTCGGGGTTGTGCTTGGATTCCTGCTTAAAGTTACTTATAAATATTTCAGTCAGGTGTTTGAAAAGTACGATGAACTCAACGCAAGCATTCAGGAAAATGTATCGGCAATCAGAGTTGTGAAATCCTTTGTAAGAGAAGACCACGAGGTAAAGAAATTCAACAGAGCCACAAATAATCTTTACAGGCTTTTTGTTAAGGCTGAAAACGCTATGGTATCTGTTTCACCGCTTATGATGATGACTGTTTATGGTTGCATCATAGCAATCAGCTGGTTCGGTGCGAATATGATTGTCGGCAGTGAAATGACTACGGGTGAGCTTACAAGTATGCTTACATACTGTATGAACATTCTTATGAGCCTGCTTATGGTTGCAATGGTGTTTGTGATGATTACTATGAGCCTTGCGAGCGCAAGACGTATTTCCGAGGTTTTAAACGAGGAATCAACGCTTAAGAATCCCGAAAATCCCGATTACAATGTTGAAAACGGAAGCATTGAGTTTGAAAATGTTTCTTTCAGCTACAATACAACAAGTGAAAAGCCGATACTTAATAACATTAACGTATCTATTAAATCAGGTGAAACAGTCGGTATTATCGGCGGAACGGGCAGTTCAAAGACAAGCCTTGTTAACCTTATCGGCAGACTTTACGATGTTACAGACGGCGTTGTTAAGGTCGGCGGAAAAGATGTTCGCTCATACTACCTTGAAACACTGCGTGACGAGGTTTCTGTTGTGTTGCAGTCAAACGTACTTTTTAGCGGAAGTATTCTTGACAATCTGCGTTGGGGCAACGAAAATGCTACCGAGGAAGAATGTATCAAAGCCTGCAAGCTCGCCTGTGCCGACGACTTTATTCAGTCCTTCCCCGACAGGTACAACACCCATATTGAACAGGGTGGTACAAATGTTTCGGGCGGACAGAAGCAAAGGCTCTGCATTGCAAGAGCGTTGCTTAAAAAGCCTAAAATACTTATTCTTGACGACTCGACAAGTGCCGTAGACACTGCAACCGACGCAAGAATAAGAAAGGCTTTCCGTGACGAAATTCCGGACACAACGAAAATTATTATTTCTCAGAGAATTTCAAGCGTTGAAAATGCCGATAAAATTATTGTTATGGACGACGGTGAGATAAGCGCAGTCGGAACACACGAGGAGCTTGTAAATTCAAGTCCGATTTACAGCGAAATCTACTCCGCACAAACAGGCGGAAGCGGCGACTTTGACAAGAAAGGAGAGTTGTAATATGAGAGGACCGAAACCACCCGTTAATAAACACAACGAGGCAACAGGTGCAAAGGTTAAAAATCCGATGAAAACGCTGAAAAGGCTAATCGGAATAATTATGAAAAAGTACAAATTTCATATGATTGTTGTATTCATTTTTATGCTGCTGAGTGTTTTTGCAAATGTTCAGGGAACTTTGTTTATCCAGACTCTTATTGACGATTACATCACTCCTATGATAGGTCAGCCGAATCCTGACTTCACTCCGCTGCTTATGGCTATTGCTAAAGTTGCAATATTCTATATACTCGGAGCAGCAGCGACATTTGCTTATTCTAAAATTATGGTGTACGTTACGCAGGGTACTATGCGTGACATAAGGTGCGACATATTCTCGCATATGGAAAGTCTGCCGATTAAGTATTTTGATACACACAAGCACGGCGATATTATGAGCGTTTACACTAATGACGTTGATACTCTTCGTCAGATGATAAGTCAGAGCCTTGTGCAGATTTTTTCAAGCGTAATTACCATTGTATCCGTACTTGCAAGTATGATTGTTTTAAGTATTCCTCTTACACTGCTTACGCTGTTTATGGTATTTGTTATGCTGTTTGTGGTAAAGAATCTTGCAGGCAAGAGCGGAAAATACTTCCTTGCACAGCAGACTGACCTTGGTAAAGAAAACGGCTATATCGAAGAAATGATGAAGGGTCAGAAGGTCGTTAAGGTATTCAATCACGAGAAAAAGAGCATTGAGGAATTTAAAGAGCTTAACGACAAGCTGTTTGACAGTGCATACAACGCAAATAAATTTGCGAACATCATTATGCCGATTAATGCACAGTTAAGCAATTTAAGCTATGTTCTCTGTGCTATTCTCGGCGGTGTGCTTGCTCTGACGGGATTTGCCGGATTTACACTTGGTAAGCTTGTAAGCTTTCTTACATTCAACAAGAATTTCAGCCAGCCTATCAATCAGGTAAGCCAGCAGTTAAACAGCATTATTATGGCTCTTGCAGGTGCAGAGCGTATATTTGATTTGCTTGATGAGAAGAGCGAGGATGACAACGGCTACGTTACACTTGTAAATGCAAAGAAAGAAAACGGCAAACTCACTGAAACTAACGAACGCACAGGACTTTGGGCGTGGAAACACATTCATCAGGAAACAGGCGAAGTTGAGTACAAGGAGCTTCAGGGTGCACTTGTTATGGATGACGTTGATTTCGGCTATAATGACGACAAAATGGTACTCCATAACATTGACCTTTATGCCGACCCCGGTGAAAAAATTGCGTTTGTCGGCTCGACAGGTGCAGGCAAAACTACGATTACTAATCTGATTAACCGCTTTTATGATATTCAGGACGGCAAAATCAGATATGACGGAATTAACATCAACAAAATTAAAAAGTCTGATTTACGACGTTCGCTCGGTATTGTTTTGCAGGATACTCACCTGTTTACCGATACGGTAATGGAAAATATCCGCTACGGCAGACTTGACGCTACAGACGAAGAGGTTATTGCCGCCGCAAAGCTTGCTAATGCTGACTCGTTTATCCGCAAACTGCCGGACGGTTACAACACCGTTTTAAAGGGTGACGGCGGAAACTTAAGTCAGGGACAAAGACAGATGCTTGCTATTGCAAGAGCTGCTGTTGCCGACCCGCCTGCGCTGATTCTTGACGAGGCAACAAGCTCGATTGATACGAGAACAGAAAAGATGGTTCAGGACAGTATGGATAAGCTTATGAAGGGCAGGACAACATTTGTTATCGCCCACAGGCTGTCAACTGTTAAGAATTCCGACTGTATTATGGTGCTTGAACAGGGACGAATCATTGAGCGTGGCACACACGACCAGCTCATTGAGCAAAAGGGTAAATATTATCAGCTTTACACAGGGAAATCTGCTTAAGATTATAAAATAAAACAGGGATATACTTGAAACGAAAATTCAAGTATATCCCGTTTTTAGTTTTATTTAATGCACATAAATGCGCTCATTGTTCCTCGTTTTCCCTTTGTTGCACGGTGACTCCACAAAAGATCACTGTTGCAGTTGGTGCATATATCACTTAACGTTATATTCTCGTTCTCTACGCCTGCGGCAACGAGAATTTGTCTGTTGGTTTCAAGCAGATCTATCATATATTTTCCGTTTTCTTTAGGGAAAACAAAACGACTGCTGTCAAGGTCAGCGAGAGCGTAGAAATTATCTGCACAGGGTTTATCAACCTCGTAACAGCACACGGAAATCGCAGGTCCAATTGCGGCAACTATATCGGCAGGGTTTGTGCTGTAAAGCTCGGTCATCTTGTTTACAACCTTTTCCCCTATTCTGCCAACAGTTCCCCTCCAGCCTGCGTGAGCAAGACCGATTGCCTTTTTCTTTGTATCGACAAAAAACAGCGGTGTGCAGTCAGCATAGTATGTAACAAGCGTTACGCCCTTTTCATTTGTAACAAGTGCGTCCACACTATGCAAATCACGAGGCTTGTAAATTCCTACACCCTTATTTTCAGAGGTTACGGCACGAACAAATGTGTTGTGGTCCTGTGCTGACGCTGTCAGGGAGTTGAAATCAAAGCCTGCGCTTTTGCAGATGCGCTTATAGTTCTCGGTCACGCTTTCGGGATTATCTCCTCTGTTGAATGCCATATTCATTGAAGTAAACTCACCTTCTGACACTCCGCCCAGACGGGTTGAAAAAGCGTGATTAATAAAGTTTATTTCTGATAAAGAATTATATGTAAGATACGGTACTGTATCAATGTTATTGAGCGTCATAGTTTTTGATTGAAAATTCATATTAATTTGCCTCCGTCAATCAAGAAAAAATATACCCCTTGAAACTGATGTAAGTTAATGTTATAATAAAGGAACACGGGGTGATTATAATGAAGAAAAAGCTATTTGGTCAGAATATTATGCCTGACTGTTCATACTGCGAAAACGCCGTAATTGAAAAAGAAATGGCTTACTGCAAAAGAGGAAAGCGTATTCAGAACAGCAAATGCAGAGCCTTTAGATATGACCCGCTTATGAGAGTTCCGAAAACTTCGACCTTCAATAAAAAATACAGTGCAGATGATTTTAAAATCTGATTATTTATAATATGATGTTTAAAAAGCTTTATCAGAAATGATAAAGCTTTTTTTGTATATACTCTATTATGCAAGCTGGAAATCCTTTATGTAGCTGTCGATTGACTTTTTGATAATTTCCTTTGCCTTTTTAACTCCGCTGATTTCAGTTACAGAAGTAGTCTTTCCTGCTTCAAGCGACTTGTAAACCTGAAAGAAGTGCTGTATTTCCTCAAAGTAATGCTTGGGAAGCTCCTTTATATCGCTGTAGCAGTTGTAGTTCGGGTCGTTTACAGGTACTGCAATAATCTTTTCATCACAGCTGTTGTTATCAATCATATTGAGCACACCTATTGGCTTACACTCAACAAGAGTCATAGGCTGAATAGTTTCACTGCAAAGCACAAGAACGTCAAGCGGGTCGCCGTCCTCGGCAAAGGTTCTGGGAATAAAGCCGTAGTTTGCAGGATAGTGAGTTGAGGTAAACAGAACTCTGTCGAGCTTCAAAAGTCCTGTTTCCTTGTCAAGCTCGTATTTATTCTTGCCGCCCTTTGAAATTTCAATAACAGCGTAAAACTTATCTGTTGTGATTCTCTTTGGAGAAATGTCATGCCATATGTTCATAATCTTCTTCACCCTTCTTAAATATAAATATATTACCCATTATCATTATTATAAATTAAGCTGCACAGGTTGTCAAGGCAACCTGTGCTTTATGATTACTACTTATTATCCTTATTCTTTCTGTTTTTCTTCAGCAGAGGATTTATGTCGGAAAAATTATTTTTAGCACATCTGATAAGATTCAACAGTGTTGAAATAATCAGCGACCTCGTTTTGTTGTCCATATTTTTAAGCGACTTGAAAATTTTTCCTGAATTTGACTTCCAATTTTCTGCTATCTCGTTAAATGTTTTATCCTCTGTATTTTCAAGCAGTGAAAACACGCCCTCAATAAATGCCTTTCTCTGCTGTTCGTCCATATCCGACACAAGCTCTGTCAGAGTATGGTCGAAAAATGCGCTTGTGTTTGTCATTGTATTGAGCGTTTCAAAGTGATTTCGCTTTATCTCCCACGAATAAATATCGTGCTGTAAAAAGCCTTTTTGCGTGCTTTTCACAATTGTATATTCCTCTGCGTGTTCAAACATCATTCCGAAAATTGACGACTGCGGTACATAGGTGTGGATTTTACTTATCATCGACTTATAGCTGTTTTGTTCAATAACTTCTTTGTCAAATCCCGGTCCGTCGTGGTTGTACACTCCGACAATCCTCTTTTGTATTTCGGAGTTGCAGAAAATTGACGAATATACTGCAAGATTGCCTCCCTTTGAATGACCGCCGAGGATAAAGTTGCAGTTCAGGCTTTTAGCCGCCTGTTCAAGATATTTAAGTGCTGTTTGCTGTGACGGCAGAGGAAACATATAATACATATTAAAATCCTCCTGCCAGCCGACAAGGGTATTGTCCGTTCCTCGGTAAGAAATATAGCGGCAATTGTCGGCTATTTCAATGACAACAGCCGAAAACTGCATTTGCTTCTCCCTCTCGACTATGTTCACATAGCCCGAAAGCTTCATATTTTTAAAACGTTCTGACTCTGCACAGGCTTTCAAAAGCTCTGCGTCGCCCTCCCAAAGGATTTTATCGTTATTCAAATCTGTTGCAAAAAATTTTTCACTTGCGTTTTTAATCGTGATTTTATCATTTATATCGGCAGATACAATATCGTCAAAGGGAAAATACGAAAGGCGAGATAATATAAGTGCGTCAACGTCGTTGAACGCATCGTTTTTTATACTCAAATCTCCTCGCCAGTCTAAATAATCAAACACATTTGGCATAAATACACCTCCGAGCCTTATATCAGTATATTACAATATTACGATTATGTTTTCAACTGTATTAATACAAAAACGGACGCCGAAACGTCCGTTGTTTATCATTCATTTTGCATTTCAAGCTCTTTTAATTTTTTATCTTCCACTTTTTTATCTTTTGTATAATAAGAGAACGGAGCGGAAATTACGATTGCGCCGTAGTAGGTAACGAGTCGCCACAACAGAATTGCAGGCTTGATTTTATTTACTCCGCCGAGCACAAAGAACTGACCGAAGTACATAGTAAACGCAAGCTCTGCACCACCCGAAGCACCGGGGAGCGGTACGAGATTTGATGTAAAGAGAACGAATGACTGAATACAGATAAAGTCAAGAAGATTCGGAACTGCCGCTCCGCTTGACACAGCAATCTCGGGCATACCGAATGATATGTAAATGAAATACGGAACCGAAAGAATTGCCAGAACCTGTACCATAACAAGCAGATATGTACTTACAAGCAGCTTAGGATTTTTGAACAAATCCTTATTTGCCTGATGAAACATTGAAACCTCGTTGTAAAGTCGCTCAATCTTCTTTTCGGGATTCTTTACAAACTTGAACTTTACCATTATTTTGTATATCAGCTTTATCATCTTATTAGTTATTCCCCGACAGAAAGATACTACAAGGAACAGAGCTGTAACAATAAGCTGAACGGAAAATCCGAAAACAATGAACAAGGTTGACCATATGCTTGTAAATGCACTCTGGAAATACTCAAATTTGAATATTACCGCAAACACGCTGAAAAGCGTTGTGACAATCTGATAGACTATGAATTTTTGCGTCATACAGGCAGAGCCGAAGCCTATGCCGATGTTCTTTTTTGACATAAGATAAAGCTGCATAGGTTGTCCGCCTGTGTTTGACGGAGTTATTGCTCCGAAAAACACACCGACAAAGGAAACCTTTAGTGCATCAATAAAGCGAAAATCCTTATACTGTGACCGTACGAAAATCAGCGTGACAAACGTATCAATTAAGATATTGAAATCGAAAACAAGGAAAGCTATTATAACCCAAAAAAGACTAAAACTGTTAGGCGTTGAAAGAAGGTCAATCAGCCCGTCCTCCGAAGCAAAAAAGAATACTGCAAGGTATACCGTTATGCCAAACACAATAAGGTTAAAAATAAGCTTTCCGCTTATTCTGAACTTTTTCTTCTTTTCCAAAATAATCTTCTCCAAAAACAGAATAAACATATTATAATCAATATTAATATGATACAAAGTTTTGGCAAAAAAAGCAAGATAAAAATAGCAACAGTATTGTAATACTCTACGTACATTTTTGTAAAAAAGTACATTTTTCTTATATCCTGATATGTAAAATCAAAAGTTAAGATTTTAATTGTTGTAAACACAGGCGCAATATGGTATAATTAAAAAAGAATTTTGTAAGGTGATTTGATGGGATTTTTTGATGTTGTAAATGTTTACGGACTGCTTTTTACAGTTATTCTTGCTGTACCTCACGTTGTTTATGCAAGAACTCATAATTACGACTTGAGTGCAATTAACAACCGTGCTATGCTCTATATTGAGCGAACAGGTAAATATTGCAGTCTTTTTCTTATGGGAATAAACCTCGGCATACTTGAAAAAGGCTTTACCGCCCCCATAATGGAAACCTACTGGCTGATTTCAACAGCCGTTCTGACGGTAATATACGTTGTGCTATGGATAGTTTTCTTAAAAAAGGAAACAAAGGGCTTTGCTTATCTGCTGACAATTACATCCGCATTAATTGTGATTCAGAGCGGTCTTTTGCAGGTTAAAACACTGCTACTGACGGCAGGAATCGTGTATCTCATCGGTGAGCTATATGTTACCTCACAAGCATTTAAAGATTAAAGGATTGATAAAATGAACGTAATAATGCTTCTTAAACCAAAGGACACTGTGAAATATATCTATGAAAGCTACACGTTAAGGCAGGGACTTGAAAAGATGCGTGCCCACGGATACACTGCAATTCCCGTAATAAATACTGACGGAGAATATGTGGGAACGGTAAACGAGGGCGACTTTCTTTACAATATTATTGACAAGGGAAATCAGAGAATAAAAGACCTTGAAAAATTTTATGTGCGTGACATAATACGAAAGGATTTTAACCCTGCCGTTAAAATTAACGTGAGTATGGACGAGCTGCTGCAAAGGGCGATGAAACAGAATTTCATTCCCGTTACAGATGCAAGAGGAAGCTTTATCGGTATTGTGACAAGACAGGATATAATTAAGTATTTTACAGAAATGCCGCATTCACAGTGAATGCGGCATTGTTAATTGTTAATTGTTAATTATTTAGTTTTACCTATATCATGTCTGAAGTGTGCGCCCTCAAACTTGATTTTGTCAACTGCGGAATATGCTTTTTCAAGTGCTTCGTCAAGAGTTTCTGCCCTTGCTGTTACGCCGAGAACACGTCCGCCGCTTGTGTAGAATTTACCGTTTTCGTACTTTGTTCCTGCGTGGTAAACTGTTGCACCCTCAACCTGACCGTTATCGTCAAGACCGAACATCTCTATTCCCTTTTTGTAGGAAACGGGATAGCCGCCACTTGCCATAACTACGCAAGCCGCCGCACCGTCATACCACTCAATGTCGATGTCAGCGAGCTTTTCATCAATGACTGCTTCGCAGATGTCAACAAGGTCGGTTTTAAGTCTGGGAAGAACAACCTGTGCTTCGGGATCGCCGAAACGTGCGTTGTACTCGATAACCTTAGGGCCGTTCGGCGTAATCATCAAGCCGAAGTACAGACAACCCTTGAAAGGTCTGCCCTCTTTGTTCATTGCTTCAATTGTAGGCTTGAAGATTGTTTCCATACACACGTCGGCAATTTCGTCTGTGTAGTACGGATTAGGGCTGATTGTACCCATTCCGCCGGTGTTAAGACCTTCGTCGTTGTCGTAGGCACGCTTATGGTCTTTAGAGCTTACCATAGGCTTTACACACTTGCCGTCTGTAAAGGCGAGAACTGAAACCTCGGGGCCTGTTAAGAACTCCTCAATAACAATATTGTTGCCCGAGTCGCCGAACTGCCTGTCCTCCATAATCGACTTGATTGCAGAAACAGCCTCGTCAATTGTCTGGGCAATAATAACGCCCTTACCGAGTGCAAGACCGTCAGCCTTGACAACTACGGGAGCTGTGTTTTCAGACTTTACATACTCAATAGCCTTATCGGCGTTGTCGAAAACCTCGTATTTTGCAGTTGGAATGTTGTATTTTTTCATAAGGTTCTTTGAAAAAACCTTTGATGCCTCAATAATTGCGGCGTTTGCATTAGGGCCGAATGCACGGATTCCTGCCTCTTCAAATGCATCAACCATACCTGCGGCAAGCGGATCGTCGGGAGCAACAAATGCAAGGTCGATTGCGTTTTCCTTTGCAAACTTAACCATTGCTTCCTTATCCATTACGCCGATATTTACGGTTTCGGCATCTCTTGAAATACCGCCGTTGCCGGGTGCGCAGTAAAGCTTTGTGCATTTCGGACTTTCAAGAAGCTTTCTGATAAGAGCGTGTTCTCTGCCGCCCGAGCCAATCATTAATATATTCATAGTAGCACCCCGTATCAGTGATGGAAAAGTCTGATTCCTGTAAAGGACATTGTCATATTGTACTTATTGCAGGTTTCAATTACGTTGTCGTCACGAATTGAGCCGCCCGGCTGTGCAACGTACTGAACGCCTGAACGCTTTGCTCTTTCGATATTGTCGCCGAACGGGAAGAAAGCGTCTGAGCCGAGTGAAACACCGCTGAAATTAGCAAGCCACTCCTTCTTTTCCTCTTTTGTAAGAGGTTCGGGCTTTGTTGTGAAGAACTGCTGCCATACGCCGTCAGCGAGAACGTCCTCGTAATCGTCCGAAATGTAAACATCGATTGTGTTATCTCTGTCGGGACGTCTGATATTTTCAACAAAAGGAAGGTTCATTACCTTCGGATGCTGTCTTAAGAACCAGATGTCAGCCTTGTTGCCTGCAAGGCGTGTGCAGTGAATTCTTGACTGCTGACCTGCGCCAACGCCGATAGCCTGACCGCCCTTTGCGTAGCAAACGGAGTTTGACTGTGTGTATTTGAGTGTGATAAGGGCGATAAGAAGGTCACGCTTTGCCTCCTCGGGAAGCTCCTTGTTATCGGTTACGATGTTCTGCATAAGCATTGCTTCGTCAATTTTCAGCTCATTTCTGCCCTGCTCGAATGTAATGCCGAAAACGTCCTTATGTTCAATCGGAGCCGGAACGTAATTCGGGTCGATTTTTACAACGTTGTATGTTCCCTTTCTCTTTGTTTTTAGAACTTCAAGAGCCTCGGGAGTGTAGTCGGGAGCGATGATTCCGTCGGAAACCTCTCTCTGTAAAAGGCGAGCTGTCTGAACATCGCAGGTATCGGAAAGAGCTACCCAGTCGCCATAGGAGGACATTCTGTCTGCACCTCTTGCCATTGCGTAAGCAGATGCAATCGGAGAAAGCTCCAAATCATCTACAAAATAAATTTTCTTCAAGGTATCGGAAAGCTCTGTAGCAACTGCGGCACCTGCAGGGCTTACGTGCTTGAAAGAAGCAGCGGCAGGAAGTCCTGTTGCAGCCTTAAGCTCTCTTACAAGCTGCCATGAATTGAATGCGTCAAGAAAGTTAATGTAGCCCGGCTTACCGTTTAAAACCTCAACGGGTAAGTCCTTACCGTCCTGCATAAAAATTCTTGACGGCTTCTGATTGGGATTACAGCCGTATTTTAAGGCGAGTTCGTTCATTTTTATCGTCCTTTCTGATTACAGAATTATTTATTCTTATTGATTATTCTTGACTCGGAAGTATTTGTTGCTATGTCAATGTAGCGCACAAATAGAGAAACCTTGTTGTCCTCGTTAAGTGCGTTCCAGATTTTCTCTGCAAATGTGTCGATATCGTCATTGCCGATTTCAACCAAAGTAGGCTCGCCCTCAAAGCTCGGGAGCGGATTGCCGTCGCTCATATAGGTGTGGATAAATCTGCCCAGTCCTGCAATTGGTGAATCGTAGGTAAAGGTATATCTTTCGCAACAGTCGGGATTGCCGTCTGCACTCTTGAGGATTGACATTGCGTAGTTCATCTTGCCGTCAGTGCACTTTACGATACCCGAAATTCGGGGTGTGTAGTTCGGGCCGTCAGGCTCAAACTCACGTGTGCGCAGTGACTGCTCAAAAGTCATCTGCTGATTCATAAGGTCATAGATTGTGTCGGTCTGGTCACCGTTTGTAACGATTGTCTTGTTTCCGAGCACTCTTACGGGTGAATAGATGATAAGCGAGGGGTCAACAAGCTTTGACGGGTCAAAAGCCTGCGTTTTAATTCCGTCCTCGGTTTCAACAAAAACTCTGTTTCTGCTGTTTTCACTTCTGCCCATAATAAAGTATGCAATTACAGCCTTTGTGCCGTCTGCACTTCTGCCGATTACGATACCTCTGCCGGGGTATGTAGTTGATGAAATGTCATTAAAAAGAGATACGGGTTTCATAATTTACCTCCGATTAGTCAAGAATTTCGGTTTTGTTGTCTTTTACGATAATTTTATCTTCACAGAAAAGCGAAACAGCCTTGGGAAGAATTTTCCATTCAGCCTGTTCCATAACTCTTTTCTGTAAAATTTCGGGAGTGTCGCCGTTCTGAATTTCAACAGCCTTCTGAATGATGATAGGACCGCCGTCGCAGACCTCGTTCACAAAATGAGCCGTTGCGCCTGTTACCTTAACGCCTTTTTTGAGTGCCGCCTCGTGAACGTGAAGTCCGTAATAACCCTCTCCGCAGAAGGAAGGGATAAGCGAGGGGTGAATATTGATAATCTTGTTTTCAAACGCTGAAATAACCTTACTGCCGAGAATTGTCATAAAGCCTGCAAGCACGACTACATCGGCATTTTTGCTCTTTAAAAGCTCGGTTAATGCATTGTCGTATTCGTCAAATTCTGCAAAATCCTTACGTCTTATGACTTCTGTAGAAATTTTATTATTCTGCGCACGTGTGAGGGCATAAGCGTTGGGGTTTGAGGAGATTACACAGGAAATTTTTCCGTTTTTAATCTCTCCTCTGTTTTGTGCGTCAATGAGCGCCTGCAAATTTGTGCCGCCGCCCGAGACTAAAACTACAATATTTTTCATTATTCAAACACAACTCCGTCATTGCCCTCAACAACTTCGCCGAGGATTACTGCGTCTTCGCCGTTTGCCTTTAAAACTTCAAGTGCCTTGTCAGCGTCTTCCTTTGCAACGGCTGTAATCATTCCGACACCCATATTGAATGTATTGAACATATCGTGCTCGGAAATGTTGCCTACCCTCTGCATAAGCTTGAAGATAGGAAGTACGGGAATGCTGTCCTTTTTGATTTTTGCAGTGAGTCCGTTTGTAAGCATTCTGGGAATGTTCTCGTAGAAGCCGCCGCCTGTGATATGAGAAATTGCCTTTACCTTGACTTCATTTATGAGTGCAAGGATAGGCTTAACATAGATTTTTGTGGGAGTAAGCAGAGTTTCGCCGAGCGGTTTGTCAAGCTCCGGGTACTCTGCGTTGATTGTTGTTTCGTCAATACCGAAGATTTTTCTTACAAGAGAAAAACCGTTTGAGTGAACACCGGAGGAACGAAGTCCGATAAGCACGTCGCCCGGTTTGAGGTCTGAACCATCAATAAGCTTTGGCTTGTCGGCAATACCTACGCTGAAGCCTGCAACGTCGTACTCGTCAAGCGGCATAAGTCCGGGATGCTCGGCTGTTTCACCGCCGATAAGGGCACAGCCTGACTGAACACAGCCTTCTGCAATACCCGATACGATTTCTGCAACCTTTTCGGGGATATTCTTTCCGATTGCAATGTAGTCAAGGAAAAACAAGGGCTGTGCACCGCAACAGATAATATCGTTTACACACATTGCAACGGCGTCAATTCCGATTGTGTCGTGCTTGTCAAGCAAGAAAGCAAGCTTTATTTTTGTGCCGACACCGTCTGTACCGCTTACTAAAACAGGCTCCTCCATTCCCTTGAAATTAGGAGCAAACAGTCCGCCGAAGCCGCCGATACCCGAAACAACACCGTCAATTTTGGTGCGGGCAACGTGTTTTTTCATAAGCTCGACTGATTTGTAACCTGCGGTTACGTCAACGCCTGCTGCCTTGTAACTTTCTGAAAAGCTGTTCATTGTAATCCTCCGTTATTTTTTATTTATTTTTTTAGCATATTTATCAACAAAAATTGTTCTCGGAATTTCAGCATTGTAGCTGCCGCTGAAACAGCCGTCGCAAAGGTCAATGTTTGCATTCTCTGCTATTTTCCTTAGGCTGTCAAGGCTTAAATATCCAAGTGAATCAGCACCAATTTGTTCTCTGATTTCTTCAATTGACAGTTTATTTGCAATCAGGCTGTCTTTATCACGAATATCAATTCCGAAGTAGCAGGGGCAGATGAAAGGCGGTGAGCTGATAAGCATATGAACCTCTTTTGCTCCTGCGTCACGCATAAGCTTTACAATATGCTTTGACGTTTCTCCTCTGACAATTGAGTCGTCTATTATAACAACGCTCTTGCCCTCTACATTTGCTTTGAGAGCAGTAAGACGAGTCTGCAAGAGCCGCTTTTTCTTGTCCTTGCCTGTTCCTACCGTTCTGCCTATGTATTTATTCTTTACAAATCCCATTCCGAACGGGATTCCCGAAGCTTTTGCATAACCCTCGGCGGCAACAATTCCCGAATCGGGAACACCGCATACCATATCGGCTTTAATAGGACACTCCTTGTAAAGGAACTCGCCAGCCTTAAAACGTGCATTGTGAACGCTTACGCCGTCAATCACGCTGTCGGGACGGGCAACGTAAACGTATTCAAAAAGACAAAGCGAAGTCTTTTCGGCAGTCATTCTTGCTTTGTAGCTGTGGAATCCTTCTTCGTCAATTACAATCATTTCGCCCGGCTCAATGTCACGGATAAACTCTGCGCCAATACTGTCAAACACACAGCTTTCTGATGCAATAACGTAGCTGTTCTTAAGCTTTCCCACGCAAAGCGGACGGAAACCGTACATATCACGGAAACCGATAAGACGGGTTGGTGCGCAGATTACGGTTGAATATGCGCCCTTGAGTCTGTCCATTGAGCGAAGTACGGCATCCTCAAGATTATCGGTGTAGCACCTTTCGGAAGCGATTACGTAGCCCATAAGTTCAGCATTTGAATTAGACTGGAATATCGCTCCCCCACGTTCAAGCTCTATTCGGATTTCGGGGAAATTTGTGATTGAGCCGTTGCTTGCAATTCCGATTGAGCCTTCTTTATACCTTAAAACAAGAGGCTGGTTTGAAGCACGGTCAAGACTTTCGTTTGATGTGTAGCGAACGTGACCTATAGCTATCTTGCCGTTTTTGAGTTTGGAAAGCGCTTTTTCGGTAAACACCTCGGAAACCATACCGAGCTCCTTTACGGTTGAAAACTCGCCCTCAAAATTCACGGTAATTCCTGCGCTCTCCTGTCCCCTGTGCTGGAGACCGAAAAGAGCGTCGTGAGTGATTGCAACGCTGTCGAGGTCGTCGTCATTTCTGTAGATTCCGAAAACGCCGCATTCATCGTTAAATTTATCAAGTTTTGTATCTATGTCAACAAAATTCTTAATCAAAGCTCTGCCACCTTAAGCTGCATTGCCTTGTCCTTTTCGGCAACGCCGTCTTCCATTTCTTTTTTCATATTTTCAAGCTTTTCTGCAAGCGTATCATCAGAAAGCGCAAGCATTTCTACAGCAAGAATTGCCGCATTAGCCGCACCGTCAACAGCAACGGTTGCTACGGGGATTCCTGTGGGCATCATAACTGTTGCAAGAAGTGCATCCATACCGTCAAGCTGTGCGGATTTGCAGGGGATTCCGATTACGGGAAGAGTTGTTTTTGCGGCAAGCACGCCTGCAAGATGAGCAGCCATTCCTGCGGCTGCAATAATTACACCAAAGCCGTTTTTCTTTGCGTTAGCTGAAAACTCAATTGCCGCATCAGGCGTTCTGTGGGCGCTCATAACGTGCACCTCGTACTCAACGCCGAATTCCTTTAACTTTTTGACAGCCTTTGATACTACGGGAAAATCACTGTCTGAACCCATTATGATTGCAACTTTCTTCATAATATGCTCCTTAGTCGTGTATTTTATAGCCTGACAAGAATTAATCATACTTGCCGATTATAACTATTATATTATATTAAAAAAACGTCGAGATTTCAATAGAATATGCCAATTATTTTCTTAAACAGCTACAAATCGGGAAATATTTCCGAAATCACTAATATTTTACTCCGTAGGCTGAGTTGTAAGCGTATAATCGGAGTTACTTGTTTCATAAGGTCTTTCCGAAGAAATCAACCCCTGCGAAGTGATTCCTGTTTCGTTTACATCCTGCATATGAGGGAACAGGAAATTCATTTTATCGTCGTCAAAATGCTTGTCAAGGTATTTTTCAAAGCTGTTTGATGCAGGTACTCCGTCGTCACGCTGTGTCCAGCGGTAGGTTGCAGACACTGACATAAAGGCGTTGAACAGCATAAAGATAATCAGAAAAGTTGTAATTATTGAGCCTGCACGTTTCGGGATTTTTTCAATAAGCATAGACGCCCAAGGATAGAGATAGCGCACCCAGACCAAACCGAGAAAGCCCCATATCAGAGCGTACATAAGGTTTGTTCTTCCGTCAAGGTTAAAGGCTGTGTTGCTGTAGTCCCACGAAACAGTGCCGAAAAGCGTTTCCTGAAACCAAGAGCAGAAGTACTCAAAGCCTGCGCCGACTACTGCGCTGATAACAAAAATCAGCGTATCGCTGAGCTTATAGAGCTTGTACAAAACAGCTGTTAAAAAGCATGCTCCGCCACCGTAGACGGGTATAAACGGACCGTAAACCATTCCTACACGTATTTCAAAATGACCTTCGGCAAACAGTGCCCAGATTGTTTCAAACAGAGTGCCGAGCATTGAGCCAAAAAGGAAAAGATAAAAAAGCTTTGTAAAGCAAAAACCAAATGCAAAAGGTTCTTCGCTTTTGTTTTCGTACACCTGAGTGTACTCCTTCATATTATCGGTTTTGATTTCGTCAAGCTTTGCGGCAATCTGCTTTACATACGCAGTGTTTTTCAGCTCGGGAAATGCCGAAACAAGCCTTCGGCGCAAAATATTTTCGGTAAAAAGCTTATTGTAATTGCTTTCAAGCTCGTCGATTTTCTCCTGCGGAACGTCACTTCCGAGCAGGCTTGAAACACCATTGAGCTTTTTGATTCTGTGCTGTAATCTCAAGGTTGTGATGATTGCAAAAACATAGTCTATAAGAATCAGCAGACAGATTGAAAGAACAACAATAAGGCTTACGAGAAATGGAATAAGCTCAAGTACAGAATTAAGAATCGGAATTAATACTCCGATAAGGATTGTTCCCATTATTCCGAGCAACAGTGAATACGGCAGGGTTATATAGCTTCCGATGTTGAACTTCATATAGCTGAAATCCCAAGGCTTGAAGCCAAGTACTTTGTCGGTAAAAAAGCCGATAAGGATAACGACAAGCGACAGGATTACACAACTGCCGAAAAATAAAATAAACTTATTATTTTGAAAGTAATTTAATGCAAGATAGCAAATTACCGCTCCTACTCCGTAGGACGGACAAAACGGAGAAGCAAGAAAGCCCTTGTTGTAAAATCTTTTTTCTTCAAACAGCGTTCTGATGCCGTTTATAACCCAGCCGCAGAATGAAAAAATCACAAAATACCACAGAAGATTTATAATTAACATACCCTACCCCTTTATTGTGATGCTGTTTTTATGTTGTATAAACGTTAATTTAATGCGGATTTCGAAATGCGTAATTCGGAATTGTGGTCGAGTAGATAGGTTTCAATAATAGAAAAGTTTAGTTCCCGAATTAATTTATATGCGGCGTTGCAGCAGAGATGATATTATAATATTGTAGCAGTGAACTGCGTTCGCCATAATGTATAAATTGTGAAACAATTTATACATAGGGATGTCTGGGAAGCCGTCCCCTACGGAAATGTTTATTTTTCTCTATAACTATGATTTAATCGGTAAAGTTTGATTCCCACTGCGGACACGGCACGCCGTGTCCCTACGACTGAAACAAACATTACCTATATATCAATCTATAATTCGGGCTACAATTTTATCCAAACAATCCGACTTTTCCACTCGATTTGCCTGCCGAGGCACTCGGCTAAATTATCGTTTATATTTAAAAGTCAAGCGCAGTCAAAAGACTGCGCTGTGAGCTGTATTTTGATTTACTGCTTTGGTGTTTCAGAATCCCAAAGCTCTTTAATTGCTGTTACGTTGCCTGCAAGGCTCTGAATGTCAGACGGAATGATGATTTTTGTAGCCTTGCCGTCAGCAGCCTTTGCAAATGCTTCGAGTGACTTAAGCTGAATAATGCGCTCTGTGGGAGCTGCCTCGTTTAACATACGGAGTGCGTCTGCGTTAGCCTTCTGCACTGTGAGGATAGCCTCGGCTTCACCCTGCGCCTCACGGATTTTCTGCTCCTTAACGGCGTCTGCCTTAAGGATTGCAGACTCCTTCATACCCTCGGCAACAAGAATCTGACTGCGCTTTTCACCCTCTGCATCAAGGATTCTTGCACGGCGTTCACGCTCTGCCTTCATCTGCTTTTCCATTGCATCCTGAATTTCACGGGGCGGGAGAATGTTTTTAAGCTCAACACGAATAACCTTGATGCCCCATGCGTCTGTTGCTTCATCAAGGATAATTCTGATTTTATCGTTGATTGTGTCACGTGAAGTAAGCGTATTATCAAGCTCTAAGTCACCTATGATATTACGCAGAGTTGTTGCAGTGAGGTTTTCGATTGCGCTTAACGGGCGCTCAACACCGTAGCAATAGAGCTTCGGGTCTGTGATTTCAAAATATACTACCGTGTCAATCTGCATTGTTACGTTATCTCTTGTGATTACGGGCTGGGGCGGAAAGTCAACAACCTGCTCCTTGAGTGAAACCTTCTTTGAGATTTTGTCAATAAACGGAATTTTTACGTGAAGTCCTGTATCCCATGTTGCATAATACGCACCAAGACGTTCAATAACATAAGCGTGTGCCTGCGGTACGATTTTAATATTGCTTATTACAACAAGAAGCACGATAAAAACAATTATTCCGATAATAATTAAACCAATGAATCCTTCCATAATTTACTCCTCTATGTTTTCTGTCGGCTCAACAATGAGCTTCACTCCCTCAATTGAGAGCACTTTTACTTTACTGTCTTTTGAAATCGGTGCATACTGTGACTTTGCAGTCCAGATTTCACCCTCTACCTTTACCTGTCCGACCTTTTGAACGTCCTCAATATCAGCAAGGACGATTCCGATTTTTCCGATAAGTCTGTCTGCGTTTGTGCTTGTTACACCCTTCTTTTGTTTCCACTTGTTTATAAGCGGTCTTGTTACAAGAAGTGAAATAAGAGTAACAACAAGAAATACCGAAGTCTGAATCGGAATTGAGTCTGTAAAAATTGAAGTAATTGCGGCGCACACCGAGCCGAGCACAAACCAGATTGACACAAGCTGAGATGTAAACGCTTCGCATACAGCCATTAATACTGCAAATCCTATCCATATGAAAGGCATATATTGTTCCATAAGATTACTCCTTTCTTGCTATAATTCTATCATAACAAACACGGATAGTCAAATTATTTGAATAAAAATATACACTTTTAATTTATTATATGTTATAATTAAGATAAATATTAAAATACAGGTGATTATATGGCTTTTGATACATTCGACGAGGGCGTAACATTAGGCGGTGTTAGAAGTAAAAACGAAATAAGAATTCTTATCTGCTATCTTCTTAACTGCGTTAAGGAAAATATGGATAAAGAGCTTGTTGTTCAGGCAATTACAATAGAGGAGCTTGCTAATTATTTTGAAGTCAGCGCCGCATTTGACGACTTGATTAAAAACGGCAACATCAAAGAAAGTGAAATCGTCTGCGGCGAGCAGACGTATGAGCTTACCGACAACGGAAAAATGATTGCAAATCAGCTTGAAAGCGTACTCTCCTACACTGTTAAGGAAAAAGCGTATGTAAGCGCAATAAAACTGCTTGGCGAAAAGAAAAAACGCCGTGAAAACTCGGTTGAAATCAAGAAAACCGAAAACGGCTTTGATGTTATCTGCAAAATTTCGGGCGGTGATATGGATTTGCTTTCCTTTACGCTTTACGCTCCGAACTATGAGCAGGCTATGGTTATGAAAAAGAACTTCTACGACAGTCCATCCACAGTTTACAAGGTTATGCTTGCGCTTATGACAAAGGACAAGGAAAACGTCGGCGAGGCACTTGAAGAGCTTTACGGCGTACTGTAAATTTAAAAGAGCAGATTTAGTGAGAGAAGTAAGGTTACTCCCGGTACTCCGCCTGCAATCGACACGATTATTGAAAGCAGGCTGACAGGCAGAAAAACGCCTGTAAGACCCGAGGTCAAATTTACCGCTGTAAGCGTTGCCACTCCGATAAGCATTGACAATAGCGACCTTTTAAGAGGGTGCTTGCTTTTTGATATGTAATGGATAATTGCAAAAAACAAGAAAATTGATACAAAAACGATCGCTAATCCCCACAGCGGCATAAATAACATCTCCAAAAATTCACAAAATAAAACAGACCGTCGGACATACATCCGACGGTCTATAATTATGCTCTGATTTTTAAAGATATTACTTTATTACTCCGAAATAGGAAAGTACATTAAGCGCAATTACGAAGAGAACGAATACTGCGGCAAATACCTTTGTCCAACGTGAAAGAAACGCATCAATTGAACGAGCCTTATTCTTTGAGAAATAAGAGTCAGCCGCACCTGTTACAACGCCAAGTCCCTGCTGGTTGCCTTCCTGAAGAATAATTACAACGATAATTGCTATTGAAACGATGCCGAGAACAACACCGAGAACAATACCTAAAACGCCCATTTTTCATCTTCCTTTCATTAATATGATATAATACACGATAATCTGCATTAATTAACTATTATATAGTATCACATAAATATTATTTTTGCAAGAGAAAATTTATATTTTTCATCATATATTTTTCAATAAAATTTCTTAAAGCAGTGAAAGTTGTTCGTCAGACGTGTCTTCGTTTGACGGCAACGCACCTAAAGCAGGCAAAGAGCGTGTTCTGTAGCGCTGTGGTTTTGCAAAAGTTCCCTCTTTGTATTCGGAAATTTCAAAAAGTCTGTGGCCTTTTTTGAGCTTCATTACGGCTACACCCTGTGTTGAACGTGTCGCCTTAAGCGACAATGCGCCTGTGTGAACAAGCAACATTCTTCCCGATGACGCTTTAAACAGCACTTCCCTGTCGTCTTCAAGGAACAACATTCCCGAAAGCGGTGATTTATCGGAATATGCGCCTGTCAGCTTTTTGCGGTTAGTTTTTGTAGCATACGCATCAAGCGGTACCTTTGCCGACTTTCCGTTTTCAAAAGCAAAGAGCAAAATTCCCTTGTAGTCCTTTGTTGCTACCATAAAGACAGCGTTTTCACCCTCGTCCATTGAAAGCTTTGCGGCTACATAGTCGCCGAGAACGCTCGCCTTTGTATCGGCAAAGTCAGACGCTTTTGCCTTATAAACCTGACATTTGTCGGTAAAGAACAGCAAGTCACAGTTGTTTGAAAGCTCGATTTCCTGCACAATCTCATCACCGTCTTTAAGCTTATGCGCTCCGCTCATTCGCAGTGACTGAGGTGTAATCTTTTTGAAATAGCCTTCCTTTGTAAAGAAGAAAGTTACGGGATAATCGGGAATTTCCTCGACCTCTTCCTCGTACCTTGCATTGTCCTCGTAGATTATGATACTCTTTCGGGGCTGACCGTACTTTTCGGCTATCGCTTTAAGCTCCTTGACTATTATCGTCTTGATTCTTGCTTTGCTCTTTAAGATTTCGTCAAGCTCGGCAATTTCCTTTTCAAGCTCCTCAATATCCTTTGTGCGCTTTAAAATATATTCTCTGTTGAGGTGGCGGAGCTTGATTTCGGCAACGTATTCAGCCTGAATTTTGTCGATTCCGAAGCCAATCATAAGGTTTGGTACAACCTCGACTTCTTCATCGGTTTCACGGATAATTTTAATTGCCTTGTCAATATCAAGCAGGATTTTTTCAAGTCCCTTTAAAAGGTGAAGCTTGTCTGCCTTTTTGTTGCGGTCAAAATATGTTCTGCGCCTTACGCACTCAATTCTGAACGCTATCCACTCTTCAAGCAGAGCCTTAACGCCGAGTACCATCGGCACTCCGCCGATAAGAACATTGAAGTTGCAGGCGTAGGAATCTTCAAGCGTTGTAAAGCGGAAAAGCTTTGCCATAAGCTTTTCGGGGTCAACGCCACGCTTTAAGTCAATTGTAATTTTAAGTCCGTCAATACCTGTTTCATCACGGATATCGGAAATTTCTTTTACCTTGCCCTGCTTTACAAGGTCGATAATCTTCTCAATTATAACCTCGCAGGTGGTTGTGCTCGGAATTGAAAGCACGTCAATGCAGTTTGCGGATTTGTCGTATTCGTACTTTGCACGAAGCTTGATACTGCCCCTGCCCGTTTCGTAAACCTGATTGATTGTCTTTTCATCATATATTATCTGACAGCCGCCGATAAAATCGGGCGCAGGCAGAGTTGACTTTATATCGTGGTCGGGGTCACGTATAAGCGCCGCTGTAGTTTCGCAGATTTCCTTTAAGTTAAATGAGCAGATATTTGAAGCCATACCTACCGCAATACCTGTGTTTGCGTTTACAAGCACAGACGGAAAAGCTACGGGAAGAAGTGACGGCTCTTTCATTGTGTTGTCGTAGTTATCGACAAAATCAACGGTATCCTTATCAATGTCACGGAAAAGCTCGTTGCAGATTGGTGCAAGCTTTGCTTCTGTGTATCTTGAAGCCGCCCAAGCCATATCACGGCTGTAGAACTTACCGAAGTTACCCTTTGAGTCAACATACGGGTGCAAAAGAGCCTCGTAGCCTCTAGACAAACGCACCATTGTGTCGTAGATTGCAGAGTCGCCGTGAGGGTTCAGCTTCATTGTTGCACCGACGATATTAGCAGACTTTGTTCTGTTTCCCGTTAAAAGTCCCATTTTGTACATTGTAAAAAGGAGCTTGCGGTGAGAGGGCTTAAAGCCGTCAATTTCGGGAATTGCACGTGACAAAATCACGCTCATTGCGTAGGGCATATAGTTTTCACGGATAGTGGAAACTATGGGTTGCTCTACAATATCGCCTGCTCCGTTGATTACGCCGTGGGTTTTAGGCGAGCTTGATTTTTTGGAAGTATTCTTTTTAGAAGCCATTGTTTTCCACCTCCTGTCAGCTTACGTCGAGATTGTCTATATATTCGTTGCCGTGCTCTACAATGTATTCCTTTCTGCCCTGAAGATTGTCGCCGAGCAGAATATCAAAAATTTCAGCCGTCTGTGCCGCATCATCGGGCATAACCTTGATAAGACGGCGGGTTTTTGGATTCATTGTAGTTAAGTTCATCATATCAGGCTCGTTTTCACCAAGACCTTTGCTTCGCTGAATCGTGAACTTTTCGTTGCCGATTTGTTCGATAAATTTGTCCTTTTCAATTTCGTCATACGCAAAGTAAACGTCATTTTTTGAGGTGATTTCGTAAAGCGGAGATTCCGCAATGAACACCTTGCCCTGCTCAATAAGAGTAGGAGTAAGACGGTAAAGCATTGTAAGTAATAATGTACGAATCTGAAATCCGTCAACGTCGGCATCGGTACATAGAATTACCTTGTTCCATCGCAGAGCGTCCATATCAAAGCTTGAAAGATTTTTGTTAGCCTTTGATTTTACTTCAACGCCGCAGCCGAGAACCTTGAGCAAATCGGTGATGATTTCGCTTTTGAAAATTTTATCGTAGTCGGCTTTAAGACAGTTAAGAATTTTACCTCTGATTGGCATTATAGCCTGAAAATCGGGGTCTCTTGCCTGCTTGCAGGCACCGAGAGCAGAGTCACCCTCAACTATGAACAGCTCACGCTGTTCTACGTCCTTGCTTCGGCAATCGACAAATTTTGCAACTCGGTTAGTAATATCAAGATTGCCCGAAAGCTTTTTCTTTATGTTAAGTCGGGTTTTCTCGGCGTTTTCACGACTGCGCTTGTTTACAAGCACCTGTTCTGCAATTTTCTCGGCTTCAAAAGGATTTTCAATGAAATAAACCTCTAAGCTCTGACGCAGGAATGCAGTCATTGCGTCCTGAATACCCTTGTTGGTTACCGCCTTTTTGGTCTGGTTTTCGTAGGAAGAAACGCTTGAAAACGAGGAAATTACGCAGACAAGGCAGTCCTCTACGTCGTCAAACTTGATTTTGCTTTCTGTTTTGTTGTATTTATTATTCTGCTTTAAGTAACTGTCAATCTGATAGACAAAGGCGTTTCTCACCGCCTTGTCGGGTGCGCCGCCGTGCTCAAGCCAGCTTGAATTGTGGTAGTATTCGGTAAGGCTGACTTTGTTTGAAAATGCAACGGCTATGTCCATTTTGCACTTGTATTCGGGTTTATCGTCACGGTCACGTGTTTTGCACTCGGTTTCCCAGTGCTGAACGGTAGTCAGTCCATCCTCGCCGATTACCTCGGCAACGTGGTCAACTACGCCGTTTATATAATTAAAGGAAGTTGTATCAAATGAACGTCCGTTCTGATTTCTGAAAATAAATTCCACGCCTGCGTTGACAATTGCCTGACGTTTCATTATGTCGAGAAAATAGTCGGGCTGAATATCAATATCGGTGAAAACCTCAAGGTCGGGTTTCCAGTGGATTTTTGTTCCCGTATCCTTTTTGCTGTACGGCTCTTTTTTGAGTCCGCCTACATTCTCACCCTTTTCAAAATGGAGAGTGTAACGGTAGCCGTCACGGCGGATATCAACGTCCATATATTCGGAAGCGTACTGAGTTGAGCAAAGTCCCAGGCCGTTCATACCGAGTGAGAACTCGTAGCTTTCGCCCTCGTTGTTGTTGTACTTGCCGCCTGCGTACATTTCGCAGAACACAAGCTCCCAGTTGAATTTCTGCTCGTTTTCGTTGTAGTCAACAGGGATTCCTCGACCGTGGTCCTCAACCTCGATTGAGCCGTCGGAAAAACGGGTTACGGAAATCTGCTTGCCGTAGCCCTCTCTCGCCTCGTCAATGGAGTTTGAAAGAATTTCAAATACCGAGTGCTGACAACCGTCAATGCCGTCTGAGCCGAAAATTACCGCAGGTCTTTTGCGGACACGGTCTGCGCCTTTGAGGGTTGTTATGCTGGTATTATCATATTCGTTGGTTTTCTTCCTTGCCATTTCACTCTTCCTTTATCGTTTTCGTACCGTAAACACGGACACGGCACGCCGTGTCCCTACGTAAACATTGCAATAATTTTAGTTACTGAAATTTTATTTTTCGCCGCGCAGTTTCTTGATTTTATCACGCAGATATGCGGCGTGTTCAAATTCAAGCAGCTTTGCCGCTGCCTTCATTTCCTTTGTAAGGCTTTCGATAAGCTGTTGCCTCTGCGCCTTTGAAAGCTTCTTTGCGCTCTTGAATTCGCTGTCGTCGTGGGTGGAAATTTCAAGAATTTCGCTTACCTTTTTGACAATTGTCTTTGGAATTATGCCGTGTTCCTCGTTGTACTTCTGCTGTATTTCACGGCGGCGCTGTGTTTCCTCAATTGCAACACGCATTGATTCGGTCACGCTGTCGGCGTACATTATTACCATACCGTCGCTGTTTCGTGCGGCACGTCCCGTAATCTGAATAAGCGAACGTGTGCTTCTTAAGAATCCCTCTTTGTCGGCGTCAAGCACTGCAACTAGCGAAACCTCGGGAATGTCAAGTCCCTCTCTTAAAAGATTGATTCCCACAAGCACGTCGAACTCGCCGAGGCGCAAATCACGCACAATTTCCATTCGTTCAACGGTGTCTATATCGTGGTGCATATAGCGCACCTTTATTCCCATTGTTTCAAGGTAAGCCGTCAAATCCTCTGCCATCTTCTTTGTCAGCGTTGTAACAAGCGTGCGCTGTTTTTTAGCTGTTCTGATATTGATTTCCGAAACGAGGTCGTCAAGCTGACCCTCTGTCGGTCTTACCGAAATTTCGGGGTCGAGAAGTCCCGTAGGACGGATAATCTGCTCCGCAACCACCTCTGACTTTTCCATTTCAAGGTCGCCCGGTGTTGCGCTGACGAAAACAACTTGATTGATTCTGTCGTAAAATTCGTCAAAATTCAGCGGTCTGTTGTCAAATGCTGAGGGCAGTCTGAAGCCGTAATCTACAAGATTTTGCTTTCTTGCGTGGTCGCCTGCGTACATTCCCCTTACCTGCGGCAAGGTAACGTGCGACTCATCGACAAACAGCAGAAAATCCTTCGGGAAGTAATCAAGCAGAGTGTACGGTGACGAACCGGGCGGTCTGCCCGACAGAATTCTTGAATAGTTCTCAATTCCCGTACAGAATCCGATTTCCTGAAGCATTTCCATATCGTAATGCGTACGCTGTTCAATTCTCTGAGCTTCAAGGAGTTTGCCGTTTTCTCTGAAATATTCAAGCCTTTCCTGTAATTCACGCTCAATTTCCGCAATGGCAATCTGCATTTTGTCCTTTGAAACAATGTAGTGCGACGCAGGGTAGATTGCGGCGTGGCGCAGAATTGCCTTAAGTTCGCCCGTAAGCGGATTTATCTCGGAAATTCTGTCAATTTCATCGCCGAAAAATTCAACACGGATTACAGAATCGTTTGATGCGGCAGGGAATATTTCAACTACATCTCCCCTGACTCTGAATTTGTTGCGTATGAAATTAACGTCGTTGCGCTCATACTGAAGCTCAACAAGCTTTTTTACCAAATCGTCACGGCTTTTTTCCATTCCGGGACGGAGTGAGATTACCATATTGCGGTAATCAATAGGGTTACCCAAGCTGTAGATGCACGAAACTGATGCTACTATAATTACATCTCTGCGCTCCGAAAGTGCAAGCGTTGCGCTGTGGCGGAGCTTGTCGATTTCGTCGTTGATTGAGCTGTCCTTTTCAATGTAGGTATCGGTCTGGGCAACGTATGCCTCGGGCTGATAGTAGTCGTAATAGGACACAAAATATTCAACGGCGTTATCGGGGAAAAACTCCTTGAACTCACTGCAAAGCTGTGCCGCAAGGGTTTTGTTGTGAGCAAGCACAAGCGTTGGCCGCTGAACACGCTCAATTACGTTTGCCATTGTAAACGTCTTTCCCGAGCCTGTTACGCCGAGCAGAGTCTGCTCCTTGTTACCTGCGTTTATGCTTTCAACAAGCTTTTCAATTGTCTGTGGCTGGTCGCCCGTAGGCTTGTATTTTGAATGAATCTTAAATTCCATAAGCTGTAATATTATGCGATAAATATTAAATATCGTAATAGAAAATTTTTCCTGCCATTCCGCTTTCACGCAGAGATACGTAATCCTCGCTTGTTACAATGAAATGGTCAACAAGCTCAACGCCTATTGCACCAAGCGTATCCTTTAATAACTCAGTTGCTTCAAGGTCGCCGGGTGACGGCAAAGCAGTGCCGCTGGGGTGATTGTGACCTAAAAACGCCGTTCTTGCATTTTTGCGCAGAGCAAGGTCTACAATCTTCCTTGCAGGCATCTCGGTTGCGGTAAGCGAGCCTTTTGCAATAATGTCAAAGTAAATCATCTTGCCCTTTGCATCTCCGAGCATCAAAGCGGTTTCTTCACTCGTTCTGCCGATAAACTTGGCGGCAAACATATCTCCTACCGTTTCAAGGTCGATAGGTTTATCATAGGACATTTTTGACTCATTATACAACCTTGACATCTGCGGAAGAAGTTTGAGAAGAACTGCCGCAGTTTCCGACATAGCAAACTCCCTTTCAAGCTCGTCAATCGGAGCGTCGCAAACTGCGCCTATTGAGCCGTATTTATCAAGAAGTCTGTGTGCAAGCGGATTTGTGTCCTTTCTTGGAATTGCGTAGAAAAGGTATAATTCAAGCGCCTCGTGAGGCTCGAAAACATCAAGTCCGTTTTCTATAAACTTTTTCTTTAAACGCTTACGGTGTCCCGTATGCTCGTTGCCGTTTGATGAAGCCATAACAAACCTCTGATAGCTGTTTATTTTACTCCGTACTGCTCGTAATATGCGTCGATTGCCGCTTTGAGCTTATCGTCAATTACAATCTTACCCTTGTATTCTTTATTGTAAAGGTGCTCTACTACCTCTGCCATTGTTACGATTGCGGTAGTCTTTAAGCCGTATTTTTCTTCGATTTCGGAAAGTGCACTCTTTTCGCCCTGACCTCTTTCCATTCTGTCA
>DPHV01000024.1:448011-448477 GCA_003521625.1 Ruminococcus sp.
ACCTCTTTCCATTCTGTCAACGGAAACTACAAGACCTATTGGATTAACGTCGCCCTGTGCCTTGATAATGGGAAGTGTTTCTTCAATTGAAGTTCCTGCGGTTGTAACGTCCTCGATAATAACAACCTTGTCGCCGTCGTTTATGGGACTGCCGAGCAGGATTCCCTTATCGCCGTGGTCCTTAACTTCCTTTCTGTTTGAGCAGTAACGGATGTCCTTGCCGTATTTTTCGCTGATTGCAATTGTTGCGGCTACGGAAAGCGGAATACCCTTGTAGGCAGGTCCGAAGAGCACGTCAAAGTCAAGACCGAATTTGCTGTTGATTGCTTCGGCGTAGTACTGACCGAGTCTTCTTAACTGTGCACCTGTTCTGTAGAATCCGGTGTTTACAAAGAACGGTGTTTTTCTGCCGCTTTTTGTTACGAAATCTCCGAATTTAAGAACCTGACAGTCTACCATAAATTCA
>DPHV01000024.1:448497-450620 GCA_003521625.1 Ruminococcus sp.
CACATCAAAATCCAGTCCGAATTTTTCTTTGATCGCTCTTGCGTAGTATCCGCCCAGTCTGCGCAGCTGTGCGCCTGTACGGTAAAATCCTGTATTTACAAAAAACGGGGTATTTCTTCCGCTCTTCGTCACAAAACTTCCAAATTTCAAAACTTCACAGTCTACCATAAATTCAATAAATTCCTTTTTGTAAGCTTCCATTGTGATACCTCCGTTTATTTTTTCACATAATTTAACATTTTAGATTTTAACACAATATCTTGTTTTTGTAAATGGGAATTACATTTATGTAATCAATATAAGGTATTTGAGGTATAAATTATATCATAAAAATTTACTGTTGACATATTAGAACAGATGTTCTATAATATAATAAAACATTTGTTCGAGATGATTTTATGGATATTTTAAGTACGGTTGACAGAAATAAATATAAAGAGGACAGGGTTATTCTTCACAGCGACTGCAACGGATTTTATGCAAGCGTTGAATGTCTGCACAATCCGCAGTTAAGAGATAAGCCTGTTGCGGTGAGCGGAGACGCTGAAAACAGGCACGGAATTATCCTTGCCAAAAACGAGATTGCCAAAAAATACAACGTCAAAACAGGCGAGGCTATCTGGCAGGCAAAGCAGAAATGTCCCGAGCTTGTCACTCTTCCGCCCCACTTTGAGCTTTACAAAAGGTTTTCAAAAATGGCAAGACGGATTTACAGCGATTACACCGACAGAATTGAAAGCTTCGGACTTGACGAGGCGTGGCTTGACCTTACAAACAGTATTGAAGGTGACGGATACAAAACTGCTCTTGAAATAAAAAACAGAATCAAGGAGGAGCTTGGAATTACCGTCAGTATCGGCGTGAGCTTCAACAAGATTTTTGCAAAATTCGGGAGCGACTACAAAAAGCCCGACGCTGTAACCTGCATTACAAGGGAGAACTACAGGGATATTGTGTGGAACTCTCCGGCAGGCGATTTGCTGTACGTCGGCAGAGCAACGAAAAATAAGCTCAACCGAATCGGCATATACACTATAGGTGATATTGCAAACACTTCTCCCGATGTTTTAAGAAATCTGCTCGGGAAATGGGGCGATTTGATTTACGGCTTTGCAAACGGCTTTGACTCCTCCCCCGTTGCTCATATGAATGATAATACCGAGGTCAAGTCTATAGGCAACTCAACGACTACTCCGAGAGATATGAAAACATTTGACGACGTAAAGGTGGTTATGTACGTGCTGTGCGACAGCGTTTGCAGGCGTATGCGTGAGCAGGGATTTATGGCTAAAACTGTCGGGATAAGTATTCGTGACAACGAGCTTAACAGCTTTACACGCCAGTGCACACTCGAAAGCTACACAAGCCTTACGAAAGAGATTACACAGAATGCATTTTCGCTTTTTGAAAAAAGTTATAAAATGCAACGTCCTTTGCGGAGTATCGGTGTTTCCGTAACAGACTTTGTTCACGACAACATTCCGCATCAGATAAGCTTTTTACAGGACGAAGAAAAGCTTGTACAAAATGAAAAGCTTGATAAAACGCTTGACGTGTTGAAAAAGAGATTCGGCAACTATATTGTGCGACCTGCCGTACTGCTCAACGACAGAGGTCTTTCTTCGTTCAATCCAAAAGACGACCACGTTATTCATCCGGTTGGATATTTATAAGAGGTGTTTGGTGATGAAAAAGTACATTAAGGTAAACGCAACCTTTGACTGTGACGGGAATTTACTGCCCGAATATATTTACTGGGACGAGGACAAAAAGTATCCGATTGACAAAATTACGGACATAAGATATGCCGCCTCTCTGAAGGCAGGCGGTGCAGGAATAAGATACACCTGTATGATACTGGGCAAGGAGCGGTTTTTGTTTCTTGAAGAAAACAGGTGGTTTGTAGATACGAGGGAAAATTGATTAAATAATCTGATTACGCATTCAGTCCATATGGGATTTTTAAAATATTAAGTTAAATAAACTATAATTTACCGAGTGCCTCGGCGGGCAAATCGAGTGGAAAAGTCGGTTTGTTTGGATAGAATTGTAGCCCGAATTTTAAGTTGATATATAGGTAACGTTTCGGGACGGCTTCCCAGACGTCCCGTTTCATAAATTGC
>DPHV01000024.1:450854-470012 GCA_003521625.1 Ruminococcus sp.
ACACCGCTAAATTATCGTTTATCTGACTAAAAATTCCCCGAAACAGGTGTATCTGCTTCGGGGAGTGATGACGGAAATATAAAATTACTATTCTTCACATCCGCATTCAAACGGCTTGTCGTGCTTTTCGCACTCTTCCGATTTGCGAGGGAAGAATGAATCGGTTGGAAATTCGATTTTGCTGAATACCTCGCACGGGTCGTCGGTTTTTGCGCAGCATTCCTTGCGTGGAACGCAGAAATCGTATGACGGAATCATAATCTGAACTTTACGCTGAAGTCTTGTGATCGTGAATATTCCGATGGTGACAGAAATCTGTTTCTGTTTGCAGGGTACAAGCTCGCCGCAGAAGTAGTCGCATACGCATTGGGGAATCGGTTTGCACGGCATAGAAGAACACGGCTTACAGTTTACAAGCTTTGCCGACAAAGCCATTGGATTTGAAATCTGAACGGTTGCTTTCGGAACGGAATTCGTATATGAACAGCAATCACAATCATTTTTATCACACTTTACAGGCTTGTCGCTTGAGAACGACTTTACGCTTCCGTCGCTGCCGTAGAGGACAACTCTTTTTCCGTAAACGGCGAGTCCGTTGACCGTAGTCGGCAATGCGCCGTTGCTTGAATAAACATCGCAGCTCACAGAAAAATAGAACGTCATATCTACCGAGTAGAATCCCCTGTGAAATGCAACCGGCTCAACTTCAACGGTTGATGTAATTACATTTGCTCTGTTTATGCGCACCGAACAGGCGTTCTCAACAAGCGCCTGATTCGCTTCTGTGAACATAAGCGGCAAATCGCTTAAACAATCCTTTGCTCCGCAGCTGTCATAGATACGGTCTGCATCTATGCATATTGCGTCACAGCCCGAGTCAGGAGTTCTGTCGTCGTTTAATGGCATCTGCTCTGAACCGTAGGATACATCCGGCATAAAAATAACCTCCACAAATTAGTATTAACAGGCTGTATAACGGCACTGTAACAATACTATTTTATGGAGGTATCTGCTTTTTGTGATTAAAAGGCGTAAAATCAGTTCAGATATTTTTTGAGAGAATTTTTAAAAAGTCTGTAAATATATGCCGAATCGGAATATGCGTAATTTGAAAGCGATACAAAAATTTCCGACTTATCCTTTGTAAAAGACAGCATTGAATTGTAATCCTCTGTTCTTCCGGTGTGGCTTAGCTTATTTCCGTAAACGTAAAAGCCCATTGCGTAGTTTTCCTTGTACGGAGTGAACATCTGCTCAAGCGAATCTTCACTTAACACTTCTCCGTCAAGCAAGCCGTCAACCCATTTAAGCAAATCGGAAATATTGGAAATAAGTCCCATTGACGAGTACCCTACTCCGCTGTAAAGCAGAGAATCGTTTGAATTTGTACCCTGATAGCTTACGGCTGTTTTCTCGTTCGGCTCAAAGGACGAGGAATTCATACCGAGCGGCTTGAAGATATTATCTTCAAGGTATTTTTCGTAGCTTTCGCCGCTTGCTTTTTCAATTATTTCACCGAGCAGATAATAGTTACTGTCGGAATACATAAACTCACTGTCGGGTTCAAAAGATAAATCCTGCTTGAAAATCCAGTTGAGTATAGCATTTTTATTTTCTTTTTCAGAATTATCTTTTGATATTTCTGCCTCAATTTCGGGATTGAGAACAATAACACCGTCGGTTTCGTTGTCACGCTTAACGTAATTTTTAATTCCCGAGGTCATAGTAAGAAGATTTCTTACGGTAATTTTGTCACCGCTTTTGCAGGACGGAAAGAATTTATCAATCGTATCGGAAAGGCTCAGCTTATTGTCCTCGCAGAGCTTTATCACAGCGGCGGCAGTAAACTGCTTTGTGACAGAGCCTGCGTAGTAGCAGGTATCAATTGAATTCGTCATATGCTTGTCGGCGTTTGCGTCTCCGTTTGCATTGAGGTATTCAAAATCGTTGCCTATTTTAAGATACGTTGTGCCTTTATATTTTTTGTCGGAAATTATTTTGTCAAGCCTTGCGGTTATATCATTGGAGTCCTGCTTAATCAAAAGGTAGTTATATGATTCCGGTTTTGTAGGAACAACGTCGTCTGTTGCCTTGGATGCAGTTGACTCTGTTGTCTGCTCATCAGAAGTTGAAGCCACAGTAGTTTCAACTTCTGACGGTTTCGAAACAGAGCAGGAAACCGAAAAAATTGCAAAAAATGCAGAAAATAAAGAACAAAGTATTGTTTTACAAACTTTTACCAAAACAATCACCCTCTATATTTTTTCCATTTTACTGAAATTAGCCATTAGTTTTTTCGTTCCGGCTTTATCAAAAGAAATTTCAAGCATTGTATCATTGCCCATTTTTTCTGTGCTGACAATCATACCCTTGCCGAACACCTTATGAAGTACGCAGTCGCCTATGTTATAGACAGTTCCGCTTTTTATCGCAGGCTGTTTATATCCTGAAAAGCTTCCTGCCGAACACGAAGTGTTGTTGGCAGAGCCGATTGAAATTCTGTCGCCTGATGAAGAAGAAAATGACGAGCCTGTTCTTGCAAAGGATTTGTTTTCTCCTGTAAAATCAATAAGATTATCGGGAATTTCATTTACAAAGCGTGAAACCTTGTTGTAGGTTGTAGAGCCGAACAACATTCTTGAACGCGTCTTTGTAAGATAGAGCTTTTCCTTTGCTCGTGTGATTCCCACATACGCAAGTCTGCGTTCCTCGTTAAGCTCATCGGGATTCATAAGTGATGAATGCGAGGGGAAAATACCGTCCTCCATCCCGGCTATGAATACTACAGGAAATTCAAGTCCCTTTGCGCTGTGCAAGGTCATCATAACGCTTGTGTCGGCGTCAGCGTCGTAGTTGTCAATATCGGTCTGGAGTGAAATTTCCTCAAGAAACGCCGAAAGCGACGCTTCGTCATCGTAATCCTCCTCAAACTTGATTATATTTGAGGACAATTCTTCGATGTTCTCAATCCTGACTTCGGGATTGTCTTTTTCCGTTTTAAGGTAATTTTCGTAATTAGTATGCTCAATTACGAGATTATATAATTCTGCAAGAGAATAATCACCGCTTTGCTCGGCTTCAATCAAGCCGTCAATTAGATTGACAAAGGCTTTCAGTTTTGATGCGGCACGTGAAAGCTGTGGATAGCTGTCAGCATCCTTGATTACAGTGTAAATGCTCTCGCCCAATCCCGATGCGATTTCGGCGGCGTGTGAAACGGTTGTTGCGCCGATTGAACGCTTCGGCACATTTATTATACGGCTTAATCTTACGTCGTCGTGCGGATTGTTGATAACCTGAAGATAAGCGACCATATCACGGATTTCTTCACGGTCGTAGAAACGGTGACCGCCGATTACTCTGTGCGGTATTCCGCTGCGTGAAAGAGCCTGCTCAACGGCGTTTGACTGTGCGTTCATTCTGTAAAGCACTGCGTAATCGGAAAACTTCCTGCCGTTTGCAACGCCGTCAAGAATAGTCTTTGCAATAAAAGATGCCTCGTCACGTTCGGTTTCAGAGGTGTGCACCTCAATTTTATCACCCTCGCCGTTTTCAGTCCAAAGGGTTTTGCCCTTTCTCATCGTGTTATTGGAAATAACCTCGTTTGCGGCGTTGAGAATATTCTGCGTACTGCGGTAGTTCTGTTCAAGACGGATAATCTGTGCGCCCTTGAAGGTATTTTCAAAGGAAAGGATATTTTCAATCGTAGCTCCTCTGAATTTATAGATACTCTGGTCATCGTCGCCGACAACGCAGATATTGCCGTATTTTTCGGCGAGCATACTGACAAACTTGTACTGCACCTTGTTGGTGTCCTGATACTCGTCAACCATTATGTACTTAAACTGATTCTGATAATATTCAAGCACCTCGGGGCACTTTTCAAAAAGCAGTACGGTATTACAGAGCATATCGTCAAAATCCATTGCGTCTGATGTTTTGAGCTTTGACTGGTAAAGCTCATAAGCCTTTGCAATTGAAGCCTTTCGGCTGTCAAAGTTTGCCTCTTTGAGCATTTCCTCAGGAGTCTGCATTTTGTCTTTAGCCTTTGAAATTTCAGAAAGAATTGTCTTTGCCGGCAGGATTTTTTCGTCAATATGGAGCTGTTTCAGAATATCCTTGATAAGCTTTTTCTGGTCGTCCGTTCCGTAAACGGTAAAGTGGCTTGTATAGCCGATTCTGTCCCCGTAGCGGCGCAGAATTCTTGCACAGGTTGAGTGGAAAGTAGCCGCCCATATGTCAGCTCCGCCCTCGGGAACTGCGTTGCAGATTCTCTCCTTAAGTTCACCTGCCGCCTTGTTGGTAAAGGTGATTGCAAGTATCTGCCACGGCTTACAGAGCTGCGACTGGAGAATGTAGGCTATTCTGTTTACAAGAACGGTTGTCTTGCCCGAGCCTGCACCTGCAAGAATGAGCAGAGGTCCTTCGGTTGCAAAAACAGCCTTGCGCTGCATAGTGTTCATATGTTCAAAATTTTTCTGAATTTCGCTTTGAGTCATAATTTTCCTGCCTTAAAGATAATATACAAACAAAACGGGCGAACAGTCAGTGTCCGCCCATAAGTATTCGGGAAACCGAATTATTTAACATAGCTGTAGAAAACGTTGAGCATATCTGCGCCCTTGTCGGCAACAATCATACTTACAAAATTGCCGTCTTTTGTTACCTTGCAAGCCTTGACCATATCAAGCTGTTCGGGTGTGTATGATGAATACTGGCTGTAGATTGCATTGTAGCGAGTTGTGAGTGCTGACTCAACTCTTGTTGCCGCATCAGCGTCAACTGCTTCAATCAGTACAATCTCTACGGGAGCATTATTGTTGGGGTCAATTTCAGCGGCGAACTGCTTTACATCGGCTGTGTCAATGCTGTAGTATGTGTTAAGCTCATCTGCACTTTCAAGCTTTTGAAGTGAAAGACTGAAATCAGAATTGATTTTATCCATTACTTCGTTTAATTTTACTTCTTTTGCTCCGCAACCAGCGAAAATTGCAAGACAAAGAACAAATGCCGATACGATTGAAATAACCTTTTTCATTATAATCCTCCAAATAATAGAATTTAACGCCGAACCAAGTCAGCTCGGCGTTAAGTTGTGGTCGAGGTGACAAGATTCGAACTTGCGACCCCATCGTCCCGAACGATGTGCGCTACCAAACTGCGCTACACCTCGAATTTAAAACAGCCCCGAATAATTCGGGGCTATGTGGCTGTGGAATAGGGATTCGAACCCCAACAAACAGAGTCAGAGTCTGTCGTGCTACCGTTACACTATTCCACAAGATGTAATTGCTACCGAACGTGCAACGATAGTTATTATAGGACATAAAAGTTAAAATGTCAAGGGATTTTTCAAAATTTTTTCTATTTTTTTCTTACCCTTATATCACTTCCAAGGAAATCCAGCTTTTGAGCATTTCCGATTACTCTTGAAACAAACCTTTCAGTATAGATTTTTTCAAGCTCTCGCAAGGAAAGATTCGTGTTGATAATAACAGGCTTGTTTGCAAGCATACGTGAGTTGAAAATGTTATACATCTGCGAAACAGAAAGCTGACCGTGAAATTCCGTTCCCAAATCATCTATTATCAGCAGGTCGCACTCAATGAGCATATCTATTGCAGAGTTGTCGTCATCTCTTGAGAAAAACTGCTTTTCAAGCTTTTGCATAAGTGAAGGTGCCGAAACGTAAATTACGCCGTAACCTTTCTTGATAACCTCGTTGGCTATTGCAAGTGAAAGGTGGGTTTTGCCGAGTCCCGTTGCGCCCTTCATAAGAATACTCTCGGAATTTTTCGTGAAATTATCGGCGTAGTTTTGGCAGTAACGCAGAATTTTGCTCATATGATTGCAGGGTGAAATTCCGGTTTTTGAATCAACTTCCTTGTCATAATAATCAAGGCTGAAGCTTTCAAAGGTTGAAAGCGACAGCGGCGCTGTGCGATTTAATTCCTCACAGGCACAGGAAACGAGCGCCTGCTTTAAGCAATTACAGACAAGCGTTCTGCCGTTTTCTTCGTAATATCCCGTATCGCTGCACCTTTTGCAACTATAGGAAGGCTCAAAAACATTTTTATCATAGCCATTGGAAGTGAGAATTTCGGCAAGCTCCGACTGCATTGCAAGGTTGCGGTCACGAAGATTTTTCATTTCTTCTGTAACATTTCCTCCGCTGATTACTGCACGTGCCGCCTGAATTCCGCAGTGTGAAATTTCCTTTTCAAGTTCCTTTGTTCTCGGTAATTTTTTATATATTTCGGCTCTGCGTCTGTCGGCTTCCTTTTCAGCGTTCAGCCGCCTTTCAAACAATCTGTCAGCCGCCGCTTTGTAAACACTGCTGCTGTATCCCATCTTAATCACCTCTTTTTAGAAATCGTCAAGAGTATCAATTTTATCAAGCTCGTCTATGTTATACGAGGTTTTTCTTGTGCTGTTCTTTTTATCAGGAGAGCTTTCAAATTTTTCAAGCTCTTTTTTATTCCTGATTCCGTTGCTGTTCCAACGCTTCAGGATTCCGTCAATATAGCTGAACTTCATTGCACCCTTACTGTCAACGCATCTTTCGTAGGCTTCACGCAACATTTCGGGAGAGAACTTCCATTCCCCTACCCACTTTTCGCTGTATTCAAGCTGTTTTTTTGTGGGCGAACCGACGTTTTTCAGTCCGAAAGCCGAGGAAACAATCGAAAAATTCTTATTCATCTGCTTTACTCTGCGGATTTTATCGTCAGCCGCTTCAAGCGTATCTATTCCCTCATCTGCCCAGCCGATTCCGATTTTTTCAATTGCACGCATATTGCCCTTGTCAATGCTGATACAATACTGAATCAGCATAATAATAACGTCAAGCGGAAGTCCGCAGGTGTCTTTGAGCATCAAGAGCGTTGAAATGTCGGAATTTGAAAGCACCTTGCCGAGCGCCGTCTGCGCTTCTCCGACAAGAATTTTCAACTCCTCATCTACTGCAAGCCGCTGTGAGGTGAAAACATAATCGGGCTTTTGAGGACGAGTTACGGTAAAACGTTGTTTTGCCGACTCAACTTCGCTTGAGATTTCTTCAACAGTTACTTCTTTATTTTCTTTATTAGAATATATTTCTTCTTTTATTTCCTCAATGGAATTATTGTTTGAAAATTTTTCTGATACAGAATTATAATTTTCCTTTTCTTCTGCACCGGTCTGTACGGGTTTATACTCGTTTTCACTCTTCTGCAAAATTCCCATACTTACCCAATAATCAAGCGCTTCGGGAATATCAGTCACATTAACGCCTGTTGCGGCTGAAATATCGCTGTCGGTAATTTCATTTCCGCTGTTTCGCAGGACATAAAGCAGAACCTTTAGCTTTACGCCGTCGGAGAATTTTAGTCCCTCATCAACAATTTTTGAGGGCACTGCAAAAACAGAGCTCCACGCTCCGAGATTTATTTTAATTGACATCTTATCAACATCCTTTATCTTTCTATTAGTATAACATAAGTTTTTTAAATTCAAAATAAAAAAATAGAATTATATAGATTTTTTTAAAAAACTGTGTTAACATAATAACAAATGATTTAGAAAGAGGTCGATAGTATGACACACACATATATTCCCCACGGCGTTTGTTCAAGACAGATGATTGTTGAGCTTGACGAAAACGGAGTAATCACTAACTGCGAAATCATCGGCGGTTGCGCAGGCAACACAACCGGTATCTGCGAACTTATCAAAGGAATGGACGCAGAAGAAGCAATCAAGAGAATCAAAGGCATTGACTGCCGAGGCAGAGGAACTTCCTGCCCCGACCAGCTTGCAAACGCTCTTGAAGAAGCGTTGGAGAAGATATAACGTACCTTATTCGTGCTTTTTGCGGTGATAGATTATAATTTTCGGCTTTACGTGTTTGCATTTTGTCAAAACAATATTTATGATACGTTTTACCAAAAACGCAAATGCTACTGTTATTGCTGAAATTAAAGTTATAATCCCGACAATAATTAAAAATTCATACATAAAAACATCCTTACATTTATAAGCTGCTTAAATTATAAATGTAAGGATTTGTATTTTTTAAAGAAACGTGTAGGACAAAGTTATTTTTTAAGCATAGCCTTGAATTCGTCTTCGGTGATGATTGTTATTCCAAGTGACTGAGCCTTTGTAAGCTTGCTTCCTGCATCTTCTCCTGCAAGAACGTAAGACGTCTTTTTGGAAACAGAGGAGCTTGTTTTTCCGCCGTTTTCTTCAATGATTTTAGACGCTTCACTGCGTTTCATAGTGGGCAGTGTTCCTGTAAGAACAAAGGTTTTGCCGCTGAAAATTCCACCGCCCGACTTAGGTGCAGAGGACTTCATTTTAAGTCCGAGAGATTTTAAATCGGCTATAAGTTCCTTTGTTCCGTCAAGTGCAAAATAATTTTCAATGCTCAAAGCCATAACCTCTCCGAAGCCGTCAATCGTTTCAAAATCAGCGGCTTTGGCGTTCATTATATCTTCAATTGTCGGGAAGTTTTCGCACAAAAGCTTTGCCGCTTTTAGTCCGATATTTCGGATTCCGAGTGCGAAAACAAGGCGGTAAAGCTCGTTTTCCTTTGACTTTTCAACAGCGGAAATAAGGTTATTTGCAGATTTTTCAGCCATTCGTTCAAGGTTTGAAATATCATCCGCCTTTAGTCTGTACAAATCAGCAGGAGATTTGACAAGTCCCTCGTTGACGAGCTGTTCAAGTACGGCAGGTCCAAGACCGTCGATGTCCATTGCATCTCTGCCGACAAAGTGAATAAGGTGTCGCATAAGCTGTGCCGGACAGTCGGTGTTTGTACAGCGTATTGCGGCTTCTCCCTCATCCTGTGAAACGGGACTTCCGCACGACGGACAGAGTGACGGAAACTCAAATGGTACTGCATTTTCGCAGTGCTCCTTAACAGAAAGCACTTCGGGGATAATCTCGCCGGCTTTGCGGATTATAACCGTATCGCCTACGCATATACCTTTTTCTTCTATAAAATCCTTATTATGGAGCGTTGCACGGCTGACTGTTGTTCCTGCAAGCAAAACAGGTTCAAAGTTGCCGACAGGAGTTAAAACGCCTGTTCTGCCGACGTTGATTTCAATATTCAGAAGCTTTGTCGGCTTTTCCTCGGGCGGATATTTATAGGCTTCTGCCCACTTCGGGTACTTGGCGGTACTGCCGAGGAGTGAGCGTGTTTCAAAGCTGTTGACCTTTACAACAGCTCCGTCAATTGCGTAGTCAAAGCTTCCTCGCATATCGCCGATTCGCTCAATCTCTGAAATAACGTCATCAATGTTGTCATAGACATTATAAAAAGCAGTTGGAAAACCAAGCTCGGTAAGATAATTAAGGCTCTGACTGTGCGTTGTCAGCTCTGTACCACGAACCTGCTGAATATTGAAAACAAAAATGTCGAGCTTGCGCTGTGCGGTAATTTTTGCGTTTTTCTGGCGCAGAGAGCCTGCGGCAGCGTTGCGTGGATTCTTAAAGGGCTTTTCCTCATTCTCCTCCTGACGTTTTGTAAGCTCGTTGAAGCTTTCGAACGACATATAGACCTCGCCACGCACTTCTAAATATTCGGGAGCGTTTGCAATTCGCTTTGGCAGCCTTTTGATTGTCATAAGGTTATCCGTTACATCCTCGCCCGTTGTACCGTCGCCACGAGTTGAACCACGAACGAATACGCCGTTTTCGTATTCGCAGGAAACCGACAAGCCGTCAAATTTAGGCTCGACTACATACTGAACGTTTGGCGACACCTCTCGCACCTTGCGGTCAAAGTCACGCAGTTCATCGTGAGAAAAGCTGTCATGCAGACTTTCCATTACAACGGTGTGAGTTACGGGAGAAAATTTTTCGCCTGCGCTGCCGCCTACTCTGTTTGTCGGTGACAAGGGAGATTTAAGCGACGGAAACTGCTCCTCGAGGTTTTCAAGCTCCCGAAGCATTTTATCATATTCAAAGTCCGAAATCTCGGGCTCGTCCATATTGTAATATAAATTGTTGTGATATTCGAGCTGTTCTGTAAGCTCTTTTATACGGCTTTCAGCCGAAATTATATCCATATTTTCTCTCCGAAAGATTTTTCACTGTTAATTATAATTCAAATTCAGAATTATTTATTTACCGCAGAAGTTCCCTTTTCACGCAAAAAAGTTGACTCTAAATCGGCAAGGTGGAGCTTTACGGCAAGAGGATAGCGGTCGTAAGCCTGACTTATTGTATTGCTGTTTTTATCGCCGAACTCGCCCATATGCCAGCGTATAGCCATTGCCTCGTCGATTTTAAGATGCATTTTGCGTTCAATAAGGAATACGGATTTTTCGCCGTGACCGTAAGGGAATTGATCCTCAATTGCGTAAAAAGGCACTTTCTCCCACTGTCCTGTGAGGTCATTTTTTACATTTCGTGTTGAAACCTTATAAAACTGTGCCTTGCACAAATCGTGGAGCAATCCGCATATTGCAAAGCTTTCGACATTGTCGATTTCTTCATCAAAGTGCTTTTCCATCATCGTGTTGAACACGCTGACCGAGTGCATAACAAGTCCGTTTTCACAGGCACAATGGTATTTTGAGCTTGCCGGAGCGGTGAAAAAGTCAGTGCGTTTGAGCCACTCTAAAAGCTCGTCTGCACCCTGACGGGTAATGTGTTCCTGATATATGGCAATAAATTCTTCCTGCGGCGTCATAATAATCCTCCGTTTTCTCGTTATATCACGTTATATAAAAATAGGGCACCCGTTAAGGTGCCCGTTTTATGTTTGATTATTCAGCGTCTTCTGCTGTAACCTCTTCTGTTGCAACTACTTCTTCTGTTTCAGCAGCTTCTTCTACAGGTGCAGTTTCCTTTGCGGGAGCCTGCTCGTCCTCGGGAAGAAGTGCACGCATTGAAAGGCTTACACGCTTCTTGTCAAAGTCGATTGCTGTAATCTTTGCGTCAACAACCTCGCCAACCTTAAGAACGTCAGCGGGCTTGTCGATTCTCTTGTTGGCAATCTGGGAAATGTGGATAAGACCGTCAATGCCGGGGATGATGTTTGCAAATGCACCGAAGGTAGTAAGACCAACGATTGTAGCCTTAACAACTGTGCCCTCGGGATAGTTGTTCTTGAGGATTTCCCACGGATTGTCCTCTGCGTTCTTGAAGCCGAGAGAAATCTTCTTTGTTTCCTCGTTGATGTCCTTTACATATACGTCAACAGTATCACCAACGTTTACAACCTCGCTGGGGTGCTTGATGTGAGTCCAAGAAAGCTCGGAAATGTGAATCATACCGAATACGCCACCGAGGTCAACAAATGCGCCGTAGCTTGTGAGCGACTTAACAACGCCCTTGTATCTCTTTCCGATTTCGCAGGTTTTCCAGAACTCTTCACGCTGTGCGGCTCTCTGCTCCTTGAGCACGCTGCGGATTGAGCCGATTGCTCTTCTGCGTCTGCCGTGCTGTGAAACCTCGATAAGTCTGAAATCAACATCCTGACCTACGAGATCCTCAAGGCTTTCGTCACGTGTAGCTGTAGCCTGTGATGCAGGGATAAATACTCTAACGCCGTTATAAAGAACGATTACGCCGCCCTTAACAGCCTCTGTTACCTTGCTTGTGAGAATTTCCTGTGAGTCAACCTTCTCCTGAAGCTCCTCCCAGCCCTTCTGTGCGTCTACTCTGCGCTTGGAAAGCATAATTGTGCCTTCCTGATCGTTTGTCTTCATAATGAGAAGTTCAATTTCGTCGCCAACCTTAACAACGTCCTCAGGCTTTGCATTGGGGTCGTTTGAAAGCTCGGAAGCAGGAATGATTCCTGTCTGCTTTCTGCCGACGTCAACCTGAACCTCGTTGGGCGCAATGCTGAGCACTGTACCCATTACCCTCTCGTTTGTATTTAAGTTTTTGAGGGATTCTTCAAGTAACTCCTCAAAAGATTCTTCAAAATTTGTTTCACCGGATTTAATTTCACTCATTGTATCCAGTACCTCCTTTATTATCCTTGCGGGTGTTGACGCACCCGCAGTTACGCCTATGTTTTTTGCCGACCTAACTTTTGAATAGTCAAGCTCGCTTGCCGTTTCGATAAGTACGGTGTTAAGACACTGCTTTTTACAGATGTCAAAAAGCTTGCCCGTATTTGAGCTGTGCCTGTCTCCAATAACAATCATAAAGTCAGAAGTTGCCGCTATTGCATCCGCTTCGGTTTGCCTAACTGACGTAGCATTACATATTGTATCAAATATTTTCGCATTTGTACATAGCTTTTTTATCTTTTTTATACATTTTTTCCATTCTTTTGTGTCAAAAGTGGTTTGTGCAACAACTAACACCTGTTTATTATTCGATTTTAGAATAATAGAGAGAACTTCATCGAGTTCTTCCTCATTGTTGAAGGTGTGACACTCGGCTTTGCAGTGACCGATTATGCCGCAGACCTCGGGGTGCTTGTTGTTTCCGGCTATGAGTACAACGTCGTTTTCGGGGTCGGCTGACGATACTGTTTTGTGTATTTTTTTGACGAACGGACAGGTTGCGTCCTTGTAGTCTGTTCCCATTTTTTCAAGCTCGTCAATCACCGACTGGGGTACTCCGTGAGAACGGATTACAAGAATTTCGCCCTCTTTAAGCTCGTCAACAGAATCAACGGGACGACAGCCACGCTGTTCAAGCTCTCGGACAACCTCCATATTATGGATTATCGGTCCGAGAGTGCAGACCTTGTAATTCTTGTCGAGCAGTTCTTCAACCATTTTTATGGCACGGTTCACGCCAAAGCAGAAGCCGGCAGATTCAGCCTTTTTTATATTCACGCAAATCCTGCTCCCTCATCTTTTTGATTTCCGCCATAATGCGGTTTGAAGCGTCCTTCAGCTCACGTCTGCCGCCGTCTGGAGTAAGACCGAGCTCTTCGGGAGTAAGCGGTTCGCCGAAGTGAATTACACGCCTTGCAAAGGTGTGCTTCGGATTGCCGACAACGGTTATACAGGCTGGAATAACAGGCACTTGCATTTGCTGTGCAACGAGAGCACAGCCGCTTCTCGGGCGCATAAGCTCACCTGTTTTCGTTCTTCCGCCCTCGAGGAAAATCGTCATTATTTCGCCGTCTTTTATCAAATCCTCGCCTGTCTTGATAGCCTTGTTGTCGCCTGCTCCTCTTTCAACGGGAAAAGCACCGAGCGAACGAATCAGGAAGGCAAAAGCCTTGTTGCGGAAAAGCTCTGATTTTGCCATAAAAAACAGTCTGCGTTTCTGGCAAAGTCCGAGAAGAACGGGGTCTGAAAACGAAAGGTGATTGCTCGCAACGATAAATCCGCCTTTTTCGGGGATTGTGTGATTATTAATCGGCTTGTATCTGTAAAAGAGTTTAAAAATAGGAGTGCAGACTACTCTGCCGATTGCATAGAGAACCTTTGACTGTCCCATCGAATATCTCCTTTATATCTAAATAATGCTAATTAACTTTTTTTGAAAATTTACCGATTACTAAATCTTTTAACTTATAATAGATAACTGCAGCTAAAAGTGATATTGCAAAAATGATAAACGGTTCTGTATAATTACAGATTGTGTTTACAATTCCTATACTGCTTCTCATTACCTTCAAAACGAAGTACACTAAAATATGGAAAACGTAAATAAAAAGCGAATATTTTCTACCCCAGTTTGCAAGGAAAGATACTACTCCCTTTTTATCATAGTCAGCATTTTTTACTGCAAGAGCAAAAACCGCTAAAGAAAGCAAAGTCGTAGATATATAGTGCTCACGTACACCTGACATATCAAGAGCCGCAAGTATGTATTTTTCAGCAGCAGTAGTTGCGGTAAATAATGCAATAAGACCAACAAGAGCAGGATTACCGATTTTAATTCTATCCGGCGAAACCTCTTTGAACAAACTTCCTATGTAAAAATTCGGTAATCCGAGAAACAGGAAATTTCTTGCATACAAAGGTGAAAAGGTACGTCCGAATAAAACTACGCTGTATTTGCCAAGACAAAGATCGCCTAAAAGGAGCAAACATATAACAGGAATTAATATTTTCTTATTAATTTTTATTTTCGAGAGAAAAAATGCAATAATCATACAGTAAAGCAGTGCCGATAAAAACCACAGATGTAAGCCAAACGGTGACTCGTTCAAAACAAAAAAATTAAATAATGCGTCTAAAGAAAAGCTTTTTGTAAAAAATTCATCGGTAGTATGCTTAAAAACAGAAAAACCATATTTAAAAAATATAAACAATATATTGGTCAAAACTAAAAGTATAAAAATTTTCTTTATGCTTCGGAGCTGTGATTCTTTCTTACTTCCTATAAAAAAATAACCGGAAATCATAAAAAATACCGGAACAGCGCACTTTGCAAAATAACACACATATTCTTTTCCAAAATAACTGGCATGAATACAGATAATAAAAAATGCCGCTATTATCCTTAATGCATCAATGCTGTTTATTCTTTTACTCATAATCGACAATGCTCCTTTATTACGGAAATTATTTTTTCAACCGACTGTTCAAAGTCAAGCTCGGTTGTGTCAACCATTAAACAGCCCTCGGCAGGCTTCAGAGGAGCGGTTTCACGGTGGGTGTCGTTGTAGTCACGGGTGATTACGTCGTTTAATATGTCCTCGTATTTTACGTCCATTCCCTTTTCGCAAAGCTCCTTGAATCTGCGCTGTGCCCTTGCTTCGGGAGATGCGGTAAGGAAGATTTTAACCTTTGCATCGGGCAGAACAACTGTTCCGATGTCACGTCCGTCCATAATTACGTTGTGAGATTTAGCCATATTTCTCTGCAAGTCGAGAAGATATGCTCTTACCGACGGAACGGCTGAAATCTTTGAAGCCATCATTGAAGCCTCGGGAGTTCGGATAAGTCCCGAAACATCCTCGCCGTCAAGGAGAACAATCTGCTCGCCCTTATCATTGAATGTAAGGTCAACGGTTATTTCATTTAACAGCTTTTCTACCTCGTCGGAAGGTTTCGGCTCAACACCCTTTCGTGTAGCCGCAAGTCCGATTGTGCGGTAAAGTGCGCCTGTATCAACATAGATAAAGTCAAGAGCTTTTGCAGCTCTCTTTGCAATTGAGGACTTTCCTGCACCTGCAGGTCCGTCAAGTGCTATTGCAACTGACATTTATTTCATCCTTTCAAAAAGTAAAATTCTATTAAAGCTCGGCGGCGGAAATTCCTGCAAGTCTGCCTGTGCTCCAGGCAATCTGTAAATTAAAGCCGCCTGTATAAGCGTCGCAGTCGATAACCTCTCCTGCAAAGTACAAGCCTTTTACAAACTTGCTTTCCATAGTCTTGGGGTTGATTTCAGAGGTTTTAACTCCACCGGAGGTGATTATTGCCTCCTCAATGGGACGAAAACCGCTTATTTCAACGGTAAACTCTTTTAAAATTTCGCAAAGTCTTCTGCGTTCTTCCTTTGTAACCGAGTTACACTTTTTGTCAAAGGGCACTCCCCAGCGTTTTAAAACGGGAACTATAATCTTCCTCGGCAAAAGCTTTGAAAATGAATTTGAAACGTCTTTGTTTGAGTTCTCTCTGAAATCATTTTGCAGTCTTTTGTCAAGCTGTTCGGGCGACAATGCAGGCTTTAAATCAATCACGGCGGTGTATTTGCCGTCCGTAATATCACGGATTTGCGAGCTTGCCGACAGAATCATCGGGCCGCTCATTCCGAAGTGAGTAAACAGCATTTCGCCAAAATCGGAAAAGACTGTTTTCTGTGATTTATTATCAACAATTTTAAGAGATACATTTTTAAGCGACAATCCCTGCATTGATTTGCAGTCGGGATTTTTACTTTCAAGAGGCACAAGCGAGGGGTTAAGCTCCGTTATGGTATGTCCTGCCTGCTTTGCAAGCGTGTAGCCGTCACCTGTTGAGCCTGTCAGCGGATAGCTCTTTCCGCCGCAGCAGATTATTACGCTGTCGGCATAATAAGTTTCGTTTTCACACTTTACACCGATTATCTCGTTATTTTCAATTATAAGCGAAACGGCATTATCGCAAACGATTTTACAGTCCTTATCAATTACAAAATCGTGCAGAGTATCGACAACATCAACAGCCTTGTCCGACATCGGGAACACCCTGTTTCCCCTTTCGGTTTTAAGCTGTAAGCCGAGCTGTTCGAAAAAATCAATTGCATCCTGCGGAGTAAAGCCGTTGAGTGCAGAGTAAAGGAATCTGCCGTTTACGGGTACGTTGCGGATAAAATTCTGAACGTCACAATTATTTGTTACGTTACATCTGCCCTTGCCCGTTATCATAATTTTTCTGCCGACACGCTTATTCTTTTCAATCAGCGTTACCTTTGCACCATTCTCTGCGGCAAAGCCGGACGCCATTAACCCCGAAGCACCTGCGCCGATTACAACTACCTTTTTACTTATCATTTTCTGATTTATTATCCTGTTCGTCATCGTGGTTGGTGTAAACACCCTCTTTGTTCCACACTCTTTCAAGCTCACGGAAGGTTTCGGAAACCTCGTCCTTCTTCTTAAGAACGGTTGCAACAATAAGAGCGTTGATAAGGCTCAGCGGCGCAACGAGCGAATCGACAATGGACGCCATATCACTTCTTGCAATAAGCACCGAGTCAGCCGACTGCACAAGAGGAGAAGCCATACTGTCGGTGATTGCAACAGCATGAGCGCCTCTTGAACGTGCAAAGTCCATAGCCTCAACAGCCATTGCACTGTAGCGTGGGAATGAAACGCCAATCATAACGTCCTTGTCCGTAATTCTGAAAATATGCTCGTATGTAGAGGTTGCACTTGTTGTGTTGATTACACGCACGTTATCGAAAATAAGCTCAAAATAGTAAGCGAGGAAGTTTGCAATTGCGGCGGTTGAGCGAACACCGAAAATATAGATACGCTCTGCCTTGCAGATTTCGTCAACGGCACGGTTAAAATCCTCGTGAGAGGTTTCTTCAATCGTTCTTCTGATTTTTTCAATATCCTGATTCAGAACACTGTCAAGCACGTTGTCGTTGCCGATACGTCCCGAAGTCACTTCAATACGCTGAACGGAGGTGAGCTTGTTTCTAATCATCTCCTGCATAGCCTTCTGAAGCTTCGGATAACCGTCGTAGCCGAGTTCGGAAGCAAAGCGTACAACCGTGCTTTCGGATACTCCGACTGTTTCGCCGAGCTTTGATGCGGTCATAAAAGCCGCCTTGTCGTAATGTTCTTCTATATATAGAGCAATCCTTTTCTGACCTTTCGAAAAGGAATTCATCATCAAATCAATTCTTGTCAGCAAATGCGTTATCATTTTATGATACTCCTTATTTTGTATATCTATACTTTTTCATTTTAACATAAAGACTTGCAAAATTCAATAATTACTACTTTAATTTTAATTAATTTTTACAACTTGAAAAATACTGCACGTAATATTATAATGTAATAAACATAATTGATAACGGAAAGAAATAAAATATGAACGCTTACGATTTTGACAAAACTATTTATGACGGCGACTCTACGGCGGATTTTTATATGTTCTGCCTTAAAAAGCACAAGAGTATCATTTTGCTTGCGCCGTCGCTTTTATTCGCCTTTTTAAGATTTTATGTTTTTAAAAAGGGCACCAAAACCGAATTTAAAGAGAAAATGTACCGCTTTCTTACAAAGTGCAACGCAGAAAAAGACGTTACAGAGTTTTGGGATAAAAACTGCGATAAAATCAAGGACTTTTACATAAAACAGAAAAAGAGCGATGACGTGATTATCTCGGCATCACCTGAATTTCTGCTTGCCCCAATTTGCAGAAATTTAGGGATTAATCACCTTATCGCATCAAAGGTTGACAGCAAAAGCGGAAAATACAGCGGAGTAAACTGTCACGGTAGGGAAAAGGTAAGGAGATTTTACGAGGAATTTAAGGACGGAGAAATTGACGAGTTTTATTCAGACAGCTTAAGCGACACGCCAATGGCTGAAATTTCAAAGAAAGCATTTCTTGTAAATGGAAATAAAATAACGGAATGGGAATTTAACGACTGATATAACAGACAAAACCGCTCACGAAGTTTTTTCTTCGTGGGCGGTTAATTCATTATATCTATTTATGAAATGTCTTTTCTGCAATATTTCACAAAGCCTGCCGAAATTCCTATAACGGCAAACAAAATTCCTATTGCAATCATATTCATATCAAGGCTTACGTTTCTTACAATTTCTGCTCCGTCAGCATAACCGAACGGAGTTATGTATTTCAGAAATTCTGCACTTTCGGTCAGGTTTGCTATGATATTCAAAAAATACATTATCACTGCAATTCCGAGTCCTGTTCCGATACTTCCTCGGCGTAGAAAAGCAGAAACGCCAAAGCAGACTCCTGCAAGCTCAAGCTGTAACAGCAAATACGTGGTTTATGCTGGAGTGCGCAGACTATCGCAACCTTTTTGCGGTTGCCGAATGACAGCTCCTCAACCTTTTTTTCTGTGTCAAGTTCAAGTCTTTCGCAAAGCTCTTTTGCTTCTTTCTTGCAATCCTTTTTACGCAAATCTGCTGACAGCTTAATAACGTCTTTCACTCTCATTCCCGAGTAAAAAACAGCCTCGGAAGGAAGATAACCTAATTCTGCAAGTATTTCCTTTTTGTTTGTTTCAACATTCTTGCCGAAGATTTCCGCTGTACCGCCGCTCTTATTAATAAGTCCCAGAAGTGTGCGTATTGTCGTGCTTTTTCCTGCTCCGTTCGGACCTATAAATCCGAAAAATTCACCCTCGGCAACAGACAGGTTCAAATCGATAATTCCCCTTGACTTGCCGTAATATTTTGTAAGTCCTTTTGTTTCAATTACGTTCATTTTTCTCCCTCCGTTGTTCAAATCGGTCAAGTATAATTATACACCGTTGACCGTTTTTGAGAAGACCTATTTTGAAATAATTTAATCTGATTATACCTTCTGCGATACGGGCTAAAAACATTCCACCGGACTGTTTTCTTAACGCTCGGCTTCGATTCCCAATCCGCTTTGCCAAAAATAAAAGCACCCTTATCGGGTGCTCTTATTTTTGGAGCGGATGATGTAAGTTCATCTTTTGAAAAGACCATCTCGCATGTTGGGTTCACGTTTTTGGGAAAGCATATCATCAACGCTCCTCGCTAAAAACGTCACACTGTGACGTTTTCTTAACGCTCGGCTTCGA
>DPHV01000024.1:470270-585004 GCA_003521625.1 Ruminococcus sp.
GATGATGGGAATCGAACCCACACGATCAGCTTGGAAGGCTGAAGTTCTACCACTAAACTACATCCGCTTATCTGCAACGGAATTAATTATATCACTATTCCGTTGCATTGTCAAGGGTTAAATTGACTCTAAAATAATTTTTTCTCTGTCCGATGTTACATTCATTGCGCTTATGCTGTCATTGCCTGATTCAATCATTGCAGTAGCAATCTTTTCCTCTACCTCACGTCTGATTGTGTTTCTCAAATCTCTTGCTCCGCTCTTGCCCGAGCAGGATTTCTCGGCAAGATACTCGCAAGCCTTATCATCAAACGTAAACTTAATGTGCTTTTCTTCGAGAGTAGGCACATATTCGGAAAGCATAAGATTTGCAATCTTAACAAAATTATCCTTTGTGAGTGTATTGAACACGATTACCTCGTCAACACGGGCGATAAACTCGGGGCGGAGAAACTCGGAAAGGGCTTTCATTACTCTTTCCTTTGACGCATCCTCCTGCGTTTTGCCAAAGCCGAGTGCGCTGTCGTTGCTCGTTGAACCGGCGTTTGAGGTCATTACAATAACTGTATTTTCAAAATTTACTGCTCTGCCGTGTGCGTCTGTTACCTTGCCCTCGTCGAGAATCTGGAGCAGTATATTGAGCACATCGGGGTGAGCCTTTTCAATTTCATCAAACAGAAGCACCGAATACGGACGGCGGCGAACCTTTTCGGTCACCTGTCCTGCCTCGTCGTAGCCGACATATCCCGGCGGTGAACCGATAATCTTTGACACCGAGTGTTTCTCCATAAACTCCGACATATCAAGTCTTATAAGCGTTTCGGGTGTATCGAATAACTGCTGGCTTAAAACCTTTACGAGCTCTGTTTTACCAACGCCCGTAGGTCCTACGAATATGAATGACGCAGGTCTGCGCCTTGGCGAAATCTGGCAACGGCTGCGCTTGATTGCCGAAGCGAGCACCTCAACGGCTTCATCCTGTCCGATGATTTTCTTTTTAAGCTCATCTTCAAGGTCAGCAAGCTTTGAAAGCTCGTTTTCTCTGATTCTTGATGCAGGAATACCCGTCCAAAGCTCGATAACCTTAGCAATATCCTCCTCGGTAACCTTTGCTGTAAGGCTTTCGGGGTCAATCTGCGAAAGCTCGGAATCTATTCTTGCAAGGCTTGTATTGACCTCTGCAAGTGCCTCGTAGTCAACCTCCTCGGCTGTTGAAATATCTTCTTTCTTAAGTGAAAGCTTTGATTTTTCTTCATTAAGCTTATCGTAACGCTCCATTGATTTGTTGCGTAATGCGGCACAGGCACAGCTTTCGTCTAAAAGGTCGATTGCCTTATCGGGAAGGAATCTGTCTGTAATGTAACGTTCGGAGAGAATTACCGTCTTGCGCACTACGTCGTCGTCAACAATTACTCTGTGGTGCTGTTCATAATAGCTCTTTACACCTGCAATAACATCTATTGTCTGTGCAATTGTAGGCTCGCCGACCTTAACAGGCTGGAATCTTCTTTCAAGAGCAGAGTCTTTTTCAATGTATTTTCTGTATTCGTTAAAGGTTGTTGCGCCGATTACCTGTACCTCGCCCCTTGAAAGAGCAGGCTTTAAGATATTAGCGGCGTTCATTGTGCCTTCGTTGTCACCTGTTCCGACAAGGCTGTGCACCTCGTCTATAAAGAGGATTACATTTCCGCTTTCCTTGATTTCGGTAACAAGTCCCTTGATACGGCTTTCAAACTGACCTCTGAACTGCGTTCCTGCTACAAGAGAAGTGAGGTCTAGGAGCTGAATTTCCTTATTTTTAAGTCTTTGCGGTACATTTCCCGATGCAATACGAAGCGCAAGTCCCTCTGCGATTGCGGTTTTACCCACGCCGGGTTCACCGATAAGGCAGGGGTTGTTCTTTGTACGGCGTGACAGAATCTGAATAACACGTTCGATTTCCGTATCACGTCCGATAATTCTGTCAATTTTGCCCTCTCTTGCTTTGCGTGTCAAGTCCTCGCAATAAAGGCCTATATGTTTTCTCTTTTTCTCTTTCTTATCCTTTTTATTCGGCTTTGAGCCGTCCTTGCCTGATGACGCATTATTCTGACCGCCGAAGATATTGTTGAAAAATGCAGGAAAAGCAGGAGCTCCGTGCGAAAAATCATCGTCGTCACTTCCGCCGTTTTCGGCATCAAATTGGTCCATTTGTTCTGCAAGATTGTCAGCACCGAGCTGTTCCATAAGCTGGGAAATGTCGCCGTTTTCGCCCATATTCTGCATAAGGCTGTTCATCTGATCCTGTACATTTTCAAGATCCTCGTCGGAAATTCCCATTTTGCTGATTAAATCCTCAACAGGTTTTATGCCAAGCTCCTTTGCACATGTAAGGCAATAACCTACCGTCGGAGCGTCTTTTGAGTTAGTATTAGAAACGAAAACAACTGCCTGTCGTTTTCCACATCTGCTGCAAAGCATAGTATTCTCCTTATATGTAAAAATTTTGGATAGCTTTCATTCAGTATTATTATAAATATTATGTAACGCCTGCAATATGCAAAGGCAAAGTTTAATATTTAATTAGTATACATTATATATGTTTATGATGTAAATTTCAATGGTAATTTGTCAAATTATTTACTTTCTGCATTTTCTTTTGATTTTTCCTTGCTGTTGTGCTCTCTGATAAGCTGAAAATAAATTTTTCCGTACTGATAAAGTGCAAAAAGCATAGTTATTGCCGTTACCGACAGGAGCGAAACGTCAAGCGCAAAGTTCTCAAACCGGAAAGCGGCTTTAAGAAAAATTATTGCAAATACCGACAGGTAAAATACTACCGTTCCGACCTTACCGTACCACTTTGCCGCAGGGGGAGTTATACCCTTGTTAATCAGGTCCATTCCGCCTAGGAGCATTAAAACGTCCTTTAAAAGAAGTACGACAAGTACGGGAAGAACAAACGGAACATATATTACCATACAGATTACAACCGCTAAAAGCGTGAATTTGTCTGCTATAGGGTCAAGGATTTTTCCGAGTGAGGTTACCTGATTGAATCTGCGTGCAATCATTCCGTCAAAGCAATCGGTAAGTCCCGAAACGCCTATACAGATTACGGCAGGAATATAATTCTCTTTAAGAAAAAAGCAAACAAAAGGAACAATCAGAATTATTCTGATGTAAGTCAGAATATTCGGAATTGTAATTAAGTCTTTCGCTTTAAAGCTCCACTTTTCATTGTTATCCATAAAATCACCCCATAGAAATTTTAAATAACTCTATATACCCTATACTGTCATAGAAAAAAATTTAAAAACTGCACCGTTGAAAAGCTCGTTATTCAGCAAAGCAGGATTTGTAAATACTGTTACAATATCGAAAATGTTTACCGCAATAAAGACAATCAGCAATCCCTCGGCTAAACCGAAAATTCCTCCGAGAAGCTGATTTATCTGCTTGATTACAGGAATATTGAACACCTTTGAGATAAGCCTAACAAGCTTTTTGGCTATAATTAAAATAATTATGAATAGTACAATTATGAGTATAATTGCCAGAACAGAGGTCACAACAGGAGAAACTGCACTTTCAACAATCTGGCTTACTGAGGTTGAAACATTCTTCGGCAGTGACATCTGACTCTGATATTCATTTAAGCTGATTCCGAAAATGCCTATAATAAACGAGAGTATTCCGTTTATCCACTGCGGTACGGCTTCAAGACAGTTGCTCAGTGCATAGTCAATTCCGTTTTGTTCAACCATCTGCTGAATGTTATTAATTACCGTCTGTTTAAGAAACGAGTCATAAATAAGCTGTGATAGGAAAGAAGAAAGATAATAAGCCGATATTGCCGTAACGACAAGTCCGGCAAGGTTAAGCAGGGTTTTTGCCAATCCTCGCTTTACGCCTATTAATGTAAACAGGACTATGACTGCTATAATTATTATATCCGTTATCATAGATTACTCCAAAAATCAATTTGCTGTATCTTTTGTTGAGCTTTTTGACAAGTCAAAAAATCTCACCTGATTTACGCTTAAAACATAGGCAGTGTTGTCGGAGGTAAGAATAAGCCTTTTTGAACCTGTGTCTGTATTGCAGGAGTAAAGCTGTGTACCTTCGCTGTTAAAGCCGTAAGCTGTGTTGCCGTCAAGAATTGCAACTGTGCCCTTATAAAGAGAAATCGACTCTGCGCCGTAGTTGGTGTCAATTGAGCTTGTCTTTTCTCCGTTATCGTTGTAAATTTCAATCATACAGCTTCTTCCGTCACCGCTTTTTGAAAGTGCAAGTGCAAAAGAATTTGTATCGGGATTGAAACAGTAATTTGCAAGTGTTTTGTTGTCATATTTTATTGTAACGTAGTTTTCCTCTCCCTTTTTGATAATGTAGGACGAGGACTGACCTACAAGCACTGCTCTGTTGTCGTTGAGATAATCGCAGTCAACTATTGTATCTCCGCTTATGCTGTACTGGGAAACAGGCTCTTCCTTTGTAAAATCAAGCACATAGACGCCTGTCTTTACTGCTCCGTTGTCACTTGTAATTCCGCAGGCAACACAGCCGCTTCCGTCACTGTTGAGTGTAATTGAATTTATGTAATATTCGGAGAACGAATACTTGTAGATTCTGTTGTTATTGCTGTTGAAAACATAGAGGATTGAAAGGTAGCCGCTGCCCTCGGTAACAATGCCGTAGACTCCGTTTGAGGAGATGTCTGCGGTATATATTGCACCCTCGGCTTCGCCGGAGTAAAGCATACCGTCAAAGTCCTGAAGCTGGTAGCCTGTTGTGCCTATGCCGTAGGTTAAAAATCTGTTGCCCGACGACTTCATTACAGGCTTTGAATAGCGGAGCTGAACGTTTGCAACCTCGCTTCCTGTTGAATTGAGTGTAACAAAAGAAGTATCTGAAGCGTAGGCAACGTGCCCCTGATTTACTGCAAAGTTTCCCGACTTGACCTCGGTACCGATAAGGTTTACGGGATAACCGTTGCCTGCATTTCCGAGTACGTCATACGTCCACCAGTTAGAGATATTGTCCCACGTGAGCTTGTCACGGTTAGCAAAGGCAAAAACAATAAGTCCTGCCGCAAGCGCAATGCAAACGCCGATAAGTATTTTTTTGACCGCTTCGGGTGATATGTCGGTTTTTTCCTGCTCGTAATCATCAAGCGGCATATCTTCATAGCTGATTACATCACGTTCGGAGTTTTTGCGTTCGGCGTAATGTCCTTTGAATTTTTTAAACACCCATTTTCACTCCCCTAAAAGGAAATACACAATACATTAATAATTTACTTTATTTAAATACAGACCACACGCCTGTGCGGTAGGGCCTGCAAACTTTCTGTCTTTTTTTTCAATAATTTCCGCAATTCCGTCGGCAGGAATCTTTCCCTGCTGAACACGCAACAGAGTGCCTACCATTATTCTTACCATATTGTAGAGAAAACCGTCAGCTTCCACCTTCATTGTGACGAGCTCACCGTCACGTGTTACGGAAAAGCTCTTTACGTTTCTTGTCATATCGCCCATTTCACGGTTATCAAGCGTACAGAACGAGGTAAAGTCGTGACTTCCCACATACGCCTGAGCCGCTTTATTGAGCATTTCTTCATCAATTTTATATCTGTGGTGGAACGCATAGCCGTCAAGAAACGGATTGCGAACCTCGCTGTTCCAGATTTTATAAATATATTCCTTGCTCACACAGCTGTATCGTGCGTGAAAATCAAGGGGAACTTCCTTGCAGTCGAGCACTGCAACCGATTTCGGAAGCCAGCGGTTTAGCGCCGCCTTTAAGCGTTCGGGTTTAATCGGATGGAAAGTTTTAAGGCTTATGCAGTACATATTTGCGTGAACTCCGCTGTCGGTGCGGCTGCACCCCTTAACATCAAAGTCACTGCCGATAATCTTTTCAAGCGAGGTCTGAAAAACCTCCTGAACAGTTAGCGCATTCTGCTGAATCTGCCAGCCGTGAAAGCTTTTGCCGTCATATGAAATTGTAAGCAGTAGATTTCTTAAATCACCGCCGGAATAAATATGTTGCATAATATCACTCCGCAAATTATTGCTGCAAGCGCAATAAACGAAAAAGCGTCACGCTTTGACATATGAATTGACTTCATTTTTGTTCGTCCGCTGCCGCCACGATAACAGCGACACTCCATAGCAGTTGCTATTTCATATGCACGTCTGAATGCGGAAACGAACAGCGGTATCAGCACAGGCATTAAAGCCTTTACTCTTTTTATAATATTTCCCGAATCCATATCGGCTCCCCTTGCCTTTTGTGCCGACATAATCTTGTCGGTTTCTTCAAGCAGAGTGGGTACAAAACGAAGTGCAAGCGACATCATCATTGCGATTTCGTGAACGGGAAAGTGGATTTTGTTGAGCGGCTTCATAAGTCGCTCGATAGCGTCGGTAAGCTCTGTGGGCGAGGTTGTAAATGTAAGGCAGGAGCTTGCAAGGATAAGACAGATGATTCTTACCGTAACAAAAACAGCCCTGTTTATTCCGTTTAACGTCACCTTGATAATTCCCCATTGCCAGATAGGCTCGCCCGTACCGTAAAAGAGGTTTAAAACCGACGTAACAACTAATATAAAAATGATTACTTTCAGGCTCTTAAAGTAGAATTTTGCAGGTACTCCGCTTGATAAAATCATCAAAGCAGTGAACAGTGTAACAAGCAAAAGTGAAAAGTAATTGAACGTACAGAAAATTATTACAAGAAATCCTATCAGTAAAAGGATTTTTGCACGTGGGTCGAGCTTGTGAATCAGGCTTTTGCCCGGAAAATACTGACCGAAGGCTACATCTCTTACCATATTTTTCCCTCCTTTTTCAAAAGCGAGGAAACAGCGGAGAATGCCTCGTCAACGGTTAAAATCCCGTCGGGCACATCGTAGCCCTTTTCCTTTAACTCAAGCATAATTTTTGTAATCTGCGGAACCCGAAGCCCGATTTTTTCAAGCTCCCGTCCGTGCGAAAACACCTCTCTTGTTTTGTCAAACATAACAAGGTGAGATTCGTTCATAACAATTATTCTGTCGGCTACCCTTGCAATATCCTCCATACTGTGAGAAACAAGCAAGATAGTATTTCTGCGTTTTTTGTGGTACTGCACAATCTGCGACAACAGCACATCACGTCCCATCGGGTCAAGACCTGCCGTCGGCTCGTCAAGCACAAGCACCTCTGGGTCCATTGCGATTACTCCTGCAATTGCGGCACGGCGCTTTTCGCCGCCCGATAAGTCAAACGGAGATTTTTGCAGAAGCTCGGGCTTTAAGTCGGTGAATTCAGCCGCTTTTCTTACAGCTAAATCAATTTCCTGCTCCGATTTGCCCATATTTGTCGGACCGAAAGCAATATCCTTGTAAACGGTTTCTTCAAAAAGCTGATATTCGGGGTACTGAAAGACCATTCCGACCTTGAAGCGAACCTTGCGTATTTCCTTGGGATTCTGCCAGATGTCCTCGCCGTCAAGAAGAACCTGTCCCTCTGTCGGCTGAATAAGACCGTTGAGCATCTGGACAAGCGTTGACTTGCCCGAGCCTGTGTGACCGATTATGCCGATAAACTCACCCTTTTCAATTGAAAGGCTTACGTTATCGACTGCACGCTTTTCAAACGGAGTTTTCTGTCCGTAGACAAAGCTTAAATTTTTCAGCTCAAGTACGCTGCTCATTTCAGCACCTCCTCAAGCATTTTTACGCACGCCTCGGTATCAAGCGGCATTTTATCTATTTTTACTCCGCAGCCACGCAGCTTGTTTGCAAGCTCGGTTGATTGCGGAACGTCAAGTCTGTGTTTTTTTAACAGCTCCACTTGGGAGAAAACCTTGTCGGGAGTTCCCTGCGTGAGAATTTTTCCGCTGTCCATTACCACTACTCTGTCGGCAAGCACAGCCTCGTCCATATAGTGAGTGATAAGTACAACGGTTATGTTTTTCTCTTTATTCAGCTTGAGAAGTGTTGAAAGAACCTCGTCACGTCCGTTCGGGTCGAGCATTGCAGTCGGCTCGTCAAGCACGATACATTCGGGGAGCATTGCAAGGATTCCTGCAATTGCAACTCTCTGCTTCTGACCGCCCGAAAGCTTGTAAGGTGCGTGTTCCCTGTATTCATACATACCGACAGCCTTAAGAGCGTAATCAACACGCTCTCTGATTTCCTGCGGAGGTATTCCGAGGTTTTCGGGACCGAAGGCAACGTCCTCCTCAACAATGCTTGCAACAAGCTGATTGTCGGGATTCTGAAGCACAAGACCTACCTTTTTTCTTATATCATAGGTTTTTTCTTCATCGGAAGTGTCGTCGCCGTCAATCAGAACTCTGCCGCTGTCGGGCAAAAGCATAGCGTTGAGGTGCTTTGCTATTGTGGATTTGCCACAGCCGTTGTGACCGAGCAAAGCAACAAACTCTCCTTTTTTTATATTAAGCGATACGCCGTCAACGGCATTTTTTTCAACCTTTTCATTTTCGTCATCAGTATAAGAAAAAACAACATTCTCAAGCGAGATAAAATTCATTAACTACTTCTCCCAGATTGCAGTCGAACCGCACGGCAGAATGAGCCCCGTGTCGGTGACATAAAGACCGATTTCATTGCTTGAAACACTGCCGCCAAATTCCTTTTTGAGCAGTATGCCGAGCAGATATTCCATTACAGCGGGTGAAAGACCCGTTGTGTATGAGTTAAGTATAAAGAAAACAGGGTTGTCGGACAAGACCTGTTTGCAAAGAAAAACAAGCGAAAAGAGCTGTTCTTCAAGCTTCCAGACCTCGCCGCCCGGACCTCTGCCGTAGGACGGTGGGTCCATTATTATGCCGTCATATTTGTTGCCGCGTCTGATTTCACGCTGAACAAACTTTACGCAGTCGTCAACAAGCCACCTGACGGGTTTATCGGCAAGACCGCTTGACTGTGCATTTTCCTTTGCCCACTGCACCATACCCTTTGATGCGTCAACGTGGCACACGCTTGCGCCTGCGCTTAAGCACGCAAGCGTTGCACAGCCTGTATAGCCGAAAAGGTTGAGCACCTTGAGCGGTCTGTTTTCATTCCTTATTTTTTCGGCGGCAAAATCCCAGTTTACAGCCTGTTCGGGGAATACTCCCGTATGCTTGAAGCCCATAGGCTTTATATTGAAAACAAGCTTATCGTAGTTTATTGTCCAGCGGTCGGGAACTTTTTTGTACTGCTCCCAGTAACCGCCGCCCTTGTTACTGCGGTGGTACCTTGCGTGTGCCGAGTGCCAGAGGGGATTTTCCTTTTTTGTTGACCAGATAATCTGCGGGTCGGGACGAATGAGAATTATATCTCCCCAGCGTTCAAGGCGTTCGCCGTCAGAGGTATCAATAAGCTCGTAATCCTTCCAATTTTCCGATAATCGCATTATGACAATCTTTCCCTTACAACCTGTGCAGACTCCTCTGCAAGGCTCTGAATTTCCTCGAGGTTTTCGCCCTCGAGCATTACTCTTACAAGCGGCTCTGTTCCCGAAACACGGACTAAAATTCTTCCTCTGTCGCCGAGAATTTCGGTAACACGCTTGATTTCAGCCTTTACTTCTTTATCTGTGTAGAAAGCAAGCTTGCCCTCTGCGCTGACCTTAACGTTGATAAGCACCTGCGGCATACGCTCCATAACCTTTGCAAGTGCGCTTAATTTTTCGCCCGTGCGTTTCATTATGCTTAAAATCATTGCACCCGAAAGCTCGCCGTCACCTGTTGTTGCGTAGTCGAGGAAAATAATGTGCCCGCTCTGCTCACCGCCGATATTGTAGCCCTCACGAAGCATTGCTTCAAGAACGTAGCGGTCGCCGACCTTTGTTGAAACAAAGGTCATACCGTTTGCGTCGCAGAACTTGTTGAAGCCCATATTTGTCATAACAGTGCCGACAACGGCGTTTTTCTTGAGGACACCTCTGTCCTTCATATCCTTTGCGCAGATTGCAATGAGGTAGTCGCCGTCAACGAGGTTGCCGTTTTCGTCAACTGCAAGGCATCTGTCGGCATCGCCGTCAAAGGCAAGACCGCAGCAGAGCTTGTGCTCACGAACATAGTTCTGAAGTCTGTTGATGTGAGTAGAACCGCAGTCCTTGTTGATGTTGATTCCGTCGGGATTGTCAAAGAGCATATGCACCTTTGCGCCGAGCTTTGTAAAGAGCTTTTCGGCTGTGCGTGAAGATGAGCCGTTGGAGCAGTCAAGGGCAATTTCCATACCCTCAAGGTCACAGCCGATTGACTTTGCAACGTGGTCAACATAATCTTCAACGGCAGTTTCCATCCTCGTAACCTTGCCGATATTTTCGTCCTTTGCAAGGGCGTAAGGCACTGCGTTATCAAGTACAATTTCTTCGATTCTGTTTTCAAGGTCGTCGGGCAGCTTACAGCCGTCAGAGCTGAAAATCTTGATTCCGTTAAATTCAAATGGGTTGTGAGAGGCTGAAATCATAATGCCTGCGTCAGCGTTATACTTGCCGATAAGATATGCAACCGCAGGGGTCGGCACTACGCCGAGAAGCTCGACATTTGCGCCTACGGAGCAAAGTCCGGCAATCAGCGCACCCTCGAGCATATCGCCCGAAAGACGTGTGTCCTTGCCGATTAGAATCGTCGGGTGCTCAACCTCGTCGCTGATAAGCACCATTGCGGCGGCTCTGCCGATATTCATTGCAAGCTCTGCTGTAAGCTCGGAATTTGCAACTCCTCTTGCACCGTCTGTTCCGAATAGTCTTCCCATAATTGTTTTCCTCCGTAATTTCAAATTTATAATAATTTTGCTTAATTTTTATCAAACAAGCTCGGCTGGGTGGGCATTGCATTTACAGTGCCCTTCGGGAAATCGTAACCGAGATGTCTGCACGCTTCAGCGGTTATGCATCTTCCCCTCGGCGTTCTGCTTAAAAATCCGATTTGCAGAAGATACGGCTCGTAAACGTCCTCTATCGTAACTGCCTCCTCGCCGATTGCCGCTGCGAGCGTTTCAAGTCCTACAGGACCGCCGTTGTAAAAGCGGATAATCGCTTCCAGCATTCGTCTGTCGTTTTGGTCAAGACCGAGCTCGTCAATTTCGAGCCTGTCAAGCGCCGTTCTTGCAGACTCGACGTTGATTACTCCGTCAGACATAACCTGTGCAAAGTCACGCACACGCTTTAAAAGTCTGTTTGCAATTCTCGGTGTTCCTCTTGAACGTGAGGCTATTTCAAGCGCACCGTCGTGCTCGATTTTTATTCCTAAAATTCCTGCGCTTCTCGTTACGATTTGAGCAAGCTCCTCGGGCGTGTAGAGTTCAAGTCTTAACACAACGCCGAAACGGTCACGCAGAGGAGCCGTAAGCTGACCTGCTCTTGTTGTTGCTCCGACAAGCGTAAACTTCGGAAGCGGCAGGTGATATGAAGCCGCCATTTGTCCTTTGCCTGTTATGATGTCGATTGCAAAGTCCTCCATTGACGGATATAATATTTCCTCTACCGCTCTGCTTAAACGGTGGATTTCGTCAATAAAAAGCACATCGCCCTCGTTGAGGTTCGTAAGCAAAGCCGCCAAATCACCGGGCTTTTCAATTGCAGGGCCTGACGTTATTCTTACCGAAACGCCAAGCTCATTTGCGATTATTCCCGCAAGCGTTGTTTTTCCGAGTCCCGGTGGGCCGTAGAGCAAAACGTGGTCGAGCGTTTCGCCTCTTATTTTTGCCGCCTCAATGAACACCCTTAAGTTTTCCTTTGCCTTGTCCTGTCCTATGTATTCATCAAGCGTTTTCGGTCTTAACGGATTTTCGCCGTCGGCTGAATCCTCGGGGATTTCGGAAGTATCAAGTATTCTGTTTTCAAAGTCAAATTCTTCTGAAAATTCCATTTTACTCATCTTAATTTCTTCCCATCTGCTTTAATGTCAGGGCAATTAGCTGTTCAACAGGCAGTGAGCTGTCAAGCGCTGCAAGCACGGGTGAAACGTCTGACGGTGAGTAGCCGAGCACTCCCAAAGCTTCAATTGCTTTCGGAATATTACCCGTTACTGCATTTGCCGCACCCGAGGTTACGGCTGACATTGAGCCGTCGGACGACGATGCCTTGGCAAGCTTATCCTTTAATTCAAGCACAATTCGCTGTGCAATTTTCTTTCCGATTCCCTGCGCCCTTGTGATTGTTTTAATGTCGTCGGTTGCAATAGCCATTGCAACCTGTTCGGGACTTAATTCCGACAAGACTGACAGTCCTGCCTTTGGACCGACTCCGCTTACGCTTATGAGCGTTTTGAAGGTGTCAAGCTCGGTTTTGGTGGCAAAGCCGAAAAGCTCGACTGCGTCCTCCCTGACATTAAGGTATGTATAAAGCATTACCTCTGTGTTTAATTTGAGGGTTTTGAGTGTGTTGATTGTTGTCTGACAGTTATATCCCACGCCGCCGCACTCTACAACTGCGCTCGACGACGTTGTGTGAATTAACTTTCCTTTAACGGAATAAAGCATTTTTATATTCCTTTCCTGAACATTGCCTGACGTAAATCCGAGCCAGCCGCCTGTGCGTGGCATATTGCAATTGCAAGTGCGTCGGCTGTATCGTCGGGCTTCGGCACTTCGTCAAGTTTTAAAAGTCTGCGCGTCATTTCCATAACCTGTGGTTTTTTCGCCTTGCCGTATCCTGTTACGGCTGTTTTGACCTGTAGCGGAGTATACTCGAAAATCGGTATTTTCAGCTTTTGTGCCGCAAGGAGTGTTACTCCTCTTGCCTGTGCAACCTTGATTGCGGTTTTCTGATTTGTCTGAAAATACAGTCTTTCAATTGCAAGTGCGTCGGGACGGCAACGGTTTAGTATTGCATACAGCTCGTCGTAAATATATTCAAGCCTTTGGTTAAAGTCGGTATGAGCCTGCGTTTCAACTGAACCGTAGCCGAGAGCCTTGTATGTATTTGACTTAAAGCTGATTGCTCCCCAACCGACTATTGCATAGCCGGGGTCAATTCCGAACACTACCAAAATTCTACCTCCGAATTAAAAAGGGTAAACTAACGCAATTTTAGTTATTATATCACAAATAAGGGAAATAAGCAATATTTATAATAAACTGCGAATAAATTTCTGTTTGGCATAAACTCTTGACACAAGAGGAAAATAATTGTATTATTTTTATTGTATATATTCTATCGGAAATGAGGTTACATTTATGGAAAATACAAAAAAGACTATGGACAAAATCGTTGCCCTTTGCAAAGGCAGAGGCTTTGTATATCCGGGCTCTGAAATTTACGGCGGTCTTGCAAATACATGGGATTACGGTCCTCTCGGTATGGCTCTTAAAAACAACATCAAGAACGCCTGGCTTAAAAAGTTCGTTCAGGAAAACAAGTACAACGTAGGTCTTGACTCTGCTATTCTTATGAATCCGCAGACCTGGGTTGCATCAGGTCACCTCGGCGGATTTTCCGACCCTCTTATGGACTGTAAGGAATGTAAAACACGTCACCGTGCCGACAACCTTATTGAGGACTTTGACGGTACTAACGTTGCTGGCTGGACTAACGAGCAGATGATGGACTACATCAAGGAAAAGGCTATTCCCTGCCCCAACTGCGGCAAGCATAATTTTACAGACATTCGTCAGTTCAATCTTATGTTCAAGACATTTCAGGGCGTTACCGAGGACAGCAAGAACGAAATTTACCTTCGTCCCGAAACTGCACAGGGCATTTTCGTAAACTTCTCTAACATTCAGCGAACAAGCCGCAAGAAAATTCCGTTCGGTGTTGCACAGGTCGGCAAGAGCTTCCGTAACGAAATTACTCCCGGTAACTTCATTTTCCGTGTGCGTGAATTTGAACAGATGGAGCTTGAATTCTTCTGCAAGCCCGGTACTGACCTTGAATGGTTTGAGTACTGGAGAGGCTTCTGTCGTGACTTCCTTTATTCGCTCAACATCAAAGAAGAAAACCTCCGTCTGCGTGACCACTCACCCGAGGAGCTTTGCTTCTATTCGAAGGCTACTACTGACTTTGAGTACCTCTTCCCGTTCGGCTGGGGCGAGCTCTGGGGCGTTGCCGACAGAACAGACTACGACCTTACACAGCACAGCAACACAAGCGGCAAGGCACTTGAATACTTCGACCAGACAACTAACGAGAAGTATATTCCGTATGTTATTGAGCCGTCGCTCGGTGTTGAACGTCTTTTCCTTGCTCTTGTTGTTGAGGCATACGACGAAGAGGTTATTGACGAAAAGGACACAAGAGTTGTTATGCATTTCCACCCCGCACTTGCTCCGTTCAAGGCTGCTGTTCTTCCGTTGTCTAAAAAGCTCAACGAAAAAGCAGAGGAAGTTTATGAAATGCTTACCAAGGACTTTATGGTTGACTATGACGATGCAGGCTCAATCGGCAAGCGTTACAGACGTCAGGATGAAATCGGCACACCGTTCTGCATTACATACGACTTTGACTCAATTGAGGACGGCTGTGTGACTGTCCGTGACCGTGACACAATGCAGCAGGAAAGAGTTGCTATTGATAAGTTAAGCGAATACATTGCCGAAAAGATTAAATTCTGATAAAGAAATTTAAAAGATAAAGATTTGGCGGTTTTGCTAAATGCAAAACCGCCTGTTTTTTTATTATTTGCTTACACAGACTTCTTTTATTCTATTTTTTCCGTAAAGTCGAGGGCTATCCAGCCGGCTCCGCTTTTAAGCTTGCCCCATTTCTTTGCGCCCTTGCCGCTTTTTTCAGCAACGATTGTATATGCTCCGCCCTGTGCGATTGCACCTACAATGGCGTAGTCTGTTCCTGCACCCTTTCGAATGTTTACACCGTCAGAGGGTGTGATTCTTACGATATAGCTTTTAAAGGCTGATGATGTGCCTGAACTGCCTGATGATGAATTCCCCGAGCCTGATGAGGCTGATTTATACTTTACACCAAAGTAGGAGCAAAGTCCTTTGCAGATTGCTTCTCCGATTTTTGTTGTGTTATTGATAATCCAGCCTGCACCTGTTTTTGTGTCGTGAAATTCACACTCAACGTAGACAGTAAGCGCTTTCGGCACGTTGATTTCATAAAGTCCTGTCTGATAGGTTATGCTGTCGGCTGTGCCGGGTGAGATTTTGCCAAGCTCGTTTAAAACTGCCTGACATGCCTTTCTGCCGTTTGAATTAAGGCAGAAAATTCTCGTTCCTCCTGTCACCTGTCCGTTGTACGCATTTGTATGAATCGGCATATGAATGTCTGCGTTAAAACTGTCGGATTCATTACAGCGATTCTGCATACTGTCGCCGGAACTGCCTACCTTTACTTCAAAGCCGCATCTTTTAAGTGCAGTTGCCGTTGCCTTTGCAATTTTATCGCACTGTGCCATTTCGTTTGTGCTGCCCGTTGCGTAGAAGTTTACAAACTGATTTGACGGACTTAAATAAATTCTTTTAGCCACTTTTATCTTCCCCTTTTTCAATATTCATTACTGCCGCCGCTCCTGCCGACAACGCAGAGATTGCAAGACCGATTAATGCATTTTTTACCACGTCACCATCGGCAAAATCTATTCCGCTTAAAAACAGCGTCACATTAGTGATTACATAGCCGATTACAGTCTGCAAAAATGTGCGCAAAGCACGCATAAGGCAGTTTTTAGTAAAACATAAATTTAATTTTTTCATAATCTGATGTCCTTTCAATGTGCAGTACCGCACACTACTATCATACGGTATTGCTCTGATTTTGTTCGTTTTCAAGGTCTGAAATGCGGTGGTCGGCTGTTTTCAGCTTATTCTCAATCACCGCTTCGTGCTGTTCAATAAGATATACACGCTCTATAAGGTTATTATGCTTGTCAACCTTTTTTTCGAGCTGTTCAATCCTGTAATTCGACAGCCTTGACGTTGCAAATATGCCTGCAAGTGTTCCGATTAATGTGCCTGCAAACGAAAGCAACGCCAGAATAATCTGTTCGTTCAATTTATCACCTCCACTTACAGGGCAAAAAAAGAAAAAGTTGCATATTTTTATGCAACTTTTCGAAAAAATTTTTTTATTTTTAAAATTGTCTTTTATGAGCGCCGAGGGCGTCGCTCGCTACAATAAAAATCTATCCTTTATTTATTCAGAAAATGTTTTAAATACTGTCCCGTAAAGGATTTTTCGTTTTCTGCAACCTTTTCGGGAGTTCCGAGCGCTACGATTTCTCCGCCGTTATCTCCGCCCTCAGGGCCGAGGTCGATTATATAATCGGCAGTCTTTATCAAATCGAGGTTATGCTCGATGACCACAACAGTATTTCCGCCCTCTACAAGCATCTGCAAAACGTCAACAAGCCTGTGAACATCGGCAATATGAAGTCCTGTTGTCGGCTCGTCGAGAATATAAATCGTCTTGCCTGTACTGCGCTTTGACAGCTCCGTTGCAAGCTTTACTCTCTGTGCTTCACCGCCCGAAAGCGTTGTTGCAGGCTGTCCGAGTTTTACGTAGCCGAGTCCGACATCAAACAGGGTTTTCAGCTTTCTGTAGATTTTCGGAATGTTCGCAAAGAACTCCATTGCCTCCTCAACAGACATATCAAGAACATCGCTGATTGACTTGCCCTTGTACTTGACCTCGAGCGTTTCACGGTTGTAGCGTTTGCCCTTGCAAACCTCGCAGGGAACGTAAACGTCGGACAGAAAGTGCATTTCTATCTTAATTATTCCGTCACCCTGACAAGCCTCACATCTGCCGCCCTTTACGTTAAAGGAGAATCGGCTCTGATTAAAGCCACGCATTTTTGCGTCCTGCGTTGAGGCAAACAATGCTCTAATGTCGGTAAACAAGCCCGTATATGTTGCAGGGTTTGAACGAGGAGTTCTGCCAATCGGACTCTGGTCGATTGCAATTACCTTGTCGAGGTTTTCAAGTCCTTTGATTTCCTTGTGCTTACCCGAAATTGTCTTTGCGCCGTTTAATTCACGTGCAAGAGTTTTGTAGAGAATTTCGTTAATTAGGGAGCTTTTTCCCGAACCCGATACGCCTGTTACGCAGATAAGCTCACCGAGGGGGATTTTAACGTTGATATTTTTAAGGTTATTCTGTTCAGCACCCTTGATTTCAAGGAATTTTCCGTTGCCCTTTCTGCGCTTTTCGGGAACAGGAACACAACGTTTGCCGCTTAAATACTGTCCTGTGATTGACTTTTCGCAGGCTTTGATTTTATCTGCGTCGCCTGTGCAGACAATCTCACCGCCGTGTATTCCTGCGCCGGGACCTACGTCAACAATGCAGTCGGCGGCATACATAGTGTCCTCGTCATGCTCAACGACAATAACAGTATTTCCGAGATCACGCAGATGCTTGAGGGTATTTAACAGCTTTTCATTGTCACGCTGGTGAAGTCCGATACTCGGCTCGTCGAGAATATAGAGAACTCCCATAAGTGAGCTTCCTATCTGCGTTGCAAGCCTGATTCGCTGGCTTTCACCGCCCGACAGTGTGCCCGAGCTTCTTGAAAGCGTAAGGTAGCCAAGACCTACGCTTTTGAGGAAGTTGAGCCTTTCGATTATCTCCTTGATTATTTCCTTGGCAATAATCTGTTCTTTTTCGGTAAGCTCAAGCTTTCTGACAAAGTCGAGTGCGTCAATTACCGACATTTTGCAGAATTGTGAAATATTGATTCCGCCGACCGTAACGGCAAGACTCTCCTTTGAAAGGCGTTCACCGTGACACTCATCACACGGAATTTCCGTCATATAAGAGCTGATTTCGTCCTTTATCCAGTTGCTTCCTGTTTCTCTGTAACGGCGTTCAAGGTTGTTGATTATGCCCTCAAAGCTCTGCTCATAGCTTCCGCTTCCGTAAACGGTTTTGCGGTTCATTTTGAGCTTTTCATCGCCTGTGCCGTAGAGAATTTTATCTATAACATATCTTGGAATATTCTTGAGCGGCTCGGACAGCGAAAAGTTGTATTTTTCAGCAAGCGCCTCAAAATACATAGTCGCAATAGAACTGCCCTCCATTGCCCAGCCGCTACCCTTTATGCCGCCGTCCTTAATACTTTTATTCCAATCGGGAATTATTTTATTTTCGTCAATCTTAAGGAACACACCGAGTCCCGTACATTTCGGACACGCACCGAACGGATTGTTGAACGAGAACATACGAGGTGATAAATCGTCAATGCTCACGCCGTGCTCGGGGCAGGCATACTTCTGCGAAAAGGTAACGTCCTCACCGCCGGAAAAGTTGACAACAACAAGTCCTCCTGCAAGCTTTGACGCAGTTTCAATGCTGTCAGCAAGACGTGACATAATCTCGGGTTTGATTACAAGACGGTCAACAACAACCTCTATATTGTGTTTTTTATTTTTCTCTAAAGGAATTTTCTCTGACAAATCGTAGATTATTCCGTCGGCACGCACACGCACAAATCCCGACTTTCTTGCGCTGTCGAGTACCTTTGCATGTTCGCCCTTTCTGCCACGCACAACAGGTGCCATAATCTGAATTTTCGTGCCCTCGTCGTAGGACATAATTTTATCGACAATCTGGTCAACCGTCTGCTGACGGATTTCCCTGCCGCAGACCGTACAGTGCGGAACGCCGATTCGTGCGTACAAAAGACGAAGATAATCGTAGATTTCGGTTACGGTTCCGACAGTTGAACGTGGATTTTTTGACGTGGTTTTCTGGTCGATTGAAATTGCAGGCGACAAGCCCTCTATACTTTCAACGTTCGGCTTGTCCATCTGACCGAGAAACATTCGTGCGTATGATGAAAGGCTTTCAACATAACGGCGCTGTCCCTCTGCGTAAATCGTGTCAAATGCAAGAGAGCTTTTGCCTGAGCCTGAAAGTCCTGTAATCACAACAAGCTTATTTCTCGGAATTTCAACGTCAATATTTTTAAGGTTATGTTCCTTTGCCCCTCTGACAATTATTTTATCCTGTGCCATTTTTCAACCCCATTTTGGGCAAGTCTATCCGCCCTACATTCTGCAATAGCCTCCCGAAGGAGGCTATCAGATTAATTATTCTTCTGTAGAATTATCTTTCTCGGCTTCGGAGTTTGCGTTATCGGAAACTGTTTCTTCCGATTCATCGCTCTCTTCAACCTCTATCGGCTCAACATATGTGCCGTTCATTACAGCCTCAAAGTCCTCGCTGCCCATCTTCTCGTGCTTGATGAGGTAAGCGGCAATTTCGTGGAGCTTGTCGATGTTCTCACTGAGAATCTTTTCAGCCCTGTCATAAGCGTCATTTACAATCTGTAAAACAAGCTCGTCAATTTTTGCAGCTGTAGCCTCTGAGTAATCCTGAGTACGTCCCATATCTCTGCCGAGGAATACTGCGCTGTTGTCGGTGCCGTAACAGATACAGCCGAGCTCCTTGGTCATACCGTACTTTGTAACCATTGAACGTGCCGTCTTGGTAGCCTTTTCAATGTCGTTTGAAGCACCTGTTGAAATATCGTCAAGAATGAGTGCCTCTGCAACACGTCCGCCGAGGCAAACAACAATGTCCTCAATCATTTCGTTGCGTGAATTGTAGGACTTATCCTCACTTGGGAGCGGCATTGTGTAACCGCCTGCCATACCTCTGGGGATAATTGAAATCTCGTGAACGGGATCCTGTGTTTCAAGCTTGTCAAAGAGGATTGCGTGACCTGCTTCGTGGTATGCGGTCAGCTTCTTTTCCTTGTCGCTCATTACCTTTGACTTCTTCTCTGCGCCGACTACAACCTTGACTGTTGCTTCCTCAATTTCCTGCATTGTAATTGCCTTTTTGTTCTTTCTTGCGGCAAGAAGTGCGGCTTCGTTGAGAAGGTTTTCAAGGTCTGCGCCTGTAAAGCCTGCGGTTGTTTTTGCAATAGTCTTAAGCTTTACATCGGGAGCAAGCGGCTTTTTGCGTGCGTGAACCTTAAGAATAGCCTCACGTCCGTTTACGTCGGGATAGCTTACGATTACCTGACGGTCAAATCTGCCGGGACGCATAAGAGCAGGGTCGAGAACGTCGGGACGGTTAGTTGCGGCGATAAGGATTACACCCTCGTTTGCACCGAAGCCGTCCATTTCTACGAGCAACTGGTTAAGAGTCTGCTCACGCTCGTCGTTGCCGCCGCCAAGGCCTGCGCCTCTCTGACGACCTACTGCGTCGATTTCGTCTATGAAAATAATACAAGGTGAGTTTTTCTTTGCCTGATCGAAGAGGTCACGTACTCTGGACGCACCTACGCCGACAAACATTTCAACAAAGTCGGAACCCGAAATTGAGAAGAACGGAACACCTGCTTCGCCTGCGACTGCTCTCGCAAGCAAGGTTTTACCTGTTCCGGGAGGTCCAACGAGCAATACGCCCTTCGGGATTCTTGCGCCGAGCTTGTTGTACTTGTCGGGTGCTTTCAGGAACTCGACAACCTCTGCAAGCTCTTCCTTTTCCTCGTCTGCGCCTGCAACGTCGTCAAAGGTTGTCTTGCGCTTTTCGTCATTGGTATTCTTTATTTTAGCCTTGCCGAAGTTCATTTCCTTGCCGCCAAGACCGCCTGCACTCATCTTCCTCATAATAAATATCCAAGCGCCGATAAACAGCACGGTGAGAAGAATTGTGGGAATAAGCTCCATCAAGAGCGAATTGTCACTTGCACGTACAAGGTCTCCGGGAATGCGCACAGTGCGTATAACTTCATCTCCCGAAGCCTGATAGTGGTAATCATAAATATACGGGTCAACGGTATTCAAGAATCGCTGAATATCTGCAAGCTGACCTTTTACAACAACCTGTTTCGCTTTTTTGCCGGAATTTGCTGAATCTGACGGAGTTGTTGCGGCAGGTGCAGTGGTTTCGGCAACCTTTGTAGGTGAGGTTGAATCTTCTTTGTTCTTGCTTACAAAGGCAGTTTCACCCTCTTTGAGCGTAAGTTCAATTGCACCCGAGCCGTAGTTTATGGTGTAGCTGTCAACCATATCCTTTTCAAAATACTGCACAAGCTCGGAAGTTTTCGGCGTCTCGGTCTGGCGAGAGCCGTAAAGCATTGCAACAGCTAAAATTATCAGAATTGGTATTCCCAAATAAAGAAGCAGATTGCGTACCTTTTTCTTATTATCCAATGCGTGTCACTCCTCTTTATATTATTGTTTATAGTCGATTATTTATGTAAATCAGCAATATTCCGAGAGAAATAATTTACTGCAAACGGAAGATTTCTGTACATTTCGTTGTTATATCAAAATTCAATTATAAAGACTCTGCAATTATAATCTTTTTCTTTCTTTTTTGCAAGAGAGTTCACAATATTTTCAACTTCTTTTTCTGTAGTATGCACAGATTATAAATTTATGTACATTATTTGTCTTTATCAGAAAAAGAAACATCAATTTTTAATGCATTATCAGAATTATAAGCCGTTCCCTGTGCGGAAACTCCCACTCCCTCACACCATAAAATTACGTTATCAACGGCAAGAACGACTGATTTTTCCCTTTGTTCGGAGGGAATTTTCATCTCGTTCATTACCTTGCGGAGCGGTTTTGTAATCTTACGCCTTGGGTAGGTGAATAAATCATTGCTTTGGCGTGTTCTGAAAACTGCGTTTTTATTAAGAAAATCAGCATTTACAGAGTTTTTATTTTCTTTATCAGAATTATCTTTTTTCACTCTGTAAATTTTTCCGCAAAATTCAAATTCGGTATTTTTACAAAGCTTAATTTCTTCAAGCTGATTTTCCTCATTGCTGAAAACAAATCTCAATATACCCTGTTTTGATACGGCTGAATACTTTTCGGTGAGATTAACAGCACCGCCGTTTTTCATAATATCAATAATAAGCTCAATGTGCCTTTGCTCTGCGCTGAAATCTGCACAACGCTTACACAAAACCGAAACTGCATTTTTTATAATCGCATTATGATTTGAAAGCAAGACTTTGCAGTCATAGCCGTAATTGCACTTACTTTCTGAAATTGCCTTATCCGTCATATCGGAAAGATAATCAGAAATTTCTCTTGCGTTTTCGGATAAACGCAAGGCAGAATTCTCAAAGGCAGGATTAATTTCTTTGAGCGCAGGAATTACGTTGTGGCGGATTTTGTTGCGTGTATAATCATCGGTAAGATTTGTGCTGTCGGTAACATACTCAAGATTTTTTTCACTGCAATACTGCTCAATCTCTGCCCTTGTGCATTCAATGAGGGGACGGATAATATATCCTCTGACGGGTGGAATTGCGCTGACACCGCCGAGGGATGCGCCCCTTGTAATATTGAAAAGCAGAGTTTCTGCATTGTCGGAGGCAGTGTGAGCAGTTGCGACCTTTGCAGAAAGCTCTTTTGAAAGCTCCTCAAAAACCGTATATCTTACGTTTCTGCCGCAAAGCTCCTCGCTGATTTTGTTTTTCTTAGCAAGCTCGGCTACGTTTTCGTGCCTTACAAAAAGCTTGATTCCGTATTTTTCGCAAAGTGACTTGCAGAAATTTTCATCACGTTGTGACTCTTCGCCACGAAGTCCGTGATTAACGTGAACTGCATACAAAGCAAGATTGTATTTTTCTTTAATAGAATTAAAAGTATCAAGCAAAGCAACGCTGTCGGCTCCGCCCGACAAGGCAACAATAACGCTGTCGCCGTTTTGGAGCATATTATACTTTTCAACGGTACGAATAAACTTATTATTCATCCCTTGCCTCCGTACCCGTAAAGCGCATAAACTCGCCCTGCCAGTGCAGTTTTACGGATTTTGCCTCGCCGTGACGGTTCTTTGCAACTATACATTCGCCCGAATTCATATCGGCTGTCGGCGCAGCCTGCTCGGCGCTTTTTTCGCTGTAATAGCCCTCTCTGTAGAGGAAAAGAACTATATCGGCATCCTGCTCGATTGAACCCGAGTCACGCAAATCCGAAAGCTGGGGACGGTGGTCGGTACGCTGTTCGGACGCACGAGAAAGCTGTGAAAGCGTGATAACGGGAACATTCATTTCCTTTGCAAGTATTTTAAGGTTTCTCGTAATTTCGGAAATTTCCTGAACACGGTTGTCAATTCTTCTGCCGCTTCCCATAAGCTGGAGGTAGTCGATTACAACAAGGTCGAGATTGCGAAGTCGCCTTAATCTCGATTTCATCTCGGTAATCGTGATACCGGGAGTGTCATCAAGGTAAAGCTCGGCTTTGCTCAACACATCGCTTGCCGGAATAAGCCTGCTCCACTCCTCGTCGTTCAGCTTACCCGTACGGAGCTTTGTACCGCTTATCAGTGCTTCGGTAGAAAGCAGACGGCTGGCAAGCTGTTCCTTTGACATTTCGAGAGAGAAGAAAGCAACGGTTTTCTTTGACGTGCAAGCGGCGTTGCGTGCGATATTGAGCGCAAAGCTCGTTTTTCCCATACCCGGACGAGCCGCAAGCAGAATAAGGTCGCTTCGGTTAAGTCCGGTAATCACCCTGTCGAGGTCGCCGATTCCCGTAGAAATCGGTTTCATACTGTCGTCGGTTTCGCTGTTGAGTGCGTCAAGACGATCAAACGTCTGCAAAATTACAGAGTTGATTCGCTCAAGTCCCGACTTTTCGTTGCCCTTGCGAATGTCAAAAATCTTCTGCTCAGCAGAGTCAATGAGAACTGACGGCTCTTCGTCCCCTGCCGATGCGTCATCAATAATCTCACGTGAGGCTGTAATCAGTCTGCGGATATTGTACTTATCGGCAATAACCTTGGCGTAAGCCTCGGCATTGGAAATTGACGGACAGTTGTTTACCAAATCCATAAGATAGGTCTTGCCCGTTGCCTCGTCAAAAGCTTTATTCTGTTTTAATTTTTCGAGCAGAGTTACGAAGTCGATAGCCGCACCGAAATTTATCATTTCCTGCATCTGCATAAAAATAAGCTTGTGCAGTGCAACGTAAAAATATTCGGGTGATTTTATGTAATCTACAACTTTGTCGAAAACAGTGCTGTCGAGGATAATTGCTCCAAGAACAGCCTGTTCCGCTTCGGGGCTGTACGGCATATTAAGACCGTCGTAGCTGCCGCTGAATAGTGAATCAGCCATTGTGACACCTACAAATTTTTATTATGCTTCTGTTACCTGAACGTCGATATTTGCGGAAATTCCCGTATAAAGCTTGACCTCAGCCTTATATGTGCCGAATTCCTTGATGTCGCATTCAAGCACAACCTTGCGCTTGTCAACAACAATGTTGTACTGCTTTTTGATTTCCTCGGCAACCTGCTTTGCAGTGATACTGCCGAAAAGACGTCCGCCCTGACCTGCCTTTGCGGTCATTACAAACTTCTTGCCCTCAAGCATTTTCTTCTGCTGTTCAGCCTGAGCTTTTTGGGTTGCAATTTTAAAATTCTTGGAATTTTCTGCGTTTTTATATTCATTCATAGCCTGTGCGTTGGCTTCTCTTGCAATCTTTCTGGGAAGAAGATAGTTGCGTGCGTAGCCGTCGGAGGCTTCAACAAGCTCACCTTTTTTACCGAGTGATTTTACGTCCTGAAGTAAGATTACTTTCACTTTTATCGTCCTTTCTATGATTGGTTTTATTCTGTATTTTCAAAACGGTACGACCGTTCCTGAATTGTTGTATGTATCGGGACGTCCGGGAAGCCGTCCCCTACGGAAGAGTTTATTTGTTACTGTAATGATTATTTTATCGGTAAAATTTTATAATCACTGCGGACACGGCACGCCGTGTCCCTACGAAAATGCAGATAAAAAACAATAACCGATTTATACGATTAACCTTGACTATGCATTTTCTATATCATCAAGCACGCTGTCGATTACGGCGAGGAGCTTTTGATAAGCAAGCTCCTTGGTTGTATTTTCAAGCTGTGCAGCCGCCATAGTCTGGTGACCGCCTCCGCCGAGCTGTTCCATAATAATCTGAACGTTCAGCTTGCCGTAGCTTCGTGCCGAGATATTCATTCTGTTATTATCCTCAAAAACAACAAACGATGCGTCCACACCCTGAAGTGTGAGCATTTCGTCAGCCGCCTGAGCCGCCGCAAGCCTAATATCGTCCGTATGCTTTTTTGAAACTGAAACAGCACAACCCCTGTATATATTGGAGCTGCAGACAATTTCAACCTTTTCACGATATGTATCTATGCTGTCAGAGAACATTCCTTTGACGGTAAGCGTGTTTGCACCTTTTTTGCGCAGATAAGCCGCCGCCTCAAAGGTGCGTACTCCTGTTTTGAGAATAAAATTCTTTGTGTCAAGCATTATTCCTGCAAGAAGTGCGTCTGCCTGAACATAGCCGAGCGCCTTGTCGTCAAGACAGCTTATAATTTCACTGCACATTTCGGCTGATGATGACGCAGAAGGCTCGTGACAGAACACAAGCGCATTGTCTATGTAATTTACAGCCTTTCTGTGGTGGTCTATTACAACAACTCTTTTGCACTTCTCATAGAGTTGTGCGCTTTCAAGAGAATTTTTGAGGTGCGTGTCAACTATAATAAGCAACGACTTCGGTGTTACGCCTCTGATTGCTTCGTCAGGCGTAATAAATACGCCTGTGTCGATTCTGTCTTCAACGTATGAAACAAGCTGTTTCGCCATTGAGGTTTCCTTATCAATGACAACTTTGCAGTAGCGGCGGAAGGACTTTTCCATTATACATTGAAGTCCTACAGCCGAGCCTACGCAGTCGAGGTCGGAAAAGCGGTGTCCCATAATAAACACCTTGTCGCAGTCGACAACTGCACGGCTTATTGCGTTGGCAATTACACGCATTCTCACCTTGCTGACCTTTTCAGCCGCAGCGGCTGTACCGCCGAAGAACTCATAGCTGTTATCCTTGATTACGGCTACCTGATCGCCGCCTCTGCCAAGCGCCATTTCAAGCGCTTTTCGTGCGTTAAGCTCACTGTCTTTAAGTGATTTTGAGCCTCGGCAAAGACCAACGGAGATTGTAGCAATGTGATTGTTTACGTTGATTGAGCGGATTTCCTTGAGAATCGGGAACTTCAGCGCAATCATTTTTTCAACGTCTGAATCTCTGAAAATTATAATATATCGGTTTGTACCGATTTTCTTGTAGAGTGCTCCGTATTCAGCCGCCCATTTCTGGAGATTTGTTTCTACAGTAAGGCTGACCTCTGAATAAGCTTCGTCGGAGTCGCTTGAAAAATCCTCTGCATTGTCAAAGGTTATGATAGCAACACAGGGAAGCGTTGACTGATACTCACGTACCATTGACTTGTAATATGTATTTTCAATAAAATGACATATTACGCCGTCACCGACAGACAAGCAGAAAACGGTGTATTCCCTGCCGTCAACGGCTACATCCTCTCCCTCGCCGTCCTTGATGTCTTCAATATCAAAGCCTGAAAGATAGGAGTTGATGTTTTCGCCCTCGGGACTTTTTCCGCCGCACATTGCCTTTCGGAATCGTGCGTTGCACCAGAGAATATCGCCCTGTGAACCTGAAACGGCAACGGGATATTTATATTTTTCAAGATGTTCGGGATTTAGACCCTTGATTTTTTCGGCAGCGTTCTTAACAGTATTGTTAATGTAACTGCGAAAACGAAGTGATATGACGAAAACTACCGCAATTGCCGCTACGGAAATTCCAAGCTCAATATAGCACAAAACAATGTTATAATCAAAGGAAGCAAATGCCATAAGCAACATAACCGCAGCGAAGATTATAAACCACGGAGTAAGCGTCCAATGCTTTTTTCTCATATTATCCCTCTATGTAAGTTTTGAGTGTGAAGTGTGAAGTGTGGAGTAAAGGGTCGCTACGCTCCGAATTTGTAATGTTGCGTGTTGTAAAGAAAAGTTTGTTTGATGAACTAATTTTGATATATTGGTAACGTTTCGGGACATATAGGAACCCGTCCCCCACGAAATTAAATTCAAACGTTACCTATATATCAATTTAAAATTCGGGCATCCGTTTTTTCAAAGCAATCCGATTTTTCCGCTCGACCGCAACTCCACTCTCCAATCTCAACACTCCACTCTATTATTATACCTCCTGTAGGATAGGAAGTATCATAGGTGCACGGCGTGTTTTCTGACCAATCAGCTTTGACACGTCGTCCTTTATTCTGTTTTTGATTACGCCCCACTCGTGAATGTTATTCTCGGCACAATCCTCGAGAATATTCAGGGCAACTCTTTTGACCTCTTCAAGAAGTCCCTCACTTTCACGGACGTAGACAAAGCCTCGTGAAACAATGTCGGGTCCGCTGATTACGTGACCGTCGTAAACGTCGAGCGAAGCAACGATTATTATAAGTCCGTCCTGACCGAGATGCTTACGGTCACGAAGAACTATGCTTCCTACGTCGCCTACGCCGAGTCCGTCAACAAACACCTTGCCTGCCTGAACGGGCGCAAGCTCCTTCATATAATTCTCATTGATTTCAGCAACACTGCCGACATCTCCGATAAATATATTCTTTCTTTCCATTCCGAGATACTGGGCAAGCTCTGCATGCTTCTGAAGGTGCTTCTGCTCGCCGTGAACCGGAATAAAGTATTTCGGCTTGACGAGTCGGTGGATAATTTTAAGCTCCTCCTGACAGGCGTGTCCCGAAACGTGAACGTCGTACATCGACTCGTAGATAACCTTACAGCCCTTTTTGAGAAGCTCGTCAACTACGTTTCCGACTGTCTTTTCGTTGCCGGGAATGGGGTTTGCGGAAATGATAATAAAATCACCCTCGCCCACCATAACCTTGCGGTGGTCTGAATAAGCCATTCTTGACAGTGCGCTCATAGGCTCGCCCTGACTGCCCGTTGTAACAAGCACAACCTGCTGTGGCATATACTTGTCGAGCATATCAATATCTATAATAATATTCTCGGGCACGTGAAGATAGCCTAAACTGCTTGCAACATCCATATAGTTGACCATACTTCTGCCCGAAAAAGCTACTTTTCTGCCATACTTTTCGGCACAGTTGATAATCTGCTGAACTCTGTTTACGTTTGAAGCAAAGGTTGCTATGATTATTCTGTAGTTTTCGGCACTTCTGAAAAGGCTGTCAAGGCTGTCGGATACCATTCTTTCGGTCGGAGTGTAACCCGAACGGTTGGCGTTGGTGCTTTCGGCAAGGAGTGCAAGAACGCCCTCGTCGCCTACTCTTGCAATGCTTGAAAGGTCAATCATATCACCGGTAATCGGTGTGCAGTCGATTTTGAAGTCGCCTGTATGAACAATAGTACCTGCGGGAGTTTTGATTGCAAAAGCAACTGCGTCGGGTATTGAATGGTTAACGTGAATAAACTGTACGCTCATACAGCCGAGCTTTATTGTGTCGCCTGCATTGACAACATTGAGCTGGGTTTTATTGTAAAGGCTGTGCTCCTTGAGCTTGTTGCCGACAAGTCCTAATGTAAGCGGAGTGCCGTATATCGGAACATTTACCTTTGAAAGGAGAAACGGCAGACCGCCGATATGGTCCTCGTGACCGTGAGTGAGGACTATGCCCTTTACCCTCTCGTAATTCTGCTCAATGTACGAGAAATCGGGAATTACAAGGTCAACACCGAGCATATCGCCATCGGGAAACGCCATTCCGCAGTCAACGATTATTATGTCGTTTTCACATTCGATAAGTGTAATATTCTTTCCGATTTCATTCAGTCCGCCGAGAAAAGCAATTTTTACAGACGGCTTACGAACAGTTTTTTGTATTCCGTTCTTTACATAAGGCTTTTTCTTGTAGCTTTTCTTGCCTTTCTGCGAAAAGTCATAGCCCGAACGGCTCTGTGCATTAAAAGAACCCTTTGTAAATTGCTTTGAATTGTTTTTCTTACCCTTTGAGTACCTGTTCTGCTTCGCATTATAATTTTCTTTTCTTGTTTCTGTACTCACAAATTTACCTCCATATTTTCTTAAGATTCTGAAATATATATAGAAAGGCTTTTATTCTCCTGTCAAAGACGAATATTTAACGACCATATTCAAGGGAGAGTAAAATTCTTTCTTTTATAATCCGTAAGCATCAAACGGATTTATTCCCTGTAATAAAGTATTAGCAGTAGAAAGTGAAAAAAACACTGCAACAAAATAAGCATATACTGCTCCGAGTATATATATTCATATTATTTTAACTCATACACCTTAATAATGTCAATACATTAAAAGAATTATAATTTATATTTTGGGTGCACAGAGTAAATTCTTACAATTTTAATAGGAATTTGAATTTTATTATAAAAATTCAGCCGTTTTATTAATATTATGCTCCGTTTTTGGCAAAATAATAACTAAATAATGGTTGCATTTGTGAATTATGCGTATTATAATATTAGTCGAACGTCAATTAAGGAGAATACGCTTGAAACAGGTTGAAATTTTTACCGACGGCGCTTGCAGCGGAAATCCGGGTCCAGGAGGCTGGGGCGCAGTCCTGCGCTACAACGGGCACGAACGTGAGATGTCGGGCGGAGAAGCAAATACAACTAACAACAGAATGGAGCTTTCCGCAGTAATCAATGCACTTGAAGCGCTTAAGGAGCCGTGCAAGGTAACGCTGTACAGCGATTCCCAGTATGTGTGCAACGCATTAAAGCTCGGCTGGGCTAAAAAATGGAAGGCAAACAACTGGATGCGCAACAAAAAAGAGCCTGCGCTGAATCCTGAGCTGTGGGACAGGCTTTTAAAGCTCTGCGACATTCACGAGGTTGATGTTATATGGGTAAAAGGTCACGCCGGTCACCCTGAAAACGAAAGGTGCGACCGACTCGCTGTTGCCGCGGCACAGCAATATGCATAAATCAGACGAAGGTGATATATATGAGAAATATTTATGCCGACAACTCGGCTACAACTGCTCTTGCACCGTCGGTGCTTGAAAAAATGATGCCCTACCTCACCGAGGTCTACGGCAACCCCTCAAGCCTTTACCATATCGGCGGCAAGGCTAAAGAAGCTGTTGAGAAATCAAGAGCTAATATCGCAAAAAATCTCGGAGCCGCTTCACCGAGTGAAATTTTCTTTACTTCGGGTGGAAGCGAGTCCGATAACTGGGCTTTAAAGGGCGTTTGCCACGCTCTGAAAGCAAAGGGTAAAAAACACATCATCACTTCAAAATTTGAGCATCACGCTATTCTTCATACGTGCGCCGCTCTTGAAAAAGATGGTTTTGAGGTAACATATCTTGACGTTTACGAAAACGGTATTGTTAAACCCGAGGACGTTGAAAACGCTATTCGTGAGGATACTGCTATTGTATCTATTATGTATGCAAACAACGAAATCGGCACAATTCAGCCGATTGCCGAAATCGGCGCAATCTGCAAAAAGCACGGCGTTCTTTTCCACACCGACGCTGTTCAGGCGGCAGGATATGTCAGAATTAATGTTGTTGAGCAGAACATTGACCTGCTTTCGATGACCGCTCACAAAATTCACGGACCCAAGGGCTGCGGCTTGCTTTACGTAAGACGAGGCGTTAAGATAGACAACCTTATCGAAGGCGGCGCACAGGAAAGAAACAGACGTGCAGGCACTGAAAATGTTGCAGGCATTGTAGGACTTGACGCTGCACTTCAGCTTTCGGTTGACACAATGGACGAAAGAAACGCAAAGCTTGTAAAAATGCGTGATCGACTGATTGACGGACTTTTAAAAATTGAGCGTTCAAGACTTAACGGCGACAGAGTTCACCGTCTGCCGGGTAACGTAAATATGTGCTTTGAGGGAATTGAGGGTGAAAGCCTTTTGTTAAAGCTTGACCTTTGCGGAATTTCCGCTTCTTCAGGTTCAGCCTGCACTTCGGGAAGTCTTGACCCAAGCCACGTTCTGCTTGCAATCGGTCTTCCCCACGAAATTGCTCACGGCAGTATGCGCCTTTCGTTCTCTGACGAGAACTCCGAGGAGGATATTGACTATATCCTCGAAAAGGTGCCCGAGATTGTCAGTTATTTAAGAGCTATGTCACCGCTTTGGGAAAAAATCAAGAAAGACGAAGCGGCACAAAACTCTTAATAATATATACATTATATAGAATCAAGGAGGTTTAAGATACTATGGCATATTCCGAAAAGGTTATGGACCATTTTGCAAATCCCCGCAACGTAGGCGAAATTGAAAACGCTGATGGTATCGGCGAGGTTGGCAACTCCAAATGCGGAGATATTATGAAAATGTACATCAAGGTTGAGGACGACGTTATTACCGACGTTAAATTCAAGACCTTTGGTTGCGGTGCCGCTATTGCAACAAGCAGTATGGCTACCGAGATGATTAAGGGCAAGTCAATAAGTGACGCGCTCAAGCTCACTAACAAGGCTGTTATGGAGGCTCTTGACGGACTTCCGCCTGTAAAGGTGCACTGCTCTGTACTTGCCGAGCAGGCAATTAAAGCCGCTATTTCCGACTACTACACACGCAAGGGAATTGACCCCGAACCATTTGTTGGCAAAGTTCCCGAGTGTGACGAGTGCGGTTGCCACTGATGTAATTTTATTATAAAAATTGAGGACTGTTCATTTTGCGTGAACAGTCCTTTTTTCTTTTATGCATTTATTAAATTTAATATCAACCAAAATTTGTCCGTATCTTGTCACAGTAGGTTTGATATTATATAGACACAACAAAGGTAAAACAACGAAAGGAGATACTTATGTTCTACATTTTACGTTGGTTATTTAAAGATTAATTATGATATAATAATGAACGGTCAGGATTCATTGAGCGGAACCCTGACCTTTTTTTGTGCATCAATTATTCAACAACTGTGTAGCCTTTGTCCTCTACCGCCTTTTTAAGCGTTTCAAACGGCACGTCCTTTTCAAGTGTTACAACGGCTGTTCCGTTTTTGTGACTCGCTTCAGCCTGAGTTACGCCGTCAAGCTCTTCGAGCGTTTTCTTAACGGTTGCCTCACAGTGAGGACACATCATTCCTTCAATTTTTATTGTCTTTTGCATTTTTACATTCTCCTTTTCAATAGTTTTTACTGTTTCTGTTTTTATATTATTTTTGCGGATTTTTGCAAAATTCAGCCGCAGAGCATTTGTGACAACGCAGAAGCTTGAAAGGCTCATTGCCGCTGCGGCAAACATCGGATTTAATCTCCAGCCGAGCAAGGGTATAAACAAGCCTGCGGCAACCGGTATTCCAATTGCATTGTAAATGAATGCCCAGAACAGGTTTTCGTGAATATTTCGGAGTGTTGCACGTCCGAGCCGAATTGCGGCAGGAACGTCTGAAAGCCTGCTTTTCATTAATACTACGTCAGCCGCATCAATTGCAACGTCAGTTCCTGCACCGATTGCTATACCGACGTCGGCACTTGTAAGCGCAGGTGCATCGTTTATACCGTCACCGACCATTGCAACTCTGCCCTTTTGCCTGAGTTTTGAAACAACCTTTTCCTTACCGTCAGGCAGAACGCCTGCAATTACTTCGTCAACTTCTGCAAGCTTTCCGACTGCATTTGCTGTTTTTTCGTTGTCGCCTGTGAGCATAACAACGTGCAAGCCCATATTGTGTAGCTCTTTTACAGCTTCGGTACTGTCCTCTTTTATTTCATCGGCAACAGCTATAACACCGAGAAGTTTATTTCCTTTAACGAAATATAAAGGAGTTTTTCCCTCGTCTGCAAGTTTTTCAGCTGTTGCAATCGCCTTTTCGGGAATCTGCGTAAATTCTGAAATATACCTTAAATTTCCGCCGTAAACTGCTTCGCCTTTTAATATTCCCGACAAGCCGCTGCCTGATATTATTCTAAATTCATCTACATCATCAGGTGCAAGTCCGTCCTCGCTCGCCTTGGCAACAACTGCCTTTGCAAGAGGATGTTCGCTTTTACACTCAAGTGCAAGTGCTGTTTTCATCAGCTCGGTTTTATCGGAATTAAATGAGATAATATCGGTAACCTTCGGCTCACCTTTTGTGATTGTTCCGGTTTTGTCGAGAGCGACAATATTAATTTTGCCTGACTGTTCGAGCGACTCGGCGGTTTTGAACAAGATTCCGTTCTTTGCTCCTACTCCGCTTCCCACCATAATTGCAACGGGAGTTGCAAGACCAAGCGCACACGGACAGCTTATTACAAGCACAGAAATTGCCCTTGCAAGCGCAAAACCTACACCCTCTCCAAGTAGCAACCACACAGCGGCGGTGATTATCGCAACCGCAATTACAACAGGCACGAACACGCCCGAAACCTTGTCAGCCGCCTTTGCAATCGGTGCTTTTGTAGATGATGCATCACTTACCATTTTTATAATCTGCGAAAGCGTTGTGTCCTCGCCAACTCGTGATGCTTCGCATTTTATAAATCCCGACTGATTGATTGTCGCCGCTGAAACAGCGTCACCCTTGCTCTTGTCAACGGGGATACTTTCGCCTGTAAGCGCCGATTCATTCACTGCGCTGTTGCCCTCGATAATTATTCCGTCAACGGGAATACTCTCTCCGGGGCGGACTACGAAAATATCGCCCTTCTTTACTTTATCAATTGAAACTTGCGTTTCTTTTCCGTCAACAAGGATAACGGCTGTTTCCGGTGCAAGCCTGATAAGGCTTTTGAGTGCGTCGGTAGTTTTACCCTTTGAACGTGCTTCAAGCATTTTGCCTACTGTAATCAGCGTTAAAATCATAGCCGCAGATTCAAAATACAGTTCGTGCATATACGTCATAACGCCGCTCATATCGCCTGCAAGCTGAGCATTTGTCATTGCAAAAAGCGCATAAGTGCTGTAGACAAACGCCGCCGATGAGCCGAGCGCTACGAGCGTATCCATATTTGGCGCACGATTAAAAAGTGCTTTAAATCCGCTTATGAAAAATTTTTGATTTATCACCATAACAGCCGCCGTCAGTAAAAGCTGAATAAGTCCCATGGCGATATGGTTGTTCTCCAGAAATTGCGGTATGGGGAAATTCCACATCATATGTCCCATTGAAAAATACATCAGAACAACAAGGAAAACAAGTGACGCTATCAGTCTTTTTAAAAGTGCAGGAGTTTCGTTATCTTTGAGATTATCAGCATTTTCAGAAATCTCCGATTTTCTTTCAAAGCCTTTGAGCGTTGCTCCATAGCCTGCATTTTCTACAGCGGAAATAACCTCTTCGGGACTTATATCTCCCTCAACGCCCATAGAATTTGTAAGCAAGCTGACCGAACAGGAGGTTACACCGTCAAGCTTTGAAACAGCCTTTTCAACCCTTGCACTGCAAGCGGCACAGCTCATTCCAGTAACATTATATTGCTTCATCTAATCATCTCACTTCATCAGTTTTTGCAAGGTATTGACAAGCTCGTCAACAGTTTCGTCCTTTCCCTCTCTTATATCATTTGCAACGCAGGTTCGGATATGATTTGCAAGCAATTCTTTGTTGAACGAATTAAGCGCCGCATTGACCGCCGCAACCTGAATTAGAATATCGGTGCAGTAGGCGTCCTTTTCGACCATACCCTTAATTCCTCTGATTTGCCCCTCAATCCTGCTGAGCCTGTTAATCAGCTTTTTGTATTCATCAGAATCACGTTTTTTAGTTTTGTGAGAACAGCAACAGTTTTTTTCCATATTCATCATCTCCTGTCGTTAAATATACCCCACAAGGGTATTTTTAATTATATACCCCCTAAGGGTATCTGTCAAGAGCAAAAAAAAAGACTGCACAAAATGTCTTGTGCAGTCAGAAGTTTTTATTTCATTAAGCCGTCTTTGTCGTAGTATTCCTTGTCGGAAAGCTCTTCCTTTTCGTCAAGGTTATATTCACTGCTCTTAAACAGACCGCTTCCCGTTCGGTAATTGTGATTTGCTCCCCTGCGAAACGCATAAGCAATAATTACAACCAACACCAACAGCCAAAAAACAAGCCAGCCCATAATGTTACTCCTTTTTAAAAAAGAAAAAATTTTATGGTTTAAATGATTGAGGACAGTATACTCCGAAATTTTACGCCTGTCAATATTTTTAAGGAAAATTTTTAGCTTTATAAAAGCATCAAAAAAAGTAATAAGGCTGACGAGAACGAAATTTACCCGTCAGCCTTTTTCTGCCTTTTATTCTTATTTAAACATATACTGTGCAGTGTCCATAATCGACTCCATTGTTCTCATTGCCTTATTGGCTTTCTTTTTCAGCTTGGGGTTGTTGTCAACTGCGTTCTTGCCGATTATGCCTACCGCCATTCCTGCCGCAAGTCCGATTGCCGCTCCCTTTACCACATTCATCATTGAGTTTGAACTCACAAAACACACCTCCGTTTTTTATATGCAAGTTTATGCTTGCAATATTATTGTTTACGTTTTAAAATATAATAAAACCGATTTTTAAAAAACTGGAGTGATAACTTTTGGCAAAACTCAATCTTGTACTTGTAGAGCCTGAAATTCCGCAGAATACGGGCAACATTGCACGCACCTGTGCCGCAACAGGCGCAACGCTTCACCTTGTAAGACCTATGGGATTTACCGTTGACGACAGAAAGCTGAAACGTGCAGGACTTGACTACTGGCATCTTCTGGACATTACATATTATGACAGCATTGACGATTTTTTTGAAAAAACAAAGGGCGGAAATTACTTTTTCTTTTCAACAAAAGGCACTCACCGCCACAGCGACGTTGAATATCCCGACAACTGCTATCTGCTTTTCGGCAAGGAAACAAAGGGACTGCCCGAGGAACTTTTAATGAAACACCCTGACAGCACACTGCGTATTCCGATGATTGATGAGGCAAGAAGTCTTAATCTTTCAAATTCAGTTGCGATTGCAGCATATGAGGTTCTGCGTCAATGGGATTATCCCGAGCTTTTAAACAAAGGTGAGCTTCACAATCATAAATGGTCGGAAATTAACAATTGTACTTAACAATTATTAAATTAAAATATTTTAATAAAGGAGCTACATTTATGAAAAAATACGAATATGTTACGCTGAGCACCAAAACAGGATTTTTCAGCACAAAATCTAAAAAGCACCGTGAAATTATTGACCAATATGCTGCAAGAGGCTATCGCTATGTCGGCTGGTTCCCGAGCAGCACAAGCAATATGCTGAGCGGAGTTATGAAAGAAGTCGATTTGATTTTCGAGCTTGATATTTAAAATCGGCTTTCAATAATCTTTCAAGAACAAAACATGCAGTAATTTCCAATCAAAACTTTTTTTATCTTTTCTATTGATAAAATGCGTATTTTGATATATAATATTCTTGACTGTGAAAATACTAAATTTTTACAATATTCTTCTAAAACGAAAGGAATGTATTTCAATGAAACTCAACAAAGTTACCGTTGATGACCTCAATGTAAAAGGCAAAAAGGTTCTTGTACGCTGTGACTTCAACGTACCTCTCAAGGACGGCGTTATCACAAACGACAACAGAATCACAGCCGCTCTTCCCACAATTAAAAAGCTTATCGCTGACGGCGGTAAGGTTATTCTTTGCTCACACCTTGGCAAACCCAAGAACGGTCCCGAAGAGAAATTCTCTCTCGCTCCCGTTGCAGTAAGACTTTCCGAACTTCTCGGCAAGGAAGTTGTTTTTGCAAACGATGACGAGGTTGTAGGCGAAAACGCAAAGAAGGCTGTTGCCGAAATGAACGACGGTGACGTTGTACTTCTTCAGAACACTCGTTTCAGAAAAGAAGAAACAAAGAATCTTGAGCCGTTCTCAAGCGAGCTTGCTTCTCTTGCTGACGTATTTGTAATGGACGCTTTCGGCTCTGCTCACCGTGCTCACTGCTCAACAGCAGGCGTTACTGACCACATCAAAGACACAGCCGTTGGCTACCTTATGCAGAAAGAAATCGACTACCTCGGCAATGCCGTTGAAAACCCTGTTCGTCCCTTCGTTGCTATCCTCGGCGGTGCAAAGGTTGCTGACAAGCTCAACGTAATTTCTAACCTCCTCGAGAAGTGCGACACACTCATCATCGGCGGCGGTATGGCATACACATTCTTAAAGGCTCAGGGCAAGGAAGTCGGTCTTTCACTCGTTGATGATTCAAAGATTGACTACTGCAAAGAAATGATGGAAAAGGCTGAAAAGCTCGGCAAAAAGCTCCTTCTTCCCATCGACACAACAATTGCCGCAGGCTTCCCCGATCCTATCGACGGACCTATCGACGTTCAGGTTGTTGACGCTGACAATATTCCTGCCGATATGGAAGGTCTTGACATCGGTACAAAGACACAGGAACTCTTTGCAGAGGCTGTTAAGAGTGCAAAGACTGTTGTATGGAACGGTCCAATGGGCGTATTTGAGAATCCCACTCTTGCAAAGGGTACAATTGCTGTAGCAAAGGCTCTTGCAGAAACAGACGCTACAACAATTATCGGCGGCGGCGACAGCGCAGCAGCTGTTATTCAGCTTGGCTTTGCTGACAAGATGAGCCACATCTCAACAGGCGGCGGCGCATCTCTTGAATACCTCGAGGGCAAAACTCTCCCCGGTATTGCAGTAATCGCTGACAAATAATTAAACCGATTTAAATTATGGGCGGGAAATCTCGCCCATATAATCTATATTATGAATTTTTGTGAGCGACGAGGACGTCGCTCGCTACAGTAAAAATCAAAGTATAATATAATAATGAAAGGTTGAATAGAAATGGATAAGACAAAGAGAAAGGCAATTATTGCCGGCAACTGGAAAATGAACAAAACTCCTAATGAAGCTAAAGAGCTTCTCACAGCAATTATTCCCGCTGTTAAGGACGCTGACTGCGAAGTTATCGCTTGCGTTCCCTACGTTGATTTAAGCGTTGCTCTTGAGGTTACAAAGGGCACAAACGTAAAAATCGGTGCAGAAAACTGTCACTGGGCAGAAAGCGGCGCTTTCACAGGCGAAATCTCAACAGGTATGCTCAAGGAAATGGGCGTTGAATATGTAGTTCTCGGTCACAGTGAAAGAAGACAGTACTTCGGCGAAACAGACGAAACCGTAAACAAGAGAACAAAGGCTGCTCTTGCAGCAGGTTTAAAGCCTATCGTTTGCGTTGGCGAGCTTCTCTGGGAGCGTGAGTGCGACATCACAGAGGAAGTTATCGCAAGACAGATTAAGCTTGACCTCTTTGACGTTTCCGCTGAGGACGTTAAGAAAACAGTTATCGCTTATGAGCCTGTTTGGGCTATCGGCACAGGCAAGACTGCTACAGCAGAGCAGGCTGAAGAGGTTTGCGCATTTATCCGTGCTACTCTTGCAAAGCTTTACAGCGAAGAGGTTGCACAGGCTGTTACAATTCAGTACGGCGGTTCAATGAACGACGGCAACGCTGACGAGCTCCTTTCAAAGACTAACGTTGACGGTGGTCTTATCGGCGGCGCATCACTCGTTGCAGAGAAGTTTGCCGCAATCGTTAAAGCTGCAAGCAAGTAATTTTTAAGCACACGAAAGGATTTTGCTTTATGAAAAAACCTTTGATTCTTATGATTCTTGACGGTTTCGGAATTGCGCCCGAAAGCGGCAACGCTATCAAAGCCGCAAAGAAACCTAACATTGATAAGCTTTTTGCCGAAAATCCCCTTACTCAGATTGGCGCTTCAGGTATGGACGTTGGTCTTCCCGACGGTCAGATGGGTAACTCCGAGGTTGGCCACACCAACATCGGCGCAGGCAGAATCGTTTATCAGGAGCTTACAAGAATCACAAAGACAATAAAAGAGGACAAGCTCAAGGACAACGAGGCTATCGTTTCTGCAATGGACAAGGCGCTTGAAAACGGCACCGCACTTCACCTTATGGGACTTCTTTCCGACGGCGGCGTTCACAGCCACAACACTCACCTTTACGGTATTTTAGAGCTTGCAAAGAAAAAAGGACTTCAAAAAGTCTACATCCACGCTTTTCTCGACGGACGTGATGTTCCTCCGTCAAGTGCGGCTGACTTTGTTCAGGCTTGCGTTGACAAGACAGAGGAAATCGGCGTAGGCAAGATTGCTACAGTTATGGGCAGATACTACGCTATGGACCGTGACAACCGCTGGGAGCGTGTTGAAAAGGCATATGCCGCTATGGTTTACGGCGAAGGCGTTGAGGCTGAATGTCCCGTTTGCGCTGTTAAGAATTCCTACAAAGAGGACGTTACAGACGAATTTGTTGTACCCTCTGTTGTTAAGGGCGGCGCAACAATTCAGCCTAACGACAGCGTAATTTTCTTCAACTTCCGCCCCGACAGAGCAAGAGAGATTACAAGAACTCTTGTTGACCCCGACTTTAACGGCTTCGAGAGAAGAAACGGCTTCTTCCCCGTCAACTTCGTTTGTATGACGCAGTATGACGCTACTATGCCGAACGTTGACGTTGCATTCAAACCGCAGGTACTCACAAATACTCTCGGCGAATACATTTCCGACAAGGGTATGGCACAGCTTCGAATTGCAGAAACAGAGAAGTACGCTCACGTTACATTCTTCTTCAACGGCGGTGTTGAAAAGCAGTACCCGGGTGAGGACAGAATCCTTGTTAAGTCACCCTCGGTTGCAACCTATGACCTCCAGCCCGAAATGAGCGCATATGAGGTTACGGACAAGCTTGTTCCTGCAATCAAGAGCGGCAAGTATGATATGATTATCCTCAACTTCGCTAACTGCGATATGGTCGGTCACACAGGCGTGTTTGATGCGGCTGTAAAGGCTGTTGAGGCAGTTGACGAGTGCGTGGGCAAGGTTGTTGACGCTATCAGGGAAATGGGCGGCGTTGCTCTTATCACAGCAGACCACGGTAACGCTGACAAGATGGTTGACGATGACGGTGAGCCGTTCACCGCTCACACCACAAACCCCGTTCCGTTCTGCGTAATCGGCTACGATTGCGAGCTCAAGGACGGCGGCAGACTTGCCGACATTGCTCCGACAATGCTCCAGATTTTAGGACTTCCCCAGCCCGAAGAAATGGACGGCACAAGTCTTATTAAATAAGTAAATTTTACTTTATCTCCCCTCACGAAGTGATGCTTTGTGAGGGGGTTTTAATTTTTAGTATAAACTGAAAACGGTTGATGATTTTACAAATTTGGTGTAAAATAAATACAGTTATGCATACACTCGTTGAGTGTATGATGAATTATTCAATCTGAAATTAAAGGGTTTAGTATGTTTAAATTGCGGAGATTTTTAAAGGACTACAAAAAAGAATGTATTATCGGGCCGTTGTGCAAGCTGTTTGAGGCTATACTTGAACTGTTTGTGCCTATGGTTATGGCGGATATTATTGATGTCGGAGTAAAAAACGGTGACGGCGGATATGTGCTGAAAATGGGCGGGGTTATGGTTCTGCTCGGCGTTGTCGGCCTTATGAGTGCACTTGTGTGTCAGTACCTTGCGTCAAGGGCTTCTCAGGGTGTGGGAACTAAAATACGCAGGGAGCTTTTCTCCCATATCAACTCACTTTCTCACGCAGAGCTTGACAGGCTTGGCACTCCTTCGCTGATTACACGAATCACAAATGACGTTAATCAGGTTCAGCAGAGCGTTGCTATGGGAATCCGACTGCTCACACGTGCGCCGTTTATCGTAATCGGTGCGCTGATTATGTCAATGACAATCAACCTGCAAATGTCGATAATATTCTTCATAGCCGCTGTGCTTATTGGAATAACACTGTATCTTGTTATGACAAGGAGTATTCCGATTTACTCGGCAATTCAGAAAAAGCTCGACAAAATCGGACGTATTTCCCGTGAAAACCTTTCGGGCAACCGTGTTATACGTGCGTTTTCAAAGCAGAAAAGCGAGGAGGAACGCATTGACAACGCAACAGAGGAGCTTGCAAAAACTTCTATAAGAGTAAGCCGTCTTTCTGCTCTGTTGAGCCCTGTTACCTACGCTGTTACCGACATTGCGATTATTGCTATTATATGGTTCGGCGCAATCAACGTAAACAACGGCACAGGTATGCTCTCGGGTGACATAATTGCACTTATAAACTATATGACGCAGATTCTGCTTGCGATGATTGTTGTTGCAAATCTTGTGATTCTGCTGACAAAGGCGAGTGCAAGTGCCCAGAGAATCAACGAGGTTTTTGAAACACAGCCGAGCGTTGTTGAGAAAAATCACAATGAAATTTCGGTCAGCAAGAGTAATTCTACACCGAAGGTTGAATTTGACAATGTGACCTTTAGCTACGGTGACGGCGACGACGAGTTGAGCGACATCAGCTTTAGAATTATGCGTGGTCAGACTGTCGGCATAATCGGCGGTACAGGCTGCGGAAAAAGTACGCTTATCAACCTTATCCCCCGTTACTATGATGTAAAAAGCGGAAAAGTCAGCGTTGACAGCGTGAATGTAAAGGACTATCCTTTTGTTCAGCTGCGCTCGCAAATCGGAATCGTGCCCCAGCAGTCAACTCTTTTCAGCGGCACAATCAGGGAAAATATGAAGTGGCAGAACAAGGACGCAACTGACGAGGAAATTATTTCTGCGCTGAAAACTGCACAGGCTTACGAATTTGTATCAAGGCTTGAAAAAGGGCTTGACAGCCACGTTGAGCAGGGCGGCAAGAACTTCAGCGGCGGTCAGCGACAAAGGCTGTGCATTGCAAGGGCAATTGTCGGCAGTCCCGAGCTTCTCATTCTTGACGACAGCTTTTCGGCTCTTGACTTTGCAACAGATGCGGCTCTGCGAAAAGCACTTAAACAGAGCACAACCGATATGACGGTAATCATTGTAACACAGAGATGCTCAACTATTAAAAATGCAGACCTAATTCTTGTGCTTGACGACGGCAGGCTTGTCGGAAAAGGCACGCACGATGAGCTGTTTGAAAATTGTGAAACCTACCGTGAAATCTGCCTTTCACAGTTAAAAGAAACGGAGGCGAAGTGATGAAAAACAAGTCGGTCGTTTCAAAAATTCTCAAAAAAATAAAGCCGTATTACGGCTATCTTCTGCTTGCGCTTTTAAGTGCTGTTATCAGCGTTTCGCTCACGCTCTACATTCCCGTACTTACGGGACAGGCTGTTGACAATATCATTGACGCAGGCAAGGTAAACTTTGAAAATATCCTGCAAATTCTGATTTATATCGCTGTAGGCATCGTCGGCGTGACGGTTTTTCAGTGGATTATGAACTACTTTACTAACATAATCAGCTACAAGACGGTCAGGGATTTGCGCAGGGAGATTTTTGACAAATTCAACAGCGTTCCTCTCTCCTACATCGACAGTCACCCTCACGGCGACTTAATCAGCCGTGTAATCAACGACGTTGACGCTGTCGGCGACGGACTTACGCAGATGTTCCTACAGCTCTTTTCGGGCATTGTAACGATTGTCGGCACGCTGATTTTTATGCTGATGATTGACTGGAGAATTGCGCTTGCGGTTGTAATTCTCACTCCGCTGTCGCTGTTTGTTGCGGCGTTTATCGGCAAGCTGTCGCACAAGCGTTTCAGCGAACAACAGCTTTTACAGGGTGAAATCTCGTCATACGTTGAGGAACACGTCGGCAATCAGCGTATTATCAAGGCTTTTTCGTATGAAAACAGGGCGATTGCAGATTTTGAAAAGCTGAACACAAAGCTGTATGACGTGGGATTCAAGGCGCAGTTTGCAGGTGCGCTTGCAAATCCGAGCACTCGTTTTGTAAACGCTATGGTATATGCTGCTGTCGGAATTTTCGGTGCGCTCACTGCTATTTCAGGCTCGCTGTCAGTCGGTCAGCTTTCGTGTTTTCTCACCTATGCAAACCAGTACACAAAGCCGTTCAACGAGGTTACGGGAGTTCTCACGCAGCTGCAAACGGGAATTGCCGCCGCAGGTCGTGTATTTGAGGTGCTTGAAGCTGAAAATGAATTGCCCGACTCGCCCGAGTCACCAAATATAAACGAATGTAAGGGCAATGTAAAAATTGAAAACGTCAGCTTTTCATATACAAAAGAAAAGCCGCTTATCAGAAACTTTTCACTTGACGTAAAAAGCGGAAGCAAGGTTGCGATTGTCGGACCAACGGGATGCGGAAAAACTACCTTTATTAATCTGCTTATGCGGTTCTACGAAACCGACAGCGGAAAAATAAGCATTGACGGAGTTGACATCAAGAGCCTTTCGAGGGACAATCTGCGCAGACAGTTCGGAATGGTGTTGCAGGACAGCTGGCTATTCTGCGGTACGATTATGGAAAATCTGCGCTACGGCAACGAAAACGCAACCGATGAAGAAATTATTTCAGCCGCAAAAGCCGCTTATGCGCACAGCTTTATCAGGCGTATGCCTGACGGCTACAACACTGTTATCAGCGAGGGCGGCGGCAATTTGAGTCAGGGACAGAAACAGCTATTGTGTATTGCAAGGGCGATGCTGACAAATCCTGCAATTCTTATTCTTGACGAGGCAACTTCTTCAATTGATACGCTGACCGAAATCAGAGTTCAAAAGGCTTTTGCAAAGATGATGAAGGGCAAAACAAGCTTTGTTGTTGCTCACCGACTTTCAACAATCAAGGAAAGCGACGTTATTCTTGTTATGAAGGACGGCAACATCATTGAGCAGGGCAATCACGAGGAACTGCTTAAAAAGGGCGGTTTTTACAGTACGCTCTACAACAGTCAGTTTGCCGCAACGTAAATTTTACAAAATACTAAAAGCAGTCACAAACACAACGCTTGTGACTGTTTTTTATTAATCTTCAATTGTGTAGTTATCTCATCTATTGACCTGAGTGCCAATCCCAATCGTACCTGTTACCGTAGAAGGTGTTTTCGAATTCTTCCTTTGTATATTCATTCGGCTGATAGCGAAGATTTCCGTTTTCGTCAAGTGCAGGCGGCTCGTAAGCGTTTAAGTCAAACTCGTAGAAAATTCCGTCAAGATAAATATACAGCTTATAATCGTTCCAAGCATACTTTGTGATGTCACCTTCCAGAATTGTATAGCCGCCATAGAAAAATTCGTCATCAGCAGTAAGCTCTGTACTGTCACAGAGAATTACCTCATCATATTCATCAAAACCTATATGAATCTGAATTTTGTTTGAAAATTCTAATGTGTCGCAATCTCTGCCGTAAACATACAGAGAATCGTCTGCTTCATCGTACTTTGCACCAAACATAAAGTCGAGTACTGCATCACAGCCTTTTGGCAAAACTACGAAGATACATACAACTTCACCTATCAGCAGAATAATAATTGATATAGTAATCAAGACTTTGTGTGATTTTTTAGTCATAGTATGCCCTCCTATTAATCATACCAATTGAATGATTCATAATTCCGGTATAGCTCTTTCATTTCCTTTTCGCTATATTCTTTCAGCTCATATTCAGGTTCAGCGTATTTTTCTTGAGGAACTTCATATGCATTTATATCAAACATATAGTAAGTTCCTTCCATTTTAATAAACAACTTATAATCATTCCATGCAGCTTTTTCAAAATCTCCACACAATATACTTCTCCAACAAGCGTCATCAGTATAATATTTTAAATATAAAGCATCTTTGGTGTAGAGAGAAGAACTCATAGATAATTCTATTTTATCAGAATATATATATGTGTCGCCATCTCTGCCCCGGATAATTTCTAATTCTTCTTCCGGTACTTCCTTTGTAGTTAACATATCAAACAATGAACTACAACCGCAAAAGTTAAAAATAAGCAAAACAGAAATTAACAAAACAAAACATTTAAAAATCAATGCCGTTCTTTTCATTTTACTCAACCTTTTTGTTGTCAACAGCCATACCAATTCCAGCCAAATAAAGATTTACTGTCAGGATATACACTGACAAATTCTTCTTTCGTGTACTCCTTCAAAACATAATTTATATTTCCCGCATCATCAATTGCAGGCGGTTCATACGAATTTATGTCAAATTCATAGTATATCTCGTCCATAATAATGAACAGCTTATAATTTTTCCAGCAACGCTTTGAAAAATCACCTGTCAGAATTGTGTAATCATCTTTAAAAAACTCATTATCACTGTTTGGTTCCGTACTGTTGCAAAGAGACAAGGAGTCACTGTAATCTGTAGCATAACAAATGTCGAGCTGTAGCTTATTTGAATACTCATAAAGTGTGCCGTCTATTCCGCTTGATGACAGACAATCCGTATTTTCGTTATACTGCGGCTCAAAAATTAAATCTCCGACACGAATAATTGCACCTCTGCAACCGGAAATAACAAATGAAAGAATAAATAAAACTATAGAAATAGAAATGGATTTTACTGCTTTGTCTTTCATTTTACTCACCCTTTCGGTATTCAAGCAAATCTCCCGGCTGGCAGTCAAGGGCTTCGCAGAGTTTTAAAAGTGTGCTGATTTTTACTGCCTTTGCTTTGCCGTTTTTCAGAATTGAAATGTTCGCAAGCGTAATTCCCACACGGTTTGAAAGCTCGGTAACGCTCATTTTGCGTTTTGCAAGCATTACGTCAATGTTAAAAATAATCTGTCCTTCCATACTATCACCTCAAATTGTCAAATCGCTTTGTTCCTGCAAAGCGGCGGCTTTTTTTACAAGATACGAAAGCACTGCTGACGCAACCGAAATTGCTATGCCGACAAACGATACAAGGCAAGCACCGAGGAACATTGAAAAGTGACACATTGACAAAAGCAGGAATACCGTTGTTCCGACAAACAGATAAGTTGACGTTGCGAGTGAAAGTAACGAAACGTTTTTAAGGCGTTTTGAATTTAGTTCTGTAAAAGAATTATCATTCCCTATGCTTGTTGCAATTTTCCAAGCAATGACGAGCACGGCATAGCAAGGCACAGCCATAAGCAGAATGAAAATCAGCCACGGCAGAAAGCAGTACGAAAATTCGGGATATGAGTCAACTAAATCAACTCCGATTACGGGAACGGCTATTCCGAACAGTGCGGCACCGCAGAGTCCGAGCAAAACAATAATAAGTTTCATACGTTTTGATAAGGATTTTTGCGTCATAAAAAGACCTCCTAATATTTTCCTTTGACTTAATCATATCACCAAACAATCTGTTTGTCAATAATTATTTATCGTTTTACAATAAGTATTTAATAATTATCAATAAAATAAGCTGTACGCCTTAATTAACGTACAGCTTAAATTATAATATAGTATTTATCAGATTTTAGTTTCCCTTACGGTAGAACGGCTCAACGTTGTTTACTGCCGATCTGCCGAATTCCATTGAATACGGCATCATTGAAAGCTGGATTTCATCGTCGAGGAACGGCTGTGCAACCTCGCTGATTGCATCAAACGTTTCTTCCATATTACCGACAAAGTCAACAACAATCAGGTAGCTCTTCTGACCGTTCTGCTCCATCATTCGAAGGTAAGCCGCATTTACAAACGGCTCTGTGCTGAAATGATTAATCAGCGCCGCCATAAGGTCAATCGGGTATTCCTTCGGCTCGCCGAGCTGAATGGGAGTTCCCGGCTCAATGTTGTTAGCCTTGCTGTTCATAAAGTCCTTCTGCTGTTTAATGGAAATTACCATATTTTTCGGGAAGGTCACGCTCTTGCCGAACGGGTTTATTACAAAGCCGAGAACGCCGGCGTTGGGGTCCATTACCATCTGTGCAAGACTGTCAAAGTCGGTTACCACCTTGTTTGACGACTGTGTGTCCTGCCACTTGTAAAGCTCGTCTGTATCTGTGAAAACGCCGAAGAATTTTTCTTTATTAGCATTTTCAAGAAGTCTGAACTGCACCTGTGTTGCCTGCTCCATAACGGTTCTGCCGTTCTGCGTCTTTGCCTGTCTTGTAGGAGTTACCCTTGCAGGAAGGATAAACTTCGCCTTGACAACCTCGTCAATCATTGCGTCTATGTTCTCTTTAGTGCCGTCAGCCTGCATTTTTTCAATTGTGCTGATGACCTCGGGGTTTTTTATCTGCTCGGCAGGAACCTTACTGCCTTCCATTTTTACATTTTTTAAATCACTCATCTGAGTCCTCCGTTAAAATTTTTGCATAATATTTTTTCGGCTGTAGCCGTTATTCAACTGTGTAGGTTTTGTCGGGCTCTACAACAAGTCCCTGTCCTTCGGGATACTGAACGCTGTCTGATGCGTCGCCGTCATTGAAGATGATGTACGGTGTTTCCCAACTCAGCTCAAATGTGTAGCTGTATCTTCCGTCGGATTCCTTTTTCATTTCAAGACCGGGCCACATATCATTTTCGTTGCCGATGTCATCATAAACATAAGCGTAAAGCTCGTCGCCCCAGTTATCGCCGTCGGGCTTTTCAAAGTAAACCTTTGTACCCTTTTTGATTTCGTAATTCTTTTTGTAGGTAAACTCTGCTCTTTCGTAGGTTTTAACGCCCTGCTCATTTTCTGCACGAAGCTCAAGCACGCCGACTTTACCGTCATCTCCTGCTTTCACCTTTACCTTGTCGCCGTTTTCAAAGGGAACAGCTTCACCGCCGTTAAGCGAATAGGTCGCATTCTTGCCGTTTTCAAGAGTAAGAGTAACCTCTGTTGAGTCACCGTCAAACGTAAACTGCGTACCCTCTGCAACGCCCACGTTTGCACACTCGGCGTAATTTGTGTAACCCTCGTTGTAGAGAACTACAACGGAATTTTCGGGAATGGGTGTTTCGCAGGTGATTTTGCCGTTCTTTACAACATACTCGGTCTTTTCGTCAACGCGGTCAACGTATGTTCCGTCTGCAAGATTTGTTTCAAAGTCAACTTTAACCTCGTCGCTTGTGTTGACAATTACAAGTCCCTTTTCCCCTCTTTCAATCATAAGCACAGTTGAGTCGAGGTCGGGATTTACAAGATTTTCTTCCTCGCCAATCATTGCGGTGCGGAAGAAGTTTACGGCTGAAACTCTCTTGTCCTTGTACATATCGTCACCCTGTGTGCCGATTCTGTTCATACCCCACTCGTTTGTCGGAATGCAGTCATAGGGACGTGAGAAGAACAGCGGTGTTCCGTCCTTGCGTGCTGTGATGATTGACCATCCGAGGATAACCTGCTCGTTTGTAAGCTCATACCAAGTGCCGTCGTTGATGTAGTTATCGTGAGATTCAACCCACGTTACTATATTCAGCGGAGCATCACCGAGCCAGTAATCGGTAACTGCGCTTGTGTCAATCATATTGCCCGTTACGGCTGAACGGATTTTACTTCCGTATGTGCTTGAGGTTGTTCTGCCGATTTCATTAATGTAGTCGGCTAATCTGTCGTTGTTTCCCTGAAGCACCTCGCCGTAAACAAACATATTATCGGCATTATCCATTTCCGTCAATGCTCTTTCCCAGAAATTATTTTTAAAGCCGTCGTCCTCTTTCGGGTCGTCGGGCAAGCCGATATGCTTTGCAGTGTCATAACGGAAGCCGTCTGCACCGCAGGCTATTGCATCATTGATGAAATCAATGAAATAATCCTGAAATGATGGTCTTTCGGTGTTGATGTCGGGAAGTCCACCCATTTTGTATGTAGTACATTCAAGGCGGTCGCCGTAATCCTTTATGTCATTGGCGTTGCCATTGTGATAGAGCGTTTCAAGACTTCCGCCGCCTGCCTTGATTAAATCCTCGCTGACCTTGTCGGTTTCGGGCGTAGTATGGTTTGCGATTATATCAACAATTACCTTGACGCCGTATTTTTCGGCTTCGTCACACATAGCCTTAAATTCGTCACGAGTTCCGAGCTGATAGTTTCCGATTTTAAAATCGGTCGGCTGATAGTGGTAATACCACTTGCCGTTGCCGTAAAGCTCCATTCCGCCGTCCTCGCCGACAAGACATTCGTTAATTGGCGAAGTCTGAACAGCAGAAAAGCCTGCCGCCGCAATGTCGGACATTGACTCCTTGATTGTGTTGAAATCCCAGCAGAAAGCCTGAAGAATTGCGCCGTCAGCTACCTTGTCGGCAGTTTTGAAGTCAACAGACTCGGCAGAATTTCCCGAGCCTTGCTGTGAACAGCCTGCAAAAGCAGACAACGAGCCTGCCAAAAGCATTGCAGACAACGCACATGACATTATCCTTTTAAACAAAAAATCACCGTCTTTCAAAATTCTAAATTAATATTTTCTCAATTAATCTCTGTGAGTTTTTATTATAACATAAAATTCCTGTGTTTTAAATAGTTTTTTAGCATTTTTACACATAATATTTTATTCCCTATAAACAATTATAAAATGACACATATTGTTTTAGGTTAATTTATGGTGTATAATTATGTTGAATATAATTTAAAGCAGGTAACTGATTATGAATCACGCCGTAATTATTACATTATATTGTGAAAACAGACGTACAATTAAACTTTGCAGTGAGTTAAGCGAGCTTGGTGCAGGGAATATTGTCATTGTAAATGACGGTTGCAACCCGAACTCCGAGTTTTTTAATGAGCTTAAAAGCATCGGCTGTCACATTGTCAATTTAGGCGGTAACAGCGGCAAGGGCGCAAGCATTCGTGCAGGGCTGAAATTCGCCCACGATAAGCTGTACAACATAAGCGGCTTTATCACCGCTGACGCTGACGGACAGCACAAGGCAGAAGATATTATGAAAATAAGCCGTGCGCTTGAGCTTCGTCCCGATTCGCTTGTGATTGGCAGGCGGAATATGAAGAAATCAAAAGCACCGTTTGCCGTAAGGCTCGGTCACAGGATTTCTTCTGTTTACTTCAGGGTCATTACGGGTACAAGCTGCAAGGACACACAGACAGGACTTCGTGGTATTCCCGTTTCGCTCTATGAAATTGCTATGCAAACAAGCGGCGACAGGTTCGACTACGAAATGAACTTCCTTACTCTCTGTGCTGACAGGAAAATTCCGTTCTACAACGTAAAAATTACCACCGACTATTCGGGCGGTCATAAGAGCAGTTACAGACTTGTAAAGGACACTTATCTGATTTACAAAACTCCGTTAAGATTTGCAACATCATCAATCGGATGTACTCTTATCGACCTCACGCTGTTTACGATTTTTGCATATCTTCTGCCGTCAAGCTTTGTGTGGAACGTTGCGCTTGCAACATTGCTTGCAAGAATTGTATCGGGTGCGATAAACTTTTTTATCAACAGGCATGTGATTTTCAAAAACGACGGCAAGGCAAGAAAGCAGGCAGTCAGATTTTTCATTCTGTTTTTCTGCATAATGTGTGCAAGTACGGTTATCGTTTCGCTGTTGTCGTTTATCCCGATTCCTGTCACAATTACAAAAGCGATTGTCGATTTACTGCTGTGGACGGTAAACTATACTGTGCAAAGGCAGTGGGTGTTTAAAGAGGACAAAAATTCCGACAGGTAAAGAGCAAAAAACAAGGCTGTTCGTTTGTGAAACAGCCTGTTTTCTTTTCTAACCTGTTATTCTTTTTTTGCAAAGCCTTTTCCTCGGATTGTGCCTGCTGTTGTGACGATTATAAAGGCGTTTTCGTCAATTGCTTTTACGCCGTTCTGGATTCGGTAAACCTGTTGCGGACGTACTGCGCACATTATTACACGCTTTTTCTCTCCGCTGTACGCTCCCTCGCCGTCGAGAAGTGTAACTCCCCTTTCGAGGTCGTTCATAATCTCCTTGCTCACCTCGTCATACTTATTCGTTATGATGAACATAAGCTTGCCGTTTCCTCGTGACGTACCGTAGGAGATTGTGTCAATCACCTTTATGCTCACAAAAATTGCAATGATTGCGTACAGAACGCTCTCAACACTGTTGTACACAAAGAACACCATAATCAGAATTGCAAAATCCGCAATCATTATGATATTGCCCGTTGAAATATACGGCATATGCTTGTGGATATTCAGCGCAATTATGTCCGTTCCGCCTGTTGAGCCGCCACGGTAGAATATAAAACCGAGTCCGATTCCGTTTAAAATTCCGCCGAATATTGCGGCAAGGAGTGTATCGCCCGTATATACAGGCACAAACGGAGTTAATGTATCAATTGCAACGGAAACAAACGCTGTGCCGATAATCGTTTTTGTCAGAAAATTCAGTCCGTTTTCAACTGCTCCCCAGATAAAAAGCGGAATGTTCATCAGAAAAATAAGCGTTCCTATCGGGAGCGAGAACATAAAGTTGAGCATTGTTGCAATACCCGTAAGTCCTCCGGGGGCGATGTTGTTGGGCGAGGTAAATACAACTACCGACAGTGCGTATAAAACTGCACCGACGGCAATTATGACATAATCGACTACTGTCGTTCTTACTGTGTTCAAGGTCGGCTTGTGAAATTTGAATTCTGATTTTTTCATTATATCACTTCTATTCCGAAATATCGGAAGCACTGATTAAATCGTTTGTGCAAATAACTTTTAGTGTGATTTATTCAGTGATTCCATATGTATAATCATACTGAAAAGCTCATCAACCCTGTCCTTTTCGCCGTTTAGGTGGAGATAACCGAACAACGCTTCAAGTCCTGTTGCGCTGTGATAATCGGCTACACTGCCGTTTTTCGGTGTGCATTTCGGGGCGGCATTTCTGCCACGCTTGTAAACCGAAAGCTCCCTTTCGGTTAAAGACGGCATTATCTGCTTTGCAAATTCAGCCTGACTTTTACAGTTTACAAGCGAAACCTTAATTTTGTTAAGCTCGCCGACAGGACGGTTTGCCTTGCGCACAAGGTACTCCCTGACAAGCAAATCGTACACTCCGTCACCCACAAACGCAAGCGTAAGCGGTGAAATTTCATCTGTTTTTGTATGTGATACCGTAATATTTTCCATATTCTACCCGTATATCTTAAAGAGAATTAATCCATAAAGTCAAATTCAACGTCATAAATTGAAACTGTGTCGCCGTCGTTACAGCCCTTTTCACGCAGAGCGTCAATTACTCCGCCGTTGATAAGCACCTTCTGGAAGTAGTTAAGGCTTTCGTAATCGTCAAAGTTAATGCCCTTCATAACCTGCAACAGCCAGTCAGCTTCTACGGTGTAAATACCGTTTACGTTCTTGATTGTCACGCTGTGGTCGTCAAAATCTTCCACATTTACAACAGGCGCAGGCTCTGCTTCGTAGTGAACAATCGGCGGAAGCTTTGAAAGCATTTCCTGAATTTTTTTGAGCATCGGGTCAACGTCATAGCGGATTGCCGCCATTATCGGGAAAAAGTCGTAGCCCTTTGACTCAACGTAATTCTTAAATTCCTCAATCTGCTCATCTGTAGCCATATCACACTTGTTGCCTGCGACAATCATCGGTCTTTGTGCAAGCTCGGGATTGAACTTTTCAAGCTCCGCATTTATTGTTTCGAAGTCGTCAATCGGGTTTCTGCCCTCACTGCCCGAAACGTCAACAATATGAACGAGCATTCGGCAACGCTCAACGTGGCGCAAAAACTGATGTCCGAGTCCTGTGCCCTGCCACGCACCCTCAATAAGTCCGGGAATGTCAGCCATAACAAACGAACTGCCCTCGCCCATTGAAACAACACCGAGAACTGGAGTTATTGTGGTGAAGTGGTAGTTTGCAATTTCAGGCTTTGCCTGTGAAACAACAGAAACGAGTGTGCTTTTGCCGACATTCGGAAAGCCGACAAGACCGACGTCGGCGAGCAATTTTAACTCAAGCACAACGTCAAATTCTTCACCCGGAAGTCCGGGCTTTGCAAATCGGGGAACCTGACGGACAGGCGTTGCAAAGTGGGGATTTCCCCAGCCGCCCTTGCCGCCTCTTGCGACAACATACGGCTCTTTGGTAGAAACATCGGCTAAAATTCTGCCTGTGCTTTCTTCCTTTACGAGAGTTCCGACGGGCACACGGATAATTAAATCCTCGGCATTTCTTCCTCGACATCTGCCGCCCCTGCCGTTTTCGCCCTTTGCGGCAAAGTACTTGCGCTTATATCTGAAATCTGCAAGCGTTGAAAGGTTTGAGTCGGCTTGAAAAACAACGTTTCCGCCTCTGCCACCGTCGCCGCCGTCGGGACCGCCTGCGGCTACGTATTTTTCACGGTGAAACGAAACTGCGCCGTCACCGCCGTCGCCTGCTTTAATTTTAATTTTCGCTGTATCTACAAACATAAAATGTACTCCGTTTTAAAATATAATTGACTAATCCTTTAAAAAATATAATATTATTGGAAATAATTGTGAGCTAAACCTTAATTTAATTCGGAATTCGGAATGCGTAATTCGGAATTTCGGTCGAGTGGATAGGTTGCGATAATTCAAAAGTATAGTGCCCGAATTTATTTATATGCGGCGTTGCCGCAAGCGTGAAATTATATTATTGTAGCGGCGAACTGTGTTCGCCATAATGTATAAATTGTTTCACAATTTATACATAGGGACGTCTGGGAAGCCGTCCCCTACGGCAATAAAGGAATCGTTTGTATCACAATCGTATGGGACGGGTTCCCACACGTCCCTTTCACAAAAATTGCTATGCAATTTTTGTGTGGACACGGCTCGCCGCGTCCCTACGTCAACGTGTTATAATTCTAACGCTTAATTAAGGTTTAGATTATCTAAAATAATAGATAACTAAATAATGTATTTATAGTATAAACAAAAAGGGTGGATAAAATCCACCCTCAAATGATTTATGCTTACTGCTCAACAGGGTAAACGCTTGCACGCTTTCTGTCTTTGCCAACACGCTCAAATCTTACAACACCGTCAATCTTTGCAAACAGTGTGTCGTCAGAGCCGATGCCTACATTTTCACCGGGATGAATATGTGTGCCTCTCTGCTTTACGAGGATGTTGCCTGCGAGAACCTTCTGACCGTCTGCACGCTTAACGCCAAGACGCTTTGATTCACTGTCACGGCCGTTCTTTGTAGAACCCATACCTTTTTTGTGAGCGAATAACTGAATGTTTATTTTAAGCATTACCTTACACCTCCGAAATTTTCACTTTAATATACTTTGTGTATTGCTCTGAAAGAGCAGTTAAATGAAGCCTTAATCCGTCTAAAACAACGGCTGATTTTTCGGCTTCACCCTTTGACAGACTTAAACTCATAAATCCGTCATTTTCGGTAACATCTGCATCAATATGCAGAATTTCGGTAATCGTGTTTGCTGTCATATATGCCGCAGAGCTGACTGCCGCACATACAATATCACTGCCCTCTTCGGAAAATCCCGAATGACCCGATATTGTGAAACCGCAGATTAAATTATCCGAACAATTAAAAGTTACCGTAATCATACTCAGGCTTCAATTGAAGTAATCTTAACCTGTGTGTAAGGCTGTCTGTGACCCATTGTTCTCTTCTCGCCTTTTTTGGGCTTGTAAGTAGCAACTCTGATTTTCTTGCCCTTACCGTTCTTTAATACTTCAGCAGTAACCTTTGCACCCTCAACAAAAGGAGTGCCAACCTTAATACCGTCGTCTGTGCCAACGGCTACAACGTCGAATGTTACTGTGTCAGCTGCTTCAGCGTTAAGCTTTTCAACAAAGATTACTTCATCGTTTGTTACCTTGTACTGCTTACCGCCTGTCTGAATAACTGCGTACATTTTAGTACCATCCTTTACAATAGACTCGCTATCTGTGGGTGGAGAAACTCACTTATAACCCACAATATGCGGCTTATATACTATACCACAAAGAAAATGTATTGTCAACAATTTTTTCCTTATTTTTCAACTTCGCTCATAAAATACTTTTCGCTGTCCGAAACAGCCTGAATCTCGCCCGAGGTTGCGTCTGCAAGCTGTTTGTTGAGCTTATCGAGGTACTCGGGTTTTATGTGAAATTTTATGAGCACATCGGCTTCGTAAACGGTATCGTCAATCGTTGCTCCGATTTCCATAATAAGCGAAGAAACCTTGCCGTACTGATTGTAGCTGCAACGAGCCTGACACATAAGACAGCTCTGCATCATCACGACATTTCCTGCATCTAAAGCGACCTTTGCACCCTGTGAATATGCACGCACAAGTCCGCCCGTACCGAGCAGAACTCCGCCGAAGTAGCGGGTTACGACAATGCAGACATCGTATATTTCATTTTTCGTGATTACGTCAAGCACGGGCATTCCAGCCGTACCCGAAGGCTCACCGTCATCGCTGTAGCGTTTTATGTTGCCCTCTCGCAAAGAATAGGCATACACATTATGCGTAGCGTTCCAGTGCTCACTGCGCCTTGAGTTGATAAAATCAACCGCTTCCTGCTCGGTAGTAACAGGCTTGCAGTAGCCGATAAAGCGTGAGCGTTTTTCAGTAAACTCGGAATTAGATTCATTCTGAACGGTTTTGTAGTCTTTAGTCATTATGATACCTCAAATAACTTCGTTAAGGCAATACCGCACAACTAACGGTTGTTGCCTCAAAGCAAATAAGACGACGCCGAAGCGCCGTCTTAACAATTACATAAAAATTATTTATCCATGCCGAAACGCTTTTTGAATCTGTCAACACGTCCGCCTGTATCAACTAATTTCTGCTTTCCTGTGAAGAAGGGGTGGCATTTTGAACAAACTTCAACACGAATGTCCTTCTTTGTTGAACCTGTTTCAATAACATTACCGCAAGCACAAGTAATTGTTGTCTGCTCATACTTAGGATGGATATTCTCTTTCATTATTTTCACCTACCTGTCTTTGCACAATTAACAGAGTTATTATACTACATAACTTTACAAATTGCAAGTGTTTTTTAAATTTATTCCTGATTTTTTTGAATTACGACATACTCCGAGTATTCTTCAAGGCTCATATTAAAGGAACGCATCTTCTTTGCGTTTTCAATTCCGACGTAACGATAGAGCGTTTTGTTTTCACCAATCTTGGTTACATCTTCCTTGTCCTTCGGGTATCGCTGAACAAAACCGAAGTTGATACATTCACGCTCAATGAATGCCGAGGTCTTTTTGTCCGTCATATCAAAACCGATAAGCAGTCCTGTCTGTGCCTCACTGCAACCGCCCTTTGGCACAAGCTTTTGTGCCGCCGCCTGCGCTCTAACTTCGGTATAATCGGGATTTGAGAGAAATTCGGAGAGCTTTTCATTATACAGCTTTTCCTGCTCGTCAAAGGAAACGTAAGCCGAAACAAGCTTGATTTCAACGCCCGTCTCCTTTGCTCTGTCGCAGAAATTCTGAAGATTATTTTCCGCAAGAGAATTAACCTTAAAATTGCCGTAACTTTTAAGCGTTGGCACATAGTCGGCAGGAAGAGGGGTGGCGGTGTTTACCACACGCAAAAGCTCCTCACTCTGTTCCTGTTCAAGCTGTTGTGCCGATTTTGTATCACCCTTATCGGCAAAAGCGTTGTAGGCAAAGTAACCGCCGACTGACAGTCCAGCAACTATGATAACGACTGCTATTACTATGACAATTCGCCGTTTTGCTGTTGAAAACGGAAGTATTCTGCCTGTTTTTTCGGCTTTTGCCGCCTGACGTCTGCGCCGTTTGGAATCACGGTAGCGTTTCTTATCATACGGTGTAAGTCCGTAGGACATATTTCACCTGCTTTTTAGGTCGTTATATAAGTCGGTTATTGATTACAATTCAGTATCTCGGTGGCATACATTTTTCTATATCTTTTGCAGAATACCACCTTAATACATTTGTTTTTTACAATTAATTCCGAATTCCGAATTAAATTACTTTATTGCCTTTGTGTTGATTTCTTCAACAGCCATTTCGATGAACTGTTCAAGCTTCATTGCGCCGAGGTCGCCCTCTTTTCTGTGACGAACAGAAACAGTCTGAGCCTCAATATCCTTATCGCCGATTATAAACATATAAGGAACCTTTTCAAGCTGTGCTTCACGGATTTTGTAGCCGATTTTCTCGCTTCTGCCGTCAACCTCAACACGCATACCCTTTTCTTCAAGAGCTTTTTTGATTTCATAAACGTAGTCAAGGTGTCTGTCGGCAACTGCAAGAAGCTTAACCTGAACGGGAGCAAGCCACATCGGGAACGCACCTGCGTACTTTTCAATGAGGAGAGCAAGAGTTCTCTCGTAGCAGCCGATTGAAGTTCTGTGAATAATGCAGGGAATTTTCTTTGTGCCGTCTTTGTCAACGTACTCCATACCGAATTTCTCGGCGAGCATCTGGTCAATCTGAATTGTGATGAGCGTATCTTCCTTGCCGTAAACATTCTTAATCTGAATGTCGAGCTTAGGTCCGTAGAAAGCCGCCTCGCCTACACCTACCGAGTAAGGAATTTCAAGGTGCTCAAGAATTTTCTGCATCATATTCTGCGCTTCATCCCACTGTTCGGCTGTACCGATGTACTTTTCCGTATCGTTTGGATCCCACTTTGAGAAACGGTATGAAACATCGTCATAAAGTCCAAGGGTTTTGAGCATATATATTGCAAGCTCAAGACAGCTCTTAAATTCACCCTCAAGCTGTTCGGGGGTACACATAAGATGTCCTTCGGAGATTGTAAACTGGCGTACTCTGATAAGTCCGTGCATCTCACCGCTTGCCTCGTTACGGAAAAGCGTTGAGGTTTCGTTGTAGCGGAGCGGAAGGTCACGGTAGGAACGCTGACGGTTAAGATAAGCCTGGTACTGGAAAGGACAGGTCATCGGGCGAAGTGCAAAAACCTCGTCGTCCTTTTCGGGATCGCCGAGAACGAACATACCGTCCTGATAGTGATCCCAGTGTCCGCTGATTTTGTAGAGGTCGCTCTTTGCCATATACGGAGTTTTTGTGAGCTGCCAGCCCCTCTTCTGCTCCTCGTCCTCAACAAATCGCTGTAAAAGCTGAATAATTCTTGCGCCCTTCGGGAGAAGGATTGGAAGTCCCTGTCCGATCACCTCGGAGGTTGTGAAAAGCTCAAGCTCACGTCCGAGCTTGTTGTGGTCACGGCTCTTAGCCTCGGCAAGCATTTTGAGGTGCTCTTCGAGCATTGAAGCCTTCGGGAATGCAACGCCGTAAACTCGGCAAAGCTGTGCGTTGTTAGCGTCGCCTCTCCAGTAGGCACCTGTGCAGTTTGTAATTTCAATCGCCTTGATTACGGAAACGTTCATAAGATGAGGACCTGCGCAGAGGTCTGTGAAGTCGTCCTGCCTATAGAATGTGATGTTTTCGCCCTTATCGGAATGTTCCTTTGCAAGCTCTACCTTGTAAGGCTCATTCATCTCTTCAAGCTTTGCAACAGCATCCTCGGGTGAAAGCTCAAAGCGCTCAAGCTCAACGCCCGACTTAACGATTTTCTTCATTTCAGCCTTGATTTTTTCAAGGTCTTCGGCAGAAAACGGCTTTTCAACATCAAAGTCATAGTAGAATCCGCTGTCGATTGCAGGGCCGATTGCACACTTTGCATTCGGATAAAGCCTTTTTACAGCCTGTGCAAGCACGTGGGAAGCTGTGTGCCAGAAAGCCTTTTTACCGTCCGGGTCATCAAATGTAAGAAGCTCAAGCTTGCAGTCGCCTTTAAGCTCGGTGCGTAAATCTACAACCTCTCCGTCAACTCTTGCACAGCAGACTGATTTGTAAAGTCCTGCGCCGATTGATTTTGCAATTTCGGCAGGAGTAATATTGCTGTCAAATTCCTTAACTACTCCGCCTTTAAGTTCAACCTTAATCATTGTTATTCTCCTTATCCATAAAATATTATTTGATTAATAAATAAAAAAATCCCAATATTCCAAAAAGGAATATTGGGACGAAGTTACTCGTGGTTCCACCCGCATTCGGCAATAAAATTGCCCTCAAAAAACTTTAACGCAGTTATACGCCGCACCATTTCCTGTGCAGTCTCAAAGGTGGTAGAATGTAAGACCAAATACGGACTTTCCAGCATACAATCCGCTCTCTGAAAATGGCAATTTACAAACCGTGTCCTTATCATCAATTTCTATTAGATTTATAATAGCACCGAAAAATCGTAATGTCAACAATTATTTTTTACTATCAAGCTCCTGTAAAAGCAGGTCGATGTCGCTTAACTCTTTTTCAGGCTCTTTCTTCGGAGCAGGTTTTGAAACAGGCTTAGGCTCGGGTTTCTTAACTTCAACAGTTTTTTCAACCTTTGGCTCCGGCTTCTTAAACTCCACAGGCTCCTCTGCTTCAATTTCTTCAGGTTCAGCAGGAGCTGTTTGCTCGGCAACAGGCTCTGATTTTTCTACTGAATTATCGTTGTAAAATACAAGTCTTGAAGATGTTGCCTTTTTCATTTCCTTTTTTGTGAGATACGGAATAGGCTCTTTGTCTTCTCCTGCTCCGTATCCGATTATGAAATCATCAAATTCTGTTACTTTGCGAACATCATCTTCAGTTTCGGTTTTCTCATTATTTTCGTAATCCTTCTTTTCTGCAAAAACAAGCTCATCGTAGCCACCCGATTTCACGTAGCTGTTTTCATAGGTATCTTCATCATCAGGCATACCGTCTATGATTTCAATTTCGTCCTTTGTGTAGGAGTTAAAAGCCATTTCAATGATGAACGAGAGAGCGTAAATTGAGAAAATAATCAACTCTGCGCCAAAGAGTACCTGTGAAGCAAGAGTACCCTCAACCATAGCTGTAAAGATAACATAAAGTCCGTATGAAAGCGAGATTGCCGCAGCGGGAAGTCCGTAGATAAAGCAGGCTTTAACGGGATTTCTGCCCTTTATTCTTGAAACAATCATAGAATGTGAGAAATAATAAAGTGTAATAAAGATATAGCAGAAAAGCGGAGTCATATCGCTTGCCGAAATTGATACCTTGGTTGCAACAAGGAACTCGGAAACAAGCTCTGCGCATCCCCATAATGCAGGAAAAATGAAGAGCATTGAAACGCCCGACACCGTTGATTTGCCTGTAAAATGCACCTTTGACATAAGGATAAGCGCAATAGCGGCAGGAACTGAAAATGCCGCACAGACTACTGTCATCAGGTAATACTCCGAATCGTTAGTAGTATTTAACATCGTTGTTATTGACGACGCAGCAACCGAAATACCGGCAAGAACTGCCAAGGCTCCTGCGACAAAATTCTTTTTCACAGGATAAACAGGCGCTGTCTTTCTGTCAAGAATATTGATAATTACACACACCAGAAAGAGTGCAAGTGTAACACCGATAACTGCATATGTAATTCCCATTTTGTTCATTCCGAGGAACATTCCGCTGCCGTCAAGACCGAAAATGCTCATAAGCTTAAGTCCGACAGTTGCAATAGTTGCGAGAATAAAGGGTATAAGCGAATATTTTACCTTCATAAAACTGCTCCGTTTCTATATACACTAAGGTTATTTTAATTTTATTGTGAACATATATTATTTTAAGACAAATATATCATTATGTCAAGAAAAAATAAAACACAATTTACGTATAATATTATTATTTTTTCTGTGCGAAATAAAGAGGCGATTAGTATCGGAAAGAAAATTCTTGCCTGTTCCCTGTTGCTTGTCTTAATGGCACTGCTACCTTTTACGGCGGTTAAGTGCTCAAGCGACACCGACAAAAGCAAAAACAGACTGACAAGCAGTACAAGCAAAACAAAAATTGACACAAAAAACAGTGATAATAATAAAATACTCGTCGGGCTGACGTCTGCACTTTGCAATGAAAATTTCTGCGATGAAGCGATAAAGGCAATTGCAATTCTTATCAATACCGATTACGAAGTAAATCCCGATTATTTTGATTTGGAGGATAAAGGCGTTTATTCATCAAAAGATAACCTGGATAATTCCTTAAAAGAATATTATTCAAAGATTCAGAGAATTGTAAATTCAATGGACAAGAAAACTCTGACAGTTAATAATGAAAAAATCTTTGTACCTTATTCTCAAAGTTCCTGCGGTTATACGCTTGATAGTACTGACTGCGAGTACATAACGTCAGTTGCCTCCCCTTGGGATTGTTTTACGGAAAGCTATGATGAAAACAGTCAATGCATCGGTGTGAGCATTAACGGAATAAATTATCTTTGCAAAAACGGAGTAAGTGCAGAACAGGCGTTAAAATGGTATCTGCCTGAATTTCAAATTAAATAACAAGAAAGTCCGTACTGCATATTATGTAATGAGATAATACCGACCTTGAAATGGGTATTACACTCGTAAATTACAAAGAAGGAGAATGGAAATGGAATTGACCGAAATCATAAAAGAACAGTACGGACTTTCAAGATTTCCCGAAAAGACTTCCGAAGCAATGGCATACGTTCCGTTTCAGCCTGACAATGCACCTACCTACTCACCGATGCAGGGATTTGCGTCGGGAACAATGTATCCGTCTCTGAACAAACCGTTCTACGGCGGCAAGTGTGGTGCTCACAGTGACTGAACGAGAAATACTGCTAAAAAAAATATCGACCTATCAGTTTGCGGCGTTTGACCTTCAGCTTTTCCTTGACACTCACCCATACGACAGAAAAACGCTTGAAAAGATGAAGGAATACAAAGCCCTGGCACAGCCATTGATTGATGAATACGAAAAAAAATACGGTCCGCTGACCAAAAGTATGACAAGCTCAAATCACTGGCACTGGATAATGGGACCGTGGCCATGGGAAAACGAGGAGGACTGCTGATGTTTGTATATGAAAAGAAACTGCAATACCCCGTAAATATAAAGCAAACAAATCCAAAGCTTGCTAAAATTATTATAACGCAATACGGCGGTCCTGACGGTGAGTTGGGAGCTTCGCTTCGATATTTAAGTCAGAGATTTACTATGCCGCTACACGAGCTTAAGGGCACACTGACTGATATAGGCTCTGAAGTGCCTTGGTTGGAAATTTTTTCATTATAGCTGTCAATTTCAGCCTTTCCGCAGAGGATTTTTGCACTCCACCTGTCGGGAATGAATTTAAGTTGAATGTCAAGCTCACGATTTTTGCTTACTACGATTTTATCTACTATGTTGCGGTAAAATGTATCGTTCCACTCTTCACCTGTGATGATTGAATTTACATAAGCTTTAATTTCACTGATTATTTTTTCCTTGTCCGCCAGCATACTGCTGTGGGCTTTTTCTTTTTGTAGTTTTTCGGATATTGTTTCGTATTCTGCTTTGAGGCGTTCGCAGGCTTTGCGGTAATCCGAGGTTTCAATATCACCCGACAGGCACATATCAAGTAACTTTTGCTTTTTGTTTTCTATCTTTTCAAGCTCGTTTTCAAAATAAGTTACGTTGTCTTTCTCTTTATCGGATTTCAGAACGTCGGACACGATTTGCAGTACGCTTTCTAAAATTTTATTTCTGTCTTTCATAATATCTGAAATAATATGTTGCAGGATTGAACGAATGTCCTTTTCGTTTATTGAAACATTTGAACAGCCGACCTTTTCTTTATTTTTGTTTATTCGCTCCTTGCCGTACTTCTGATTCTGAATACATACCCAGCTTTCATTATTATTCCCGTTGGATGACGTCTTTTTTCGGTGTATAAAGGTTGAACCGCACTCTGCACAGATTATTTTCCCCGACAGAGCGTATCGATTTGCAAAGCCGTTTTTTGCTCCGTGAAGATTTTTTCTGCGTTCAAGTTCTCTTTGCGTTGCTTCAAACATCTCTCTTGATATAATCGGCTCGTGATGATTTCGGATTGTCACATACTCAACCTCACCCTTGTTGTACTTTTTGTTGTGCGACAGATAATCAGGCGTGTAGGTTTTCTGCTGAATCAAATCACCGCAGTACTTTTCATTTTTGAGGATTCGCAATATCACCGTATATGACCAGTCTTTCATATAGGTTGAGGTTTTGATTCCTGCATCCCGCAACTCCCTTGCAATAACGTGAGTTCCTTTGCCCTCGTTGAGGAATTTATGATAAATCAATCTGACAGTTTCTGCTCCCTCTTGATTTATGTAAAGCTTTCCGTCACGGACATCGTAGCCCAGCATATTTCTGCCGAACACAACGCCCTGCTCCATCATTCTGCGCTGTCCCCACTTTACTCTGTCGGAGGTTTTTCTGCTCTCCTCCTGAGCTATCGAGGACATAATCGTCAGACGAAGTTCTGCGTCAGCGTCAAGCGTATTGATGTTGTCATTCATAAAAATCACGCCTATGCCGTAGCTTTTAAGTTCTCTTGTGTAGCCAATGCTGTCAAGAGTGTTTCTGGCAAATCTGCTGATTTCCTTTGTGATAATCAAATCAAACTTTTTTGCTTTTGCATCTTCTATCATTCGGTTGAATGACGCTCGCTTTTTTGTACTCGTTCCGCTGATTCCCTCGTCAACATAAATTTCATAAAGTTCCAACAACGGATTGCGTTTTATATACTCATTGAAATATCTTTGCTGGCTTTCAAGTGAATTTGCCTGATCGAGATTGTCGGTTGACACTCGGCAGTAAGCTGCAACCTTTTTAACTTCGTTTTCAAACTTATTTAACATTTTTATATCTCCTTCGGCAACACAAGTATATTATTAATTCTCACAATGTCCAGAAAAATTTTCAGAGTAACTGTTACGGTGTCACTCTGAAAATTTCCTTTTATGGATTTTAATACTAATACCTGATAGAAAGTTGATTAATATTTGCGAGGATAATTTTCGCAAGACAAGGCGGAGGACGCCGCAAGGCTGACGCCTTGCAAGGACGACAACGCAGTATTGTGAAAATTAGACCGCAAAGATTTTCTACTTTTTATTAGGTATTAGTATAAGCTTTTAATTTTTTAAGACACTCCTCGTACTGATTCTGAGTAAGATAACCTCGCTCCTTAAGTACAAGGAAGATGGATTTTTTAATTTCATTTTCAAATTCTTTGCTGACATTTTTCTGCTCTGCATTTTCATTTCGGTTTTCAAAGATGATTTTCCTTTTCACCTTAAACACCTCGGTAAAAACTATGCAGTAGCAGATTGTCTATATTACGTGTTCTCGTGTTCCAATTAAACTCCGGATGATACCTGCGGTGTCGATACTTTGAAAAAAGATAAAAAAGCCTTGCATCGGCTATTTGAAAAGGGATATAATGACGAGCAAAAATCTTGAATAATTTATGTAAATAAATCAGACACCGACCGGCTGTTGATTCAGCGTGTCGGTGTCTGTTTTTACCTACCTAAATTTATGATGAAATTTTGACCGGATTTCTTGTCTTTATCTGTCCGGACTAAAAGCTTATTCCAACACCTTAAACCCGTCAGCAGTCACATGAAATTCCATAAAGTATTCTCCCTTAACGGCAACGCCTACAGCCTCGATTTTTGTACCGTCAGCAGGCTTTTCAATTCCGTCTTCAAGGTACATACTAATTCCTTTTTTAGCTTTTCCTGTACCGTCATCTTCAACAATGCTCGGAGTAGTACCGGGGCAGGAATACAAGCCGGTGATTTTAATTACCGTATTTTCTTCAACTGCGAAATTCTGCATATCTTTTCCTAATTTTTCAATCGCATCAAAATCTCCGAACTCAACCACAATAGAGGGATTTGAAAGGTCTGCCTTTGCTCCTGAGGAACTTTCATTTGAACTGCTGTTGCCGGACTGTGAGCTTACCAAAGAGTTGTTGTCGGATGTTTCACCGCCGTTGCCTCCGCAAGCTGCAAGTGAAGCTGTCATAATAAGTGCCATAAAGATTACTGCTAATTTTTTCATAATTAATTCCTCCTGAGAATTTTAATTTATTTTGACTAATATCTAAAACTTATCAATTATACCTGCTATGTATTTTTGGATTTGAGTGGCGTCAATAATGCTTACTTTTCCGTCTTTATTCACATCCGCAAGTTTGCTTTGATACTCATTTAACGATACTAAACCCGCAATACCTTTCTGAACTTCGGTAGCGTCAAGTATACTTACAGTGCCATCCATATTAACATCACCCAACAGGCAAATCTTCACATCCTGAACAACGGAGCTGTTACCGACAACTACGATATACTCACGGGTAACGTGGTTTTCTTTCATTACCTTCAAGGTGTAGGTGCCGGCGGAAACGCCTTCGATGGAATACTCAGCGGTTTTGCCCTTGACAACAGTCTCGTAAGATGCCTCGGGTTCGCCGCTCTTGATAAGCTGAATGGTCACATCATTGGTATTGCTGCCGAAGCTGGTGGCTGTGCCGGAAACGGTAATATCGCCGGTAGTGGGTCGCGGTGCGGGCTTAAAGGTGTAGCACAGGTTTATAGGTTTGTTAGCAAAAGTATAATATGCATGGTTAAAATATTCTTCTAAATCTTCTTTATTGGCATCCTTAGAGTTAATCATTTCAAGCTCTACACCGTTTAACGATGTTTTACCTGTAAAGCAATCGAAATAAGCAACCCGATAGTCTATGTTATTATCCACAACAATGTTTGTTTCAATTTGCACATCTACCCTATAAACCATACCGGCGATAAAGGTTGTATTGGCAGGTAGTTCTTCGCCTAATGCATCATACCAGGTTATTTTAGTAACTTCGTAAAGATGAGGTGCAAGGGTGGTGGCAACATAATCGGGTGTGCCGCCTGCTATTGGTTGAGAAAGCTCTATAACACCAACTTTACTTAACGTTTGCGTTGAACAATTGAATGTATATTTAACCTCTTGTTCAAAGTTAAGGCCTGAACCATATAGGGTAGTATAGTCACCGGGATTTCCGTTTACTATAACAGAAGGCACGGTTGGAGGATCTGTTTTCGTATTCATTAAAAACTCATACCCGTCATCCGTCTTAACATAAACCTCACACTGATACTTATGGTCGGGTAAAAATACATCTTTGTCATAAACATAATCATAACCGCCGTCGGTTACATCCCACCAGGAAACACCGTTTTTAACATAGTACCACTTTTGATTTGCCCAATAAGCATCATAATAACTGTTTTTGTTTGTATTAATACTGTATCCTGTGCCGAGAACTCTTGCAGTATAGTCAGGGTGTTCGCCTGCTTTTGGCGGTGTTACCTCAATTCTAATATTCCTAATAATAGTTGCATTACATTCGCCAAAAAGCATAGATACTCGTATTTTAGAGGTTGAAGCCTCCTCAACAGCATAAACATAAGCAGGTTTGCCGTTAACTGTAGCAGTAACGCAGGAATCAAAATCATAAGGATTAATTAATTCAACAGGGAAACCGTAACCGCTATTAGCAACAACATCAAAGGAAACTTTATAATGCCTTGCGCCTATAAATGTAGAGGTTACCATGGGGGTATAGGTTTGAATGTCAGAACTGAATACTTCCCATTTAACACTGTTAGTGGGTACATAATATGCACTGCTTGAAGCAGTAACTGCTGTTGAAGGCTTTTCGTTTTCAACAGGGGCGGCGATATTTAAAGCTACCTCTTCAACTGCTTTGGGGCAGGTACCAAAGTTAGGTCTTAGGTGGATTGTCGTATTATGATCGGAAAGACCTGTGCCTACTTTTTTTCCGTTAACCTTTCCCATATAACCACTGGGGAAACATAAATAATTTGTAGTGTATATTACAACCTCGGCACGGTATTCTTTTCCTGCTTTGAAAACCATACCCTCTGTCATACGGTTATCGTTTTCGTACCATTTTATTTCGGATAATCTACAGTTACTCGGCAAGGGAAAAGCACCAATAAGCACTCTGATATCACTGACAGGCTTCATTCCTGCGACAGGCTTATGCATTTCAATTTCCATTGAATCCATAATGCCGTAAATTTCTACCTCTTTTGCGGGATTGCCGTTACTGTCATATATACCCTCCGAATCATAAGTAGCTCCTTGAGGGGTATGAACCGATAATCCTTCATCAATTATCAGGTCTATACATTTAACTGCTGAATAATCACCTTTAGGTCCTGACATTTTAAAATATCCGCTATAAAAGTGACTATCACCCCGTTTTCCAAATACACCGTGACCGCCGTTGGTTTTAATATCATAAACACCGCCAAGATAGGTTGAAGAACCTTCAATAGCAGGCTCATCTTTTCCTGTTGCAGTAATTTTAGCATCAGGGCAACGTAAATTAATTACACCCTCTGCTGATATTGGTTCATCGGCAGTAATATGAAGCTGCTCCAAGGCGGGAAGCTGCCTTGCATTACCGCTTGGTGAGCCCTTTGAATAAATACTGCCATTATTGGTACTTAAACCAAATCTTTCAGCGTTTATGGTTATTCTTCCGCCAAGGTAGATATTATTGTCCGGAGTAAGAGACACTGATGTAGCAATACCGTCCCTATTGGAATTAATTATGCAGTATTTTGAAACTATAACGGTTACACAATTTTGTGAACGTATAGCAGTATTTTCGGAATTAATTTCCAAAGTTTCACAGCTAATATAAGTGTCATAAAAACCAGTCATTCCGCATTCTTTAAGTGCCCTTATGTAAACGGCTATTGAATTTATATTTATATTAGTGGCACTAAGAGGATAATTACCGTAAATCGTAAGCTCAGAACAGTATACAGCAAATTTCCAAACTTTAATTGTTGGTTCATCATATTTTTCAGATGTAGAAGTAACAATTAGCGGAGCATAGCAGATGAAATCATGAACCTCAATAGTTCGCTCAGCGTTTGTAATATTCAGGGGCTCGCTACCGGTTACTTTAAGGTTGTATTCTCCCGTAATGGATTTAATGTAAAGCTCCTTATCCATTATAAGCTCAGTATCCGAGTTAAGGGTAAGGTGTGTGTTATTTGAGATTTTACTCGCATACAAAACGGGCACTCCAGATTCCTCAGCAAGCACGGAAATACAGCTAAAAGGAATTGTGGCTAAAATCAGCATTGCCGTCAAAATAATGCTTAAAAGCTTTTTGTAAAAATTATTTTTCATAAATATTCTCCTTCACTAAGATATAAGGCGATACCGCACAGAGCAAATAGGTAGAAAAGTTTACAAAGAAGTGGTATAATAGAGATATCTTGTCAATATATACCACCGCCTCTTAATAAAACCATTGGGACAGCCGTTCGGTTTTCTCGTTAAAGGGAAGCGAGCACAGCTGTCAGATATTTTTCGGTTACAGATGATGAATAAAAGAAAGCGTCGATTAGTCCGTCCTTTTTCGCATTAGCAACCTCACGGGCAATGTCGGGTGCTGAGTTTTCATCACACAGCATTACGATTTTACACGAGGAAGATTTTTCCCTTATTTGCTTTACTTCGTTTAAGCGTGTCTCCATAGTCGTGCCAAAAGTATAAGACACATCCAACAGGAGGATGTCGGCAGACAGGGCTTCACAGTCATTTGCGATATTGCTCTTTTTCTGAATCAGAACACGAAAAGGCTTAAACTCGCCACTGTTTTTGAGCATATTAATAATTGCTTCGGATAGCAGACCGTTTCCGATGCAGACAACGATGTTTTTCATCTCTTTTTATCTCCTTGTGATACCTTTACACATTTTATTATACAGATTTATACAGTCCGCACATCGTACTTTAGTGTAAATATTTCAGGTAAACTATATGCTGCCGTCAAAAAAACTTTCGGCAGCATACTTTTTTAGTTACGCCCAGGGATCTTCGCTTACAGGCACTCTTATATCGGAAAGGCATTGAATTTCGTTTAAGAACCATTGTCCTGTAGATGGCTTTTTGCGAAGCTTTATAGACCTCATATTATCACCGCCACCGCTTTTAACCCAGAGAGTTGCCCAATTTTCATTATCAAACGAATATGGGTTTTCGTATATGGCTATGGTATATGGTGTTGATGGCTTATATCCGTTTTCGGGGGTTGCGCCGTTAAAAAATGAGAAAGGCTTATAGAATTTATCTTCAAGCCGTTCTTTGATAAACTGCTTTTCGTATGCACTTACATTTTCGGGTCCTTTGAGAAAATCAAGCATTTCAAATGTTGCATCACAATCCTCTTCATATCTGCAAAGCACAGCAAGAGTCAGAGCCGCTGTTTTGAACGGCGAATCAAGCGTTGCTTCGGGAAGAGCCTGCAGTTCACTCAAGCTTGTCGGCAGAGAAGAAAAGGTAAAGCGTTCAGAACGATTTTTGCCTTTTCCTATGGATTGAGCCGCACCGGTTACTGCTTTTGTAGCTTCTTTTTTAATCGTGTTTTCTGCTGCTTTCATTAGCGAATCAAAAATTCCCATAACAAAACCTCCGTTAATCAATCTTTTTAAATCTCATTGTTATAATTGTGAAAAAACCGTTTTCGTCTATTGCCTTTGTCCACGAATCGTCTCCTATACCGGTATCATACCATAGCTCGCCGTCTCTTTCTTCCCAAGCTATCGCTTTATCGGTCAGCATATCGTCAATAAGCATAAGCTCTCCCGTGCTTATCACCTCTTTAAGCTCCGCTTCTGATACTCCGTCAGGTACAGGCATAAGAAAATACAGTTTGCCGTCATCACAAATTTTCACCTGCATACCGATAGTTTTCTTTCTTTCGTCCATTTCATCGGCAACTGCTTCTTCATCATTTTCATCAATATAGGGCATAGGTGATGCAAGGTATTCATCAGCGTTTAAGTAAATCATACCTTTTTCATCATCATGCGTTCCTATAGAATCAAAAACCCATTTTCCAATATAGTTCATAACTAAACCTCCTGTGTGTTATTTATATAATTATAAAAGAACTTCCTTACAAATTATCTTTCGGTATAGAACAGCTCACAAAACATACCTTTGATGTAACCGGCTGAAATTTCTTTTTTGATACTGTATACCTTAAATCCCATAAGACCTCTGCCAAAGGGAGCACCGTTGCTTGTATCGTCAAATTCAAATCCGACAAAACATGTCTGGTATGTCTTTTTTTCATTTGCTTTTTTATATGTGCTTTTTATGCGCTTCACGGGTTTGTTCATATATGTAATACCAAGGTCAGTTACTTCCTGACGGAAACATTCAAGCTCTTCATCAGAATTGCTCAACTCACCTTTATAGTAATACTCCACGAAATCTTCGCTTTGAAAACTATTCTCAAAACATACCACGCCAAAAACCTCTGCACTCCAAGACGAATCATTCGCCCGAAGCCATACTCTTTCTCCGGCATTAAGCGCAATCCCGGGTGGAATATTAAAGTAGCCATCATTCGGCTTATAAAGGGTTATGGGAAATTTGTCTGTACCATACACCATATTAACCTGATTAACAGTCTTCTGTCTGCGAACAAACTCCGGGTCGGGCATACCTGTGTATCTCGGCTTTTCCTTTGCATTGTGACCTATAAAACAGAAAACGAAAATGCATACCAACATCAAAAAGACCGACGTCAAAAAGACAATTATTTCCATTCTAAGCCTCCCGAATAACTATTTCACCGATTACCGCAAAATACTTATGGGTTTATAAGTTACCTATATAAGGAAACACCGATTACATCACTTTACACATTTTATTATACAGATTTATATAGTCCAAAGCATCGTACTTTAGTGCAAACTTTACAGGCAAAAGAAAAAAGCGCCGCCTTTTCAGACGACACTTTATGTGTGAATATTGATTATTTATTGTTTATTACCAAACCGCTTTCCCTTGCTCGGACGGCAAGCTCGGTGCGGTTTCTGAATCCTGTTTTTTCTCTCATACTCTGAATGTGACCTTTTACTGTGCGAAGTGACATAAACAGTTTTTCTGCAATAGCGGCGTCCGACTCACCTGCGACTAATTCCCGAAGAACCTCAAGCTCACGGTCGGTAAGATTTTCACTGAATGTATCTCCCAGCTTAAGGGACGGGGTGGATTCCGGATATACCTGTTCTCCTGCCATTGTGCGATCCAAAACAGACAGTATTTCTTCTGCTGCGGAACTTTTATACCAAAAACTATCAACGCCCACTTTGTGCGCTCTGTCAATAAAACTGCATTCAGGCTGACTTGTTATAATAATGACCTTTATGCCAGGAAAGCTCTTTTTGATTTTTTCGGCAGCGTCCAAGCCGCTTGCGTTCATAGCCGTACACACATCCATCAAAACAACATCCACTTTATTTGTACGACAGCAAAACTCCGCCAACGCCGCACTCTCCACCGATTGAATATGGTTGTACTTTTCACTTGTGTTTATGTATATTTCAAGTAGCTGTCTTGCCATAGGATCATCTTCAACAATCAGAACATTTATCACAGAATGTCACCTCTTTTCTTCAAAACGGTTAGTCTTAAAACAAATTCAGGTTGATAAAACACTTCCATTGTTCCGCCGATTTGTTCTGTTTTTTGCCTGAGCGAACCAAGACCGCCACCCTCTACGATTTTATTCTGCGGTTTACTGCCGTCATTAGTAAAACAAGCGAAATATGCTTTGTCATCTTCCGTCAGCTCAACACAAAGCTTTTTTGCATCGGCGTGTCGCACTGCGTTGGTGAGTGCTTCTGTCGCAGCTTCAAAAAACAGTCGATTTGCATCCTCCTGCTTTGGCATTTGTCCGGTGATGAGCACTTCAATTCCGGCAGAGTGTGCGACTTTCATAAGCATATCTAACGGCTTATCGTTTTTTGGACTTTCCGATTCCATACGGAGCATTGCAATATTGCGTTTCAACATATTAAGCAGTTCCTGAGGATTGTCACTCTCACTGCGCAAATATCGGCGTGTTGTGAGCAACGCCTGACCAAGCTCTCTGTGAATACGGGCTTTTGTTTCCAAACGCTCTTTTTCCCGTGTAAGTTTATCAACATTCTCGCCGTACTTACGCAGACGATCATTCATAACAGTAATCTCTGCGTTCTTTTCTTTCAGTTCTTCCGTCAGTTTGTTAAGCTTTGTTGTTTCTGCCGCTGTAAGCTGAGTAACACCGTCAATCACTTCACGGGAGAAAGTCCACACCGTTTTATCAGGCAAACTCAAAGACGGATTTGCTCCCATGGAAAGCCTTGTTACACCTGACTGTATTTCTCCGTTACTTAAGTTTTCCCAAAACGCATTGGCATTCTGTAAATCTCTGCCGAATATCGTATGGCTCAGATTGTTCATTCGGTGGTTTATAAGCATAACCATACCGTTTTTGTGAGCAAAGCAAAGACCTGTGTTAAGATAATCAAGACTTTCCTTTACTGACGAGCGAGTGATGGAGTTCTTTTCAAATTTTCTTTCCTTAATCACAATCGTCAAAAGCGTAGTAATGACAGCAAGCAATAGTAAAATCGGAAGTATTACCGGTAATTCTGTAACACTCTCTATAATCGGTGTAAGTTTCCAAGCAGGGTGTGCCGATTTTACCTGAGCGGCAAACAAAATCAACATTGTTCCGCAAAGTATAAAACAAAGAGGAACAAGTAGCTTCGGCATCAGCTTTTTTCTGCTGAAAACACGAGGCAACAGGCAGACGCTCGAACAAACCGCAACAAATGTTACTACAAGAAAGATTGACCTTACTGCATAATGCAAATCACAAAAGCCTATCATTTGCCGTCACCTCCCTGTGAAAGAAGCAGAGTAACGGTTACATCCTCGTCTTGAATATCCCACTCAAAATTTCCGCAGGGTACGGACAGCTCTGACAATGTATGCTCGGCAATATCTTCGTTGCATCCAATCTGTAACCGCATTTTTATGATACCGTCTTTGCAGTCAAGATGTATCAGCATAGCGGTGGCATCGTCAAGTAATCTTTCAACGATATTTTCATAAAAATCGAAAGCAACGACTGCGTGTGCCAACTTAATCTCTCCGTCACATTTACTGTCAAAAGATGTAAAAATGTTCCCAAGACGCAAATTATCAAGCGACTCTCTGATACAGTATTCAAGTTCTCTTGCAGGAATGATATTATTTTCCTCCTCAAGCAAAAGGAGATTACCTCGCCGCTTTATGTACGCACAAATTACAGATACCTTTGCAATTGCGCTTTTGTTCTGCTCAGGCTCGGACTCTGCAAGCTTCAATAGTTCCTCTGCTTTTGCAAGCTGAGGTGCGACTTCTTTGGCAATCCGGTCGTATAAACGGCTTTTTTCTTCCGTCCCGGCACGGTTTTCCTTTAACTCCAACTCTGCTTTCAGCAATTCGTTGCTTTCTCCCAGTCTTTCCCGGGTGTAACGAAGCTCCTTTATAAGCTCTTTAATTTGTTTTACATCGTCCTGCCAAAGAACATAACCGCCTGTAATTGCTTTGCTGTGCAGTATTGTATCTCCCAAGTCAACAGGTTCGGCTTTGGCACTTTTCATCACATCCGCAGTCAGTGCTGTTGCTGTACCTGAAACCATACATGGCTGATAATTGGTATCAACAATCTGTGCGGATACCGTTGAACTGCAAAACAATTCTTTATAACTTGTATTGGACGGAATAAGACCGCTTTGAATTGCGCTTTCCAAAAGCGAAATAATCATTATGCAGTCAATCGCCGCCAAATCACCGCCCACTATCTGCATACAATACAACACCCAAAAGATTATGGAAATCCCCAGAATTACTGCAGGAAGCTTTTGAAAGCTCTTGCTTGAGGGTACTCGGCTCTTTTTAATCAGCATTACCACAAAGTAGATACCCAGAAGGATAAACCAAGCCATCGTTATGAAATACAACACCTGATAATTATAATCGGATTCGCCGTATTCGATTCCGTTTGGAAAGGAAAAAACACACTGATGCAAGTCGTTTGTAAATACCGAAAGCACAAGCAGTACCGCAGGTATGTATAGATATTTCATATAGCGTGGTGTTTTATAGTTTTCAGTCTTTCCGATATGGTCGATAATGAACACACCAAAAAGAGGAACAAACACCATCGGTATATAATAGCCATACCATAGGTAACGCCCTAAATGTGTGCCGTTTTGAGCAATAAACTCCCATTTGCAGGTTCTCAGAATAAGCCAAAATGCCAGCAATATTCCAACCGCTATGAGATAATGTCTAACCTGTTTATTGATAATTCTTGTTCCGACAGACGAGCACCACCCGATAACAAGGGAAATCTGAATAACGCTTCTAATCATTACCAAAAGCATTTTAAGGACAGGTTCATCTACCTGAGTATGGAACGCACGGGAATAATACGCAATTACAAGCAACGCAGCGACACCAATCGCATATATTACATTTTTTCGGTTAATCTTAGTCACAGCCACACCTCGATTTCTTTTTAATATTAAATATATTTTAACACATTAAATATATTTTAACACATTAAAGTCAAATTACAATCCTCTGCTGTTTGTTTTGGAATTAATAATTATAAAAAATGCCGCCCCCAAAGAGCGACATCTTTTATTATGATAATTGTGTACGAAATAGCCTGAGCATCGCTTTCATAGCACTGACGGAAAGAAAATTATCTTGATTATTCGAAGTATAGATTCTTTCACCTGATTCATAATCCACCCTTAACTTTGCTCCATACATATCAGGCAGTCCCTTAACTTCAACGCATACACCGTTATTTTTTGCAAGATTATGCTCCTCAATTATTCTTTGCAAACGCTCCATAAAAGATTGCTCTGCTTTAAATATAACATCTACATTATTTTCGAAACGAGAACGATGGCGATATCTGCCATTCACAAATTCATTCTCAAGCCTTGCCTCCAATATGTAAACACGATTTCCTATTTCTTCATCCGAATCTAAAAACGCAAAGGTTGAAAATTTACATTCAAATATCACAATCTGCGTAGACTTAATAATCTTCGGGGCATCAACATTGACTTTTTTTACAATTCCGCCGTCCTCTTCAATCATATCCTTTTTTTTAAAAAATCTTAACATACTATTATTTCATCTCTAAACAAGGTATTAGGGAACACTGATTAAATCGTTTGTGCATTTATGCGTGATTTATTCAGTGTTTCCTTAGTTGTAAGGGTTATAAAATAATCATAAACTGCATCATAGCACTCATTGTCTGTTTCGAGCGTTAATGATTCGCCGCCAAAGCACACCGTGAAGCTGTTTGTTGTTTTGTCAGAAATATTATGTTTTTTGTTATTATTCCTTTTAGCGTAATCTGCAAAACCGTATTTTTCATTAAGCCTTGCAAACTCAGAAAACTCAGCTTCGGTTATCTCGATATTTTGAATATCAACCTCTTTTGAACTATTTTCACCGTCTTTTAAAACACACCATGCATTAAAAATATATTTATCGTTATCTTCATATGCCGAGAAGGCATAGCAATATGCCCTGTTCATATGGTTTTGCGTAATTGAGATTGAAGAAATTTCCGAATCGGTTTTTACAGGCTGAGACGAACAACCAAACAATGAAAATACAACTGATAATAAGCACATAATAATTATAATCTTAACAACTAATTTCATTTTTATTTTACATCATTAAAATTTACATCATTAAAATCAAAAATATCACCGCACTGCGGACAGAATTTAGGGATGTTCTGTGGGTCATTCGGTATCCAACCGCATTTATCACATCTGTATGAATGTACACCTGTGTTGCTGTTGTTCGACACAGGCTGTTGATTCGTCTGTGAATAACCGCAGTTTGAACAAAACTTTCCGGTATTGTGCGTTGTGCAGGAAGGACACACCCATGTCATACCAATGCTTCTGTTTTCATACTGCTTTGATATACTTGGATTGATTACACCCATCTGCTGTTGATACCCTTGCTGAGGTTGTTGATAACCCTGTCCCTGATAAACATTATTCTGTTCGTAATAAGGCGTCTGACAGTTCAGCTGATTATTCTGCTGAAAATTCTGACCGCTAAACTGCTGATTCCCATACACATTAGGCATTAACAACCTCTTAAGTTCATCAGCCTGACGCTCATATTCACGGTAAATATCAGTGTATCTGCTGTCAGGACGGTTTTCGTAATCTGTAAGTTCAAAACTAATTTCACTGAACCAAGGTGAATCCACGGTTATCTCAACATTAAATATGTATTCATACTTATATCTGGGGGGATTGTAACTAACCTCATTACCCTGATTGTCTGTATGCATAATTTCATCTCTGTCTTCTCTGACATCTACATTACAGCTTGTAACCTGAGATATTTCGATAATATCAGGATTCTGCTCTCTCCAGTTTGATGATGAGGTGACGATAAACCTGCGGTTAATTTCATCAACATACACCTTTTCGTCAGTGCCTAATGTTCGTGTCGGGTTGAAGTAAGCGAGCTGTCTTTTGTTTTCTTCACGGTATGCAAGCTGTTGTTTTATTTCATCAACCGTTGATGATCTTCGCTCATTGAAAAAAGGTGAGAGTTTCTTTGCGCAATTCTTGCAAAGATTTCCGTCCTCAAGCTTTCTGTTCCCGAGTAAACCAATTTTTTCTCCGCATACATCACAATACTTTTTATCAAATAATCCCATAAAAATCCTCCTTAAACAGATAATTCATCGAAATTTATTTCTAATTATTCCTAATATAATTTTAATAGCTTTGTTCTTCTTTCACAATGTACTTTAGTGCAAACTTTTCAATAAATAATAATCTTTGATGTTAATGTAAATTATTTTCTTCTGATAATTTTTGTGAATTATCTTAAAAAGTAATGTACTCATTGAGTCTTGTTCACCAAAGTTCGAATTATTTTTCAATAAGTGACAGGTCGATCTGCGAAGCTACGGCGGTGTCTGCATCATCGGTAAAGTAGATAGAGAAGCTACCCTCATAACCGGCGTCAGACACAGCTACCTGCCACTCAAAATAATCGCCATTATCATACATTGGTTCGCCGAGCATCGCCTTGACGTCGCTCTTTGTCATACCGAATGTTACACCGAAAAGTGAAACGCCCTGATCCACAGGTTCACCGGAATATGTGATCATAGTGATCTGTTCCGCCTTAGCGTCGGCGATCTTAATAGTATCATTCTCAACGTTGTAGTATGCCGGGCTGATCAAATAATCCTCATTCTCATCCAAAAAAGGTTTGCCGAGAAAAAGTCGCCGGGAGCCAATTCGATTTCTTCTATTTAACACCGCCTTTAGAACATCATTATCAATCATATTATTTCGCTTTTCATCCGTACAGACTTTTGCGCAGACAGTCTGATAATCAATTCGGATAATGTCCGTCCTGAATGTTCCAAAACATATATAATTTGATAAAATTACAGATTACAGGAATTTAAAAGTTGTGTCTGCACTCTGATTGACATATGATAGTGTATTTGCTATCATTTATTTGCACATTGTGATATTTGAATAATTATAGAATAGTTGATGAGTCGGCTAAGTGGTGCAATATGCATCAATCTACAATTGCAGGAATAGAAACACATCAAATTTCACCTCAGCTTGGAACCATATCCGTTATTGCTGAAAAACCGAACCGCAATCACTGTATCGGGATGTGCTTATCTATCAATTATCGGTAAATAAAAATTTGGAGTAAAATGTGAAGAGGAAAATTTTTGAGTTTATAAAACAGGAAATGATACTGATTGTCGCCTGTGTGCTTGCGGTGATTTCAATGTTCTTTGTAACACCGGACAAGGAATATCTTGAGTACATAGATTTCAGGACACTGGGAATATTGTTCTCGTTAATGGCATTGATGGCAGGCTTTCAGAGTATGGGCGTCTTTGAAGCAATCTCACGGAATCTGTTAAATAAGGTGAAAAATATTCGCCAGCTTGTGGTAACGCTGACTTTACTTTGTTTCTTTTTCAGTATGATAATTACCAATGATGTGGCGCTCATAACCTTTGTTCCGTTTACCTTTGTTCTGTTTGATATGATTGGACAGGCAGAGGAGAGAAAGTGGCTTATTCCTGTGGTGGTTTTGCAGACCATTGCAGCTAATCTGGGAAGTATGCTGACGCCAATCGGCAATCCGCAGAATTTGTATCTGTACGGAAAATCGGGTTTGGCTTTTGAAAAATTTATTTTATTGATGTTGCCTTATACAGTCTTATCGCTTGCAATGTTGCTTGTCAGTAGTTTTGCCATAGGAACTTTCGGAAACAAAAAAATCACCGTAAGTCTGACTACAAATAGCAAAGAAAAGAACACTTTAAAGGTGATAATGTACGTAATACTGTTTTGCATTTGTATTCTTGCGGTATTGCGTGTTATTAGTGTTAGTATTGCGTTTGCCGTTACACTTTGTGCAATTCTGATTTTTGACAGAAAAGTGCTGAAAAAAGTGGACTATTCCCTGTTGCTCACATTTGCGGGATTCTTTATATTCATTGGAAATATGGGCAGACTCCCGATGTTTTCATCTCTGTTACAGAAATGCATATCAGGTAATGAGGTAATTACTGCTGTGCTTACCTCTCAGGTTGTAAGCAATGTTCCGGCGGCACTGCTTTTGTCAAATTTCACCGATAACTTACAAGCATTGATTGTCGGCACTAATATAGGCGGTTTAGGCACATTAATCGCATCTATGGCAAGCCTGATTTCATACAAATTCATAGCACAAAAGAAAAATGTATCCAAAGGAAAGTATCTCCTATTCTTTACCATAGCCAATATCATTTTTCTTTTGGCGTTAATGTTGTTGTATGTTATAATAACGTAGGATAAACTTGGATATATACTAAAAAAGTGGACAAGTAAGATAAAATAGAAGACAAACAAAGGAAGCATAAAAATGCCAAGAAAGAAAAACAATAAATACAGCAGTGAATTCAAGCAAACAATCGTAAATTTATATCATTCGGGTAAGTCATACTCGCAAATTCATCAGGAGTATGGCATTTCCCACAGCGCACTGGCAAATTGGATTAAGCAGTATTCAGAGGTTCAGATTGACAATGATACCGTTCTGACTGCTCAGCAAATCAAAGCACTACGAAAAAGAAATGCTCAATTAGAGGAGGAAAATTTAATATTAAAAAAAGCCATTGCAATATTCACTCCACACTCAGACAAAGATTAGAAGCTGTAAAGATGCTTTCAAAGGAACATTCTATTTCTACACTTTGTCGTGTTCTCAAAGTGAATCTCAGCACTTACTATAAATTCCTTAATCACCAAGAACACAACAGAGCAAAGGAAAATGCTTACATACGCAGCTGCATTCTTACTTTGTACGCAAAGTACAAAAAACGTCTTGGTACTGCAAAAATCAGAATTTGCCTTAAGAATGAATATTGCATCAACATTAGTGTCGGCAGAGTGTACCGCCTGATGAAATCAATGTCATTGCCAAAAATGAGTACTGTAAAGCCATTTATTCATAAATCAGAATCAGTTTCTGATGAACCTTGTAAAAATATTCTTAAGCAGGCGATTATCAATAGCATAAAAAGCATCAAAACTGCGAAAGCTCAAGACCTTCTGTACCTGCCATGCAAAAACGGCTTAAACACTACGTTTAAGCCGTTTCTCTCAATTATATTTTTGGTAAACAAATTTATATATACCCGTTATTGTCTTACAAATACGCTTGTAGAGCCTAAGTTTGCATCGGTACATTCAAGGGTGTCATTTTCTGCATTGTATGTGTAAGGTGTTGACGTACCGTTTGTTGTAAGTGTTAATGTTGAGCCGTCAAATTCGTAACTGCCCTCAACATCTACACCGGCAACTGTACATATTGCCGAACCGTCATCATTAAAAGTATATTTAGCACCTACCTGTTCGGGAGTTACGCCCTGAGCCTGACAATGCTCTTCAAATGTCATCCTGTTGCCGTCAGCGTCAATAATTTCTGAAACTCCCCATGTGCCTGTTACACTTACTTCAGCACTGTCATCTTGAGCTGCGTCTGATGATTCAGCGCTCTGAGAAACTGACGACTCATTAGCTGAACTCTCTTCTTTGCCCTTGCTGCCGCAACCGCAGAATACTGCTGTACCTACCATACAAAGCGCAAGTAATAATGCTATTTTTTTCATTTTAATTACCTCTTTCTAAAATTATTTTTTATTATGCCAAGCCGAAATAGCTTAAAATATTAAAGCCTGTCGGCATTGGAATCGTGAACATAAATATTGTTGCAAACAAAAATCCTGCAATCGCAACCCCAAGAATCACGTATCTGTTTGGAAGTTGCTTGAATGTACCCACTATACCAAGCAGGAACAGAACTACCGAATAGATAACTGTTACAAGTCCGAAAGCGTCACCGTTAGCGTTGTCCTTTTTGCCCTGTTCAAGAAGCTTGTCTGCCTCTGCAATCATTTCTTTTGCATCAGTAAAATAGCTGTCTGTAAAGCCTTCCTTATCAAACGGAGAAGTGTCCTCACCCTGTTTCATTGCCCAATTGATTGCTTGGGCAAGCTCTGCTGAACAATTATCGTTAAGAAGCTTTTCAATCTTCCAGTCATACTTTTCAGCAGCCTCAGTATCATTCTTCTCCTCAGCATAAGAAGATTCGATTAAGACGTCGCTTATTTCATTCCAGAGCATCATATCCTGCATAAGATTTTGTGCCGCTTCATTATACATTGAATTGCCCTCAGAGGAAAGTTTATTGCTTGTTGCATAATTTGTTGCCTGATTTCCTCCATGAAGCGAACCTATCCATGACGCCCAAGCAGTAGCCAACGCAGTTATTCCGAGAAAAACTGCAACAATTATTTCAAGAATTTTCTCGGGATCTCTTTTCTTTTTTATTTTTTCATTCATTACTACTCTCTCTCTTTTAGATTTGTTATCTTAAACAAATCAGAGTCCCATTTCATCAAGCTCTTTGGCTGTTTCTTCAACAAGCTTTTCACATTGCTTGGCTTTTTTGCCGACGAAAGAGCCGAAGCTGAAAAGTCCGCCTGATGCCATGTTAATCATAGCGTTTGCCGCAGCATTATCAAGACCTGCCTGTTCAGCTTTCTGCACAGAAAACTTATTAGACTCCTTGTTGAAGCCCGATTTCACAATCCACACCTGATTTTGACTGTCAAGCGGCGGAAATGTAATAATCAGAGCCGCACCATGCTTTGTAAGCGATGGTTCGCCTGCTGTAAACTTCTTGTCCTTGATTGCCTCGTAAAAGCTTTCAATAGAATATGAATTTTTTGTTTTTATGCTTTTGATTTTCACTCCAAATGCCATAAAATCTCCCATTAAAATAAAGCTATCTGAGAATAAAAAAAGAAATTGTGTTCTCAGATTTGCCATATAAGTGTTAGGTGTTATCTTCTTCTAAAATTACTCTCCCCAGACATTGCCGTTTTTATCTGTGAATTTACCGCAGAGAACCATAATAAAGTCAACGAGCCAGCCGATTCCACACACGCCGCCTGTCAACAGCCAGATAATGCCTGTGCCGATTTTTCCCGTCATAAATCTATGTACGCCGATACCTCCCAGAAAAAATGTAATTACTGTTGCTGCACTTTTACTCATAATTTTACTCCTTTCAAATTACAAAATTATCGCAAAATATAATTTGCTGAAATCACCAAAAAGCAATTTATTTAATATTATATTCATCTGTATTACAAATTTAAAGTACCTCATCACGAAATGCATTAATTCAGCACGAACGGTTTGCAATTATTTATTATTTTGTGATATAATCAATGTGGGTAATTTTACGCAAGGAGCAAGTAATATGAAAATAGCGATTGTTGATGATTTAAAATCAGACAGAGATATACTGAACGAGAAATTGAATCAATACGCAAAATGCAATAACATAAAATACGAGCTTACGGATTTTTCAAGCGCCGAAGAATTTTTAGAAGATTTTGAGGTCGGTAAATTTCAGATTGTATTTCTTGATATATATATGGATAAAATCACAGGTATGGATGCTGCAAAACAAATATTTAAAGCGGACAGCCTGTGTAAAATAATTTTTCTGACCACAAGCGAGGAATTTGCCCGCCAAAGCTACAGCGTTAATGCCGTGTACTATCTCATAAAACCGATAGAAGACGAAGAATTTTTACACGCAATGGAATTATGCAAGCTTAAACCTGACTATAACGTACCGATGATAAGCATAAAGAAAAACGGCTCTGTCCACAGTATTGAAACAGAACTGATTTATTATATCGATGTTTACCGACACACAACACGGATACACCTGTGCAACAATGTAATAGAGCTTTATACAAATTTCAGCGAATTCATTGCTCCGCTTAAAAGCGACAGAAGGTTTTCTGTGTGTTCAAGGGGAATTATGGTAAATTTTCAGCACGTCAAGGACATTGAAAACGATTGTTTTATGATGAATAACGGTGAAGCTGTGCCGATAAGCAGACGAAACAAGCGAAACATTCAGGAACAGTGGTACGGCTATACATACAACAGCCTTGGAGATAAGTTATGAAAAAAGCAATACCTTTCAAAAAACACTTTGCTCTGTTAACTGCCTGTATTCTGTCGGCAGTTATACTGACAATCTTCTCTCTCAGTGCTGACGCATTGGAACTTTCGGAATATGAAAACGGCGTCATCACCAATATTTCAAACAGCAGTATACTTGCAAACATGCCTGAAGAAACAGTTAAGCAAGGCTACGATATAAATGACTTTTCATATTTAATTGAAGTAATAGAACAGCAGGAAATGACCGTTTGCAATGTCGGAAAAAATTATACCGTACCGATTGAAATCGAATGGAGTTTTGATAATGCAGATACATCACAACTCGGATATCGTGAAATTGTCGGCAAAATAATACCGCCTGAAGGCTGTACCTTTGCAGACGGTGTAATTGATACTGTTATCATTCCCTTTACGGTAATTCCTGACTCTGATTCACCCGTTGAAATAACTGATATTTTTAATTATCAGCTTATCAAAAGCGGAGTAATGCTTGCTGTCGGCGATGAAGGCTGCTGGAACGAAACAGTTGAATACTGGTATGATTTATTGGGCTTTGTTACAGGATATACTGAAAACGGGGACGAAGCTGCACTTATCCTTGAAAGCCTTGATATAAGCGACGTAAATATAAACGCCGAGGGCGAATATACTGTTACTGCTATGTTTGCACTTGACGATGAATACAACAATAAATTTTTCATATCCGATGAACTTCGCACCATAAAAATCCCCGTCATAATCAGCAACCCCGATAATTTTGAAATACAGATAATCGGACAGGACCTTAGTTGTTTCATGGGCGTTTATTTACATAATCAGGATAGTGAAGTTCAGATTTACTATGTTGAGAGCGAAAATGAGCTGATGCATAATAAACTGACAGAATATACCGCTTTACCTGCTGACGAAAACCTTGCAGTTGCAGGCGGAGGAATATTCCGTATTTTCAACTACAGTCTTAATTCTTACAGTCACTATTATTTTTATCTTGAATGCGGTGAAGAACGTTCAAATTACATACATATTTATTATGATGCAAATAACATTATCGTTTCTGAATTTACGGGCGGTGACCGTGACGGAGGAGACGCAGGCTCGAATTCTCTTCCCGACTATACTCTGCCGTATAGAGATGATGAATCGGCTCAGGATAATTCATCTAAAGACGAAAACAAAAAAACAGATCTGACCGAAAACGGAAAAGAAAAATCAAAAGTTTCTGAAAGTCCGAAAAAATCAACTTCTAATATTCAAAGCAGTACAAACGATTTAATGCAAAATTTCACAGCTGAATCAACAACCGTTTTTGAAAATACCACTCACAACTATGCTGAGTCACAGACTGAAATATATGATGATAACAATGATGAGGGTTACGATAATTTCACAGAAATTGTCACCGAAACAAAGGACATCATTTCAGGCTACAGATTAAATCTTTTACTGCAAAACAACGATTATGCTGTTTTTTCCAAGGGCGGTATCACTGTTCAGATTCCGAGAAACACAATAGAAAAGCTTAATGTATCAGACAATGACCGTTTCAGCGTTGAGATAATCAAGACAGATGAAAATACTGTTACTGTAACTATATTTTTTAATAACAGCGAAATCACCTTGATTGAAGGAATGAAAATTATCGCCCCTTTTGATTATGAGAGCGGCAACATCACAGTTAAAGAAGTAAACAACGGAAAAGTAATAAACAGCACTTACGATAAAGCAAGCAATACCGTAAGCTTTCTTACGGGCAAAACAGGAACTTTCAAAATAACCTGCGAAAACAGCAGCTTTGAAAATACAGATATAAATACAACTGACCAAGGCTCAAGCGGTGTTGATCTGTTCTTAATTGTCGTTGCGGTACTTGTTTTATTAACAGCTTGTGTCACAGTTGCCGTGCTTTTATTCAGGAGAAGAAAAAGATGAAAAAGAACAGTCCATTTGTCAGGTATATCGGAATTATTCTTACAATTATTCTTTCTTCACTCTTTTTCATAACAATATATTCTGTTGACAATAAATATACGCAAAGCTCTGTTCAGCCTATAGACGGTATGCTGATATTAACAGAAGATGATTTAGATAATAACCCTTCAAATTTTCTGATAAGGGGCTGGAGATTTTATCCAAACGTCTTGCTGACTCCCGAACAGTACAACGAAAATGCATCAGAATTATACAGCACATACGTTTCAATAGGAGAAAATACAGGACTTACTGACGAAAACGGAGTTGCTCCGCACGGGTACGGCACATATGTATTAACGCTTGTTCTTCCCGAAAAAACTGAAACCTACGCTTTGTATCTGCCCGAAATTTATTGTGCCTATCGTCTTTACATAGATGATGAGGAAATCATCAGTATAGGTACTCCCGAAAAAGATAATTACAATGCAGTCACAGCAAACCGAATGATAACCTTTGACCATTCCGGTAGTAATGCGGTTACTGTAATGCTTGCGGTAAACAATGAGTCATACATTTACGGAGGAATGGTTTACCCCCCCTCTTTCGGAACACCTGTTGCACTTAATTATCAGCGTGGAATAAATCTGGGCTTGTACCTTGCGGTGATTTCAATTGTAGCGTTCATTATGATTTTTTGCCTGTTCTTTGCAATAAGGCATAAACATCAGAATGCCGTGCTTTATACCCTGATGTGTTTTTTCACCATATTATTTATCGGATACCCAATTCTTCACACAGGATTTACTCTTTCCGTGTTTCCGTGGTATGCAATAGAAACAACAAGCGGATATATAGTTTTATTTCTGACAATCCTCGTTAACAACCGCATTTGCAGGGTACGTCACATAACAAATGTAATTTCTTCGGCAGTTTCTGCCGCATTCTGCATATTGATTTTTACTTACACAATGAATGCTTCATTTGTCAGTGGGGTATTTATTGATTTATTCTCAAATATTATTTCCTGCTATAAGCTTCTGACGGCAGGATACTTGCTGATAACAGGCTGGCACAGTACAAGCGAATACAATGAAAACTACAGACCTCTGTTTTATGCATCGCTGTTCTATGCAAGCTCGTGCGTCTGGGACAGAATACTTCCGATGTACGAGCCAATTTACGGAGGGAGATTTATCGAATACGGCTGTCTTGCCCTTGTGCTTTCAATCGGATTTATGCTGTTAAAAGAAATTATTCAGAGCTATTCCTATAGCATGGCTTTTGCAGAAGAAAAAAAACAGATGACACGACAGCTTGCAATGCAGACTGCATATTCTGCGCAGATAAAACAGCAGTATGAGGAAAAGCGCAGGCTTATCCACGATTTCAGACAACATATCAGAGTCATCAACAGTATGGTAAATAGCAGCGACAATAATGAGCTCAAGCAATATTTATCGGAGCTTTCATATGAAATTACAAGCGATAAGGGTGCTCAAAGCATTGTTTTTTGTGAAAACACGGCAGTTGACGCACTTATCAGATATTACGCCGGAATTATGGATGAAAAAGGCATTCGCTCTCAGTTTCATCTCACAATTCCGAAAAAGCTTGACATTTCGGATGTTGAACTTTGCACTGTACTTGGAAATCTGATTGAAAATGCTGTTGAAGCCTGTGAAAATCAGAACTGCGGTGATAAATCAGTTTCAGTCAGCAGTACCGTTAAAGGCTCACATTTGTTTATAGTTATCCGCAATACCTTCAACGGTGAAATAAGGAAATTTCGCAACTGCTTTATGTCCTCAAAAGGAATCAACCGTCTGGGAATAGGAATTTCCTCGTCTATGAAGATTATTAGCAACAACAGCGGTTCAATAAACATTACAAACAACGACAGTCAATTTCAGGTTGGAATCACTCTGCCGCTGAAATCCGAAACATAAAATATAATGCGATTGCAGTGAATGAATATTTATTATTCTATACATAATAACGAAGGGTTAAATTTTCCAATAGCATCAAAACAACAAAAACGCAAATCTGATGCTCTGCGGCTCTGAATTGGCTTATCTATACGGTTTGTTAACTTTCATCAATTGTGCCAAAACCGCATAACGAGAGTTGGAACCAGATTCTGAAACTGCAAAACAAAAACTGATTAAACACTGCGTTCAAACCGTTTTTTGATATAATTTTATGTATTGAACGCGGTCTGATTTTTCGCTTTTGATGCTCATTTCAGGAATCAAAATGTTCAGCCGACACTGATAATTCCAACTATTCCGTCTGCCGCATCGTCATACAGAATTATTATATCATCAAGATATATATATTTGAAAAGTCATAACAAATATATTCTAAGGGTTTGGAAACATAAATTCCAAACCCTTTTCTTTTAGCATGGCAAAAAAGCATTATGTTTGTGAGTATTAATTCTCAAATCCAATACCAAATATCATTTATCTGAATTTAATTAATGTGACAAAAGTCATATCGGTTTTATTTCTAAATTCACTTACAGATATTTCTGTGATATGCTAAAATCTAATTACAGAATTTGAAGGAGAGAGTTTTTATGGAAAACAATACGATATTAAAGTTTGACGGCTTGAGCAAAAAATTCGGAAACAAAACAGTAGTTGACCATATTTCGCTTGAAATAAAGGAAGGAGAGATTTTCGGTCTGCTCGGTCCAAACGGAGCAGGAAAAAAGTAAGTGGCTGACATTGCAAGTTCAGCCATAAAAACACTTTGTGCTTATTCATTAACGATTATCTGCTTTCAGTATCTGCGCAAAAAGCAGAGAGTTAAGCATAATAATTTTGACAGCAAATAATGACAATCAAATAGCGATATTCTACAAGCCAAAGCAACGCCGCTGTGGTATAATAAACTGATAGCGCAGAATTGATAATCTGCAATAATCAGAAGTGAGGAATTAACGTGAAGAAACTAAAAAAAATTCAGGCGCTGCTTTTAAGCTTAGCCTTGCTTGCACCAATCGCCTGCAACGGCACAGCGGTGAGTATTCTTAACGATACACAGGCTATATCTGCACCGCTTGAGTTCGACAAGGCTGTGGTAGAGTCGGTAAAAAAGGAGTCTGACAATCCCGACAGAGCTTGTGAAATGATTAATGATATTGACGACACAGCCACATATGAGGAAGCTTTGAGAACAATGCTCGACGAGTACTACCTTGAAAGCGACACAAAGAGCATTGAAAGTTTAAAGAAATCAATTGACTCCAGAGGAGAGGAAATACTCGAAAACTACGAAAATGCCGCCGATGAGAGAAATACAGACGAAACAGAGCTTGGCTATATGTCAGGAGAAGTGCTTGCGGTGGTAAAAAAAGGAATAGCACAGGAGGATATTCCGTCGCTTTTTGAGGACGGCAGAACAAACGTTACTGCAATAAGCGATTACACCGACGGCAAAAAGCTTGTAAAGCTCAGCATTCCGCTTGAGGACACCGTTGACTCTGCAATAAATAAGCTTGAGCAGAACAGCTGTGTTGACTATGTTCAGAAGGACTATGTGTATAAATCCGAGAGTATATATGCAGAGGAGGTTTTAAACGACTATTATGCAGACAACCTTTACTATCTCAACGCAGTAAACGCTCCGGATGCGTGGGAATTTATCAAGGGAGTGCCTCACGAAAAGATAAGAGTGGGAATTATTGACACAGGCGCTCAGCTTGACCACCCCGACCTTGAAAATGTAATAAACAAGGATTTGTCCGTAAGAATCACCTGCGACGGAATTATTGCACCTCTGAAAGATGATAACGGATTGCACGGAACGCACGTTTCGGGCATTGTTGCGGCACAGGCAAATAACGAAATCGGTGTTGCAGGCACAGCCTCGGCAGTAAACAACGATTTAATAGAGCTTGTGGAAATTGGCTCGGACACAGGCACAGGAAACAGCCTGTCAGCCTTTGTAATTTACAAGGCAGTGCTTTATGCAATCGACAACAACGTCAGAGTAATCAATATGTCACTGGGCGGAGCAACAGACCCCGACAACATATTCCAGTCGGCAGTAGATCTGGCAATCAACAGCGGCTGTGTCGTAGTATGTGCGGCAGGAAACGAGAATTCATCAGATTACGCATATCCGTCAGACTGTTCGGGAGTGCTCAGCGTAATCGCACTTGACGAGAGCTGTCAGAACAAAGCGTCATATTCAAACTACGGCGGTACAGACAACAAGGTATCAGCTCCGGGAACAGGCGTACTCAGCACAATTCCCGAAAGTTTCGGCGAATATAATTATCTGCGTGGTTACGAACAGCTCAGCGGAACATCAATGGCAACTCCCGTAGTAGCGGCAGAGGCGGCAATGATACTTTCCGTAAATCCGACGCTCACTTCAACCGCGGTAAAGGAAATAATTTACAAAACCTGCACCGATATGGGCGATACGGGCTATGACAAAAACTACGGCTGCGGCATAATAAACATCTGCGACGCAGTAAAAACAGCCTACAATACACCTACAGCAGATATGCCAACGTCGGTAAGCCTTTCATCATCAAGCGTGACATTGGTAAAAGGCGATACCTGCAAGATATCTGCGTCAGTAAAAACGCTCGGTCAGAACAAGGGCGTTTATTACCACACAGAGGATAACGGTATTGCAAAAGTTTCTCAGGACGGAACAATTACAGGCGTTTCTGACGGTGAAACAAAGCTTATTGTATCAACCGAGAATTCAATCACAGATGAGTGTGTTGTCAAAGTACAGTCAATTGGCGGCAAAAAACTTGAAGCGCCAAAAGTAGATGAAGTCCAGACAGGCGTATATACCGGTGCAAGAATCCAATGGAGCAAAATTGACGACGCTGATTACTATCAGATTTATGCTTCAACAGGAGATGACGACACATTCAGATACATAGGCTCAACAACCTCAACATCATATGCCGCATTAATGGGACTCGGCGGCGAGGAGGTGCCTGCCTCAAATGTAACAAAGTACAGGATAAAAGCAGTGAGCAACAGCTCTGCATTTGCAGACAGTGATTTAAGCAGTGAGTTTGCATATGTATATATCGGTCAGGAGCCTAACCTCAAGGCAGACCAGCTTCTTGAACAGGGCAAGGACACAGGACTTCTTATTCACTGGGGAGCAATTGTAAGCTCAAAGCTCTACAGAAAATCCTCGCTTGACAACGAAGAAAAGCTCCTTGCAACCTTTGGCGAGGATATGACGAAAAACTATTACGAGGACACAGACCTTGTAAACGGCGTTACCTACACCTACACCCTGAAGCTTTTCACAGAATACAGGGGTGTTGAGTACAGCGAGATTACTTCAACGCTTGTCGTAGATTATCTTGACGACGACCCGCTTAATACGAATCTCGGCAAGTGCGAAATTACCAAGGCTGAGTTTACAAACAACAGTGTAAGGTTAACCTGTGTATCTCCGTCACAGTGCTTTGTACAGCAGTGCCTGTGCTCGGACAATAACGGAAAAAGCTGGTTTGACGTATTAAACTCAATCGGAAGCGGAGAAAATACGTTTTACATAGACAAGCTTGAGTTCGGCATGACCTATCTTTTAAAGTACAAAGGCTTTGAAAACGCTTTATTCGGACTATACAGAGACAGGAGCGAATACAGCGATACAATCACTCTGACAATGCCGACTGAGCTTGAATCACCTGTGATTGAAGCGCATACGGTTAACAGCGCTGAGGTTAATATAAAGTGGAGTGCAACAGCAGACGCCGATTATTATACCGTTTACAGAAAGAACGTCGGAGTATGGCAAAAGCTTGCCGACAGCATCACAGGCACAAGCTATTGTGATAGCACAATCACATCGGGAAAGATATATTACTACAAGGTTGTTGCAAACAAAAAAAGCCCTGATTTCAGAGCGACAAAATCAAACGGCGAATCAATCGTAACTAACACAGGCGCACAGCAGAGCGGCGACAGCAACACAGTTTTAATCAACACAAACGCTGAAATCAGCAAAAAGCATCTTATGTGTGCAGAGGTAACTCCGATTCCCGAGCAGACCTACACAGGCAGTGCCGTATGTCCGCAGATAAATGCATATTTTGACGGTGTACCTCTCGCAAAGGGCAGGGACTACACGCTGGAATACGTTTCAAACACAGGTGCAGGCACAGGCTATGCTGTTCTCAGCGGTATCGGCGACTACGATGGAAGGTACATAGTGTCTTTTGCAATAGCCGATAAGACAGAGTATAAATCCTACACCGTAACCTATAAGGACTACGACGGAAGCATAATCAAGACTCAGACAGTAAAAGAGGGCGAAACACCGTCAAAAATGCAGACTCCGTACCGAGAAGGCTATGCGTTTGAAAGATGGGATAAGCCCGTCGGAAAGGTTTATGAGGACATAACCCTCACGGCAATATACTCTTACGCCGAAAAAATTTTCAATGTAGCCTTTCTTGACAAAGACGGAAACGTACTTGACAGGCAGAGGGTTGCATACGGAGAAAGTGCGGAAAATCCGAATGTACCCGAATATGAGGGCTACTGCTTTGCACACTGGAGCGAGGACACATCATACATCACCAAAAGCATTGCTGTAAAGCCTGTCTACCGAGCAGAAAGCTTTGCAGGCGGTGACGGTACGGAAAATTCACCCTACCTTATTTCAAACAGAGAACAGCTTGATTTGTTCTCAAGCCTTGTAAACAACTCGGACGAATATGCAGGCGCAAGCTACAAGCTGACCGCTGACATTATGTACAACGATTTGGCTGACTGCGAACACTGGGGAAATGACAACCGTACAAATGAGGCAAACAACCCTGAGCATATCTGGACGCCCGCAGGCACGGAGCAAAGGCCGTTTGGCGGAAACTTTGACGGAAACGGACATACAATCACAGGACTTTATGTATTCACTTCAAGCGACTATGCAGGCTTCTTAGGCTACGCAAGAAACGCTGATATCCTTTGTCTTAAGCTTGACAGCGCTTATGTCAAGACCGAAAAGAGCTTTGCAGGAGCAATCGCAGGAAAGTTTGAAAACACCTCCGACAGTGAGCATAAAATTCAGGCTTGCTGTGTAAGCGAATCGGCAATAATCGCAAACGGAGCGGCAGGCGGAATTACAGGTCAGTTTGAAAGCAACAAGGCGACAAACGGTACGGTAATGTCAAACTGCTATTCCGAGGGCTGCTACGTGTATTCGTTATGGAACAGCATAGCAGGCGGACTTGCAGGCAGCGTCGTTTCAAACGGCGGCACTATGGAAATAAGATACTGCTATGCATACGACGAAATACTGCTGAACTACGGCAACGAGCAAATGCAGGCAGGCAAGCTTATCGGTAGCTTTAAAACGACATACGACAACAACGCTTTCTGCAAACTAAATAACTGCTATTATGATGCCGACAATATTCCCGTAAGCGGATATGAAGAGCTTTGCCAAAACGAGGGCGCATACTCATTCACAGATTTAACAGGCTTCGGCGATAAAAACGCAAAGACGATTGCCGCAAACTACAGCCTGAAGAAATATTCTTCAGATGACAGCTCACCCGAGCTTGGCGATAATGTGTGGATATTAAACGACGGCGATGTTCCGAAGCTGTACTTTGAAAAGGAAAAGTATGCAATCAGTTATTATCTTGATGACGAGCTTGTCAGCATTAAGTATTACTGCAAGGGCGACAAAGCAGAAAACCCCGAGAGATACTACCGCAACGATTACATAAGCACCGACTGGGAATTTTCAGAGGATGACTTTGACGGCATAATGCCTGCAAAGGACATTTCAGCCTATGCACACCTGTATAAAAGCGGAGATGTTGACGGTGACGGAGAGCTGACCATAAAGGACGTTACCCTGATACAGAAATACTTAGCAGACGTTTCAGGGCTTGAGGGCACTCAGCTTGCCGCAGCAGACACAGACGCAAACGGTGTGATAAATATTCAGGACTGCACAGAAATCCAGATGTATAACACGCACTACATTGCAACGCTGAACGGCTCGGAAATCCCCAACGCTCAGATTTTCAGCGCAATACCGAACATAACGCTCACTCTCAAAGACGGCACGCCTCAGCAGTGGCTTGCAAATGATAAGGCTGTTTTTGAGCTTTATGACAAAATCTCAGGAATTTCTTATCCTATGGAAAAAACAGGATGCGTGTGGGTTGCTGAGATTCCTCCTACGGTATCGTTGGTAATTATCAAAAGGCTCAACCCCTCAAACAACGCTGTGTGGAACTCGTGGGAAACCGAAATTAACGGCTCAACCTTCACGGCAACAAGCAGTAAATCGGGCAGTTGGTCGTAAAAGCAGTAAATACCTTTCAGAATTTGTCGAGTGCCTCGACACGCAAATTATATAATTGTAGCGGCGAACTGTGTTCGCCATAATGTATAAATTGTTTCACAATTTATACATAGGGACGGCTTCCTTGACGTCCCTAAACGTCACCGATATATCAATTTATAATTCGGTCAACCGTTTTTACCTAAATAACCGATTTTTGATTTTTTTGCTTCAATACGTTAATTTTCTTCTTTATCGGCTTTATTGCCAAGTCGCAAAGCTTTTTAATCAGAATCGGAACGAATATTCCGCCTGCAAGGTAGAGCATACCATACTGCTGTAATCCGTTCGGCAGGTAGTAATACCAAATACTTGTTTTCAGCGAATTTATGTTAAAGTCCGCAAACAGCGGAGTAATCACGCTTACAAGATAAAACAGCCACTTAACGCACATATACCCTATCATCTGATGAATCATTATGCTGTATGTATTGTCGGCAATAAGCCTTATGAACTTCCAGTTTTTGATTATCGGAGTGAGCAGTTTTGAAATTCTCAGCCAGAATGCAATTCCTGTTATTGCCGTCAGATACGGAACAATAAAACCGTTGTCAAATCCGTTGGACTTTGAGGGTGAGTAATCAATATCCTTAAAGAACGTAAGAATGATAAGCTGAACGCCAAAGATAATTGCAAAATACGCTATACTGTTGAGCTTATCGTGTTGCTCGAGCTTTGCTTTGTAAAGTCTGCCGAGCTGAAAACACGGCAAGAAGAACATTGTTCTTAACAAAAGTAAGAGTAAGCCTTTTATTCCCGTTGTTGCGTTGTCGATTGAAAGCTGTATTCCGATTATGCCGACAGCAAGGTAAATAATCGTAATAAGATATTCGTTGTCAAGCTTTACAAGCCTTAACAACCGCCTGAACAAAACGTTAAACACACACACGCAGAACAGCGGATAAACAAACCACGAGCCGAGGTTATACACAAACGCCTCTCCGTCAACAAACGGCATTAAAAACAGGTTGTACGGGTTAACCTTTCCGCCTATTGTGTAGCCGAAATTTGACATTAAAAGGACAAATAACCCGTAAACAATGTTCCACAAATACGCAGGAATCACAAGCCGCTTTGCACGTTTTCCTATGTATTTCACAAAATGCTCCTCGTGCATCGGCTTATAGAAATATCCCGAAATAAACACGAGCAACGCAAGGTTAAAAGAATATGTCGGAAACCACTCGTATGCAAGTGAAATTCCGCCGTGATAGCAATGTCCCGACACGATAATTATAATTCCGATTGCAGAAAGCAATTTAAACTGCAAATTCACTTCTCCACCGGTGTTTTCCCTTAAAGTCATTTTCAAATTTATCCCTCAACTCACCGCAAAAAACTGCTATATTTTACAAAGTGCATACCAATGTACTTTATTAAAATATAGCAGTTATTTTTTGGTTTTTGTTGAAAGTGGTAAAAATCACTTGTTTTCCGGTAAACTTCTGTTATCTAATATAACTGAAACTATAAATTCATCATTTTTTTCCGTAATAATCATATCACCTCCATATTTTTCTGCAATGCTCTTAATGATTGAAATACCTTTTCCATGATTATGCTTATCATTTTTATTGGTAAGCAATAAAGGATTTTCTGACAAGACAGATTTGTATATTTTGTTACTGCACTTGATTACAGTATAGAAACCTGTATTCTCTATGCTAAAAAACATTTCTTTATTTTCTGTATTCTGGCAGGACAAATATGATATAGCATTATCGCAAAGATTTCCTATTATTGAAATAATATCAGAACCATTGCGAAAAATTCTCATATCGTCTGAAATATTCAATTTAACAGAAATCCCATAAAGTCTTGCCTTTTCAAGTTCAACATTGAGGACAGTATTCAGCAATAAATTATCCGTATTTACAATAGAACCCGCCACAGAAAACTTATCCGTCATTTCCTGACAAATCTTGTGAGCTTCGTCATATTTGCCCTTCATTATCAAAGTATCAATACAAGCAACGCTGTTTTTCATATCGTGTCGTATTTTTGCTGTATTTTCAATCTCTCTGTTGGAATTCATAATATTCTTTTCATACAAATCAGCTCTTTGTTCAGATAACAGCAACTTGATACTTATTTGATTATCTCTGTTTATTCTTGCAATCATAAACCAAACCATTGCCGCAACAACAATCATACTGATACAGATTATTGAAAGTAATAAAATTAAATTAGACCGGTAATTAGTGAGAATTAATATGTAAACCGTTATGTAAATAATAGCCATTGTAAGTAACGGAATTACAATAAAAGCAATAATATTCGAAACTTTTTTCAAACTGTACACTTTAGCTTTCGTGCGCCACATGATAAACAAGACTGTTATCATTGTTAAATTCACAAGTCCGACGCATAAGTATCTGAAAATACTTGATTGCAAACCGAGTTGTTCCAAAGAAAATCCGGTAACTAACGATGTCAAATACAATAATCCGTATGAAACTATTGTATAGATTAATGAAATAACAAACGGAAGTATTATTTTTACTGCATACTCTCCCCTGAGGCAAAGAAAACAATAGGTTTCATACAGCAAAAGGCATATCACCATGTCAAACATAGTAATAAACGGGTTGTTGAATGTAAAATATGTGAGTACCGCAAAGTGTATAACAATAAAAGCTACCAAAATTGCAATATTATATTTTCGAGAATATTTACCACCGAAAAATACAAACAAAAAACCTATAAAATAAATTGACTGTAATAAATTTACAATCAATTCAAAACTATAATTAAACATTTCTGTCACCTAACCACTTAAAATACTTTTTCTTGATTTCTTCTCTGTATTTTTTGTTCAAAGGAATACTGATATTATTCTTAAGCATAACACAGTCAGCAGCAATATATTCGATAGCTTTATTATTTACAGCATAACCAATATGTGGTCTGACAAATCCGAAAAAGACTACCTTTTCAAATTCTGTGTTCATATCACTTCTGACCTTATAATCTTGCTTATAGGTATGATATACAACATAATTTTTGATTTTCTCAAGATAAATAATGTCGCTGATAATCACAGGTATATCTTTTCTTTCCGTATGTAAAATTATAGTATGTTTTATTTCATTAAAAGAGTTGTTTATGCGGATTAAACATTCAGGCAAATCAATATCTATCATATTTTTACGAATAAACGAATAAGGAAAACTTTTCAATGCATCAAAAACAAGCTCATCGTGGCTTGTAATAAAAACAAAAAAGGGTATTTCAGAATCACCCTTTAATTCATTAATCTTTTTTGCTGTTTCAATACCGTCAATCAAAGGCATTTCAATATCAAGAAAAATAAGATGATACTTTTTATAGTATTCCAGTAAATCATAGCCGTTTGAATATTTGTCAATCGTACATTCTATTTTCATCTTGTCACAAATCTCTGTGATTTTTTTAATCAGATTTTCAACAAAAACAATTTCATCATCAACAACTGATATATTTAGCATATCTATCACCACCTTATCAAATTTTAACAAAAAACAATTGTATTTTCAATACAGAAATATAGTAATATTAATTTTCTATGCATATTTATCTAATGCCGAATTAAGAAATTAATAAATTCCTTCTGTAAACTATAAATTATTTATAATATACAGCAAACTGCTCTTACCGCCATACTCACGATAACGCTGTTCGGTTTCGATAAGTCCGGCTTTTTTCAAATCTTTAATAGCTCTGCGGACGGTAGCAGGCGACAGCTTTATGTCGCCTGCTATTGTTTTTACGGAGGGCCAGCATTCGCCGTCTTTGTTTGCTCGGTCGTGGAGGTAGGTATAGACAGCTACGGCTCGGTGGGGCAAGTCCATTTGATAGAGATAAGTTAATTTACTCATTATCTTGTACCTCCTGCGGTGGTCGCTCGGTTCTTATGACTACTTTTCTTTGCTTGTCTGCGTTCTGTTCAACGCTTGAATTTTCGGGTTTGGATATATACTAAAAAAGTGGACAAGTATGATAAAATAGAAGACAAACAAAGGAGGAATAAAAATGACAGGAAAGAAAAACAATAAATACAGCAGTGAATTCAAGCAAACAATCGTAAATTTATACCATTCCGGTAAGTCATATTCGCAAATTCATCAGGAGTATGGCATTTCCCACAGCGCACTGGCAAATTGGATTAAGCAGTATTCAGAGGTTCAGATTGATGATGATACCGTTTTGACTGCCCAGCAAATCAAAGCACTTCAGAAGAGAAATGCTCAATTAGAGGAGGAAAATTTAATATTAAAAAAAGCCATTGCAATATTCACTCCACACTCAGACAAAGATTAGAAACCGTCAAGCTGCTTTCAAAGGAACATTCCATTTCTACACTATGTCGTGTTCTCAAAGTGAATCGCAGCACTTACTATAAATTCCTTAATCACCAAGAATCCAACAGAGCAAAGGAAAATGCTTACATACGCAGCTGTATTCTTACTTTGTATGCAAAGTACAAAAAGCGTCTTGGTGCTGCAAAAATGAGGATTTGTCTTAAGAATGAATATTGCATCAACATTAGCGCCGGCAGAGTGTACCGCCTGATGAAATCAATGTCATTGCCAAAAATGAGTACTGTAAAGCCATTTATTCATAAATCAAAATCAGTTTCTGATGAACCTTGTAAAAATATTCTTAAGCAGGAGTTTAATCAATCTGAGCCTAATATTGTGTGGGTATGTGATTTTACATATATCAGAGCCGGTGGAAGATTTTACTATTTGTGTGCAATTCTCGACTTGTTTTCAAGGAAAGTAATTGCTTACAAATTATCAAATAAAATTGACACGCAGCTCGCCATTGATACCGTTAATCTTGCAGTTGCTGGCAGAGGAACATCAGAAGGCATTATTTTTCATACTGACCGAGGCTGTCAGTTTACTGCAAAGAAGTTCAGGAAGCATTTAGGGAAACACTGAATAAATCACATCATAAGATTGTTTGCACATCTTGCTTGCATATTTCCCGTCAGCCTGCCCAAAAAATCCTCGTAATGCGTCAGCATTACTGCGGTTTATTTGTGCAACCTGACGAAAAATCTGACGGCGCAATATGCACAAACGATTTAATCAGTGTTTCCTTAGATAATCTTAATATGGTTCAATCATTTTCTGCAAAAGGACATCCATATGACAATGCTGTTATGGAATGCTTTTTCAAATATTTGAAAAAGGAAGAAACTGACAGAAAATCATATTGTTCTTTTCAAGAATTATCACTTAGTCTTTTTGAATACATCAATGGTTTTTACAACCCTTTAAGACCTCATTCTCATAACAACGGCTTGTCTCCTAATCAAGCTGAACATTATTTTTTTATTTAATTTTCCTGTTTTTTCTGTCCACTTTATTGACTATAGTCCACCTTGTTCCTTACCCTGATTTTATCCCTTTTCCTGCTGCTGGCAGCTTACGGCAGACAGCGTGACAAATGGAAAAAATATCTGCATCTGTCCGTATTTCTGTTCTTTCTTATCTTATTGTCAGTGTTAGCAGATGCTTTTTCACGGATAACCGAAGGATTGGAGTACAAGATTGGCTGCCTCTCCCTATGTGGCTGCTTTGGTGCATCACATTTGCGGCAGATTTTTTGATGATATGGGATATTGCAGGGCTGTGGAGATTAAGGAGACAGTCGCTTAGTCGAGATTCAATCAAACAGGCTCTGGATATGCTGCCAAGCGGCATATGCTATTTCACACCGTCCGGGAGCGTTAAGCTGTGTAACAGGCAAATGGATAATTTATTCCGCACGATTGCACAGAGTGATCTCCAAACGCTTGCAGAACTGCAGGACGCTCTGTCAGACTGCGATGCGTGCAGCGGAGTAATCCGGCTCTCTCAGGAGAGGCAGACCTATCTTTTCCCTGACGGCAAAGCCTGGCGTTACCGACAGACCGAGGTGAAAGCCGAGGACGGCGTTGTGTATACGGAAGCCGTATTTTCGGATATCACTGAGCTGTACAATAAAAATCTTGAGCTGAAAGTGCAGATCAAGCGGCTGAATGCCATTTCCCGAGAATTAAAATGGCTTTCCGACAGCGGCAGATACGAGCTGGTCACCAGTCTTAACGGAGCGGATATTGCTATTTTGAAATGCTGTCAGCAGCACATTGACCTGATTTTAATGGACGTCTGCACTTTGGGTAATAAAGACGGAATTGAAGCTGCCGCAGAAATCAAGGCGAAGTTTCCGAACATCAGGATTGTCATTGTCACATCAATGTTTGAGGTGAGCTACCTTGAACGTGCCAGAGCAGCCGGGGTTGACAGCTTCTGGTATAAGGATATCAGTCCGGACGCGTTGATTGATGTGATTGACCGGACAATGGCGGGCGAGCATCTTTTTCCGAACGAAACGCCAAAGGTGAAATTAGGACTTGCCGAAAGTACGGAGCTGACGGCAAAGGAGATCGAGGTACTGCGGCTTATCTGCGACGGATTGGAATACGATGAAATAGCCGAGAAGCTGGATATTGCGGAAAGAACCGTCAAATACCATGTTTCTAACATTTTATCAAAAACCGGATATGCCAACAGAACCCGGCTTGCCATAGCAGTAACAAACAAGAAATTTATTGTTCCGAGCATCCCCGAAGAGCAGGAGTTTTCCACAACCGAATAACCGAAACATTTTAAGTTTATCCCGACTTCTTTTGGAGTCGGGTGTTTTTTTGCAAATTTTTTTGAAAAAATTGCTCAAACCTGTACTTTGGTACATTGTGCAAACGAAAAAAATCTGTTACAATAATCATGGTATAAATCTGTGCTGTCGATTTTAATTATGAAACGGAGGTGATTTTATGCGGAGAGTTGTTGTTGATATGCAAAATGCTTTGTTTGCCGACGCCATTGCAACTGCTTTGCGGAATTTTGATTCGGATTTTGAGGTTTTTCCGAGTGAAAGCCCCGACAAAACAGCGGATATGTGCGCCGATACACAAGCGAATGTTCTGATTATGGAGGTCACAGCCTACACACCGTGGAAAATTGAAGAGCGAATGAAAATCCGTGACGAAGTAAAATCATATTGTCCCGATTGTAAAATCGTTCTCGTGGTAGATGAAAATACCGAGAAAAAATTAGCCGATAAGGTTCGCCGAGCGAAAAAAGACGGACTTATCGACAATTTCCTTTACGGCTCTGTGTCTTCCACCTATTTGTCGGCGGTTATTGATACTCTCTGATAAAACAGAGAAGAACACAGAAACATAAATAATACTTTTGAGGTGAATTTTTATGAAAACAAAAATAACAAAAAGAGTAATAAGCATATGCCTTAGCTTGCTTATCTGTATTTCCGCTTTGCCGCTTTCAATGCTTTCGGCAAGTGCGGCTGAATACGATATAACTATCCGCAATGTAGTATACCCTCGCCCCGGTGCTGTACCGCAAGCTGATATTAAAAAAGAAAGCGTCAGTCAATATAATCTCTACGGCTGGGCTTGGATGGGCAGTGACGATACGGTGGCTATGGGACCCGACGAAAAGTTTAAAGATTTTTTTTCTTTGGTTTTAGGTAGTTCGGGTGACTTCTACTATGAATTAGATACCTTCACCGACACCGTAAGCTACAACTTGTCGCTTATGTTTGTTCTCAAGGACAAAATTGTTATTTCCGGAGTCGAATGTGATGTAGTCTTCTATGATGAAAACAACACTGTGCGGGGAGTAACTCAGGGTATGTTTCTGCCCGTAAAATACGCAAGAACATATGCAGAGGAAGCGGGTATAGCTTTACCGGAAGACCTGACCGATAATGATACTATTATGGTATGTTCGACAAGCAGTATGATGTGTTGTCCTGAAGACCATATTCATATACAAGGTCAATATAGTTATGACGACAACGGTCATTGGCGTGAATGTACTGTATGCGGTGAAAAAATATTTGACTCTGAAGGCGAGCACCGCAAATATTGCACAAGAACTGAAAGCTGGACTTGTATTAATCAGGCTACTGCAAGTAAAGAGGGAGAATATGTAAAACAATGCTCTAACTGCTCGTATGTTATGGAGAGAATAACAGTTCCGAAAACAGGGGAACAAACAGTCGTAACTACTTATGACGAATTGAGAAATGCTCTTGCAAAGGGCGGCAAGCAGTGGATTAAGCTTGATTTTCCCGGTAAAACCTTTAAACAGGAGGACTTCAAGCATGATTACACTCTTTGTTTAGATGACCCTGACGCTGACATTACAATAGACCTAAACAACTGCATTCTGGAAAGAAAAACATTGTACGACAATAGACTTTTTGAAATCAAGCAGGGAAAGCTCAGACTGTGGCAGAAGGACGGAAACGGTATAGATAGTTCTGTTAATTTCAAATATAATTTTTCTTTTGATACCGGCAACGGCGAAGCAGTGTTTTATGTTGCCGACTCAGGAAGTCTTATATTGACTAACGTTCATTCTCTGTCACCGGGTTCAGATGACATAGGTACTTTTACTTATGCTTTTCCGATTGTAAAATCAAGCGGAAACCTCCGCATTGACAGCGGTATATATTACTCCTATAATGAAACCCCTGCTGTTGAAATTGACGGAGGTACAGCGGTTATTAACGGCGGATATTTTAAATCAACCTATTACAAAAGCTCAGCCGTAAAAATCACAGCCCCGGACAAAGAAAAAACTACTGTCGAAATTAACTATGGTAATTTCGGCGCACTCAACACGGCAGTTTATATGGATAGAGATACCGTTGTCACAATAAACGGCGGTAACTTCGAATATAAGGATACGGACAGAAATTTATATCAGAAATACGCTTTGTATGCATATGATGCGGATTTAACAATAAACGGCGGTTATTTCTACGGTTCATTAAATGCATTAGATGCAAGAGGACTTCATTCACTTAATATTTCAAACGGATATTTCAAATTGTATAATCAAACCGAAGACGGCAATTTGGCGGCAGTTTACTTGGGCGGTGATTATAGCACTAATACTATAATTTCCGGAGGAAGATATTATGGAAATAAAGGAATTGAATTCAGTTCAAAAACTGATTTTTCAAAAATTATTCCCAAAGGCTGCTATGTGACAGATGATGATACCGGTTTAGTTATTGACCATAACATCACCGATTATTCGCTCGGAGGCTCTATTGATATATTTGCTAAAAGACCGAGAATCACAACACAGCCGTCAGGCGGACATTCCTCTGTTATGGGTGACGCAATTGTTCTGAACACAGCCGCAGATAATGCAAACGAGTACATATGGCACGTTATAGACGAAGACGGACATGAGCTTTCGTGGAGCTATCTTTCAAACAACGGCTATGCAAATCCGGCTACATCCGAAGGAGGAAAAAAGCTTTTCCTTTACGGTGTGTCCGACTGGATGACAGGCAAGCGAGTTTATTGCGTTGCAAAAGGCTACGGCGGAACTGTTAAGTCGGATATAGTTACTCTGTCTGTAGATAAGGTAGTAAAATACTGTAGGGATATGTATTTTGACAACTTCGACGAAATATGGAATCACAAGACAGTCGGAGATTATAAAACTGTAAAAACCGATACAAACGCTCCTTACACGATTACAGAGGTAAGATGGCAGCTTTTCAACAAGGTTCTCTCTGATGATTTTGAATTTAATAGCGGAGATACTATTGCACTTCTCATCGGACTTGCTCCAAAGGAAGGCTATGAGCTTTATGTGACATCAGGCTGTATAAACGGAATTAACAGTGTCGATGCGTTCCATATGACAGACGGCAGACAGTACTTGCAGTTTGAAATCAACATAACTGCTCCCGACGAATACAAAACTCAGAACATTGAGCTTTCGGTTGCAGAGCCTGTTGCAGGCGAAAAGCCGTCAACAACGGCAAAATGCACCTCGGGATATGCAATCCCCGAAACACCCTCGTGGACTCCTGCCGATACAACCTTCAAGAGCGGTACGCAGTACACGGTAAAAATCCCCGTAAAAGCCGAGTATGAATGGGGAGATATTTCAACAGTAACCGCAAAGGTAAACGGTAAGGACGCAAAATTTGTTGCGGAATATAAAGGCGGAAAGCAATATGCTTATTACGTTGAATATACCTTTGATGCAACTAAGGATTATCTGCTCGGCGACGTAAACGGTGACGGAAAGGTAACTATAGTTGACGCAACGCTTATTCAAAAGTATATTGCAGGACTTGTGACCTTTAGCAGTACTCAACTGGCGGCTGGTGACGTAAACGGTGACGGAAGCATAACCGTAGCCGACGCCACCCAGATTCAGAAGTACATCGCAGGTCTGATTGATAAGTTTTGATAACAAATGAAAAATAAGTGGTGTTTAATTATGGGGATTTTAGCCTGTGTTCTTTCGCTTTTCGGCTGTAATAGAAATCCGATAAAGCCTGAAGGAGAGCTGGCTTCAATTTCAATTTATCAAAATCATATGGACAGTACATTCTGCTATAGCTTTGGTATAAGGAAAGAAAATGACAGTTACCTTTTTGACGCAGACTGTATTCTCGTTGACTATGATAATAATGAATACAGTGAAGTGAATTTCATTGATAAAGAAATAACCAAGGAAGAATTTGAGAAATTTACAAAGCTTGATAAAAAGTATGATTTTTTTAGTCTGCGTAAGCCAAATAAAAAAGAAAAAAACAGGTATGTTATTCTTGACGAAACAATAACGAATTTTTCGGTAAGATACGGTAATGAAAGCTTTTCACTATACACAAGTGGTGACTGCTTCAATGAGGTTCACAACTGCTTTATTGCTCTTGCCGAAAAATACAACAAAACAATTAACTAAAAGGAGAAAATTTCTATGGGACTTTTTGAAAAGAAATACTGCAATATTTGCGGAGATAAGGTTAATATGCTTACACAGCAAAAGCTGTCAGACGGCTATCTTTGCTCAGACTGTAAGCACAAATTAGGCTCGTTCACAAGCGGGTGGAAGCAGAGAACGGTTGATGATGTAAAAAGACATCTTGAATTAAGAGAGCAGAACAAGCAAAAATATCAGCAGTTTAACTGCTCTGCAACGGCTGGCGGCAGTAATAATTCAATTCAGGTTGACTTCGGTAACCGTTGGTTTATTTTTGCTATAAACAACAGAGATTACAAAGGTGGAAATCCGCAGATTTTTGATTTTTCACAGCTACAGGATTTCTGGCTTGAGCAGGAGTACAGAACGCTTTCCGATTCCGACCGTGACGGTATTCCCGACAACAGGGATAATTTTGACAACAGACAGCTTAACAATCAGAATAATGGTTTTAATAATTTTATGAACGGAATGAATCAGATGTTCGGCAATATGCAGACAGGTATGGTAAATGTTCCGCTCTCCGCACAGCCGTTTGTTCGCAATGCCGACTCGGGTTATTCAAGCTCGGGCAGTATTAAAGAGGTAAGCGGAATAAAGGCTTGTTTCAGAGTGACAGACCCATATATAACCAACGACATTTCGTTTACCGTTGCGTATGTAAGCTCGAATAATCAGATGGAGCTTATACAGGCTTATGAAACAGGCGTTCAGATAATGCAGCTTTGTCAGCAGATAAAGCAGGGCGGTATGCAGAATATGAATCAGGGCTTTGGTCAGCCGATGAACAACGGCTTTAATCAGTCACAACAGGGTTACGGAAGCCAGTACAATGCTTACGGGCAAAACGGTTTTACGGCTTCTGCCGCCTCTGCTCCCAAAACCCGTGAACAGGAGATTATGGAGAGAGTCATCAAGGAAAACGATTGGTTCTGCCCATACTGCAAGTTCCCAAACAGAGGCACCCTTACCTGCAGCCATTGCGGAGAGCCGGTAGCGGATGAGAGTGTACTGAAACTCGCAAGAGATTTTGCTAAGGCAGAGCTGATGAAAGAAAACCTTGCCCTGCAGGGCAATTTCGCCCCGATGCAGCAGGGCTACGGTCAGCAACAGCCAATGCAACAGCCTGTTCAGAACGGTGCATGGTTCTGCCCAAATTGCGGAACACAGAACACATCAAAATTTTGCAGCGGCTGCGGTACACCAAAGCCGTAAGGATGGATTACTATGGGATTATTTGATAGTTTTGTAAACAAGGCGGCAAATCAGCTCGGAAACGCAGTAAAACAGGGCGTGAGCAATGCCGTAAATAATAAGAAAGAAAAGATTGTTTTTAACATTCTGCCCGAAACCTACGAGCAGTTTATAAGTCTGCCGCAGGCTTCCTTGTCAACTCCGTTTCAGACGGCGGCAATGGCGGTGCTTGCATTCTGCTTTTATCCGAAGGACAAAGAGCTTTGCTACAGAATGATTGATTTTCTGCGTGGACCAAGACCGATGAACGGTGCAGATAAGCAATTCGTAGCCGACCGTTTTCGTGATAAAGACTATGTTCCAAGGTCGTATTTTGCGGGAGCAACTCCAAGCAACGATTATCAGCCTGCCGTACCATATACGATAGAGGTCAGAGAAAATCAGTACACCTATGCAACAGACGGAATTGCAAAGCTGTTTATCCCCTCGGGCGGAGCAGATGACCCACGACCGATACAACTTCGTAAGGCAAAGGACGGCAAGTGGTATCTGTGGGAATATTCAAGTATACTTTCAGGTATCCGTCAGCCCGAAAGTAGTAACCCTTGGGCATAAATCAATTCATAATTATCAATTAAAATATTATTATTCTATAGAGGAATTATTATGAAAAAATTAGCAGCAATTTTATTAGCACTCGTTATGACAGCATCGCTTGCAGCCTGCAACGGTTCAAGCGAAAGCTCCGGTACAAAGGAAACTTCTGCTCAAAGCTCTGCTTCTGCTACTTCAGAAGTAAAGGTTGAGGAAACAACAGTTGAAGAAACAACAGCTTTGGCAGAGTTGAAGGAGGGCGACAGCGGCGAGGGTGAGAAAACTCTCGACAGTGCTTTCTGCACAGTAACAATCCCCGAGGGCTTGCAGTACAAAATTAACTTCTATAACCACGATGAAGATGCTCTCGGAACAATTGAGATTGATTTCGGCAAAAAATACACAATAGAGGGCAAACTTGAAGTAAGTACAACAAGGATGATAAGCTCCCTTGACGACGCTGTAGAAGAGTGTATAAGAGTAAGGAACCTCGATACCTACAAAGAGGGCAAGTCTGAAATCGGCGAAGAAGTCACCTATGGTGACACTACCTACAAAGTGGTTAATATGTCACACGAACACGGCGCAGAAACCTGCCTTGTATCCTATTACAAGAGAGCAGACGGCAAGGATATTTATGTTGAAATCAAAACAAATCAGGACGACAATTTTAAGTTGCCGGTTGACGATCCCCTTGTTCAGGAGCTTGCAAAATCTGCTGTTTACAAGTAATTCTAAAAGTTATTGCACATCGCTGAAGTAATAACTTTTATGAATCATTGACGCTCATATTGACACTTGAATTAAATAAGTAAAATAAAAATATGCTGCTGTTAAATTTTTGACAGCAGCATATAGTTTTGAAGAAGAATAAAGGTTATAGAAAATTATTGGGGTAAACAAAAGGAAAATTAGGATTCTGAAAAGTAAATACTGTTTATGCTGCCGCAGTGCAAAACGCATTGCGGTATTTTTTTGACTTTTTTTCTATCTCTTTCAACACCTTACTTCGTTTTCGGTAATCAAGTGTATTCTGCAAAAAATCGTCACAATTCAATTTTATAGCTTTTATTTTTTTGCTCAAAATTGCGAAATATGTTTTATACGAGAACCTCCTGTCCTGTTTGAACACAAAAAGTCAAACAGAACGGAGGAAAATACCTTGGACAACAACGATGACTATTCATATAGAATTGAAACGCTTATTTTTAAAAATGAAACGGTCTGGAAGTTTTGTGTCAGAATAAAAAATCGGCTCTGAAAACACACTCAACGGCTGCCTTTTTTATTACAAAACAGCCATATTTTATAATCAATCTGACACTTTACTAAACAGCAAAAGAGCCGTAAACACTGATTACAAGCCAATTTTAAGACGTAAAAAATGAACCGCAATTAAGATACGCTTTGTATCAAAATTGTGGTTCTTATTTGGTGGAGGTGATTCGTTGCAGGAGAAACTCCCATAATAAAAATACTTTTCTGACGAGTGTTTAAAGAAATGTTTATTTTGTGCAAGATAAATTCAGTTGTAAATGAGCAAAATAGCTATTGATATTATATCAATATTCTGATATAATATGAGTATAATACAACAAGGAGGTCAATATATGGCAAACATCAGACCAAGCTCGGATTTGAGAAATAAATATAATGAAATTTCAGATTTCTGCAACAAATATAATGAACCTGTTTTCATCACTAAAAACGGTACAGGCGATTTGGTTGTTCTTTCAAATGCTGAATATGAAAGGCTTTGCGGTAAAAATGAATTGCACCGTCTTTTGTCAGAAGGACTTGACTGCATAACTCCCACATCGGGTATTCCTGCCGAAGATGTTTTTGCTGACATAGAAAGTGAGTACGGCTTTGGAGAAGTATAAAATAATTTTTGAACCCCGTGCGGTAAATGATTTGAATGAAATAGTTAAATATATTTCATATACTCTGAAAGAGCCTGAAATCGCAAAACGAATATATAACTCTATAAAGAAACACTTACTTTCTCTTGAGTCTATGCCCTATCGTCATAAGCTTCTTGATGATGAACTGTTCCGAAATATGGAAATAAGAAGAATTCCTGTTGAAAACTATACCGCTTTCTATTTTGTGAATGAAAAAAGTAAAAGTGTACACATCTTTCGTATTTTACATAATCGAAGAGAATGGAAAAACCTACTGTAATTTTAAAAATCCTCTCCGTAAAAGGGAGGATTTTATTTTTCACTTTATAGGTAATTGTTCCGAAACGGTCACTTTGGACTTTCTTACATTTGACAAGGAGTCTAAAATCTTGTGATAGACTACTCGGTTGGGATAGTATCTGTAGTCTGCAAAAATCTCTATTCCGTTATGAAAGAAATGCTCACAAATTGCCGCCGCACAACCTGCACTTCTGCTCTGACCGTATTCGCACTGACAGATTATATTCATACCGCTGTCAAAAGCGTTGTAAACAAACTTTGCTATATCCTCAGCCTCTGGAAAGTACAAATCATATGTATATCCCTTATCCTTTAAAGCATCAATATCAAGGTCGTCAAGCTTGCTGTAGAAAACGCAATCGCAAACACCGCTGTAATCTATGTGAGTATAATCAGCGTCAATCCGATTGATTGCAGGGTCGTAAAAACTGATAACAGCAGTATTATCCGGAAATTTACCCTCGGAAATTATTGATTCTATTTCTTCTCTTGAATAGATAAATACATTCATACAAAATGCTCCTATTCGTCTTTTTGGTGATATACTGTTTCAATGTCTTTATCCGTCAGCCTTACAATTTCATTGTATATCAGCATATGCTTTTCGTCATATTTGAAAGAGCGGTGATAGTGTCCCGAAAACCAAAGCATAAAGTCTGTTTTCTCATCAACCTCGTCAAAAAACAGCGTTAAGTCGGTTGTTCTGTAGATTTCATCGTGATACAAATCCTCTTGTATGCGTTCGGGCAAGGAGTGGGTAACGATTATATCCACATTCCAATCGACAGCTTCTAAATTCTTTCTGCCGATTTCGATTTCGTCTTTGCTCGGAAGTTCCTCTTTCCAGAATGTATATCCGAGCTTGCGGTACTTTTTATCGTGACTTTCTGCACCGCCGAAAGCAAAAATGCGCTTTCCGTCAATTTCAAATACACTGCCTCTGCAAAGATGAATAATGTTTTCGGTGATTTTCTGCACCTTGCCGCCGTTCCAATCCTCTGTCGGATATTCCTTGAGCATATCATAATTTTCGTGATTGCCGTCAATCCAGAGTGTTGTCCACGGCTTTTCGTCAAGCCATTTAAGCCAATGCTTTTCTTCGTCGGAATTATCCCACAGCAAGCCGAAATCACCGCAGATAATCACATAATCAGAGCGTGTCAGCTCTTTCTGAACAGTAAAGCACTTTGAGGAAAGCTTTTGAATATCGTAATCACCGTGAAGGTCGCCTGTTATAAAAATCATAAATACCTCTAACTTAAATCAATTATAATCTATTCAACCCATCCGTTATCGAAAGAACGAAGGTTCCTTTTTCTTCTACTAAATCGGGGATATTATAAAATGTGAATATTCCGTCAACGTTTTTCCCGACTCTGTCATATCCGTAACATTCATACATTATTTTATCGGAGGTTGTTCTGATGCCTTTCACATACATTTTGTATTTGCACACGATACAAGCTCTGCCGTTTATCGAGGTCATTCTGTCATAATAATATTTGTGTCGTTCATCCCACGGACGGACAATTTCAAAAATGTATTGCCGTCCGGATTTTACGAACGATGTAGCTTCGCTCCATTTACGACAATTATTAACCATGTCTGTCTTAGCTTTCAGTGTTCTCGGTTCAGGTTTGGTATATGTTCTGTTTTGAGTGTTAGCCATAGCCTTTAACAGATAAGCCTTTAATAAATCTGAAAACATCATAAAGAACAGCTCCTGTATGCATTTTCATTTTTGCCCTAATGCAATTTCTCTGCATTTTCCATATGTATTTTATCTTTTATCAAGCAATAGTTTATTGCCCCGAGTACTGTTATATCCATTATGATAACTGTCAAAATAGGCAATGAAAGCTACTTCTAATGCATCCAGATTTGAATATCCGCTGCCTGCAAGCGGTATGTATTTTTTGGAAATTATCTCATCCTCTTTATAAAGCCGGTTATCAATTTCAGAATTTGAGCTTTTCTGATAATGGTCATACATTCTCCACTTTATATTTTTAGCCTGTCCGACATAAAACTTTTGATTAGTTTCATCTTGCAGAATATACACGCCTGCTATTTCCGGAGCGTCTTCTTTATTATTAAACTCACGGGCATTATTGTATAGTTCGTCAAGACCTTCTTTATCCAGAATATACATTTTATCAATAGATAATGGGGCATGATAACTTTCATTTTCCAATGAAGAAGTGCCTTTGTACGGTACAACTTTTTCGTTAACTGTAAAACGTACCATACCGTTATTTTTAAACTCACAAATCGTAATTAAGTAATCGCCATTGAGATTAGTCCATATCAATTGATTGCCTTTTTTAAACAGTTCTCCTGTTTTGCGTTTTTCCGCAATACTCTTACTTACTGCTGAATCAAAAACATCACATTTTCTTGCCAACCTAAACTCGACCGACTTAACATATTTTATTGACCCCTTGAAAAAATCTTTGAGTGGCAAGGTTCTCCCCGAATGCTTACCGTCGGATATTTTTTCAAATTTTAAGTCAGGAAACAGTGATTCCGCAATATTATGTGTATCAATTATTTCATCTTTGCATCCCACGATTGCACGAACATTATAGCTTTTCAGTCCCGAAAGCTCCCAGAACATAGGTACAAAAGAGTTAACATCGCCTTTATAGTCTAATTTTTTAAGAGTAAGAAACGGCATAAGACAAGGATTAACTAAAATAACAGGCAAGTTATTTTTCACAGAAAGCAAAGCCGCAAAAAATCCACCAAGACTTGTACCAACGATAATATCAACTGATTTTTCGGATAATATAACAGACAAGTTTTTATAAATATTATCCGGAGTTTCAGCGTCATAATCAATGGACGGTGAAACTACCTCGTGGTTAAGTTCTTTCAGCGCAGTTGATGAAGCGTTATCGGGATTTCCTCTGTAACCGTGGATATTCAGAATTATCATAATTTTAGGCCCTTTCATTTTAGCTTTGTTTTTCACTTTATCATTTTTTAGTTTCCTACATTATACCACATCTACCTATACAAAAACTTGTACACCTAATTGTTATAAGGACTCTTTTTTATAACCTTGATTATTTCATCTCTCAGACTCTTCGGTTCTAATATTTCGCAGGTATCAAGAAATTGAAGTGCCCAGATATACATTCCCTTTTGTGATGCATAAAGTATTGCCGTGAATGTGTCGTCATCATTATTGCTGATATGTATATCTGTTCCGAAACGCATAATAACAGCGTCAAGAATATACTTGTGACAACGCATTTTTATCTGCTCGGGTTTTCCTCCGTACATATACACTGAATTTTGTATGTACCTGTCCAATTTAAAATCCTTCGGCAGTGGATAAATATCTTCATCTGTCAGATGCAAATCTTTTATTTTGCTGATGTGGTAGTGACAGGGTTCCTCTGCTCCGTCCCAAACGCAAATAAGGTAGTAATTACCGTCATATACAGCCATACTATACGGACTGACAATATGACGGCGATCGCCTTTTTGGTGAAGCTTTTTGTCAAATCCGTATTCCGTATAGATAAAGGATACTTTCTTCTTTTTGATAATTGCTTCATCAAGCAGAGAAATATTATAGAAGGTTTCCTTGTTAGGTGTTTTCATATTATCACGGCAAACCGTCAGCGCAGTGTAACTCTTACTCTTATGAACATTTGTAAGCTTTTGCAGCTTTTTAATCAAATCAGCCGAAGCCTTTGCCGGAATTGTATTATTCGAGTAAACGCTGTCCATAAGTAACCGCAATTCGCTTGTATCAAACAGCCTGCTCCTCAGATAATAGCCTTCTTTATTTTCTTTAAATACAGAAACATCAAAGCCTGCAAGATTTAACGCATCACAACAGTCAGAGACAGTACGGCGGTCAATATCTCTGCCGTAAAGCTGTATCATTTTTGATTTGATGTCTTTCATACTCAGGATATTATCCCCGTCGGAATAATCCCATAAAATTTTCAGTAAACATATTATATTGGCTTTAGGTGATGACATAGCTTACCCCCCAGAACGTTTTTTAACATTTAAATTATAGTTGCTACACAAAATTTTATCACAATCACCTCGTAATTTCAACAAGTGCAATAATAATCTACTAGTCAGACTGATTTTTCAAATGTCTGCTGACGGCTACGGATACGGTGAAACAATCGACAGACTTAATATTCTCGGATATAAAACTAAAAAGGGAAATCCATTCGGCAAAAACAGTCTGTATGACCTCATTCGTAACGAAAGATACAAAGGTACTGGACTAATATTGAGGCACTCAACGAGCTTGCAGTAAGGCTTGAAAAAGCGTTTGAAAGCACAAGAAAGCTCAACGAGCAGAGAGCAAGAGCAGCGGAAAATACGGAAACAGAACAAAGAAAAAACACCCGTCCTGACATTGATAGGAAGGATGTTGTGTTTGCCGATAGTGATAAGGTTTCATTTGATTATAATGTTACACAAGAAGAAATTAACCAATATGTTGAAAAAGCAATTACAAAAGAAAATAAGCAGGATTATAAAAAATATGCAAATATTTCTCAAAAGTTAATGAATGACGTATCAAGTGAAATTGATTTAACAGGTTATTCGCATGCGTTGAGAGATAATGATATTCGTCATATATTTAATTCACATGGAAAAATAACTAATGAGAAATATCCTGTTACAGCAAAAGACGTTGAACTCATACCGTATATAATTGAAAACTATGATAAGGTATATTATTATCCTAAAGGTAAAAATGAAGGCTTGCTTTATGTAAAAGTCAGTAAGGAAGGTGTTGTTTACTATGTTGAGCAAATTACAACTAAATATGGAAACGAAAAACTGTTAGTAAATAAACAAATGATAAAGACAGGAATAAACGATATTCCGGATATTACTGAATTAAAAAATGCAATATTAAAAAAACAGAGTAAAAGTGAATTTCTGGCTGACCTAAAAGCCCGTCAGGTGTACGCCCAAAGCGTGTATCACTCTTACTCTGCTAATACAAGTCTACAACAAAACAACAATAATGTCAAGCACTCGGTTGATGATTCAATAGACAATAAATACCTTGAATCCGTAAAGAACAACGACCTTGAAACAGCGCAGAAGCTTGTTGATGAAGCGGCAAAGGAAAACGGATATACTATAAAGGCTTATCACGGAACCTCAAACGGAGGATTTAATGTATTTGATACTTACGGAAGTAACTTCGGACTTTTTGGACAAGGTTCGTATTTTACAGAAAACAAATCAGTTGCGGAAAGCTATACGAAAAAAGGTAAAGGAGATAACAAAAAGGTATACGAGTGTTACCTTGATATAAAAAATCCGCTTGATATGGATAAGAATGCCAATGTAGAAGATTGGATTAGGGCTTCGGGCATTGATGACGATTATTATTTTGAGGATTGCAAAACAAATGAGGATTGTTTTAAAGCGTTGAAAGAATATTGTCAGGATGACGGAATGTATAAATATGAAGCAGAATCATTTATTTTTGACACTATACTGGCAATGAATTATGACGGAATAACTCATATCGGCGGAGGAAGATATAACAAAAAGGACGAAACCCGACACAGGGTGTGGATTGCTTTTGAGCCTAATCAAATTAAATCCGCAGACCCGATAACCTATGACGACAACGGCAATGTTATTCCGCTTTCTGAAAGGTTTAAGAATGAGAAGGTCGATATTCGCTATTCAAAAGATGATAAAATAGATTCTGATGACAAAAAAATAACTGTCGGAATGAGCGACAGCGAAAGAACGGAAATTCTTAAGAATACGGTATTGACATTAGCAGACTACGAAGCTGCAAAGAAGAAAGTCGGAAAAACAGTTGATACTGCTACTGTTATTTCGTTACAGGATACTCTCAGAAATAACGCATATAAAATATTGCGTGTGCTCGGTGACAAATTTAAAGTATTTGAAAAAATTTACAAAAATAAAAATGTAAATTTAGAGTTTGATTATTCAAAAGGTACTTTAAAAGAGAGTGTTAACAAGCAAGGTAATATTTCAACTGATTATTCTGATTTTGCAAAAATGCTTTGTGTTTTTGATGAGATTGTTAATAATGCGGTGCCGATAGAAGTGCATACAGACAGATATGCAGGAACAGAAAGACATAATCCTGATTTAAAATATGACTATGTTCTTTTAAGCGGTTTTAAGGACAAAGAATACATTGTTCCGGTTGAATTGCATATAAAAGAATATTTCAAAAGAGAACCCAATAAGCTCTATGTTTCAATTACTTTAGGTAAAACAAAAATAGAGGATAACGTCTTAGCGGTAACCACTGAACCTGAAAAAGATTTAGTTAGAAATACCGCTCGGTTATCCTCTAAAGTAAGTCTACCACAGTTGATTTCCAAAGTCAATAGTCCGTACGGGAATTTTTATAAGTACATTCCGGATGAATTGTTAAACGAAAATCAGCTTGCACTAAAAGCAGAATCACTGCAAGACGAAGAAAAAATGCTGTCGGATTTAAGAAAAAAGAATATTTCTGACAGCGGCATATCCGAAATAAAGCTTGCAATTGATGATACAATCACAGACGGAATGTTTGCCGACGGTGATTTGTTTGACGAGGACGGATATATTCGGCAGTCGGTGTTTGAAAAAGCAGTAAAGGACAATCCCGATTTTGCGCTTACGGCTGTTTATAACCACGCCGCAAAAACTGCCGATATTGCAGAGTATTCAGAGAGTTTTGAAAGATTATACTCCTTTGGCGTAAAGGGCGTTACGTACGACAGCATTAAGAAAAGCGGCAATTTTACAAGAGAAATTAATATTCTCGGTGCAGGCGTTGCGTATTCTGCCGTTCAGTCGGGAAACAACGATTTTAAGGTTGATACCCGTGACAACCAAGTCGGCAACCCATAAAATTTTGTGTAAATAATAATCCTTCAAGCAATAAAGAATACTGGATTGCGGTGCAATCAGGCTTTCTGATTTGCCCCGTGTCAACTCTTCATTCCTGTCCGTGGAATGTTATGCACGCCGTGCGTGAATAACATTTTGCGGACAGGAAATTCTATTCTCAGGGGCAAATCAAGCAGGTATTCTGTCCTCAAATATAATAGAAAGTTGGCTTAAAACCACATCCCAGTTTCGACATCTTTGCGTCCAGCGTTCGACAATTTTTTGCGACGCTAAATACAACATTTTGCGCAGGCTGTCATCATTTGTGAATGACGGCTTGTTCTTCGTAATCTGCCTGAACTGACGGTTCAAACCTTCGATAATATTCGTTGTATATATTATCTTCCGAACCTCGGGCGGATATGCGAAAAAGGTGGAGAGAATATCCCAATTTTCTTCCCAGCTTTTTACGCAAGACGGATATGTTTTGCCCCACTTGTCCTTGAACAAAATCAGGTTGTTCATAGCTTCTTCCTCGCTGATTGCCTGATACACTTTCTTGAGGTCAGCCATCAGATCTTTGATGTGCTTGTAGCTTACGAATCTTGTGCTTGAGCGTATCTGATGAATGATACAACGCTGAATTTGTGCGTTTGGAAAAGCTGCCTCAATAGCTTGTCTGAAGCTTGTCAGACCGTCCACGCAGAACAGAAATACATCCTTAATTCCACGAGTTTTGAGTTCGTTCAACACATTCAGCCAGAATTTACTGCTCTCATTTTCGCCTATCCATATGCCGAGAATGTCTTTCTGACCGTCAAGGTTGATGCCCAAAACTACATATGCCGCCTTTGTAATATACTGATGATTTTCCTTTACTTTGTAATGGATTGCATCCATAAACACAAACGGATATACTGCTTCAAGAGGTCGGTTTTGCCATGCAGTAACGTCAGGCATAATCTTCTCGCTTATCTTGCTGACAAGCTCGGGAGAGATTTCTACATCATACAGATTTTTGATTTGCTCGGCAATGTCACGCTGACTCATTCCGCAGGCGTAGAGTGAGAGAATTTTCTCTTCCATACCGTCAACATTGCGGTTATATTTGCCGATTATTTTAGGT
>DPHV01000042.1 GCA_003521625.1 Ruminococcus sp.
GCAACGCCGCATATAAATTAATTCGGGCATTAAACTTTTGAATTATCACAACCTATCCACTCGACCGCAATTCCGCATTACGCATTCCGAATTCCGCATTAAATTATAGTTTATCTAACCGTTTACAGTAAAATCTCAAATAATATACGAAAAAAAGGAGCTGTCAAAGGCGGCTTGATTAGTCATAATCTGCATATTAATTATGCAAAATACGCTTTCAAGCGCTTTTAACACAGCTCCCTGTTCGTTTCTTTTTATTGATTTTCATTCGTAAACGGGCATATATTGCTCATATCTGAGCGCATATTCTGCGCAAATCGGCAGTTTGTCAAAATCTGCTACAAGCGAGTTCGGCTTTTTAACATAGTCATCCTGCTTCATCGGCACAAAGAATATATTTTTTGTGTTCATCAGTCTGCCGATGTTCTGCGCAGACGCCCCGAGTGCGTCGTTTGTTGCTACGCAGAGCAGTACGGGACGAAGTATTCTTAAATGTGATTTTGCCGCCATTGTCACCGACGTGTCGGTAACTCCGAGCGAGAGCTTTGCAAGCGTATTTCCTGTGCAGGGTGCAATTATTAACAAGTCGCACATCTCTTTAGGTCCGAGCGGCTCTGTCTGTACGGTAGTGTGGAGCACCCGTTCCCCTGTAATTTCTTCTGCTTTTTTTACCATTTCCTCTGCCCTGCCGAAGCGTGTGTCGGTTGAGTAGGCGTTCTGCGACATAATCGGGATTACCTTGTAGCCTGAATCAACTAACCTCTGCATCTGCAAAAAGGCTTTTGAAAAGGTGCAAAAGGAACCGCACATTGCAAAGCCTATGGTTGCTTTTGTCACCTGTAAACCTCCTCTATAATGTTGAAAACTGTTGTTTTTATTATTTCTCCTGCGGTCTTTGGCGCACATTTTCCGGGTAGTGACAACGCTCTTACCGCATCAAGCCTGAACTTGTGCGCCGCCTCAAAATCAACCCCTCCCGGAGCTGATGCAAGGTCGATTATCAGCGTGTTTCTGTCGGTATTCATAAGCAGGTCTTTGTCAAAAATCAACGACGGCACTGTGTTGAACACAATGTCGTAACCTCTTATGCTCTTTAGCTTTCGTGTGTCACGTACCTTGCAGCCGAGGGCGGTGATATATGCAAAGTCGCTTTCCTTGCGTGCGCATACGGTTACATCCGCTTCAAGCGAATGCAGGGTTTTGGAGAGGATTTTTCCTATTCTGCCAAAGCCGACTACAAGGCATTTACTGCCTGAAATTGTCCCCTCAAAGTTGTTCATTGCACATTCAATTGCGCCCTCGGCTGTCGGCAGTGCGTTCAGAATTGCAAATTCATCTTTTGCGGCATAGTCGAAAATACGAGCGTTTTTAAGCTCGGGATAAGCCTTTATGAATTTGTCACGCATTGAAACGAAAACAGGCTTTTTCATAAGCTCGCTTGTTTCTTCGTCGGTGAGAATTACGTTTCTCTCGGAAAACGGAGTATTTATACTGCGGTCTGCCCGAACTGACGGAAGCGGAAAAATCACAGCGTCGCTTTCAAAAATAACAGTATGGACATCTGCAAGAGTGAGTGCGCCCATACTTGAAAGCTTGTCAAACCCTCCTAAAATCACATCGCAGCAGCTGTCGGAAATTGACCTTGCAAGAAAGAGCTGACGTTTATCTCCGCCTACTATGCCAAACGCTTTTATATTGTTTTTTTTCATATAAAAACACCCGAAATATTCGTTGTAACGGCGTTAATACCATAAGCCGTATGTTTTGTCAAGTTTATATCAATATAATATGCAGAGCCTTATCAAGCGTGAATTTTTAGTCCGCAATAAAAAAGTAAAAGTCCCAAAACCGTCTGAATAATCAGTAAAGTTTCGGGACTTTCTTTTGTAGAGTTTTTTGCTTTCAACTTTTCTTGTAACGGGATTTACGCTTCCCCACGTTACTCGCTTTATCCTGTCAAGCTCTCGCTTTTTGGATTTTGAAAGCTTTTCATAAGGAACAAACTTTTTCATTTATATACACCTCCGTTTGTTTGGAACAGAAGTATATCATATATTTTTCTAAATTTCAATGGATTTTTGCGGAAATAAAGTGTTTTTATTTTGAGTTACTGTTCAGGCACAACGGCAAAGAACACCAGATCGCTTTCGCTGTCGTTAATAAGGCTGTGGGAGTGACCTTTGGGGCAGTAGTGGCACATTCCCTGCTCGACAGTTTCGTATTCCCCGTCGTAAAGCACCTTACCCTTGCCGCTCAAAAAGTAAATAATCTCGCTGTTTGTTTCGTGGGTGTGAAGTCCGATTGTCGCTCCGCTTTCAAGTACGCCGTGCAGAATTCTGTTCACGCCGTCAAAGTGCATTTTTGCAGAAATTGACTTTTCTCCGCCCTTGAAATTCGGAATTACCGTTGCTTGTTCATTATTAAAATCAATAATCATAATACATTCTCCTTAAATCATATGATAGTACGGACATATGTCCTCATAGTTTCCGTCCTTCATAAGAAAGCCCTGCGGAATTGTTCCGAGCTGAACAAAGCCGAGCTTTTCATAAAGGTGACGAGCCGCAGTGTTGGTCTTTACAACCGCATTGAACTGCAAAATCTTAAAGCCGCAATTTTTAGCCTGCTCAAGGCAGTCCTTGACGAGCATCTCTCCTATTCCCTTTCCTCTTGATGACGAACTGACAGCATAGCTTGCGTTTGAAATATGTCCGCATCTGCCTACGTTGTTGGGGTGCAGAATATACAAGCCGACAATTTCACCGCTTTCGGTATTTTCGGCAACACCGCAGTAGCTTTGAGAAGAAAAAAACTTTTCTCCGGCTGTTCTGTCAAAAATTTCCGTTTGCGGAAATGCAATTCCGTCTTCAACTACTTCATTCCACACAAGGTTCATTTGCAAAATATCCTCATTGCGGTAAGCTCTGACAACAATACTCATATCACACACCCTTTCAAGATTATTTTACCATTGTATTCTCAATATTTCAATGTAAATTTTGTTATGCCGAAACTCAATAACAGGCGCTTTTGGTTTTGTAATTTGCATTATGAAGCGTCTTGAAGAAAATAATATAAAAGGTATAATAAAATTGAAACAAAAACTATGGAGGCAAATATGTCTGAAAAACGAAAATACACGCTCGGCGAGGAAATTTTTAACTCGGTTTCGCACGGTGTAGGCGCCGCTCTTTCAATTGCAGGAACGGTTGTGCTGATTGTCGCTTCGGTTATTCACACTAACGCTTGGGGCATTGTCAGTTCGTGTATATACGGAGCTTCGCTGGTTATTCTTTACACAATGTCAACGCTTTATCATTCGTTCACAAACAAAAAAGCAAAGTCTTTTTTCAGGATAATGGATCACAACACGATTTTTCTGCTGATTGCAGGAACGTACACGCCGATTACGCTGTATTATCTTAACGGAGTCATTGGCTGGATTCTGTTCGGCGTTGTGTGGGGTGCGGCAATATTCGGAATCGTAATGAATTCCGTCAACCTTGAAAAAGCAAGGATTCCGTCAATCTTCTGCTACGTTGCAATGGGCTGGGTAATAATCTTTGCAATCAAGCCGCTTATTGCGTCAATGCCGAAAATTTCGCTTATTCTTCTGATAACGGGCGGAGTTTTCTACACGCTGGGAATTATATTTTACGCAATCAAAAAGGTAAAATACTTCCATTCGGTTTGGCATCTGTTCACAATTGCAGGAAGTGTTTTTCACTACTTTGCAATTCTGCTCGGATTCTGGAACATCTGATTTTAAAAAAAGATTATATTATAATGTTGAAAAACGGTTGGTTTCGGGGATTAAAATTTATATCGTAAATTCTTATAATTTTTGTAAATTTGTTCTTGACAAAAGAAATTAGTTATGATAAAATAATTCTTGCTGAAACAACATAATTTCAACACGGAGAGGTGTCCGAGTGGTTTAAGGAGCTAGTCTTGAAAACTAGTGATCCCGCGAGGGACCAAGGGTTCGAATCCCTTCCTCTCCGCCATTTATTTTATTTATAAACTTTACCGCACGGAGGATTACTCAAGTGGTGAAGAGGCTCCCCTGCTAAGGGAGTAGGTCGCTAACGCGGCGCGAGGGTTCAAATCCCTTGTCCTCCGCCAAAGGCACTCACGCAAGTGAGTGCTTATTTTTTTTGCGATAAAGGCTGAAAACCGCATAAATACTGACTTATTTCAATAATTTTACTTAAAATTCTGATTATCAAATAATATCAAAAAATATCAATAAAAATCATATAAGCTACACAGAAAATACACAGTAAAAAGTAAACCTCCCCGAACAATTAAGCGAATGTTTTGGAAGATTTTTAACCGTATCATAATCGACCTGTTTATTTTTTTGAAAAAAAAAAAAAAGTATTGATTTTATAACACTGCAGAGATATAATATAAACACAATAAATAAAGGAGCAAACATAATGAGCAATTTAAAACATTTTAGAGAACAGTCAGGATTAAGTCAGAGCAAACTTGCAAAAAAAGCTGATGTTAATATCAGGCTGATTCAGTCCTGCGAAATCGGTCAGAGAGATATTAACAAGGTGCAGGGACTAACTCTTTATAAATTGTCTAAAGCTTTAGATGTAAAAATTGAGGATTTACTTCAATTGGATAAAAATTGACAATAAATAGAATAAAAGAGGATAAAACATCCCTATACTTTATAACGCTATAGTGTTATAATATAGATACAAGATACAGCCTGACGCTATGAAGAAGTTTTCAAATATGACCGAAGACGAACAGAACAGAATCCTCTCTGAAATCCACAACATAGATTCGAAGCAGGAAATGCAGTCATTTGTTTCAAGGCTCGCCGATTAGCTCGGCAGGTTTTATTTTTGCGCCTGTTTTATAAATGATATATTGATTTTAAAAATTGAGTCATATATAATATTTTTTGAATCAAATAATACGAGGAAGTTACATATGAATATTCTTATCTGTCCTGTTTGCAAAAACGAGCTTATCTTTGAAAATAAAACTGCAAAATGTGAACACAACCACTGCTTTGACCTTGCAAAGGAAGGTTATGTAAACCTGCTTTCTGCTCACAAGTCGGGCGACAGCACAGGCGACAACAAGGAAATGGCAAAATCAAGACGTGATTTTCTTGAAAAAGGCTTTTACTCTCCCCTTGCGTCTGCCGTAGGAGATTGCATCGAAAAATACACCGCTGACGGTGACAGTGTTCTCGACATCTGCTGCGGGGAGGGATACTACACCTCATATCTTACCAAAAAATACGACCGTGATTTCTACGGCTTTGACCTCTCAAAAAATATGGTAAGGCTTGCCGCAAAACGGCGTTGCGATGCAAAATTTTTTGTTGCAAACATCGCTTCAATTCCTGTTAAAAGCAGTTCGGTAAAGCTTGCGTTTCACCTTTTTGCACCGTTTCACAGCTCTGAATTTTCAAGAATTTTAAGCGACGACGGCGTAATCGTTACTGCAATTCCGGGCAGGGAACACCTTTTCGGGCTTAAAAAGGTGCTTTATGACAAGCCGTACTATAATGATGAAAAAGCACCTGAAACGGAAAATCTTGAACTGACTGACAAAATCAGAGTTAAAAGCACAATAGAGCTTGACTCAAAGCAGGACATTAAAGCACTGTTTCAGATGACTCCGTATTACTACCACACGCCGAGCGAGGGTATGAACAGACTTGATATGCTTGAAAGTCTTTCTACCGAAATTGAATTTGTGCTGCTTGTTTATAAAAAGCCATAGAAATTCAAAACAAAACACCCCACCGAATTAAATCGGTGGGGTGAAATTTTAGTGAATAATTCTGATTAATGATTTCCTCTGTTTACGTACTTTGTATGCAAAAGCTTGTGTGCTCTGGGCTTGCCGGGAGCGTCGAAGAATTCATCGTAAATAGTCTTGATAATCGGGCTTTCGTCACTGCTTCTGTACTTGCACTGCTTATCGTAATCGTAGAGAGCCTTTGAACGGATAGCCTTTAAGTCAACGTAGTTTCTTACGCTGTCGCTCTGAACAGGCTGACCGCCGCCGTTTATACAGCCGCCGGGACAAGCCATAATCTCAACCATCTGATAGTCAGCTTCGCCCTTCTTAATCTTTTCAATAAGCTTTCTTGCGTTTCCGAGACCGGAAGTAACGGCAACCTTAACCTCAACGCCTGCAACGTTGTATTTTGCCTCTCTGATTTCCTGCGGACCTCTTACCTCTGTAAACTCAATCTTCTTGAATGAGCCGTCAAGCATTCTTGCCGCAGTACGCAGAGCAGCCTCAAGCACGCCGCCTGTTGCGCCGAAGATTGCGCCGCCGCCCGTTGCCTTGTTGAACGGAGCGTCGTAGTCCTCGTCGTCCATATCCTCAAGCTTGATGCCTGCGCCCTTAATCATCTTTGCAAGCTCTCTTGTGGTGAGGGCAACGTCAACGTCGTCAAAGTCAAATGTGCGGAGCTCGGGACGTGTAGCCTCAAACTTCTTTGCCGTACAGGGGATTACGCTGACAACAAACATCTTTTCGGGGTCAAGATTATACTTCTGCGCATAGTAGCTCTTGAGCACTGCACCGAACATACCCTGCGGAGATTTGCAGGTTGAAAGGTGCGGAATCATCTCGGGATAGTAATGCTCAACAAACTTAACCCAACCGGGGCAGCAGGAAGTAAACATCGGGAGTGTTTCCTTGCGTGTGATTCTCTCAACAAGCTCGTTTGCCTCTTCAAGAATTGTGAGGTCGGCAGTAAAGTCCATATTGAACACCTTGTCAACGCCGAGTCTGCGGATTGCAGAAACCATTTTGCCCTCAACGTTTGTGCCGATAGGCATACCGAAGCTCTCGCCCAGAGTCGCCTTGATTGACGGAGCTGTGTAGAAGATAACCTGCTTTTCGGGGTCGGAGATAGCGTTCCATACCTCGTCAATCTGGCTCTTTTCGTTGAGCGCACCAACGGGACAGCTTACAATACACTGACCGCAGCCAACGCACGGAGAGTCGCCGAGTCCCTTTTCGAATGCACAGCCAACGTGAACCTTGAAGCCACGCTTGATAGGTCCGATAACCGAAATAGACTGAACATTCTTGCAGGCTGCAACGCAGCGCATACACTGGATACACTTGTTGTTGTCACGCACTATATAGGGTGATTCGTCGTCAATTTCATAAATAGGCTCTTCAGCCTTGAATCTGTCTTCGTCAACGCCGTAGTCAAACGCAAGCTTCTGAAGCTCACAGTTGTTGCCTCTTACGCAGGAAAGGCACTTTTTGTGGTGAGTTGAGAGGATAAGCTCAATAGTAGTTTTTCTTGAAGCTCTTACCTTAGGAGTATTTGTGAATACCTCCATTCCCTCCTCAACGGGATAAACGCACGATGCGATAAGACCTTTTCTGCCCTTTACCTCAACAACGCAGACACGGCAAGCGCCTATGCAGTTGATGTCCTTAAGATAGCAAAGCGACGGAATCTCAATTTTAGCGACCTTTGCCGCCTGTATAATAGTATAGTTGCTCGGCACCTCAACAGGGATACCGTTTATTTTAAGATGTACCATATCCATAATTACCCCTCCTTAATGTGTGTAGATTGCGCCGAACTTGCAGTTTCTCATACAAAGTCCGCACTTGATACACTTATCCTGATCAATAACGTGAGGCTGTTTAACCGTACCAGAAATTGCACCGACGGGGCAGTTTCTTGCACAGAGCGTACAGCCCTTACATTTTGCAGGGATAATCTCGTATTTCATAAGTGCCTTGCAGACTCCTGCCGGACACGTTTTATCCTTGATGTGGGCGATGTACTCGTCCTTGAAGTAGTTCATTGTTGACAGAACGGGGTTCGGAGCAGTCTGACCGAGCGCGCAGAGCGAAGAAGTCTGCATATGACGTGCAAGCTCGTCAATCTTTTCCAAATCCTCCATTTCACCCTTGCCCGATGTGATTTTGTCGAGGAACTGGAGCAGTCTGCGTGTACCAACACGGCAGGGAGTACATTTACCGCAGCTTTCGTCAACGGTAAATTCAAGGTAGAACTTGGCAATGTCAACCATACAGGTGTCCTCGTCAAGAATAATCATACCGCCTGAGCCCATCATTGAGCCGAGGGCAAGAAGGCTGTCGTAATCAATCGGAGTGTCAATATGAAGAGCAGGAATACAACCGCCCGAAGGTCCGCCGGTCTGAGCAGCCTTGAACTTCTTGCCGTTGGGGATTCCGCCGCCGATTTCTTCAACGATTTCACGCAGAGTAGTACCCATAGGAATTTCAACAAGACCTACGTTTGTAATCTTGCCGCCAAGTGCAAATACCTTTGTACCAGGGCTCTTGGGAGTACCCATTGAAGCAAACCACTTACTGCCGTTCAGGATAATCTGCGCAATGTTTGCGTAGGTTTCTACGTTATTGAGTACGGTAGGCTTGCCGAAAAGTCCCTTAACAGCAGGGAACGGAGGACGTGGACGGGGTTCGCCACGGTTGCCCTCAATTGAAGTCATAAGAGCAGTTTCCTCACCGCAAACGAATGCGCCTGCACCGAGTCTGATTTCCATATCGAAATCAAATCCTGAACCGAAAATGTTCTTGCCGAGGAAGCCATACTCTTTAGCCTGGTCAATAGCCTTCTGTAATCTTTCAACGGCAATTGGGTATTCTGCTCTGATATATACAAAGCCGTGATGTGCGCCGATTGCGTAACCTGCGATAATCATAGCCTCGATAATACACTGCGGGTCGCCCTCGAGGATTGAACGGTCCATAAATGCACCGGGGTCGCCCTCGTCGGCGTTACAGCATACGTATTTAACATCGTTCACACTTGCTTTTGCAAACGACCATTTTCTGCCTGTCGGGAAGCCGCCGCCTCCTCTGCCACGGAGTCCCGAAGCAGTAATTTCATTGATAACGTCGTCGGGAGTCATCTTTGTGAGCACCTTTGCAAGTGCCTGATAACCGTCAACAGCTATGTATTCGTCAATGTTTTCGGGGTCAATTACACCGCAGTTACGAAGTGCAACTCTGAGCTGTTTTTTGTAGAATGCTGTTTCGGAGAGCGAGATAATTGAGCCGTCCTCGTGAACTGTTTCCTGATACAAAAGCTCCTTAACAACCTTACCCTCTTTGAGGTGTTCCTTAACGATTCTCTCTACGCCCTCGGGGGTAGCCTGAGAATAGAAAGCACCCTCGGGATAGACAATCATAATAGGACCAAGTGAGCAAAGACCGAAGCAACCTGTTCTTACAACAAGGATTTCCTTTTCAAGTCCGTTTGCCTTTAACGCTTTTTCAAGAGCGTCAATTACCTTTTTACTGCCTGAAGAAGTACAGCCCGTACCTCCGCACACAAGCACCTGCTTGCGGTAGCCTGTCTTTTTGGCAAGCTTTTCGCCCTCTGCGGCAACAAGCTTTCTTACCTTTACAACCTGCTCGTGTTCTTTTTTAATCTTATTGAGTTCTTCAAGTTTCACGGCTTATTTGCCCCCTTTCTTAATGTACTTGTCAAGAATTTTGTCAACCTGGTCAACGGTCATTTTTCCGTAAACCTCATCGTCAACCATCATAACGGGAGCAAGTCCGCAAGCACCTACGCAACGGCAGGAATCAATTGAGAACAGTCCGTCGGGGGTACACTCGCCGCTTTTAATGCCGAGCTTTTCTTCAATGGCCGCAAGGATTTTGTCTGCACCCTTTACATAGCACGCCGTACCAAGGCAAACGCTGATTCTGTGCTCACCCTTTGGCGTAAGGCTGAACTGCGAATAGAAGGTAGCAACACCGTAAACCTCGCTGAGCGAGATTTCAAGACCGTCTGCAACCATCTGCTGCACCTCAATCGGCAGATAGCCGTAGATGGCCTGTGCCTCCTGCAAAACGGGAAGCAATGCACCCGGCATATCCTTGTGCTTTGCGATTACATCTTTCAGCTTCCTTTCCTGGGCGATTGTGCCCTTGAAGGCGTTAAGAGATGATTCTGTCATTAATATAACCTCCAATACTTATTTTCATATCTTCCAGAAAATAACAAGATATAACTTATTATACTATATTGTCCGAAATATTACAAGCATTTTTAATAATAAATAATAATTGATAATTTTATTTATATGCAATTTTCAAAGCAATTTTTGCAATATTGACATAATATTATTTATATTTTGTATGTTTTGCTTTTATCTATGTTAATTATACCCAATAGATAATTTATAAATTGTTGTTTTTAGCTAAAGAAAAAATGTTTAGTGTTTAATTCTAATATGGAACATAGTAAAATATGTCTATTTTTAGCTACTCACAACATTTTTACAGGTCTTTATGAATCTTATAATTATAAGCTCGGCTTTTAAGATAAACGATAATTTAGTTCAATTCGGAATGCGGAATTCGGAATGCGTAATTAATGGTCGCTACGCTCCGAATTTATAATGTTGCGTGTTGTTCGGAAAGGTTTGTTTGCTTAACAAATTTTGATATATTGACAATGTTTAATTTTATAGTGTAGGGAACAGTCTTGACTG
>DPHV01000038.1 GCA_003521625.1 Ruminococcus sp.
TAGGGGAATCACCTTGACGTCCCGTTTCATAAATTGCGACGCAATTTATGAAATATGGCGAACACAGTTCGCCGCTACAATCATTAATTTTACACCGCTAAATTATAGTTTATAAAATTATTGAAGATGCAATACTAATTTATAATAGTAAATTTTTCCTTTATTCACACACTCAACACAATGTAGTAATAAAATAGTAAAAAAGGAAATAAATATTAAAAATTGTTTAAATTTGTTTTCAAAATTGTAACTTTTTGTTGCTTATGCAATCTCTATAAAAAAATTCAAGAAAAATTGTAAATAGAGGTTGATTTTTTTCTCGATTTTGTGTAATATGTATATGAGAGAGATTGTATTTTATTTAATAATTACAGTCACAGTATTACACATTATAAATTGCGGAGAAAAAGAGGTAAATATCATGTCTAACAGATTATTTCAGGGTATTGTACACCAGATGAAAGATGCAATTGACAGAACAATCGGCGTTATTGACGAAACTTCGGTTGTTATTGCATGCTCGGAGCTTGGAAAAATCGGCGAAGTAAACGAAAGCATCAACTCCGAAACTTTAAGCTCTACTGCCCCCTTTGTAATTAACGGCTATACATACAAGTCGTTTGGCAGTAACGCAAAGTATGACTATGCAGTTTTTGTACAGGGTACGGACGAATATGCACAAAAATATGCACAGCTTCTTTCTGTTTCATTTGCAAGCATCAAGCAGTACTATGACGAAAAGTACGACCGTTCAAACTTTATTAAAAATGTAATTCTCGACAACATTCTTCCCGGCGACATTTACCTTAAAGCAAGAGAGCTTCATTTCAACAGCGAGGTTTCCCGTGTTTGTCTGCTTATCAAAATTGTTTCAAAGACAGATGTATCGGCTTATGACATAATTCAGAACCTTTTCCCCGACAAGTCAAAGGATTTTGTCATCAATATTAACGAGGCTGAAATTGCGCTTGTTAAAGAAATCAAGCCCGATACCGAAAGCCGTGACCTTGAAAAGCTTGCTAGCTCTATTTCCGACACACTCTCAAGTGAATTCTACACTCACTGCGTTGTCGGTATAGGCACAACTGTTACAGGCATCAAGGACCTTGCACGTTCATTTAAAGAGGCTCAGTCTGCTCTTGAGGTTGCAAAGGTATTTGACACCGAGCGCACAATCGTAAGCTACGACAACCTCGGTATTGCACGTCTTATCTATCAGCTTCCTACAACTCTTTGTGAAATGTTCCTCAAGGAAGTTTTCAAGCGCGGCTCAATTGAAAGCCTCGATCAGGAAACTCTCTTTACAATCCAGCGTTTCTTTGAAAACAACCTCAACGTTTCCGAAACATCACGTAAGCTGTTTGTACACCGTAACACTCTTGTGTACAGACTTGAAAAAATCAAGAAGCTTACAGGTCTTGACCTTCGTGAGTTTGAAGACGCTATTGTATTTAAGGTAGCTTTAATGGTTAAGAAGTATCTTAACGCAAGTCCCACAAAGTATTGATAATTTTATTGAATCGTATTAACAAGTCGGGGTGTATATTGATATTTTTATATACGCCCTTGCTTGTTGTTGTCACGATGTTCAGTCAGTGCCTTTTGGCACAAACCCCAAATAAGGTGAATTTATGATTGATTTTGAAAATGTATCTAAAACGTATTCTAACGGTACGCATGCGCTGCACGATGTAACCTTACATATAAATAAAGGCGAATTTGTTTTTATCGTAGGCTCTTCGGGTGCAGGTAAGAGTACGTTCTTAAAGCTGATTATGCACGAGGAAACTCCCACTTCGGGCGAAATTGTAATCAACGGCAAAAAGACTTCAAAGCTGAAGCGCAGAGAAGTGCCTTACCTTCGCCGCCATATGGGCATAGTTTTCCAGGATTTCAGACTTATTGAAAAGATGAATGTTTTTGATAATGTAGCCTTTGCAATGCGAGCAGTAGGCGAGCGTACTGCAACGATCAAAAAGAGAGTGCCTTATGTACTTGATCTTGTCGGTCTGAAAGACAAGATGAGGGACAAGCCCAGTGAGCTTTCGGGTGGTGAGCAGCAGCGTGTAAGCCTTGCAAGAGCGCTTGTGAATAATCCCGAAATAATCATTGCCGATGAGCCCACAGGTAACGTTGACCCCGAGATGTCCCACGAAATTATTGAGCTTCTCAGTGAAATCAACGCCAAGGGTACTACTGTTCTTGTAGTAACCCACGAGCACGAGCTTGTACGTGAGTTTCACCACAGGGTAATCACAATTGACCACGGAAAGGTTATCGGAGACACAAAAGACAACAGCGTAGGTGCTCATTATTCTGATGATTACGACGGCTACTATGATTATGAAGATTATGATGATGTTCCGCAGTATCCCGATAATGCGGTTGTTCTGCCCGACTGATTTGCTCGGACAAATACAGTTTGAAAGGATAATGTTATGAAAGGCTTTGGCTATCTGGCGAAAGAAGGCTTGAAAAACGTATGGAGCAACCGTATAATGAGTATCGCTTCTGTTTGCGTGCTTGTAAGCTGTCTTGTGCTTACCGGTGCGGCGGCTCTTTTTTCAATCAATGTTGCTCAGGTTGTTGAATCGGTCGGCGATTCAAACGAAACCACCGTTTATATTAAATCAGACGTATCACAGCTTGAGGCTGTTTACATAGGAAAAGATATTGAAAAGGTAAGCAATGTTTCTTCGGCTACCTTTTACTCAAAAGATGAAGCATTTAAAAAGTATAAAGAGGATCTCGGAGAGGAGCTTTTCAACAAGATTGAAGACCGCAATCCTCTTCCTGATGCCTTTATAGTGGTAATGGACGATTTGTCACAGTATGACGAAACCGTTGCCGATATTTTAAAAATTGACGGCGTTGACAGTATCAACGACCACAGAGAGCTTGCTAAAAAGCTTACCGACATCAGCAATCTTGTAAACATAATCTGCGTTGGTGTTGTTGTCGCACTTATGATAATTTCAATTTTCATCATTGCAAATACAATCCGTGCAACTATGTATTCAAGAAGATTTGAAATCAGTATTATGAAATCAGTCGGCGCAACAAACTCTTTTGTTCGTATGCCGTTCCTCGTTGAGGGTATGGTAATCGGCTTGATTTCCGCTGCTGTTTCAACAGCTGGAATAGCGCTTCTCTATGAAGCAGTAATGAGCGCAATCACAAGTATGATTCCGTTTACATTCATTCCGCTCAGCAATGTTATTCTATATGTTGCTGTTGCATTTGTAATAGCAGGCGTGGTAATAGGTTTCTTCGGAAGCTTTATTTCAATTCGTAAGTATCTCAAAAAAGAAGGTAATGAAATTCTCGGATGGTAATCCCTGAAAGGAGAAAGTAATGAACAGATTAAAAAGAATTCTTTGTGCTCTTTTAAGCGTCTGCATTATTTCAATGCCCGTTGCACTTTCCGCTGTTTCGGCAGGTGCAGAAAGTATTGATTCTATGCAGCAGCAGCTTCAGGAGCTTGAACAGAAGAATCAGGAATATCAGGATATTCTTGATAAAACACAGTCAGATATTAACGAAAAAGAAGAATACAATAAGGCTCTTGTCAGCAAGATTGAAGTTCTCGACGACAAAATTGCTCTTACAAGAGAGTCAATAAACGACCTCAACGACAACATTGAGCAGAAGCAGAAAGATATTGACAAGGCTAATGAAGATATTGACGGTCAGCTTGATACACTCTGCGAGCGTTTAAGAACTATCTATATGGCAGGAAACGCAAGTGATATTGAAATTATTTTCGGTGCAAAGGACTTCTCTGATTTTATCGATAAGGTTTCACTTGTTCAGACTCTTTCAAGCTATGATAAAGAGCTTATTGACGGAATCAACGTAAAGCTTGAGAAAATTACAGAACAGAAAACTGCTCTTGAAGAGGATAAAGCCGAGCTTGAAAAACAGCAGGCTTCTCTTGAAGAAGACCAGTCAGAGCTTAATGAGCTCCTTGAAGAAAACGAGGAAACGCTTCGTAATCTTTATACATCAAATAACAACGCAAAAAATGCGCTTGAAAATGCAGCAGCTCAAAGTGCTGAACTTGAAAATCAGATAAAAGCATATTATAAAGATCAGCAGGACAAGATTTCACAACTCGGCGGCAACAACTCGGGTAACAGCGGCAATTCGGGCAGTGGTACGTCTGACAACGGCGAAAGCAACGGCGGCGGTGGTTCATATACTCCCGTACAGCCCGAAACTCCGGATATTGATGTTCCGTCAGGCTCAGGCTTTGTATGGCCTGCACCCGGCTGCTATACACTTACTTCACCGTTTGGCGAGAACAGAGGTTACAGCCACGGCGGTATAGACATCGGTACACCGATGGGTACAACTATTGTAGCCGCAGAGAGCGGTACAGTAATTGCTTCGAATAACAGCTGCCCTCATAACTGGGGTAAAAACGGAAGCTGCGGCTGCGGCGGCGGTTACGGCAACTATGTATTTATTGACCACGGCAACGGCAAGCTGACTATTTATGGTCACCTTACAAATGCAATTGTCAGCACAGGTCAGACAGTTTCCAAGGGACAGACAATCGGTTATGCCGGTTCAACTGGTAACTCAACCGGACCTCACCTCCATTTTGAATGTCAGTATTACGGCGTAAAATACGACCCAATGTCGGAATATTAATTGGTAATACATTAATTAATAACATCACCCTCGCATATACTTAATTAAGTATTTATGCGGGGGTATTTTTTTGATTACATCACTTTCTATAAAGCTTCCCGAAAAGCCAAAGGGAATAAAAAAACTGTTCTATCTGATAAAAAACGACAAAGTTGAGGTTGAAATAAAAAAGGCGAGAGGCGTCAGCGTAAAGCAACTTACATATACAAGCTACAGCGGAAAAATCAGAATTGACAAAATTGACTGCATAATCGGTGCACAGCGAAATCATCTTTTGTGTTCTCCGACTCTGAAATTTCCCGAAAACAGTGGCTACAGGCGCTTTTCTTCAAATGCATTTTCAAAGCGGCTTTGCACCAATATGGCGCTGAGCGCAATTGAGAGCTGTGTTCGTCCCGAAACGCTGAAAATAGGAATCTATGACCCCGACGGCGACTCGCACGATATACTGTTTCATATTCTCAAACACTGTTCCGACGTAAAGGTTGTAACAAACGATTTTAATTCATATCAGTACGAGCTTGAAAGGGCAATGGACGAACTCGGTGCTTCTGCTGTTGTCACCAAAAATATTTCCGAATTATGTGACCGCTTGTTTGTAGTTGCTCCTTGTGTAATTGAGGAAAAACTGCCGCTTAAGCAGGAAGCACTTGTGCTGACAACCGGCTGTCCAAAAGTTCCGTCAGGCGGACTCGTTTATTACAAATATCACCTGCGAATGCCAAACGGATTTGACCTGTTAAAGCCGAAAGATTTTGACGAGGAGTACTTTTGTTCTGCACTCTACACACTCGCTTCACAGTATGAGCTTGGCTCGATTGTACCTTTGTTCTGTCGAAATTACTCCTCCTCGCAAACGGTGAAATCACTTTGTGCATATCTAAATACTAAAACCTAATTAAAACTAAAATATGCTCAAAAATCTTATAAAGCTTTTAATCAGGTTTTAGTATAATCGTTTTGCTTGACAATAAGTACGAAAAAGCATATAATAAATCTATATGCAGTTTTTTATGCACATTAATTCCTAATATGAAAGGACGATATAAAAATGGCAGCTAAACCTACAATGCTTACTGCGGAAGGTCTTAAAAATCTTGAAGAGGAACTTGCGGAATTACAAAACGTAAAACGTAAGGAAATTGCAGAAAAAATCAAAGTAGCTCGTTCATACGGCGACTTGTCCGAGAACAGCGAATATGACGACGCCAAAAACGAACAGGCTATTATGGAGGCAAGAATTGCAACTATCGAGGCAATTCTTAAAACTGCCGTAATCATTGATGAGTCCAACACATCAACCGAGCACGTTCACCTCACGTCTGTTGTTACAATTGAGATGATTAAAACAGGCAGACAGTGTAAGTATAAGATTGTCGGCTCCGGTTCAAACGAAACTAACCCCAGAGAGGGCAAAATCTCTGACGAGTCACCAATCGGCAAAGCTCTTATGGATAAGAGCGTAGGCGACGTTGTTGAGGTTGAAACCCCCGGCGGAGTTAAGGCAATCAAGATTATTGAAATTTCTAAATAAGAATTAAATTAGCGGAAATATGCCGTAAGGTTTATTTCCGTTTGATTTGCAAATGAAGGGAATGTTAATATGAGTCAGAAGCCCCAGCAGGCTAATACAAGCGATGTAATCAAGGTAAGGTATGAAAAGCTTGACGCACTCAGAGAAGCAGGCAGAGATCCGTTTGTAATCACAACAAGCGACCGTGACACACTTACCGAAACGATAAAGAATAATTTTGAAGAATACGAAAACAAGGACGTCTGCGTTGCAGGCAGACTGCTTTCAAAGCGTGGCAAGGGCAAGGTTTCCTTTATGGACTTGCACGACCGCAGCGGCAAAATTCAGATTTTTGCAAAGTTTGACGATTTGGGCGAAGAAGAATACGGCTTCCTCAAAAAGTGGGACATCGGCGATATTGTCGAGGTGAAAGGCTTTGTTTTCAAAACACAGATGGGCGAGATTTCCGTTCACGCAAAAGAAGTTAAGCTTCTTTCAAAGTCACTCAAACCGCTCCCCGAAAAGTATCACGGACTTACGAACACTGACCTCCGTTATCGTCAGCGTTACGTTGACCTCATTATGAATCCCGAGGTTAAGGATACATTTGTAAAGCGTTCGAAAATCATCAGCAGTATCCGCAGATACCTTGATTCACAGGGCTTTATGGAGGTAGAAACTCCTATGCTCGTTGCAAATGCAGGCGGCGCATCGGCTCGTCCGTTTGAAACTCACTTCAATGCGCTTGATGAGGACTTAAAGCTCCGTATTTCTCTTGAGCTTTACTTAAAGCGCCTTATCGTTGGCGGACTTGAAAAGGTTTACGAAATCGGCAGAGTATTCCGCAACGAGGGTGTTGACACAAGACACAACCCCGAGTTTACTCTTATGGAGCTTTATCAGGCTTATACCGACTATAACGGTATGATGGATTTGACCGAAAATCTTTACCGCCACGTTGCGCAGGAGGTTCTCGGCACAACCAAAATCACATATAACGGCGTTGAGATGGATTTAGGCAAGCCGTTTGAGAGAATTACAATGCTTGACGCAGTCAAGAAGTATTCTGGCGTTGACTTCAATGAAATCCACTCTGACGAAGAGGCAAAGGCTATAGCCAAGGAAAAGGGCGTTGAATTTGAGGACAGACACAAGAAGGGCGATATTCTTAACCTGTTCTTCGAGGAATTTGCCGAGGAGCATATGATTCAGCCAACATTTGTAATGGATCACCCGATTGAGATTTCACCGCTCACAAAGAAAAAGCCCGAAAACCCCGACTACGTAGAGCGTTTCGAGTTCTTTATGAACGGTTGGGAAATGGCAAACGCTTATTCCGAGCTTAACGACCCGATTGACCAGAGGGAGCGTTTCAAGGCACAGGAGGAACAACTCGCACAGGGCGACGAGGAAGCGAACACAACCGACGAGGACTTCCTCAACGCACTCGAAATCGGTATGCCCCCGACAGGCGGCATAGGCTTCGGTATCGACAGAATGACAATGCTCCTCACCGACTCCGCCGCAATCCGTGACGTTCTCCTGTTCCCGACAATGAAGAGCTTGGATAAATAAATTACTTAAAATTTAAAACTGCTCGACTATGCGCAAGATTTGTGCGGAGCATTCAAGGCTTAGGAGGCTTGTCCTTACTAAGCCTTTATAATTTTTAATACTTTTTGAAATGGCAATTTATTCTAAATACCAAAAATTCACTTTTTCTCCTTTATTTAGCTAAAAACAGAAAAAATACAAAAATTATGCACCCAAATCAAGAAATTGTTTGTTTATATTAATAGAAGTGCTTCAGAATACAAAAGAGAGAGTATTGAAGGACAAGTTTTTGTTGAAACGGAAATATGTAAATGTTTCAATATAATGCTAAATATGCACAAACGTCTATTTTTAAAGGAGAGGTTAAAATGAAAAGAATCTTTGCATCCATTCTTGTTGTTTTGATTATGATAAGTACGGCTGCTGTATCTGTCGGAGCGGCAGAAGACAAGGCTGTTAGTGTATCAGACGGAACAACAATATCGTTTAACACCACACCGGCTCTTTATGCTCACGGCGTTCTTAATTCCGCTGACACCGAGGCATGGCAGTCGTGGCAGAGTGAGCATCTTACAAATTTAAAAGAGTCCAATTCATCAGTAAAATACTTCTTTTTGCCGGTATCAGCCGATAACAGCAAGGCTGATATTTACAATGCCTATTCTGAGCCTGTAACTGTAAACGGCACGGAAATTGCGGCAGGCGAAACAGCTCAGATTAACTATGAAGTCGGCAAAAGCTACAGTGTTACTGCTGACAACAAAACCTATACCCTGAAGTTTATGAAATCAAATGCAGAGGCAGGAATATATATCAATAATTCAGATGCAGACGGCAACGGCACAAATCTTGCGACCTATCTTAACAAGGATAAGTCGAGAAGTGCTGCGGCAACAGGAGCAATCGTAGAGCCTGACGGAAGCATTGACAATACTTCAATCAAAAAGATTAAAGGCAGAGGCAACACAACCTGGACAATGCCTAAAAAGTCGTACAATATTACATACAGTAATAATGTAAGCATTGCAGGAATGAGTAAGGGCAAAAAATATTCAATCCTTGCAAATTATCAGGATGATTCTCTTTCAAGGAACAGATTTCTCTATGACCTTTCAGACGCTGTAGGTATGCCCTATGCTTCTGATTCACGTTATGTTGATTTTTATGTCAATGGATTTTACTGGGGTTCCTATCAGATGTGCGATAAAATCGAGGTCGGCAAAAACAGCTTGATTAACGATATTGATGATGAGGCATATCTTAATGAAGACGGCACGGTGAATACCGATTTTCCATTTGTATGTGAAATTGACCCTAATGCAACAGAAGGTGAGGATTACTATGTAACCTGTGCAGACTCAATAAAAGTTACAATTAAATCACCTGAACTTAATGAAGGCGATACAGGCTATAATGAAGTTAAGGCATATGTAAAGAAAAAATTCAATAATTTTTATTTTGCTGTATCCGGTTATAAAGATATTTCAGAGATTGCAGACGTTGATTCTGTTGCAAAGCTGTATCTTATAAATGAAATCGGGAAAAACTGGGATTCCGGCGTTTCAAGCTTATTCTTTACCTGGAAACAGGATGAAAACGGTACGTATAAATTCTTCGGCTCACCTGTATGGGATTATGACAATTCACTCGGCAATGCTAAAGGTGTCAGCGAGGAACTTAATAATATGGGCGTTGACGATTACGAAGATTATACCGGCTGGTGGTGTAAACACAAGTTCAGTTATAATGGCAGAAATTTAATTGCCTGTATTTCGGAGAATGATTATGTGCTTAATGCCGTACAACAGATATGGTTTGATGATTTTGTTCCTGCACTCAATGATTTCTTCGGCAAAACGGATAACGGCATTATGAAGTCATACAAACAGTATTACAGCCTTATCGCAGACAGTGCAGAAATGAACTATCAGAGCGGTTGGAAGTTAAAAACAAGTAACAGCTGGATTGCTGACCATACAAAGCTGATAACAGCAGAATATGATTCAGATACTCACAAAATGATGACAACAGCTAAAAAAACATATAATAATAACTTTAGCGGAATGTTTGACTATGCAGTTGATTGGATGCAGGGCAGAACTGCATGGCTGAGTGAGCAGTTCTATCCTGACAATGTTCAGGCAGAATATATTTTGGGTGATGCAGACCTCAACGGTGAAATAAGTATTACTGATGTAACCTTGATTCAGAAATATATTGCCGACATCACACAGTTTGAAAGCTCCCAGCTCAAGACTGCTGACGTTACAGAAGATAAGAACATCAGTATTGACGATGCAACAGATATTCAGAAATATCTTGCAGGCTTATCTTCCAAGCTTGGGGAGTATTTTAAAAACCAACTTCCATCAAATATTTCATCTGAAATTGCCGATGAAATCAAAGAAGACGAACGCTTTGGAATTGATTACTATTTTTACCATGTCAGAATTTCACTTCTGAGTGACAACAATGACGCATTGGCTGACAGTATAATTAATAAATATCTGCCTGATGATTTTTATTATACCTATGATGCTGAAAAAGGATATATTGATACATCTTTACAAAAGGAAACATTACTGAATATTGCAAACGCTTACGGTGACAGCATTTACATATCATCCCCTGTATATGAGCAGGAATGGGGAATTGTAAGCGAACAGCTGCTTGCTGATATGGAAAATGCTTCTGATACGGATGAATTTCTTGTAAGTATCACTTTTAGTGATGATATTGATGTCAACGATTTTCTCTATACATATCTCGGTAATCCGGACAAGTATCTCTATAATAGTGAATACAGCGAACTGAAAGTGTGCGCAACCAAGGCACAGCTTGTTGCACTTAACGAAGACCCGAATGGCTATTGTATTGACTATTTCGTATCAAATAGTGGATCTGAATATGGATTTGTTGACGGTTATCTTGCTGATAGAGTAAATAATGCAAGTCCAAATCAGAAGTTCAATGCAGTAATTTGGTTATATGATTTTGATAAAGAAAGCTTTTCTTTTGCTCCCCAGCGCAACAGAATTATAAAGAATTATTTTAGTAACACATCTCGCTATGAATATGATGATTTTCAGGGTTGTATCCTTATTGTAGCTACAAAAGAACAGTTGATTGCATTAAACGAGAGCGACGAGCATATCTGTATTTCAGAATTTTTCGACGAATAAAACCAAAGATATTTAGCAAACTATCCCTTGCCTTCTCCTCGGTAAGGATATTGAAAAAGTGTGTAAGTTAAAAAAACAGCTTGCGCACTTTTTACATTTGCGGATAAGTATGATACAATAAAAAAAGGAAAGAAAAGGAATGAATACTAAAACCTAATTAAAATCTAAAAATTTGCACCCAAATCAAACAATCGGTTGTTATTATTAATAGAAGCGCTTCACAAAAAAAGAGAGGGTGGGAGTATTGAAGGACAAACTTTTGCTGAAACTGAAAAAACACGACGAAAAAGCATTACAAGCTGTAATAGAGCAATATTCACGTCTTGTGGCAACGGTTATAAACAATATCTCAAAGGGCAGTCTTACAAAGGAAGATATTGAGGAAACTGTTGCAGATGTGTTTGTTACACTCTGGAATAATGCGGATAAAGTGCAGGAGGGCAAGCTGAAAGGATATATCTGCTGTATCGCCCGGACACGCACACTTAATAAGATAGCAGTCAACAGAAATAAAGCTGTTCTCAATATTGACGACTACGACCCCGAGGATGATTTTTCTATTGCGGATGAAACCGAGAAAAAGGACATACATAGGGAACTTCGTGAGATTATCAAGGAAATAGAGTTACCCGACAGGGAAATTCTGATACGGTACTACTATTATTATCAGACAGTTTCACAGATTTCCGAGGCTATGGAAATGAACATCGAAACGGTGAAATCCAAGCTCAGGCGAACCCGCAATAAAATCAAAGCAAAACTTATTGAAAGGAGTTACACACTATGAAAACTACATTCAAGAAAGTTTTTGACGAATTCGACGTCGAACTTATGAATATTGATGAATTCAACGCCTGTGAAAGTATTGATATTGACGTTGAAAAAATCAAGACAGAAGTGCTCAAGCGTATTGATGATAAAAACGGCAAAAAGAAATTCAGCAAAAAGTTAATTACCTTACTTGTTGCGGCGGTAATATTAATTACAGGCACAGTCGGAGCCTTTGCAACAGGAAACGTTCAGAGTATTTTTAAGGAGCTTTTCAACAACAGCGGTATGAATTCCGCAGGACTTTACGACGGCGGAAATGTAGAAATTGTCAGCTGTGACGACAGCCTCAATGTTGAGCTTCTCGGAGTAATGGGTGACAGCAAAAGGCTGTACTTGGCAATTGAGATTACCAAAAAGGATGGCAGTGCGGTTATTGATGAAGATTACGAAGAACCGCATTGCTGGTATAAAGATATGCCGACGCCTATGCCTGAGGGTAAAACCATTCAAGATTACCTTTCCTGCAAAGCCGAATATGTAGATAAAAACGGTAATTCAGCACACAACAAAGTATTCAATACAATAAAGTATTCGCTCAGCAAAGATAATAAGAGCATTAAGCTATTTATTTTCGGCAGAATATTTGAGAGTGACCTTGAGGGCGGCAGAGCAACTGTTACAAGCGAGAGCATTGGTGCATATAATATTCATGAGGTTATTTATGAGATAGATTATGCGGGAAAAACTTATTCGGATTATGATGATACCGAACCTTTTGATGAAGAGCTGATTGACAGGCGTTTGCAGGAGCTCGGCATCACAGAAGACGACTGTCGAAACATAGAGAGCGGACAGAAGATTAAGTACTGCTGGTGCGATAAAAAAATCTTTGAGCTTCCATTTGAAATCAGCTTTGACCTTAACTACAAAACCGACAACAATATCAGCAAGGAGTTAACCATTGAAGACGCTCCGAATGTTATTAAGCCGATTGCCGATAAGGTGAAAATGGAGATAACTCCGTTTGCCGTTTATCTTTACGGTCAATGCGATAAAGAGTCAGCGAAAGAATCCGGCTGGTCAGGCAAGGAAGTTACTTATAATAACATTTATGACAACTTTTGCTTTAGTGATGTAGACGGAGCAGGAACCTCCAAAATTGTATTCAACGACGGAACGGTTTACTATCTGCATCCTGACGGAGGCGGCAAATCGGGCGTTGGAAAAGACGGAAATGCGGATTACTACGAGGAAGAAATCCCATTGGTTTTTTCAACCGTAGCCGGCTCGCTTGTACTGCCGGAATTTAATGCAATAGACACAAGAGAAGTAAAAACCGTTATAATTAACGGTGATACGGTTTACAGCAAATAATTTTTAGAACAGGTGTACAGGTTGAAACATAATCTGTACACCTGTTTGTTTTATACTATGGCTGATTGTTTATATTATTACCTTATGTGAATTTGATTGATTTTGTTGTTTTGTTATGATAACATAATGGTAGATTATTTGGAGGTGAAAGTATGGAATTTGACTGCGGATTTGTTAAAGAAAACAAGTGGTTTCGCTACAGGGCAGGGGCGATAATTATAGAGGACGGATATGTGCTTTTTGTCGGTAACGAGCGTGACAATTATCTTTACTCCGTCGGCGGTGCAGTGCATATCGGTGAATTAGCCGAGGACGCCGTAAAAAGAGAGGTTTTTGAGGAAACGGGTGCTCATTATGAGATTGACCGAATTGCTTTTATCCACGAAAATTTCTTTAAGGGCAGTGAAAGCCTTGACGGACTTGACTGTCACGAAATATCAATCTACTTTCTGATGAAGCCGAACGGAACTCGGAATTTAATCTGCAACAGTATTACGCAGACAGGCGAAAGGGAAAACCTGCACTGGATTCCCGTTGACAGGCTTGGCGAATACAAAGCATTTCCGACATTTTTAAAGGACAAAATCAACTGTATCGGAAATACAATTGAACACATCATAACACGTGAGTGATAAAAAATGGGGACTATCCAAAATCGGATAGTCCCTGCTTGAATTAAAAAATTATATATTTCTGCTCATAAGATTATGGAGCTTAACCTCACCGGTTTCAAGCGATTTCTGCACGTCAATTATTCTCTGGTTTGACGAACCTCTGAAAGCAAGGCTTATGTCGTGCATAGCCTGAACAAACTCGCCGTCAACGAGTACGTCAATCAGCGAAAGCATTTCATCGGTAAACTCGCACCTTGCTCGGCTTTCGCTCAAAAGCTCCCTGTCAAAGAGATAACCTGTGTAGCACCAGATGTTTTTATTCGGCAGTTCGTTTTTTACTTTGCGCAGGAACGGCAACAGTACCTCTTGATTTTGCGGCTCAAACGGCTCACCGCCGAGTAGTGAGAGTCCGTCGATATAGTCGGGGGAAAGGCACTCAATAATGTAGTCCTCGGTTTCTTTTGTGAAAGGCTTGCCGTATTCAAAGCTCCACGTTTCGGGGTTAAAACAGTTTTTGCAGTGGTGGGTACAGCCCGAAACAAACAGAGAAACTCTTACGCCCTCGCCGTTTGCGATGTCGTAATTCTTGATTTCACCGTAATTCATCAGAGGTGAAGCACCCTTTCCTTGATTTCCTGCGTTCTGCCTTGATTCCAGAACTGCGTGCCGATGTAGCCGCAGGTTCTTCTTGCAACATTCATCTTATCCTGGTCACGGTTATGACACTTCGGACATTCCCAGAGGAGCTTTCCGTCCTCCTCAACAATGCCGATTTCGCCGTCGTAGCCGCAAACCTGACAGTAGTCGCTCTTTGTGTTGAGCTCGGCGTACATAATGTTGTCGTAGATGAACTTGATAACCTGTAAAACGGCAGGAATGTTGTCCTGCATATTCGGAACCTCAACGTAGCTGATTGCGCCGCCGGGAGAGAGAGCCTGAAATTCCGACTCAAGCTTGAGCTTGTCAAATGCATTAATATCTTCGGAAACGTGAACGTGATAGCTGTTTGTGATGTAGTTTCTGTCGGTAACGCCCTTGATTACGCCGAAACGCTTTTGCAGGCATTTTGAGAATTTGTAGGTTGTGCTTTCAAGCGGAGTACCGTAAATGCTGTAGTCGATATTCTCTTCCTTTTTCCACTTTGCGCAGTAGTCATTGAGCTTCTGCATAATCTCTAAACCAAGCTCCTTGCCTTCTTTTTCGGTGAGCTTTTTGCCGTTGAGACTGTAAACGCATTCCCAAAGACCGGCATAGCCGAGTGAAAGCGTTGAGTAACCGCCGTGGAGAAGCTTGTCGATTGTTTCGCCCTTTTTAAGTCTTGCAAGTGCGCCGTACTGCCAGAGAATAGGAGCGGCGTCGGAGAGCGTGCCTGTCAGTCTTTCGTGACGACACTGCAAAGCGCGGTGGCAAAGTTCCATACGCTCGTCAAAAATCTTCCAGAATTTATTCATATCTCTGTTTGCGCTTAATCCGATGTCTACGAGGTTTACTGTTACAACGCCCTGATTGAATCGACCGTAATATTTAGGCTTGCCGTTTTCGTCAACGTAGGGTGTGAGGAAGCTGCGGCAGCCCATACAGGTGTAGCAGTGACCCTCGCCGTTTTTGTCGATTTTATTCTGTAACATAACCTTTTCGGAAATGTAGTCGGGTACCATTCTCTTTGCGGTGCATTTAGCCGCAAGCTCGGTTAGGTACCAGTACTTGCTGTCCTCGGTTACATTGTCCTCTTCAAGAACATAAATGAGTTTGGGGAATGCAGGAGTAATCCACACGCCGTCCTCGTTCTTAACGCCCTGATGACGCTGTTTGAGGGTTTCCTCAATGATAAGAGCAAGATCCTGCTTTTCCTGCTCGTTTTTAGCCTCGTTAAGGTACATAAACACTGTTACAAACGGAGCCTGACCGTTGGTGGTAAGAAGTGTAACAACCTGATACTGAATAGTCTGAACACCTCTGTTTACTTCCTTGCGAAGGCGCTTTTCAACAATTTCGTTGAGCTTTTCTTCGCTTACTTCACAGCCGAGCTCTTCAATCTCGGCAATAGTTTCCTTGCGGATTTTCTCCCTTGAAATCTGAACAAAGGGTGCAAGGTGAGCAAGGCTTATGCTTTGACCGCCGTACTGGTTGCTTGCAACCTGTGCTATAATCTGAGTAGCAATGTTGCAGGCTGTTGAAAAGCTGTGCGGTTTTTCAATAAGCGTATCGCTGATAACAGTTCCGTTCTGGAGCATATCCTCAAGATTTACGAGGTCGCAGTTGTGCATATGCTGTGCAAAGTAGTCGGCGTCGTGAAAGTGAATAAGTCCCTGCTTGTCAGCTTCGACGATGTCGGGAGGAAGCAACATTCTTCTTGTAAGGTCACGGCTTACCTCGCCTGCCATATAGTCACGCTGAACGCTGTTTACGGTAGGATTCTTGTTGGAGTTTTCCTGTTTTACCTCCTCGTTGTTACACTCAATGAGGGAGAGGATTCTGTTGTCGGTTGTGTTAGCCTTACGAACAAGAGAACGGTTGTAGCGGTATCTTACATAGCGGCGGGCGAGTTCAAACGCACCCTTAGCCATAAGCTGATCCTCGACCATATCCTGAATTTCCTCTACGGAAACCGCCCTTTTCATTTTGTTGCATTTGTATTCAACATATTCTGCGATGTCGGTAATCTGTTCATCAGTCAGGAAACGTGTTTCGGACGAGTTGTTTGCTTTTTTTACGGCATTGACGATTTTCTCAATGTTAAAATCTTCTTCCGAACCGTTTCGTTTAATAATTTTCATAATTTCCCTTCCTTTTTATTAGTTTTTCACGTTTTATAATTGCAGGTTTAATTATACAATAAAAAATTTCAATATACTGTTGCACAAACAACAAAAATGTTTTATAATAACAATATATAGTGTAAGAATAAAAATTAACACACATTATGGAGTGGTTGTAATGAATGTTTTTTCTATTGATTCAAGACTCACAAACACAGATTTAATCGGGTTAAAGGAGTGTTTTTCACCCACCGAAAGGGAGTATGAAAGGGGAGAAATTATTACAATATGTTCACCTGAAGATGACACAATTGGAATAATTAAAAGCGGAATTGCATATCTTTCGACAATCAATTCCGAGGAGCAGAGAAGAATAATTGATTATTATATGCGTGGCAATGCGTTTGGAAAACATTTTCTTCCCGACACCGAAGAGAAATTATTTTATGTTTACGCAAAGACAAAATGCACCGTTGATTTTGTGAAATACAAAAAGCTGATAACCTGTTGCGGAAACAATTGTGCAAAGCATGTTGCTTTTATTGACCACATTATGATGACTACGGCGAGGAAGTCGCTAGTTCACGTTGACATTCTCTGTCAGAGAACACTTCGCAGTAAGTTAATGTCATTTTTTGAACATCTTGAGTCGGAGGAAAAAAGCAAAAGCTTTACTCTGCCTTTGCCGTTTTCCGACCTTGCAGATTATCTCGGAGTTGACCGAAGTGCGATGATGAGGGAAATTAAAAAGCTCAACGAGGAGAAAATTATTTCTACCGATAAACGAAAGGTAATGCTTTTAAAGTGAGATAAACGATAATTTAGCGGTGGAATTACATTAAGAATATTGTATGCCAACATCGCTATAATACACCGCTAAATTATCGTTTAATTTACAAAACGTAATAATAATTTAACCTCCCAAAAAACACGGACGGATTTTTGAAATCCGTCCGTCAGTTTTTAATTAATATGTTTGCAATGACAGATTATTCCGACATTTCAGCCTTTGCTTTTTCAATAATCTTCTGTGCTACATTTGCCGGTGCGTCCTCGTAGCGTGCAAATGTAAGCTCAAACGAGCCTCTGCCCTGAGTAATCTGCCTGATGAACGTCGAGAAGTCGCTCATTTCAGCCATCGGCACTTCTGCCTCAACAACCTGCATTCCGTTTTCGGCAGGGGACATACCGAGTACTCTGCCTCTGCGCTTGTTGACCTCGCCCATTACGTCGCCCATATTTGCGTCGGGAACGTAAGCCTTAAGACTTCCGATAGGCTCAAGCAGAGTCGGAGAAGCGTTGGGAATACCGTTCTTGTATGCAAGGCTTGCGGCAGTTTTGAATGACATTTCGGAGGAGTCAACGGGGTGATACGAGCCGTCATAAAGCGTAGCCTTGATTCCGACTGTCGGATAGCCTGCAAGCACACCTTTCTTGATGGACTCACGAAGTCCCTTTTCAACAGCGGGGAAGAAGTTCTTCGGAACAGCGCCGCCGACTACACGCTCGTCAAACACGAGGTCGTCGGTGTCAAACGGCTCAAATTCAATCCATACGTCGCCGAACTGACCGTGACCGCCCGACTGCTTCTTGTATCTGCCCTGTGCAGAAACCTTCTTGCGGATAGTTTCTCTGTATGCAATCTTCTGCTTCCGGAGTGAAGCGTCAACATTGTATTTTGATTTAAGTCTTGAAATTACAACGTCAAGGTGCTGTTCGCCAAGTCCCGAAATAAGCATTTCGTGTGTTTCGTGATTTGTTACAAACTTGATTGTCGGATCTTCGTCACAAAGCTTTGTAAGCGCCTGAGCAACCTTATCCTCGTCGCCCTTTTTAGCAGGATAAATAGCCATTGTGTAGGAAGAAACAGGGTAGTCGATGCCGTCAAGCACAACCTTGCGAAGCGGTGAGCAGAGTGTGTCGCCTGTCTTTGTAGACGAAAGCTTGGGAATTGCGCCGATGTCGCCTGCGCCGATGTAATCAACGTCAAGCTGTTTTTTGCCGCACATTGCAAGAACCTTTGTGATTCTCTCCTGTGCGCCTGTACGCATATTTATAAGAGGAGTATCGGGAGAAATCTTGCCCGAAACGACCTTGATGTATGAAAGTCTGCCAATAAACGGGTCGGCAACAGTCTTGAAAACGATAGCCGCAGCTGCGCCGTTTTCATTTACCGAAACCTCAACAGGCTCGCCGTTTATGTCAACGCCGATTTCGTCACCCTTGTCAGCGGCTGACGGAGCAAGCCACGTAAGGCTGTTCAGAAGCTGGTCAATAGCGAATGTGTTGTGAGCGTCACCGCAGAATACGGGGCAGATTGTGCCGTCCTTTACGCCCTGGCTTACTCCGAGGATAATTTCTTCGGGAGTAAATTCCTCACCCATAATGAACTTGTCAAGGAGCTCCTCGCTCGTTTCGGCAACGGCTTCCTTGATAGCCTCACGAAGTCCCTCAAGTCTGCTTCCCATATCGGGGAGGGCAGTCGGCTTTACAGAGCCGTTGGTTGCGTATTCATAAGCCTTGTAGTCAAAAAGGTTTACGTATGTATTAGCCTGCCCGTCAACGATGTAGGGAACAACAACGGGGCAGACGGAAGGACCGAACGTAGCCTTGAGATTTTCAAAAACACGGTAGAAACGAGCGTCCTCGTCGCAAAGACCGTTTACAAAGAATACCTTGGTAAGACCTGCCTTTGTAGCGGCTTCAACAGCCTTTTCGGTGCCGACGTTAACTCCGTCCTTGCCCGAAACTACAATCAGAGCAGTGTCAGCGGCACGCATACCCTCTGCAACGCCGCCTGCAAAGTCGAACAGACCGGGAGTGTCGATAAGGTTAATCTTTGTGTTCTTCCACTCTATGGGAGCAACAGCCGTCATAATCGACGCCTGACGTTTGATTTCTTCGGCGTCAAAGTCGAGCATTGTGTTGCCGTCGGCAATATTGCCCAGACGGTCGCTTACCTTTGAAAGATAGAGGATTGACTCGGCAACTGAGGTTTTACCGCAGCCGCTGTGTCCTGCAAGTGCAATATTTAATATTTTTTTAGCGTCATATTGTTTCAAAAATGAAAACTCCTTTCGTTGTTACAATATATAAAAATCGACGTTATTATATCAATTTCAACAATTGTATGAATTAAGTCTAAATTATTATATCATATTTGTATAAAATAAACAACCGAAATTGAGCAAAATAAAAAAATTCACCCTTTGCCCAATAGAGCAGAGGGTGAATTGTGCATATTGCTTTTTTTAAAGATTTATTGCTGTAAATAGCATAAATTTATGTATTTTGTTTTGTGCAAATTTACGGTTTATTCAAGAACTGCGCCCTGTGCGCCCGAAGAAACAAGCTTTGCATAACGTGAGAGATAACCTGATGTGATTCTCGGCTTTCTGGGCGTCCACGCAGCCTTGCGCTTTGCAAGCTCTTCGTCGGAAACAAGCACGTTGATTGTGTTAGCAGGAATGTCGATTTCGATTGTGTCGCCTTCCTCGATAAGAGCGATAGGACCGCCTACTGCGGCTTCGGGCGAAACGTGACCGATTGCGGCACCTCTTGTAGCACCCGAGAAACGTCCGTCTGTGATAAGTGCAACGCAGTTGCCAAGACCGCTTCCCATAATTGCAGATGTCGGGTTGAGCATTTCTCTCATTCCGGGGCCGCCCTTAGGTCCTTCGTAGCGGATAACAACAACGTCGCCCTCGTTGATTTTGCCGTCGTAGATTGCGTTGAGTGCGTCCTCTTCGCAGTCAAATACTCTTGCAAAACCCTTGTGGTGCATCATTTCTTCTGCAACAGCGCTTCTCTTGACAACACATCCGTCAGGCGCAAGGTTGCCCTTTAATACTGCTATACCGCCTGTTTTGCTGTATGGGTTTTCAATTGTTCTGATGATTTCTGTATTTCTGATTTCGCAGCCCTCGATGTTTTCACCGACAGTCTTGCCTGTGCAGGTGAGAAGTGAGGTATTGAGAAGATTAAGCTTTGTAAGCTCGTGCATTACTGCGTAAATACCGCCTGCTTCGTTAAGCTCCTCAATAAAGTGCTCGCCTGCCGGTGCAAGGTGACAGAGGTTGGGAGTTTTTGCAGAGATTTCATTTGCGATGTCAAGGTGCAAATCAATTCCGCACTCGTGAGCGATAGCAGGGAGGTGGAGCATTGTGTTTGTTGAACAGCCGAGAGCCATATCAACTGTAAGAGCATTCTTGAATGCTTCCTCGGTCATAATGTCACGGGGACGGATGTTGTTCCTGACAAGCTCCATAATCTGCATACCTGCGTGTTTAGCAAGCTGTAAGCGCTGTGAGTAAACAGCAGGAACTGTGCCGTTGCCCTTAAGTCCCATACCGATAACCTCTGTAAGGCAGTTCATTGAGTTAGCAGTGAACATACCCGAGCAGGAGCCGCAGGTCGGACAGGCGTTGTTTTCATATTCGCTCAACTTTTCCTCGTCAATTTCGCCTACCTTAAAGCGAGAAACAGCCTCGGAAACGGTAGAGTAGCTGATTTTCTTACCGTCAACTCTGCCTGCAAGCATAGGACCGCCGCTGACAAAGATTGAGGGAATGTTAAGTCTTGCCGCTGCCATAAGAAGTCCGGGAACATTCTTGTCGCAGTTAGGAACCATAACAAGACCGTCAAATGCGTGTGCCTTAGCCATAGCCTCGGTTGAGTCGGCAATAAGCTCACGTGTAACGAGAGAATATTTCATACCCTCGTGACCCATAGCAATACCGTCGCAGACAGCAATTGCAGGGAATACTATCGGAACGCCGCCTGCAAGAGCAACGCCCATTTTTACAGCCTCAACAACCTTGTCAATATTCATATGACCGGGTACGATGTCGTTCTTGGAGCTTACGATACCGATTAAAGGCTTTTTGATTTCTTCATCTGTAAGACCTAAAGCGTGAAGAAGCGTACGCTGGGGAGCGGCATTAACGCCGTCCTTTAAAACTGAACTTTTCATTATAATCAATCCTTTCGGTTTATTTGTAATCGTAGGGGACGGCTTCCCAGACGTCCCTTATATACCACTCTATTTTACCATAACTATATCATAAAATCAAGAATAGCTTTTGTTTTTGTAATATACTGATTATATTATGAATATTATAGTCAGTTTTTATCTAATTTTCAAGTATTTAGAAGAATTTATAGACAATCTGACTTACCGGAGTTATAATATAAGTAATATATTATAATATTTTGGGAGATGTACTTATGAAGAAAAAAATAATCTCGTTGCTTTTGTGTGCGCTTATTGCCGCAGGCTGTATTCCGTCGTTTACGGCTTATGCAGAAGATGAAGATGACGGAATACAAGAGATTCGTGCTGTCACACAGAACAACCTCACCACCTATTATGATGAAAATGACAACGAAATTGACATTACAACGCTTAATAACGATGTTGATGTCGATGAAAATACTCTGCCTGAAAAATACGATTTGCGTGACTACGGCAGAGTAACTCCCGCGAGACATCAGGTGGGAGGTACGTGTTGGCTCTTTGCCGAAATGGCGTCAGTTGAGTCAAGCATTCTTTCACAGCCTGAATTAGCATCAAAGCTTGGCGATAATCCGGCTGAAATGCTTGATTTGTCCGAGATGGGAAGCTTATGGTATTTTGGAAGTAAAGATGGCGGTGGCTTACCTGGCTATATACCCCTGAATGACACCTTATTATCGTCAGGTCTCGGAGCATATCCCGAAAGTCTTTTGCCCAATTCTGATTTTGGTAAGGGTTATCCCGAAGCACTGCGTTTTTATTCCGATTACAGACTGAAGGATTTCAACCGGCTTCCGGAAGATAAAGCTCTTATTAAAAAGACAATAATGGATACGGGTGCAGTCATTGCTTGTTATTGGAATTTTCATAAATGCTATTATGAGTCAAACGGAATTATGACATATAGTGATGATAACTATTACGATGGCGATTACGAAGGACATGCGATAGTAATTGTCGGTTGGGATGACAGCTTCAGCAGGGATAATTTTTATCCGAAATCTAAGCCCCGAAATGACGGTGCTTGGCTTTGCAAGAACAGCTGGGGCAGTGGCTTTGGAAATGACGGCTTTTTCTGGATGTCATATGATTCAGCAGTTTGGGATTTTCATAGCTATAAAATGCAGAGCGCCGAAGCATATGACAATATTTATCAGTACGAAATTTGGCCGGTTGATGTCGGTTGTAGTGCAAAATCTGTCGCAAATGTTTTTACAGCCGAAAGCGACCAGGAGATTAATCAGATTTGTTTATATACAGACGGAGCTGCCGATATTAACATTCAAATTTTTAAGCTTAATGAAGGCTATACCTCTCCTACAGACGGTCAGCTTCTTGCCGACTTTGATGCTTCAGCCGATTTTATGGGAACTCACTGCATAGACTGTCCTGACGGTGTCTTTGTTAATTCGGGAGATAAATTTTCCATTATTCATAATTGGGAGAATCAGCGTTCTTTTAGTTTGGGTTCAAGCGTTTTTGATAGAGTTGAAGGATTGGGTTTTTACCTTAATGACAGCGGAGAATGGGTAGATGCAAAAGGAACCTTTCCGATCATTAAGGCATATACTTCAAATGTAGGCAAATCGGACTTTTCAAAGCTTGAAGCACTTATTAAAGAAGCGGAAGAGCTTAATATTGATGAAAGCGTAGACAGCGAAACTATTGCTGAATTGAACGCTCGGATTGAGTCCGCAAAAACAATTTTCGCAGACGAAAATGCAAAGCAGATTACAATAAATAACGAGTGTTGCTTGTTGCAAAACAGCATTGATAATATAAATGAGTACGTTTTTACAATTAATAACGAAGATGATTATCTGAAAGCTTGTGATTTGTACAAGGAAAAAATGGCAGGAAAGATTAAGAAAATAGTATTTAATACAGATATTGATTTCGGCGGAAAAACAATACCTCCGATGGCGTTATCGAATGGATTTTCTCCTGCTGTGATTGAAGGTAACAATCACACCTTAAGCAATTTTGTTATTGATGAAAGTAATTACGCTTCGTTTTTTGGATATCTTAAGAATACAAAGGTTATGAACCTGACCTTTTCGGATTTAAGTATTAATTCGAGAACGTATGCGGCAGTTATAGCATGCCCGGCAGAGAGCACAGTAATCGAAAATTGTCATATAAGAAATGCAAAAATAAAAGCGAAAATAAGTGCAGGCGTTGTCGCCGATAGAATGGGCGGAGGAACAAAAATTTCGGATTGCAGTGTTGAAAATATAAAAGTGTACGGAAATATTTCAGCCGGTATGTGCGGTATAAACAGCCTAAACGGTTGTACAGCCAAGAATTTTGAAATATATTCCTTAGGCAGTGTTGAAAACGATGACTGCTATGTTTCTACATATACTTTTGACGAAAAACCGGGCGTCGAAATTTTAAAATTGTCTGATGACGGATTTACAATTGAGAACTTTTTAGGTAAAATAAGTTACGCTGAACCGGAAGGAGGTAAAATTGAGAAGATTGATGATGATACATATAAAGTCAGCGGTAACGGTCAGTGTGAGATATATGTAGAATACGAGGAATCCGAAGACCTTGATTTCGGTGTAACGATTGAGGATTTAGAAACACGTGAGTTAAGTCTGAGTAACTTCAGAGGAGGCAGAACGGATTTAGATATTCCGACAACGCTTTCAGGTTACAAGATTACAGGTGTAAATAGCAGTTTCTGGACATATTCAAACTTTGATGGTATTAAAACTTTGACAATAGAAACACCCGGTTGGGTAAGTGAGATTCCCTCGGGAACGTTTAAAAATCTTTTGTCACTCGAAAAGGTCACCTTGGGCGAGGGAATTACAAAAATTGGTAATGGAGCATTTCTCGGCTGTAATAATCTGACAACGGTAATTCTGCCTGACAGTCTTACTTATATCGAATGTTACGCTTTTTCAGGCTGCGGCTTTACAAGCATAACCTTAGGTAAAGAATCAAACGGTCTTGTGATTGAAATTTATGCGTTTGGATATACGGAAAAATATGTCGGTCATAAGAATGTGAAGATTCCTGATTTTGTAATCAACGGCTACGGCAAAGGAGCGGCGAATTATGCAGAACAAAAAGGATTTAGATTTGTTGATTTGTCAAAGGGCGAGGAAGCCGTAACAGGAGGAAAATTTGATTACAGCGTCTTTTTACCTGGTGATGCAAACCTTGACGGTAAGGTGGATATAAAAGATGTAACATTAATGCAATTCTGGATTGCAGGAATCAAAACGTCTAAACCGATTCAGAAGTGTAATGCATTACTAAATGTTTACGGAGCTAAATTCAGCATAGAGTGTGCTACAAAAGTTCAGAAATACTTGGCTGGAATGATTGATACATTAGAATAATTGTGCAAACCGACAACACAAAAAGCCACGGGAATTTCCGTGGCTTTTGTGCTTATGAAAATAATATAAGCATTTTGAATTTATTTTTCAAGTAAATCACAGAAATTATGGACAATCTGACAATTTTGAATTATAATACAGACAAAGGTTTTGCCTAAATTATGTCGGGAGGAATATTATGAAGAAAAAAATAATCTCGTTGCTTTTGTGCACGCTGATTGCAGGCGGCAGTGTGTCGCTGTTCTCGGTAAATGCGGTTGAAAATGAACAGGAAGCACATTACATACGTTCGGTAAATAATAACAATCTCTTAACATATTATAACGAAAACGGTGAAGAGGTTGACGTTGATAATCTCAACAATGACGTTGACGTTAACGAAAGCTCTCTGCCGTCAAAATATGATTTGCGTGATTACAACAGGCTTACGTCTGTTAAGAATCAGGGCAGCGAGGGCTTGTGCTGGGACTTTGCCGCCACTGCGTCAATGGAGTCAAGCATTCTGACAAATCCCGAGCTTTCATCAAAAGAGGGAGATACCCCTTACAAAACGCTCGACCTTTCCGAGCGAGGTCACACGTGGTATATTCATACCAACTTTGACGACGAAAGCTCACCGCTTTACGGCGACTATATGAATGACCCTTCAAAGGGAAGCAGCGGCGGCAGTGCCGATTTTGTAGCAGAGGGACTTTGCTCCGGCTTTGGCGCATATCCCGAAAGCCTCTTGCCCTATGAGCAATTATACTCAGGCTGTCACGAGGGACTTCGCTATTACTCTGACTATCGTCTTAAGGATTACAGCGAGCTTTCAAAAGACAATGCGCTCATAAAGAAAACAGTAATGGAAAAAGGCGCTGTGGCGATTAGCTACAATTGCTTTGCGGCAAACACATATATGGTTGACGGAATGCAGTCTTACTACGACAACGGCAACCCGATTGACGGCGTTATCGGTCAGGCTCACCTTGTGGTGGTTGCAGGCTGGGACGACAGCTACAGCAAGGAGAATTTTAATCCCGAAATGCAGCCGCAAAGTGACGGCGCATGGCTGTGCAAAAACAGCTGGGGTGAAGAAAATTGCAGTACCGCAGACGGATATAAGGGATATTTTTGGATGTCCTATGAAACGCCCTTAAACTGTGTTGCAAGCTTTGAAATGCAGAGCGTTGATGAATTTGACAATATCTATCAGCATCAGATTACTGCGTTGGCTGGCTTTGATGTTGAGTCAGCCGCCAATGTCTTTACTGCAAAGTCCGACGAGGTGCTGAAGCAGGTTTGCTTGCAGACAATCGGTGCAACTGACGTGAAAATTGAGATTTACAAGCTTAACAGCGGCTTTACTTCTCCACAGGACGGAACGCTGTTGTCAAGCTTTGACGCTTCATTTGACTTTACGGGAATCCACACTGTGGAATGCCCCGAAAATATTAAGCTTTCCGCAGGAGATAATTTTTCTGTTGTAGTTACAGGCAAATCAGATATGCTACTCAATTTCAAGGTCAACAGCGAGGATGAGGTTTCAGGCAGAAGTTATTGCATTAATGACGGCGGAAGCTGGACTGACGTTGCCGACAAATGGGAATGCGGATATGCAGTTATAAAGGCGTACACTTCAAATGACGGTGAAGTACGCAAGACAGAGCTTGAAGAGCTTATAAAGACAGGGGAGGAGCTTACTCCCGATAAAGATGTCAGTGATGATATTCTTGAAGAGCTTAATGCAAGGCTTAATTCTGCAAAAGAAATATTAAATGATAAAAATGCTACGCAAAACAGCATTGACAACGAATATTGTCTGCTGAAATGCAGTGTTGACAAGGTCGGGAATTTTACCTTTACTGTCAACAGCGTTGATGACTACTGCAAGCTTATTAAAAGAATAGAAGATGACGGCGACAGCAATATTAATAAAATTGTACTTGGTGCTGATTTGGACTTCGGCGGAAAAGAAATCCGTACGATTTTTAACAAAAATCAGTTCAGCGGAATTTTTGACGGCAACGGTCACATGATGAGCAATTTTGTGATTAACTCAAAGGAGAATTTTAATTCAGGCTTGTTCGGCGGACTTTACAAGGCAACGGTTAAGAATATTGTTTTTGAAAACTGTTCTGTAATAGCCGAAGACTGTGCAACGCTGATTTCAAATTACTGCACTGACTCTGTAATTGAAAACTGCGACGTGAATAATTGCAAGGTGAATGCAAATTCAGCCGCAGTTCTGGGCGCATATCTGTCGGAATGTAATCTGACTGACTGCGACATTACAAATACAAAGGTTTACGGTGTAAACAGTGCAGGACTTTACTTTTTAAACGGCTATGAAACGACAACCGAAAACTGCACATCAAAAGGCACAGAGCTTTATTCCGAAAATATGGTTCACGACGAAAATATGACGGTTTCTTTGTTGACATCAAGCAATGGCTCGGTGCCGAGAATTAAATTGGCAGACGGCAAATGTACGGTAGAAAGCTTTATCGGCATAATTAAATCTTTAGAGGCTAACGGAAAGCAGTTATCAAAAGACGGCAATGCGTATGTAGTTGAAGAAACAAGCGGAGATATCTACCTTACTTTGACCTGCGATATGTCCGACAGCGGAGATTACGGAGTTACGGGAGATTTGGAAACAGGCGAACTGTTCCTGACTTCCTATATGGGAGATTCTCCTGATATGGTAATTCCCGGGGAGATGTTCGGAAAGACAATTTCAGGCTTTTCAGAGTCCTTCAGCTCAAATATAACGTATTCAGATAAAATTACTTCAGTAACAATTCCGGGACAAATTAAGAGCATTTCTTTAGGTACCTTTACGGGACTGCCTGCGCTGGAAAAGGTTGTTGTTGAAGATGGCGTTGAAAAGCTTGAGGGAGGAGCATTCAGCGAATGTCCTGAACTGACGGATGTAAAACTGCCCGACAGCCTTGAATCAATCGGCGGATACGCTTTCGGAAACTGCAAAAGGCTGAAAAATATTGATTTCGGAAACTCACTTGTTGAAATCGGTGAAAGAGCATTTTACAAATGTATGAATTTGTGTGACATTATCCTGCCCGACAGCGTTAAAAAAATATGTGACAGAGCTTTTTCGCACTGCTCCCTTAAAAGCGTAACGCTTGGAAGAAACGTTGAAGAAATCGAGGAAAATGCCTTTGCATTTACCGAAATGTACGAGCTTGAATCCAGAGCAATTATGGTTCCCGACTTTGTGATTAACGGTTATTCGGATACTGCGGCAAAGAGCTATGCAGACAAATACGGCTTGAAATTTGTTGATTTGGAAACGCAGGAAAGAGTTGCAACAGGCGAGCTGTTTGACTACGGTATCTTTATGAAAGGAGACGTTAATCTGGATGGCACGGTAAGCATTTTAGACGCTACACTCATTGAAAAATGGCTTGTCGGTGACGTTGAGCTTTCACCTGTACAACTCTGTAACGCAATTGTAGGTGGTATATACGGCACCATTGACGTCAGAAATGCTACGGAAATCCAGAAATACCTTGCAGGACTTAGATATACGCTTGAGGATATCGGAGTAGGGTGATAAACAATAAAAACAAAGCAGGTACCGATTTTCAGTGCCTGCTTATTTTTGTAGAAATTATTAATATTGTTTTTGTGCAACGGCGGCTATTACTGTTCTGCCGTGCATTGTGATTCTGCGGTTGTAAAGAAGAATGTTTTTGTTTTCTGTGATTACGTCGTCTTGGCTTCTGCCTGTATCAACATAGAGCTTCCATACATAGCCTGTCGGAAGTGCGGGCAGCTCAACGTTCACGTCGTTCCAGTATGCGTTGATTCCGAAATATACAATCTCATCAAGCGAAGGATTTTTGCTGTCTGCACCTGCGTACATTACGCCAATCATTCGTGTGTTTGAGTCAAACTCGGTATTCCACGGAATACAGGAATGTATGCTTTCAGGGGGCAGACTGCAAGTTGCCTCACGTCTGTTAGCCGTAATAACGTGAAAACGCTTGCGGAATGAAATCATATATTTGAAAAATTCGAAAACATCGCTGTACTTTTCTTTTCTGCTCCAGTCGAGCCACGAAGTAATGTTGTCCTGACAGTAGGCGTTGTTGTTGCCAAACTGCGTATTGCAGAATTCATCGCCTGCAAGGAACAGAGCCGCACCACGACTGCACATAAGCGTTGCAAAAGCGTTTTTGCACATCTTTCTGCGAAGCTCGTTAATGTTATTGTCGCCTGTTTCGCCCTCTGCGCCACAGTTCCAGCTGTTGTTGTCGTTTGCACCGTCGGTGTTGTTCCAGCCGTTTTTGTAGTTGTGCTTTTCGTTGTAGGCGTACATATCGTAAAGGGTGAAACCGTCGTGACAGGTAATGAAGTTTACCGACGCATTGTTGCCCCTGTAAGCAGGGTCATAAAGGTCCTTTGAGCCTGTCAGCCTGTGAGCCGCCGCCCAAGCAAGGTTGTCGTCACCCTTTAAGAATCTGCGCATATCGTCACGGTATTTGCCGTTCCATTCTGCCCATCTGTTCCAGGAGGGGAAGCTTCCCACCTGATAAAGTCCGCCTGCGTCCCACGCCTCGGCAATCAGCTTTACGTTGCTTAAAATCGGGTCAAACGCAAGGCTCTTGAGCAGAGGAGGCTTGTCCATAGGCGAGCCGTCCTCGTTGCGTCCGAGAATTGATGCAAGGTCAAAACGGAAACCGTCAACCCTGTACTGTGCAACCCAGTAACGCAGACAGTTTAAAATGAACTGCTGAACCATAGGATGATTACAGTTGAGTACATTTCCGCAGCCGCTGAAATTGTAATATTTTCCGTCGGGAGTAAGCATATAGTAAATATTGTTGTCAAGTCCCTTGAACGAGAAGTGAGGTCCTAATTCGTTGCCCTCGGCAGTGTGATTGAAAACAACGTCCAGAATAACTTCAATTCCGTTTTCCTGCAATTCACGTATAAGGCTTTTCAGCTCTCTGCCCTCACGGTGATGCTCGTGGTCGGACTCGTAGCTTGTGTTCGGAGCAAAGAAGCAAACAGTGTTGTAGCCCCAGTAATCAAACAGCTTTTCACCGTTAAAGGTGCGTGAAGCCCCCATTTCGTCAAATTCGAAAATCGGCATAAGCTCAACAGCGTTAATGCCAAGCTCCTTAAGGTAGGGGATTTTCTCCCTTATTCCTGCAAACGTTCCGTTGTGCTTAACTCCTGACGATTTGTCCTGCGTAAAGCCTCTTACGTGCATTTCATATATAATAAGCTCTTCAAGCGGAAGATTTTTCTTTTTAAAATTTCCCCAGTCATAGTCGTTTGAAACAACCCTGGCCTTGTAGGTACACTCGCTTTCCTGCTTGTTGCCCCATCCGCTCTGACCTGTTACAGCCTTTGCGTAAGGGTCAAGCACATATCTGTTTTTGTCAAAAAGCAAGCCCTTGCTTTCGTCATACGGACCGTCAAGCGAGTAAGCGTACTCAAACTCGTTTATTTCAAGACCGAAAACAATCATTGAGTAAGTTTTGCCGATTTTATAGGACTCAGGAAAAGGAATCCTTGCATAAGGCTCCTTTTCAAGCGGTTTAAAAAGAAGGAGCGTACACGAGGTAGCAGAAAAAGAGGTTATCGTAAAATTAACCCCTCCTCGAACAGGCGTTGCGCCGTTTACAAGATAATGACCCGGACGTACGTCAAAACCGCAAACCCTGTCGGTTGGTTTTAAATCCCTTAACATTCCATATTCCTCCCCAATATTGTTGCAATGATGGCAAACATTATGGAAATAGTACCATATTTTGCCCTATAGTTCAACAAAAAAATTGCTTTGTTATTGTCTGTATTTGTCGTTTTATCCAAATTGAAGCAGAATCAGTCTTAAAAAAGCATTAATTTGAATAATTATTTCGTTTAACGCCTTTAAGCTTATGACTTCTGAAATCAATTATAAGACCAATAAGAACTGCTCCGACAATAAGAATAACCGTTTCGGGGAGCATATATGCACCGTTGTAGGTGAGAGAATAGAGCCACGCAGGCATATCCTCGGCAAAGCCGCCCCATACTGTCACTCCGCTGATGAAATGACAGATAAAGCGAAGAACTCCCGTAAGCAGTGCGCCGAGTCCCAAGCCGACAGCCTGATTTTTAATTCCTCTGAAAATTCCGCCAAGACCTGCAACGCCATAGGCAATAAGGTAGTCAAAAAGTGCAATCATCACAACTGCAATTCCCGACGTCGCATATGAGAAGTTCGACATACCGAGCAGAAGCTGAATAATACCGAAAACAACGCCCGTAAAGCAACCCCACAAAAGGTTGTAGCGGTAGCCGATAATGAGGATAGGGAGCATTGAACAGATTGTAATGCTCCCGCCGAACGGCCATTCAATTTTAAGCAAACTCAGAACAGTTGCAAGTGCAATCATAACTGCGCTTTCGCACAGCATAATAACTTTTTTATTCATAAAATATCCCTCTATTAAAAATGTAGGGAACAACCATAGCTGTTCCCGTGTTCTGATTAATCTTTTGCAATTTTAAGTGATATATCAAACGCTGTTACAGAGTGGGTGAGTGCGCCCATTGAAATAATGTCAACGCCTGTTTCGGCAATTTCACGCAGTCTTTCGTCTGTGATTCCGCCGCTTGCTTCAAGCAATGCTCTGCCGTCAGTGATTTCAACAGCCTTTTTCATCATCTCTGTGCTCATATTGTCGAGCATAATTACGTCAACCTTGGCGTCAAGAGCCTGCTGTAACTCGTCAAGATTTCTTACTTCAAGCTCAATCTTCGTCATATGACCGAGCTTTGTCTTGAGCTTTGCAACAGCGTTTGCAATTCCGCCGCCTGCGTCAACGTGGTTGTCCTTTAGCATTGCGGCGTCCGAAAGATTGTAGCGATGATTTCTGCCGCCGCCGACTGTTACCGCATACTTCTGCAGAGGTCTTAATCCCGGCAGAGTTTTTCTCGTATCGGCGATTGAAGCGTTAGTGCCCTTTACAAGCTCAACCGCCTTGTTTGTTGCCGTTGCAACACCGCTCATATGCTGAATGAGGTTAAGTGCAGTGCGCTCTCCCTTTAAAATTGTTCTTGTCTTGCCGTGAATTTCTGCGATAATGTCGCCTTTTTCAAGCTTGTCGCCGTCTTTTTTGAAAACCTTAACTTCAAAGCCTGTCGGCTGTAAAATCTCAAATACTCTTAATGCAACTTCAAGTCCGCAGAGTACGCCGTCGCTCTTTGCAAGGAATTTTGCAGTGTTTTCCTGCTCCTCGTCAATCAGATAATCGGTTGTCGTGTCGAGGTAGTTAATGTCCTCAAGCAGTGCTGTTTTGATAAGGTTGTCAACGTAAATGCTGTTTAAAATCATAGGTTAATGCCCTCCCGTACTTCTTCAAGAATTATGCTTGCAACAATTGCAATGCTTCTGGCTTCAACAAGGTCAGATGTGATTTGGTAGTCCTCGCTGAAAAGTGCGTCAACGATTTTTTCAACTTTATCATAGCTTTCGTCATACTTTTCAGGCTTCGGAATTACAAAGTAAGTGTCCTGTAAAATTTCTCTTATCTGCGAACGGAAACCGTGAGGAATTGGCTTTCCGAGGGTAGGTTTGTAAGCAGGCTCGTTTCCGAGCGGCTTTCTGCCGTATTTTTCAATTCTGCGGGTAATGTCCTGTGCCGCCGCACGTGAAAATACAAGCGCTTCAAGCAGTGAATTGCTTGCCAGGCGGTTTGCACCGTGAACGCCTGTGTGAGCACATTCTCCTGCGGCGTAAAGTCCGTCAATCGAGGTTTTGGCATCAAGGTCAACGTTAATTCCGCCCATAAGGTAGTGCTGGCACGGAAAGACGGGAATCCTGTCTTTGGTAATGTCAACGCCCTCCTCAAGACACCTCGAATAAATCATCGGAAATCTCTCTTTGACAAATTCGGCAGGCTTGTCCGTAATGTCAAGGTAGAATTTCTCGCTCTTTGTCTTAATCGACTCCCTGATAATTGCGTTTGAAACAACGTCCCTCGGAGCAAGCTCTCCTCTGCTGTCGTAGTCAAATGCAAAGCGTTCTCCGTTGCAGTTGAGCAGAACAGCGCCTTCTCCACGAACAGCCTCGCTTATCAGGAAACGCTCTCTGTCCTTATCGGCTGCAAATGCCGTCGGATGGAACTGCACTCGTGAAAGGTGGCTTATCTTTGCGCCAAGCAAATATGCAAACGCAATTCCGTCACCCGTTGCAATTGCAGAATTTGTCGTATATTTATAGACTCTGCCTATTCCGCCTGTTGCAAGCAGGCAGTAGCTACAGCCGTAATGAAAGCTTTTTCCGTCCTTTAAAATGCTTATGTAAAAGCCGTGCAGAGCCTTGTCGATTGAATATACAAGCGCATTATCGCAAATAGTAACATTAGGCAGAGTGCGTACAACGTCAATCAGTCCGTCAACAATAGCCTTGCCTGTTGAATCCTTGTGATGAACAATTCTGTGGCGGCTGTGACCTGCCTCGAGTGTTTTGCACATAGTGCCGTCGGGGTTGAGGTCAAAATCAACACCCAGCTCCTTTATTCTCATTACATCGGCAGGACCTTCCGAAACAAGCTTTTCAACGGCGGAGAGGTTGTTTTTGTACTTTCCTGCAATCAGAGTGTCGTTGATATGAAGCTTGTAGTTGTCGTGAACGGTGTCAAGCACGCAGGCGACGCCGCCCTGTGCAAGCGAGCTGTTTGAAAGCGGTAAATCACGCTTTGAAACGAGCAGAACGCTTATGTCCTTTGGAAAATTCAGCGCCGCATATAAGCCTGCCGCACCTGTGCCGACGATAATGACGTCATATTTTTTATCCATATATAAGACCTCGGAAAAATATTTGATAAATTGTAAAGTCTGTCATTTACAAATTAATACTGATATATTATACTACTAATTGGAAAAATAGTAAAGCGTTAGAAATGAAGATTTATGAAATCAATCATTTAAATTTGTATTTATGGGAGTTTTGAAAATGCGTAAATTATGGAAAATACATATCGGAATAATAGTCGGATTTTTTATTTCTTTTATTTCGATAGTTATAGTTTCGCTTGCGTCAGAAAAAGAAATGAATGTATATTTTCCTATTGCAATACTTTTGACGTATGAATTTTTGATTATCAATTTTCTTAAAGATGATTTTTTAACCAAAGATTATGAAGAAAAAGCAAAGTTAGAATTTAGCGAAAAACAATATCTCAGCTTTTCAATATACAGAATAATTATCAAAATATTTTTAGCTGTTTGTATATTACTCACTCCTATTATGTGGGCAATGGCTATTTTGAATTAATTTAACAGTATTTTTAGGAGAAAAAATGGAACTTAAAAGCAATGAAGAAAAAATTACACGTGCACTGCTTGTCAGCGTTGATACGGGAGAATATGACGCACAGGCTTCTCTTGAGGAGCTGTTTGAGCTTGTAAAAAGTGCAGGGGCAGAGCCTGTTTTTTCTGTAACGCAGAACTTAAATAAGGTTGAAACTGCAACGTATGTCGGAACAGGCAAGCTTGCCGAAATCACAGAAATCTGCAATGCGCAGGAGGTAGATTTAATCGTAGCTGACAGCGAGCTTTCGCCGACTCAGATTAAAAATATGGAAGCCGAAACAGACGTGAGGGTAATTGACCGCACAACTCTTATTCTCGATATTTTTGCACAGCGAGCACGTTCAAAAGAGGGCAAATTACAGGTTGAGCTTGCACAGCTCAAGTATATGCTCCCACGCCTTACGGGAAAGGGAATTGCGATGTCAAGGCTCGGCGGCGGTATCGGCACACGAGGTCCCGGTGAAACAAAGCTCGAAACCGACAGACGTCACATAAGGCGCAGAATGGAAACGCTTAAGGAAGAGCTTACCGACCTTGAAAAGCACCGCAATATGCTCCGCAAAAGGCGAGAAAAGGACGGCGTAATCACAGTTGCAATAGTCGGCTACACAAACGCAGGAAAGTCAACGCTGATGAATTACTTAACCGACGCAGGAGTGCTTGCGCAGGACAAGCTTTTTGCAACGCTTGACCCAACCTCTCGTGCGCTGAAACTTCCGAGCGGCGTTACTGTAATGCTGATTGACACGGTAGGTCTTGTGCGCAGACTGCCGCACCACCTTGTTGAAGCTTTCCGTTCGACTCTTGAAGAGGCGGCACAGTCGGATATAATACTAAATGTATGCGATGCGTCAAGTGAAGAAGCGAGAACGCATATGCAGATCACAACCGATTTGCTTGAATCCCTCGGCTGCGGTGACAGACCGATTATCACCGTTCTGAACAAGTGCGATTTGGTAAAGGACGAAGTGTTGGCACAGGATTTCTGCTCATATATTCGCATAAGCGCAAAGAACGGTACGGGAGTAGAAAAACTCTTGCAGGCGATTGACGATAATCTTCCCGTCAGAATGAAGCGTGTAAAGCTGCTCATTCCTTTTGCAAACGCAGGACTTGCAAACGAAATCCGCACAAAAGGTACGCTAATCTGCGAGGAATACGTTTCCGAGGGCTTGGAAATTGAAGCAATTGTCGATGAAATGCTTTATTCAAAGCTGAAACAATTTGAGATTTTAAATAATCAATAAAAAATACAACATAATGTTAATAATTGTGTTGAAAATGTTAAAAGAGTTTGGTATAATAAAGAAGGGTTATAAATGGAATTATTTGAGATAATTCAATCAATAGACTTTACAATTCTTGATTTTATTCAGAATACTTTTAAATGTGTTTTCCTTGATTATGTGCTGGCTTTTTTCAGTTATATCGGAGAAGCAGGCGGCATATGGATTATTGCGTCGGTAATTATGATGTGCTTTCGCAAAACAAGGGCAACGGGCGTTATGGTTTTGTGCGCAGTCGCAGTCGGCTTTTTAATCGGCGAAGTGGGATTGAAGCACTTTATCGCTCGTGAAAGGCCGTTCGTTGTAAATCCATCTGTTGTGCCGTTTATCAAGGCGCCGAGCGGTTACAGCTTTCCGTCGGGACACAGCTGTTCGTCGTTTGCGGCGGCAACGGTGCTTTTGATGCGTGACAAGAGGTTTGGCATACCTGCCATTGCGGTTGCCGTTCTGATTGCATTTTCAAGGCTTTATAACTATGTTCACTTTCCGTCCGATGTGCTCTGCGGAATTTTACTCGGTGTGCTTTGTGCAGTAGTTACCGTAGTGATTTTCAGAAAAGCAGGGTTTGACAAAAAGCTGTCGGGCGACTTAAAATACAAGAAGGTTGATGATAATGCAGAAAAATTATAGATTTGTCGGCAAAACCTCAAAGGACAGCTTTCTGATAAAAGGTTTCAACGTGTTTTCCGAAAAGTGGAAGCACGCAGGCGGTTGTGCCTCTGTTACAAACCCACAAAACGGCAGAACATACGTGTTTTCTAAATACGAAAGCTGCGGAGTGGAGTTTGTTGCAGGCAAGGACGCAAACGGCTATTGGCTGTTCTTTGTTGAGGTTTAAAATATTTTATGGGAGAAGTATACGAAAATGAGCAATGAAAATCTGCTTGCTGATAATCTTTTTGATTACAGCAAAACAATAGCAAAACCACTTCTTGAAAGCGTTGATTATCCTTGGGAAGCGTTGCCGAAAATCAAAGATTTCATTATTGAGCTCGGCAAAACGCTCGACCCCGAAATCTACGAGCAGAGGGGAGAAAACATCTGGGTTGCAAAGAGTGCAACTGTTTTTCCGTCGGCATATCTCGGCGGACCGCTCATCATCTGCGAGAACGCAGAGGTGCGTCACTGTGCTTTTATAAGAGGAAGCGCAATTGTCGGCAAGGGCGCAGTTGTGGGCAACTCAACAGAGCTTAAAAATTCAATCCTCTTTGACGGAGTACAGGTTCCGCATTACAACTATATCGGCGACAGCATTCTCGGCTATAAGGCGCATACAGGCGCAGGAACGATTACCTCGAATCTCAAGAGCGACAAGAGCCTTGTAACTGTGCTTTGCGACGACGATAAGATTGAAACAGGCGTTAAAAAGTTCGGAGCAATGCTTGGCGACTATGTTGAGGTCGGTTGCAACAGCGTTCTGAATCCAGGCTCGGTTGTCGGCAGAAACACAAACGTTTATCCGCTTTCGTTTGTAAGAGGATATGTCCCCGAAAACAGCATATATAAGCGTTTGGGTGAGATTGCAGAAAAAATTTAATTAAAGCAAAAGGTCAGAACAGCGTATTCAGCGATGTTCCGACCTTTTTTATTGCCGTTTATTTAGCATTAATGTTGATATATTCTGCTTTTAATTTCGAATAAAGAATTTTCTGACTGCTGTATAGTCCGTAATATCCGCTCAGCATATAGCTTACTGCGCTTGCAATTCCGAAGAAAATAAGTCCCTGTGCACCGAAAACCTCAACGCTCAGAAGAATTGAAGCAATAGGACAGTTGATAACTCCGCAGAACAGGCAAATCAATCCTATAGCCGCACCGAACGACGGGTCGAGTCCTAAAAGATTTCCGAAAACACAGCCGAAAGTTGAACCGATAAACAGCGTCGGCACAATTTCGCCACCCTTGTATCCGCACCCGATTGTGACGGCAGTGAAAATTATTTTAAGGATAAACGCCTCGTGTTTTGCGTTTCCGCCGATTGCGTTTGCAATTATCCCCGAGCCTGCACCGTTGTAGTCACGACATCCTACAGCAAAGGTCAGCGCAATAATAATCACACCGCCTGTGATAATTCGCAGATATTCGTTTTTAATCAGCTTTTTTGCCCACTTCTGTGTTTTTCGCATTGCAACACAGAAAATGATACTTACAACAGCACAAGCAGCGGCAAGTCCGATAACCTGAATAAGTGAAATAAAGTCAAGCTTCGGAATTGTCTTGCTTATTTCAAAGTGCAGCGGAGCAACCCCGAGCCTTGTTGAAACAAAGTATGCAATCACCGCCGAGGTAAAACAGGGAACAAGTGCAGAGTAGTATGCAACGCCCACGCTGATTACTTCAAGCGCAAAGAATGCGGCTGTAATAGGGGTGCAGAAAAGCGATGAGAAAAGTCCGCTCATTCCGCACATAACCGCAACGTGGATGTCGCTTTCTTCAAGGTGTAAAATTCTGCCGACAATAGTTCCAAGACTTCCGCCAAGCTGGAGTGCGGCGCCCTCTCTGCCTGCCGAACCGCCGAACAGGTGAGTAATAATCGTGCTAATAAATATCAGCGGAGCAATAACAAACGGAACATGATTTTTGTTACGAATCGACTCCAGAACGCAGTTTGTGCCCGGGTCGTTTTCTATTCTGCACAGCTTGTACAGAAAAACAATCAGTACACCGCCCAATGGCAACAGAAAAATCAGATACCACAGACTGCTTTCAAAGCTGTTTGCATATTTAATGCAAATGCTGAAAAGCGAGCCAATCGCACCGCCGATAAGTCCTGTTGCAGACGCAATTAAAAGCCATTTTACAAAGGTCTTTACATACTGCCACGCAGAAGTTATTTTATGTATAAAAAGTTTTTTTATGTTGTTCAAATATACCGCCTCTTTTATATTGTTATTTTACCACATCTTTATTATTTTTACAATTCATATTTATAGCGGACGATTGAGGACTTGAAAATCCAAAAAATAAATGTTGAAAAGCATAGCATAAAATGATATAATAATTATAATTATGCAGAAATATGTTTGTTATGTTTGAAAAGAGGAGTAAAATGGCTATTAAAGTTACACTTCTGACGCATACGCCGAATCCCGAGCAAACCGTTGCTATGGCGGCAAAGCTCTGTTATTCGCCGTCGGGAATTGAAGATATAAGAGAAGGACTTACCGAAGAAAAAACAGCTTCGTTTATCAATATGCTTTCTGACCTCGGACACGCAAGTCCCACAGAGCACGCAGTATTCACCTTTGGAATTGAGGGGATTTCAAGAGCCTGCTCTCATCAGCTTGTGCGCCACAGAATCGCTTCCTACAGTCAGCAGTCACAGCGCTACGTTGACGGAACGAAGTTTGAATTTGTAACTCCGCCCGAGATTGCAAAAAACGAAAAAGCACTCAATGCATATAATAAGGTGATTTCACTTCAGGCTGACGCTTACAAGGAAATCAGAGATGCGCTTGCCGCAGGATATATCAAGGATTATTGCAGTGAAAACGGAAATGATATAAGTGGCAGTGATGAAGAGATTATTGAAAAATTCGGACAGGAAAACAAAAAGCAATGCTCCGCTTTCATAAAAAAGGCTAACGAGGACGCACGTTTTATACTTCCGAATGCGTCAACTACTAAAATTGTCTGCTCGTTCAACGCACGCAGTCTGCAAAACTTCTTTGCACACCGCTGTTGCAACCGTGCACAGTGGGAAATCCGTGAGGTAGCAGAGCAGATGCTTTTGCAGTGCCTTGAGGTTGCGCCAAATCTGTTCAAAAACTGCGGACCTTCCTGCCTTTTCGGACCTTGTCCCGAGGGGAATATGTGCTGTGGAAAGCAAAAGGAAATGCGCAAGAAATACGGTAAATAATACAGGTGTTAATATGAAAAGCAAAATAATTGTAATTGAAGGTCTTGACGGCAGCGGAAAGGCTACCCAGACCGAAATTCTTGCAGAAAAGTTAAAAAAGCAAGGCTTGAATGTACGAAAGCTTGAATTCCCCGATTACGCAAGTCCAAGCTCCGCTCTTGTAAAAATGTATCTCGGCGGTGATTTCGGCGATAAGCCCGAGGACGTAAATGCTTATACTGCATCTGCGTTCTACGCTGTTGACAGGGCGGCAAGCTACTTACAGCACTGGAAAAAGGATTACGAGCAAGGTTGCTGTATTTTAAGCGACAGATACGCAACTTCAAATATCATCTACCAGATGTCAAAGCTTGACGACAGCGAGCGTGATTCCTTTATCGAGTGGCAGAGCAATTTTGAATATGAAAAGCTGGGAATTCCCAAGCCCGATGTTGTAATTTACCTTGACGTTGAGCCGCAGGTTTCGCAGAAGCTTATGGAAAAACGCTACGGCGGTGACATCTCGAAAAAGGATATTCACGAAAAAAATCTCAAATATCTGCTTGAATGCAGAAGAAGTGCGCTCTATGCGGCTGAAAAATGCTCGTGGCGCATAATTAACTGTTGTGAAAACGGCGAAATTAAAAGTATTGAAAAAATTTCGGAAGAAATCGACAAGGCGGTATCAGATATTTTATGCTGAATTTTACGCTGATTGAAAAATCACAGATTGAAGAATATAAAAAATATTACGATTACTCAACGGCTTTCGGCTGTGACCTTAATCTGCTCAACGCCTACCTTTGGCGTAACGAGTACAATATAAATTTTGCACTTTACGACGATACGCTGATAAAGGCATATTTTAAGGATGACGGCAGTTTATGGGGTTACTGTATGCCGACGGGAAAAAACATAAAGGGCGCTCTTGAGGAGATTTTTGCCGACGCTCTTGAAAGAGGCAAAAAGCCGTTTATTGTAATGCTTACAAACGGACAGAGAGCAATGCTCGAGTCAATGTTTCCGTCAAAATTTACCTTTGAGCGTTCACCCGAAAATCAGGATTATATCTACCTGACCGAAGAGCTTGTAACGCTTCAGGGCAAAAGATTTCACGCAAAGCGAAACCATATTTCAAAGTTCTACAAAACTTACGATAACATTCGATTTGAAACTATTGATGATAACAACAAGTACGATGCCTTAAAGGTTGTGCTTGGCTGGTACGCGGAAAACGGAATCCCTTCCGAGGATAACGAAGAAATAAAGGCGATTTGTGAGAGCCTTGAAAATTTAGACGCTTTCAATATGCAGGGCGCAGTGCTGTATGTTGACGAAAAGCCTGTTGCAATGACGCTCGGCAGTGAGATTTCTTCGAACGTTTACGACATAAATTTTGAAAAGGCTCTGCGTGAATATGACGGAGTTTATTCGGTGATAAACAACGAGTTTGCAAAAACTCTTACAAAATATAAGTATATAAACAGGGAAGAGGATATGGGACTTGAAGGCTTGAGAAAGTCAAAGCTGTCCTACAATCCCGTTATTATCCTTGACCGCTACAATGCAAGGCTGAAAGATGAAGCTTAATTTTGAAAAAAATAAATCAGAGTATATTCCGCTTTTAAAAAAGCTCTGGCTTGACTGCTTTGAAGAAAAAAGCGAGGCGGTTGATTTGTTCTTTAACCGTTGTCTTGGCTTTACTTCAATTTATACCGCAAGTATTGATAATAAGCCTGTTGCAATGCTGTATCTTGTACATTCAACGCTTAACGGCAAAAAGGCTCACTACCTCTGCTGTGCCGCAACGTCACTTGATTACAGAAACCTCGGAATAATGGGCAGACTTATAGAATATGCTATGTCAGATTCACGCAAAAACGGTGATGTTTATTCGTTGCTTTTTCCTGCAAACGAAAGACTTTACGGATATTACGAACGCTTTGGCTACAAACCTCTTTGCACAGCACGAAAAGCAGTTTTTACACGAGAAGAGCTGATTCGGTTTGCGGAGAATAATCAAAGCAAACGGACATCTGTTAATTCATATAATTATGAAGAACTGCAAAGATTATGTTTAAAAGATAATTTTCTCTTGCAGAATAATAATTTTATCTCCTTTGCATCAGATTACTATTCACTTTACGATTGCAAAACCGTAAAATCTGACAAATGCTTTGCTCTTTTTGAGGAGGAAAACGGTACAGCCAAGGTGTTCTACTCAATTTACGACAGCTTTTTTACACTTGCAGAAATGCTTATAAAAAACTCAAATGCAAAGCGTTTTGTATTTACGTGTAAACCTGACGATAAGTTATATAAAAATTCCATAAACGAAAAATACGGGATGATAAAGTCCCTTAAGAATAACGAAAAAATTCCCGAAAATACCTATATCGGTATAACTCTCAGTTGAAAGGAAATGCGATATGTTCTATGTTTTTCTTGCAGAAGGTTTTGAAGAAACCGAGGCTCTTGCAACGCTTGACGTAATGCGCCGCGCAAAGCTTGACGTTCTCACAGTCGGCGTAACAGGCGAAATGGTTACAAGCTCTCACAACGTAACCGTTAAAGCCGACATTATGCCTGATAAAATCAGCCTTGATAATATAGAGGGCGTTGTGCTCCCCGGCGGAATGCCCGGCACGCTGAACCTTGAAAAAGCCGACTGCGTAATAAATACAGTTAAATACTGCTACGATAACGATAAAATCGTTGCCGCAATCTGCGCCGCACCGTCAATTCTAGGTCATCTGGGAATGTTAAAGGGCAGAAAGGCTACCTGCTTCCCGGGCTTTGAAACAGAGCTTGAGGGTGCGCAGTACACTGCCGCTCACACAGAAACCGACGGAAAGGTTATCACCGCAAAGGGCGCCGGCTGTTCAATAGAATTCGGTCACGCAATCGTTACCGCCGTTTTGTCAAAGGAAACAGCCGACAGCGTAATTGAGGCTATGCAATGCCTTTAAGCAAGAATATCAGACAGCGCAAAAATGAGCTTCGCACCGTCTACAAGCGACTGCGTGTAAATTGCCCCAAAGATGTAAAAAGGGAGCTTGACAGAAAGCTCACAGAGAAATTTTTGTCACTTGACGAATACAAAAAATGCAGAACGCTTTTTGCGTTTGTTTCAACGCCGATTGAGGTCGATACCTCTGAAATAATCGAAACGGCTCTCAAAGACGGCAAACGCCTTGCCGTTCCTAAATGCATAGACAAGACGGGGCTGATGGACTTTTACTATATAAATTCCACCGACTGCCTTAAAAAAGGAGCGTTTTCGATTATGGAGCCTGACGAAGAAATCTGTGAAAAGGTTACTGACTTTTCTGACGGCTTGTGCCTTGTGCCCGGACTTTGCTTTGATTATCAGGGCTACAGACTCGGATTCGGCAAGGGCTACTACGACAGATTTCTTGAAAAATTCGGCGGAATCAGCGTTGGAATCTGCTATTCACGCTGTATAGAAAAAGAACTTCCCAAAGGCATTTTTGATAAAAACGCCGACATTCTTGTTACCGATAAATTTATAAACTATATTTCGCAGTGCATCAGATAATGCATCAAAAAGGAATGATACATATGAGCCTTGACAATAATAATTTTACGCAGAATAATTTTGAACAGCAAAGGCGCCGTAAGGCTGAAAACTTTCACCTTAATATACGTGACAACTACGATGATGACGGTGAAAACGGCTACAGTGAGTCCGACGAGCTTAATTCATACAGCGGTCAGGACGTAAAGGACGAGATTGCCCGACAGTCCAAAAATGCGCTTAAAAAGAAAAAGAAAGCCAAGAAAAAAGAGCTTAAAGCCAAGAATAAGCATAACCGCCGATATTTCAGGTGGTTCTGGATTGTTTCGGTTGTAACAGTCGGTGCAATGCTTTCTGTATTTTTAATAACGGGAATGAACGATTTGCTTGCAATCAACCGCACAGATTCCACGAAGGTCAAAATTGAAATTCCCGAAAATCCTACACTTGACGACGTTGCCGACACACTCGCTAAAAACGGAATTATCGGCGAGCCGTCATATTTCAAAATGTTTGCAACAGTAACAAAATCAGCTGATGATTTTACTCAGGGCACATACGAAATAAGCAAAAATATGGACTATGAGGCTATAATAAATTATCTTTTAAGCTCAAACAACAGAACAGATACCGTAAAGGTAATGATTACCGAAGGACAGAATGTGCTTGAAATTGCAAACACACTCAAAGAGAACGGAGTTTTAAGCAGTACGGACAAGTTCCTTGAGCTGTGCTCCTCCGATAAATTTGACAACGATTTCAGCTTCCTCAAAGCCATTAAGAACGGTAAGGACCGTTACTATAAGCTTGAGGGTTATCTCTATCCCGATACCTACGAGTTCTACAAGAATGAGGACGCCGAAAGCACAATATATAAGTTCCTCAACAACTACGAAATGAAGCTCAGTGAAAAGCAGGATGTAAGCGGTTACGACAAGCTTATGACTGTAAACAAGCTTATTGAAGACAGCGGAAGTGAGTATTCGCTTGACGAGATTATGACTATAGCTTCGATTATTCAGGCTGAGGCGGCTGATGTCGACGATATGTACAACGTATCTTCAATTCTCCACAACAGACTGTCCGCTGATGCTGATATGGGTGTTTCAAACCTCGGACTTGACTCAACAAAGTTCTATCCATACAGAAGTGCTCTTGATGTTCCGAAAAGCGAGGGTAAGAATTATACCAGCAAGTACGATACCTACAACAAGGCCGGACTTCCCGCAGGACCTATCTGCAACCCCGGAATGGACGCAATCCTTGCGGCCATCAATCCAAACGATACAGGCTATTACTACTTCTGCCACGATAAGGACGGAAACGCATACTACGCTTCCACAATCTACGAGCACGAAGCAAATCTGGAGTATATACAATGATAAAGAAACCTGAAATTTTGTCGCCGGCAGGCGATATGGAGTGCCTTGATTCGGCGCTGAAATTCGGCGCTGACGCAGTTTTCCTCGCAGGAAAAATGTTCGGAATGAGGTCAGCTCCGCAGAATTTTGACAATACACAGCTAAAGCTTGCGTGTGAAAAGGCTCACGCACTGGGTAAGAAGGTTCACGTAACCTGTAACGTTCTGCCACGCAATAAAGAGCTTGAATTTTTACCCGACTTTTTATCCTATGCGCAGGAATGTGGAGTTGACGCTCTTATTATTGCCGACCTCGGCGTTTTTGAGGCGGCAAAGCGCTACGCTCCGAAGGTAGCACGCCACATTTCAACGCAGGCAGGCGTTACAAACTACGCAACGGCAAATACGCTCTACAATATGGGTGCGTCAAGAGTTGTGCTTGCAAGGGAAATTCCGCTTGACGAAATTGCAGAAATGCGTGCAAAAATTCCTCCCGAGCTTGAAATTGAGTGCTTTGTTCACGGCGCAATGTGCGTTTCGTTTTCGGGCAGATGCCTGATTTCAAGCTATATGACAGGCAGAGATGCAAACCACGGTGACTGCGCACAGCCTTGCCGCTGGAAATATCACCTCTTTGAAGAAAACAGAGAGGGACAGTATTTCCCTGTTGAGGAAACCTCCGACGGCACTTATCTTTACAATTCAAGGGATTTGTGTATGATTGAGCATATTCCCGAGCTTGTAAAGGCAGGCGTTTCAAGCTTTAAGATTGAGGGCAGAGCAAAGTCTGCCTATTACACAGCCGTAACGACAAACGCTTACCGCCACGCAGTAGACGATTATTTTGAAAATATGAGTGATGATTATAAGCTAAAGCCTTGGATTAAGGAGGAGCTTGAAAAAATCAGCCACAGGGAATACAACACAGGCTTTTACTTCAATCACGAGCCGGGACAGGTTACGGGCAACGGAGGATATATTCGCCACTATGACGCAGTTGCAGTGTGCGAAAAGTCGATTGACGATACAACCTCGCTTATTTCACAGCGCAATAAGTTCCTTGTAGGCGATACTCTCGACGTTCTCCCTCCGAGCGGAATACCGTTTAATATAAAATGTATTTCGCTTAAAAACGAAGACGGAGAATTTGTTGACAGCGCTCCGCACCCGACTCAAAAGCTCTTTATGCAGTCCGACAAAGCTGTTCCGACAGGCTCGGTAATAAGGAAACGCAAATAATAATAAAAAACTGTTGACAAGTAAATAAAACGGTCATATAATTTAGAAGATAAATATTTTTATTCGGCAATGACGGGATGAGTCGTTTTGAATCCTTACAGAGAGAAGCTGTCCGGTGCAAAGCTTCAGGTGAAAATCCGACAGGCTGCCCCCGAGCTCCGTGTGAATAAGCACGGCGTATGCCTGCGTTAAAGGCTTGTAATCCGATGATTACTCAAAGCGGACGTTTACGTCAATTTGGGTGGTACCGCAGGAAATTCCTGTCCCATATTTTCATATGGGGCAGTTTTTATTTTATACAAATATTTCAGTAAATTGTTGCGGGTGACACATAGTCGCTCAAAATAAAAAGACTAACTATAAAAAGTCAAG
>DPHV01000014.1 GCA_003521625.1 Ruminococcus sp.
CAGTTCGCCGCTACAATATTATAATACTATCTCTGCGGCAACGCCGCATATAAATTAATTCGGGCACTAAACTTTTCTATTATTGCAACCTATCCACTCGACCACAATTCCGAATTACGCATTCCGAATTCCGCATTAAATTATAGTTTAGCGGAATTTTTATAAATAAATCCAATTTTTTCATAATACCTATTGACAATCAAATGTATCGGTGGTATATTTATATTAACATATGAACATTTATTCATATGTTCAACTATTTTTAATAAAGGGGAATCTTTATGGAAAATAAAATCACACCTGCACAACATACCGAAATGCCCGACCTTGAGGTGCTGTTTGACCTTGCCGACCTTTTTAAGGTTTTCGGCGACTCAACGAGAATCAGAATTATGTTCACAATTTCCGACACCGAAATGTCGGTTCTGAGCATTGCCGAGGCTCTTAATATGGAGCAGAGCACTATTTCCCACCAGCTTCGTGTACTACGTCAGAACAAGCTTGTGCGTGTGCGCAGGGAGGGCAAGCAGATTTACTACAGCCTTGACGACGACCACGTAAAGAAAATCATCGAAATGGGACTTGACCACGTTCTCGAATAAGGAGGATTTATGAAGAAGTATACCTACACTCTTGAAAATCTCAACTGTGCTCACTGTGCGTCAAAAATTGAAAGCAAGATTGCGGATACGCAGGGCTTTGAAAACGTGAGCTTTAATTTTGCCACAAAAATTCTTTCCTTCTCCTCCGAAAATCCCGATTCGCTCTTGCAGATTCAGCAGATTTGCGACAGCATTGAGGACGGCGTAACCGTAGTTGACAGCAGTAAAAAAACAAAAGAAAAGCAATCGGGCAAAATAAATGCAGACACCGTAATGCTGATTGCTGCAATCGTTCTGGGAGTTGCGGCGTTTGTTCTTCACCTTGTACTGCCCGATAATCAGACTTTTTCAACCGTTATTCTCTTAATTTTAAGCGTAGAGGCAACTTTACTTTCAGGCTATAAAATATTTATTAAAGGTATTAAAAACGCAGTAAAGCTGAAAATTGACGAAACCGTACTGCTCGCCGTTGCAGTTGTCGCCGCTTTCTGCCTTGGCGAATTTGTTGAGGCGGCTATGGTAACAATCCTCTTTTCGCTCGGTGAATTTATCGAGGACATCGCCGTTGACGCATCTCGCAGGGATATTGAAAAGCTTGCGCAGATTCGCCCCGATACGGCTACAATCGTAAAAGACGGAATCGACACCGTTGTTCCTGCCGAAAGCGTAAAAACAGGAAGTATCATAACGGTTAAGCCCTACGAAAGACTTCCGCTTGACGGAGTTGTCACAAAGGGAAAATCCACTCTCGACACCTCCGCACTTACAGGTGAAAGCCTGCCTGTTGACATAACGGTCGGCAGTGAAGTAATGAGCGGCGCAATCAACGGAAACGGGCTTATTGAAATCAGAACGACAAAGGAGTACGGCAACAGCACTGCATCGAGAATTTTACAGCTCGTTGAGGACGCCGCCGCACGCAAAGGACAAAAGGAAAAGCTGATTACCCGCTTTGCGTCAATCTACACTCCGATTGTAATTATCATCGCCGCCGCAATTGCGTTTATCCCGCCTCTGCTCTGTCTGGGCGAATTCAGCGAATGGATTTACAGGGCGCTCGTTTGTCTGGTTGCATCCTGCCCTTGCGCTATTGTAATTTCCGTTCCCCTCTCCTATTATTCGGGAATCGGAGCGGCTTCCAAAATCGGTGTTCTTATTAAGGGCGGAAAATACATTGAAGCTCTTGCAAAGGCTGATTCATTCGTCTTTGACAAAACGGGAACGCTGACAAGCGGCAGGCTTGAGGTTGAAAACATAACTACCTTTGGTACTTACGGTGAAAGCGAGGTTCTCACCCTTGCCGCCGCCTGTGAAAAACATTCCGTTCATCCCGTTGCAACTGCGATTAAGAAAAAAGCCGAGAATCTGAAACTTCCACAGCTTTCCGACTACAGCGAATCGGCAGGTCACGGCACAAGCGCAGTTTACAACGGCAAAAAGCTTGAATGCGGCGGAATTAAAATTCTGAGTGACGAGCAGAAAAAGCTTGCAGGCAACGCATCTGTTTTTGTTGTCTATGACGGAGAGCTTATTGGCGCACTGAGCGTGAGCGACACAGTAAGAGCGGAATCGCAGGAAGTTATTTCAAAGCTGAAAAAGCTCGGAGTAAAAAACACCGTAATGCTCACAGGCGACTCAAAGAGCAATGCCGACAAGGTAAGCAAAAAGCTCGGACTTGACAAGTGCTATTCAAATCTTCTGCCGAGTGACAAGCTCGATAAGGTTGAAGAAATTAAAACGCAGTCAAAGGCGGTCTGCTTTGTCGGCGACGGAATCAACGATGCACCGGTACTTTCGGCAAGCGACTGCGGAATTGCAATGGGACTTGGCAGCGAGGCAGCAATTGAAGCGTCAGACGCAGTTCTTTCTTCGGGAAACCTTGTAAAACTTCCCGATGCAATTAAGCTGTCACGCAAGGTTATGAGAACAGTCAAGACAAACATAATTTTTGCTCTCACCATAAAGGCGGCTGTAATCATCCTTGCCGCATTCGGAATTGCATCAATGTGGATGTCGGTAATTGCAGATACGGGCGTAAGCGTTGCCTGCGTACTGTACGCCGCAAGGCTTTTAAAATCAAAATAGTTTCTCTTGACTAACCGACGTTTGCCGTATAAAATAGCTTATTAGAGCATAAAACCAGCAGGCATATTATGGTAATATGCCCTGATTCTAAAAAGTAAGCGGTGTTTGTTTTGATAAAGCTATTGACAAGGCTGTTTGTAAAAAACAGCGAAGATATTAAAAATCCCGAGGTTCGTTCTGCATACGGCAATATGTCGGGCATTGTGGGAATTTTCCTCAACCTGTGCCTTTTTGCCGCCAAGCTGACGGCAGGCATTGTGTCTGCTTCAATTTCCGTAGTTGCCGACGCTTTCAACAACCTTTCCGATGCAGGAAGCTCGGTTGTGACTTTTCTCGGTTTCAAGCTTGCAAGCCGTCCTGCCGACAAGGAACATCCCTTCGGTCACGGTAGATACGAATACGTTGCAGGTCTGGGAATTTCCGTTGTAATTCTGCTTGTCGGAATCGAACTTCTGAAAAGCTCAATCGGCAAGATTATATCGCCTGATTCATCAACCGAAATAACGCTTGTTTCTGCTTGTATTCTAATTGCTTCGGTTGCAGTAAAGCTGTGGATGTACTTCTTTAATAAAATTCTTTCAAAGAAAATTAATTCCTCTGCACTTAAAGCAACCTCTCTTGATTCGCTGACCGACTGCGTTGCAACGACGATCGTGCTTATCGGTCTTGTGATTTCAAATTTAACGGGACTTATGATAGACGGCTACCTCGGTGCGGCGGTTGCGATATTCATTCTGTTTACGGGCGTAAGCACATTTAAGGAAAGCCTTTCTCCCCTGCTCGGTAATCCGCCTGACGCTGAATTTGTAAACGACATTAAAGACACTGTAATGCAGGACGATATGATTGTGGGCATACACGATTTAATCGTTCACGATTACGGTCCGGGAAGATGTATAATCTCGCTCCACGCTGAAATTCCGAGCAACGAGGATATTTTAAAGGCTCACGACTCTATTGATTTGATTGAAAAAACGCTTGAGCGGAAGTTTAACTGTATGGCTACAATCCATATGGACCCGATTGCCACCGACGACGAGTACACTTTGAATTTAAAAGACAGAGTGTGCAGAGAATTATGCGGTGAAGACAGCGGAATTTCAATTCACGATTTCAGAGTTGTAAAGGGCGACACGCACACAAACGTAATTTTTGACCTTGTTGTGCCGCACGGTTTCAAGCAGAGCAATGATGAAATCCGCAAAACTGCAAAAGATAAAATCCGCACGATTGACCCGAAGCTAATCCCCGTTATGCATATTGAAAAATCATTTACTGAATAATTAATCAAAGACTGTCGTAAAGCAAAAAGCTCTATGACAGTCTTTTAATATGCTTAACGAATAGCCGAAAAACCTATGCATTCTCCGCCTGTGTGTGCCGTTACCGCACTGCCGATTTGAAAGCACCACGATTTTTTGAATCCCATTCTGTGCGCCTGACGTTTCAGCGAAAACAGAAGTCCCCTGTTGATTTTATATCCGTAGCCGATTATGATAAAATCCTTTGACGGTTTATTCCTGCTTACAAAATCCGACATAAGGCTGTCTGCAATTCTGTAAAGACTTCCCCTGTACTTTTTGCCGCTTTCAAGCACACCGTTTTCAATCGTAATGCAGGGCTTTATGTTCAGCATTGACGCTCCGAAATGCGCAACTCCCGATATTCTTCCGCCTGCTTTCAGATAATCAAGACTGTCGAGCACAAACGAACAGCAGACGTTTTTCCTCTGACTGCAAATAATTGACACGCACTCGTTAAGCGAATGGCTTTTGCCTAATCTGCCGACAATTTCACAAGCCTTAATTATCAGCGCACCTGCACCGATTGAGCCGCTCCGGGAATCTATCACCTGCAATCTTGACGGCGGAAACTCCTTTGACGCTATTACGGCGTTCTGATACGACACCGAAAGCTTTGACGAATAGGCAATATGGATTATTCTGCAATCGGGATATTTTCGGAAAATATTTCTGAAATGCGCTGAATATTCCCCTAAATTTGGTGCAGAGGTTACGGGCAGCTTGCCTGACTCCTTAAAAAAGCGTTCTGCCTCTGCTACGTCAAATTCACCGTCAAAAAACATTTTTCTGCCGAATGTGATGTGCATAGGCAGTATCTCAATGCAGTTCGGAACACTTATTTTCCATGGCAGGTCAGAGCCGCTTTCAGTTGAAATAATTATTCTGCTCAAACAAATTTCCTCCGTTAAGTAAATGTAAACAAAGCGCCCCCAACCTTTGCGGTTGAGGGTACTTCGGCAATCCGAGAACATCACGGACTGAAATCGGAAACATTTTCCTTAATCACTGACAGCAGCTTTTAGCTACAAAGCTCTGGCAGTCTGTGCACTGACAAACCGTCGGGTTTGCCTCGTGAGTACCCACCTTGATTGACTCAAGCGAGCAGAAGTTCTTTGTGCTGTTGTGATTTTTACAGTTTGTTACGGTGCAGGCAATGCTCTGATTTGCATATGAATTGTCTGTCATTTTTCTTCACCTCATTAAATTTTGTGCGGTATTTCCGCTTTGACAATACCGCACATTTTGCACGGTGCTGTCCATATTATTTTACATAGCTTTAATCAATTTATACGCACCAATTTTAAATTTTATAATAAAATGTAATGAGGTGAATTGCATATGGATGTTCTGTCAGCTGTCATTCTGGTTGTTTTTGCCGTAATCGGCGTCATTTCGGTTGTGCGTGACCTGACGTGCTTTCTGTTCAGATACAAAAATGACAATTCGGTGATGTTTGTCACGCCGATAAACGGAAAGTGTGATGACGCAGAGCTTATTCTGCGAAGTGCTGTAGCAAAGGTCAGATGGGTAAGCCACGGCAAGCACGATTATGTAATCTGCCTCGACTGTGATATGGACGATGAAACAAGGCAGATTTGCGAAAAAGTCTGTGAGGAATACGGCTTTGCAAAGCTTATGAGCAAAAATGAATTTTTAGAATTGATGAAATAATATTGTAAATTTTTGAATCAAAAACTGCCCCGAAAGCAACTTTCAGGGCAGTTTTATTTTGTAGTGATTGATTTATTTTATGCGCTGTGATAAAATTGAATTGAGATTTTAATCACAAAAACCTCAAAAGTCAGAAATATATTTACTGCTTCTTGCGGATAAGGATAATCGGGGTTGTCTGCTGTCCCTGCCCGCAGGGGTTGTCAGCGATTAATCCGAGAAGCTCCTCTTCCGAAAGGGTTATGTCGGAAGAATAACCGAGTACTTCCTGTCCCAAATCGTTAGCGTCAACTATCATACAGCTCATTCCGAGCTTTTCTTTTATTTCATCGCAAACGCCCGACGGATTTTCGGGATTTTCAATGCCGATGTCACGGTATTCGCTCCACACGTGGTCGTAAAAGCCGTCAAGTCCTGCTACGTCCTTTCCGACGATTTCATAGAAAACGCCTTTCTTGCCGAACAGCTTACATACTCCGCCGGCAAAGCTTGCCCAAAGGACTTTAGGCAGACCTGCTTTCGTTATTGCGTACTGCATTTTAATTGTTTCGCCAACGCCGACTCCTGTGTCGGGGTGTGAAGCGAATTTAGAAAGAAACTTTGCCCAGAAGCCGATTTTTAAGTCCTCACGCTTTACAACTCTGTTCTGACAGAGTGCGATAATCTTTTCACTTGAGGAAACAATATCGCCCTCCTGATAAAGCGGAGAAACGTACTTTTTGAAAATTTCAATGTAATCTTCGCCCTGCTTTACAAAATGTGTTTTGATAGCATGGCGCATATATGTAGTGCCGTTTACGGTAATTTCTACATTCTTACCCTCGTTTGCAACAAATTCCATTGCTATAACCTCCAAAGCTTTTGCTTTTATTATACATCTAATTATATATTATTTGGCTTTATTTATCAACTGTAAGTTTTAATATAGAATTTTTTATTTTAAGGAAGATTTTTATGGATAACGAAAATCTGCTGCAGCTCGAGGGAGCTGTTGAAAATATAGTTTACAGAAACGAAGAAAACGGCTACACCGTAATTGAAATTTCCGACGGTGACGATTACATAACCGCTGTCGGAATTATGCCGCAGGCAAACGTCGGCGACACCGTAAAGCTGACGGGAGTTTACACAAATCACCGCAACTATGGCAGACAATTTTCTGCGCAAATCTGCGAAATCTGCCGACCTACCGAAAGCGCCGATATTCTCCGTTATCTTTCTTCGGGCGCAATCAAGGGAATCGGTGCGTCTACTGCGCAAAGGCTTGTTTCCGAATTCGGCGAGGCTACCCTTGACGTGATGGAAACACAGCCCGAGCGAGTCGCCTTAATCAAGGGAATATCCAAAAGCAAGGCGCTTGATTTTGCAAATCAGCTAAAGACCAATACGGGCGTGAGAACGCTTATGCTTTACCTCGGAGAATACGGAATTTCAAACACCTCTGCCGTAAAAATCTACAACGCTTTAGGCTCGGGGTGCGTTGACCGAATCAGGGAAAATCCGTATATTCTGTGTCAGGGCGACTTCGGCGTTTCGTTTGAAAGTGCAGATTTTATCGCAAAAAAAGAGAGCCTTGAGCCCGAAAGCGGAGTAAGACTTCGTGCGGGAATTACATATATTCTGCGCCACAACGAGCGCAACGGTCACACCTGTCTGCCGAAAGAAAAGCTGGTTGCAATATCAGCCGACTTTTTAAATGTCGGAGTTGACAGAATAAACGACTGTATGGAAGAAATGCTGTTTGACCGCTCACTAATCGGCGAAACCTTTGATGAAACCGAATTTGTGTTCACACCGCAGCTGCACCTGAGCGAAATGTACGTTTCTTCAAGAATAAAAATGCTCCTGAAATTTCCTGCTGAAAAAATCAAGGACATTGACAAAGAAATTGAATACTGCGAAAAAACTGACGGAATAACCTATGCAGATTTGCAGAAACAGGCGATAAACTCGGCGCTTACAGAGGGTATGCTTGTGCTTACGGGAGGACCGGGAACAGGCAAAACCACAACCCTCAACGCTATAATAAAGATACTCAAGGACAAGGGCAAAAAGGTTTTGCTTTCTGCTCCTACGGGACGTGCGGCACAGCGTATGAGCGAGCTTACGGGGGATGAAGCAAAAACTCTGCACCGTCTGCTTGAGGTGAGCTGGGACAAGCACGACAACCCCGTTTTCAACAAAAACGAGCGCAATCAGCTCAAATGCGACGCACTGATTGTTGACGAGGTTTCAATGGTTGACACCTTTATTTTTGAAAGCGTTATGCGTGCTCTCCCTCTCGGGTGCAGGCTTGTGCTCGTCGGCGACTCCGACCAGCTTCCGTCCGTCGGTCCCGGAAACGTTCTCGGCGACCTGATAGAAAGCGGAATTATCCCCGTTGTAAGGCTCAACGAAATTTTCAGGCAGGCACAGCAAAGTCTTATCGTCACCAACGCACATAAGATTGTGAACGGTGAGATGCCTGTTTTGAGTAATACCGATAAGGATTTCTTTTTTCTTCAAAAGAATAATAAATCAGACGTCACAAACGTTATTGTTGATTTATGCGTAAGCAGACTTCCCAAAGCCTACGGCTACTCCGCCTTTGACAACATTCAGGTGCTTTCTCCCTCAAAAAAGGGCGAGTTAGGAACGGCAGAGCTGAATTTTAAGTTGCAGAACGCCTTGAATCCAAAGAGTGATGACAAGCAGGAGGTCACAATAGGCTCAAAGACCTTCCGCACAGGCGATAAGGTTATGCAGATTAAGAACAACTATGACATTCGCTGGTTCAAGGATAACGGCGAAACAGGCGAGGGTATTTTCAACGGCGATATTGGCATAATAGAAAAGATTGACAAAAAGGTAAAAATTATTAAAATCAGTTTTTACGATAAGACCGCCGCATATACATATGAGAGTGCGTCCGACCTCGACTTTGCATACGCTGTAACGGTGCACAAAAGTCAGGGCAATGAATTTGACGCTGTAATTATCCCGATGTTTCAGGGACCTCCGCAGCTTTACTACAGAAACCTGCTCTACACCGCCGTTACACGAGCAAAGAAAACTCTTATACTCGTCGGCAATCCGTACACTGTTGAATATATGGTAAACAACAACCGCCGTACAAAACGCTACAGCGGACTAAAGGAATTTTTACTGCGTGATGACGGACTTTATTGATAAACTGAAAGAAAACGCAAAGGACATTTTGTTTCCCGTAAGATGCCCCTACTGCGAAACTTTAATTCACAAAACCGAATACGCCTGCGAAAGCTGTAAAAAGCAGTTCCCCTCCCCTGCTATTATTAAACACGCTGTCGGAGGGTACAAATGCACATCGCCTTTTCCGTATGACGGTATTTTTAAAAAGGCGGTAAAGAAGTTCAAGTTCGGCAACAAGGGCGGCTATGCAAAACAGCTTGCGTTTCCGATAGTGCAGAGTATTCTTGAAAGCTATCAGGGGGTTAATTTTGATTTAATAACCTGCGTGCCGATGCACAAAAATCGCCTTATCGAAAGAGGTTACAATCAGGCAGAGCTGCTTGCAAAGGAATGCGCAAAAATTATGAACATTCCGTACTTTGACACGCTTGAAAAATTCAGAGAAAACCGTGAACAGCACAGCATAAAGGCAAGTGAAAGAGCCAAAAATGTCAAGGGAGTTTACAGGATAATTGACAAGGAACTTGTCAGGGATAAAAAAATTCTGATTATTGACGACATAATCACAACAGGCAACACACTAGGCGAATGTTCGGGAATGCTTGTAAAAAGCGGTTGCAATTCGGTAGATTGTGCCGTTTTGTGTGCGGTCATAATGAACTGACGGCTCTTGAAATACGAAGAATACTATTATATAATATTGTTATCCTTTTAAGTAGTATATACTATAATTTAAGTGTGGAGTTTGGAGTGTGGAATGTGGAGTTGTGGTCGAGTGGATAGGTTACGATAATTCAAAAGTATATTGCCCGAATTTATTTATATGCGGCGTTGCCGCAGAGATGATATTATAATATTGTAGCGGCGAACTGCGTTCGCCATAATGCATAAATTGTATAACAATTTATGCATAGGGACGTCTGGGAAGCCGTCCCCTACGGATATAGATGAAACGTTTGTATTAAATTTCGTAAGGGACGGGTTCCTACACGTCCCGAAACGTTGCTGATATATCAACATAAAATCAGCAAACTAACTTTTCCATACAACACGCATTATTACAAATTCGGAGCGTAGCGACCCTTAACTCCACACTCCACGTTCCACACTCCAAACTCATCTAAATTATCGTTTAACTTATAAACAAAATTAGATATTTTAAAAGTAATAAAAATACGGAGTGATTTTATGGATATAGCAATCGACCTTGGTTCTGACAGAACAAGGGTTTTTATTGAAAATAAAGGCAAGGTGCTCGACGAGGCAAGCGTTGTCACCTATGACATTGATACAGATGAAATCTACGCAGTCGGCGACGAAGCGTATGCGATGATTGGCAAAACTCCCGTAGGAATTAAGGCTGTTCATCCGCTTGACGGCGGAGTGATTGCACGCTCGGAGCTTGTTGAAGATATGGTTTCAATCCTGCTCAAGGAGGTATGCTCGGTCAAGGTAGTTATGCCGAGAGTTGTCACCGCTGTCCCCTGCGACGTCACCGAGGTTGAAAAACGAGCTGTGGTAAACGCAGTAAGCTCATTCGGAGTAAGGCGTGTCTACCTTATTGAAAGTCCGAAAGCCGCCGCACTCGGCTGCGGAATCGACATAACAAGCCCTCACGGCGTTCTGATAGCCGACATCGGAAGCGGAACGGCTGACATTGCCGTTTTGTCGCTCGGAGGAATTTCCGTTTCAAAAACGGTCAAGCACGCAGGCAGTGCAATGGACGAGGAAATCGTAAAGTACATCAGAAAGAAATACAACCTCATTATCGGCACAAATATGGCTGAAAGCTGTAAGAAAGCAATCGGCTGTGTAAAAGTACCTGCCGAGCAAAAGACGTTCAAGGTCAAGGGCAGGGACGCCGTAAGCGGTATGCCGAGATTTGTTGAGGTCCGTTCGGAAGAAATCAAGGAAGCTATTGAAGAGATTGCGCTTGAAATCGTTAATGCAATAAGAGATGTGCTTGAAAAAACTCCCCCCGAGCTTACAGGTGATATATACACAGACGGGATTATTCTTTCGGGCGGTCTTGCAAAGCTCGGCGGTTTTGCACAGCTTGTAAGCGAAGCCACAAAACTGCGTGTAAGAGTGCACAAAAGCAGTGCAGACTGCGTAATTATGGGTTGCGGAAAAGCAATCGGCTTTATGGACGAAAGCGACAAAAATACACCGCAGGGCGTTTCACCGTTACTTGCGGCATATTAAATATAATTCGGAATGCGTAATGCGGAATTCGGAATTTTATAATTAAGGAAACACTGATTAAATCGTTTGTGCATATTGCGCCGCCAGATTTTTTGTCAGGTTGCACAAACAAACCGCAGTAATGCTGACGCATTACGAGGATTTTTTGGGCAAACTGGCGAAAAATATGCAAGCAAGATGTGCAAACAACTTTTAGCGTGATTTATTCAGTGTTTCCTTAATTGAATTAAAACGGCTGAAACAGAATCAAAACTGTTTCAGCCGTTTTATTGTTTATTGAATACCAACAATCATTTTCTGAATTGCTGTTGCGTCGGCTACAGTGATATTTCCGTCACCGTTTACGTCGGCGTTGAGCTTACGGACTTCTGAAAACTCAACGCTGCCTGCAAGATATTTCTGGATTGCGGTTGCGTCCGTAATATTTACATTTCCGTCAAGAGTGACATCTCCGAGCGTTGTGACCTCCGCCCCGTTACCCGTTGTTACCGCCTTGATTACCAGCGTTCCACCGAGGTTGTCGTTGTTCTCCTGCTTGTACCAGTCAAGCAAATCACGCATCTCATTGTTATACAAAATATAGCTGTCGCCGTAGTGTGTGTCGTTTATCAGAACATACTCCCCTGTTTCACCGTTTGTTATCCACTCGCACGTTCCGAGCGACGGATTTTTGTATTCCTCATCAGTCTTATCAAGCCCCGAATTGAGCTGTTCCGTGTTGATTACAACGGCAATTGAGCCGTATCCGAGTGGCAAAGTATAGTCGGAAATATCGGCGCATATGTAGCCTGCATAATCAGCCGTTCCGCTGTACAGCCTTGTCCATTTACTTTTATCGGCAGCAGGCTTTTCGTAGTAGTCATCGGGTACATAATAAATTGTGTAATCTGCGTTCTTACATTCGGTTTCAAAAATCACCTTGTCGAGCGTATTGTAACCGTTTGAAAAATCAAATCTGTTTATATATGCAACCTCATTGCTGTTTTCAATTTCAATATCAAATGTTGCGCCGTAAATTTCATTCTGCTCAAGCCTTGTGTTTTCACCGATTTCCTGAACCGATTTTATTGTATACAGCGGCTGGTACCTGTCATCAAAAATATACTTATCCTCATAGGAAATCCATAGGTATCCGCCCAGAGAATTATAATTGCCGTAGCTGTTTCTTGCAAGCCAGGCACCGGGCTTTTTGGGCTTTTCGCCAACCGAGCCGTTAAAGTTGCTTCTTGAATAGTTATTATCCCAGCCTACAATTTCAACACCGTGATTAATTGAACTTCCGCTATAGCTTTGGGGCATAAAATACGAAATTCTGTTAGTGCTCAGGCACGAGGCGGCTGTGGCGTAACCGGCATATACTCCGCCGTTTTCCATAATAGCACGCTTTATTGCGTCTGTATCGTTTTTGTTGAGATATTCAACTGCCGTAGTGCCGTATTTTGCAAGACCGGTATCTATATCGTCGGATGTAATTCCGCTTGTAATGTCAAAATCGCCCAAGTCCTCCGCTTCAACGCCGCCCTGCCACGAGGTGAGATAGCCGAGTGCCGTATGAGAATAACCGCCGCTATTGTAGCTTCTTTGCCAGCCTTTGCCGTTGCTGTGCTTTGTTGCCCAGATATTCAAATGGTCAAAAGACATATTCTTAACCGAAAAACCTTCGTGTAACAGCTTTGTCTCAAAAACAGAAATTCCCGAAACAGCCCAGCATTCATTATATTTCTGCTGTTTAATTTCGGTAACATAGCCGAGGTCACGTGAACTGTATTTTGCAGGAAGTGTTACATCCGATGTTACAGCTACAGCCGCATTGTCGGAAGAAACTTCTGACGAATCAAAGTCAATTACAACCGCTCCTGCACCGAAAGCAGACAAAGCTACAATGCCGAATGCTGCAGACAAAGAAACAATTGCCTTTGCAAAAAATTCCTTATACATATTAATTACTCCATAAAAATTATACTTAATTGAATTATAGCAAAACTAAAATTAATTGTAAAGAATATAAATTTGTTTTCACACTAATAATAAAAGAAAAACCAGGAGGGACTCTGATATGCAGCTTCGTACCGACCTTGCAGTGGAGGCAAGGGAAATTGCGGGAGAACATATATCGGGAACGGAATTTAAAACCTACAGTGAAAACGGACTTGAAATTTCACGCCTGACCGTTAAAAATCAAAAAGCAAAACAGGCTCTCGGCAAGGACATAGGAACGTATATCACAATTGAACTGCCGTCGCTTACCGACAATTTTTCCGAAACCGACGAAAGGCTTGTTACAATCGGAGAGGAAATCCGCAGACTTCTGCCTGTCAACGGACTTGTGCTTGTTGCAGGGCTGGGAAACACCGAGATAACTCCCGACTCGCTCGGTCCGAAAACAAGCTCACGCATACTTGCCACACGCCACATAACAGGCGAAATTGCAAGGGCAACGGGACTTGACAAGCTACGTCCGGTTGCGGTTATGCAAACAGGCGTTACAGGACAGACGGGCATTGAAACAGGCGAATATATAATGAGCGTTGTAAAGCGGATAAAGCCGAATGCCGTAGTCGCAATTGACGCACTTGCGTCACGCAGACTTGAACGGCTCGGCTGTACGTTACAGATAAGCGATACGGGAATCTCTCCCGGCGCAGGGGTGGGAAATCACAGAACAAAAATAAACAAGGAAACAATCGGCGTTCCCGTAATTGCAATCGGCGTTCCGACAGTTGTTGACGTTCAGACTCTTGCAAACGATTTAATCGGAGATGAATTTGACGCACAAACTAGAGAGCAGATTTCTCCGCACGGCAGACAGATGGTAGTAATTCCGAGGGAAATTGATTTGCTGACCGAAAGAGCCTCAAGGCTGATTGCCTTTGCTTTAAACGGCGCTTTGCAAAACGAATTTGATTTGCCCGACCTTGTATCATTGATGTAAAAAAACGGAACGGTCAAATCCGTTCCGTTTTTATATAAGTGATTATTATTGTGCCTGTGTTGTTTTGCTTGAAAATGTTATGCTTTTTAATTTCTTCTTTATCGGATTCGCAAATAAATCGCAAAGCTTTTTAATAAGTATCGGAACGAATATTCCGCCTGCAAGGTAGAGCATACCATACTGCTGCAAGCCGTTTGGCAGGTAATAATACCATATGCTTGTTTTCATCAGATTTACGTTGAAGTCTGCAAACAGCGGAGTAAGCACGCTTACAAGATAAAACAGCCACTTAACGCACATATACCCTATCATCTGGTGAATCATTATGCTGTATGTATTGTCGGCAATCAGCCTGATAAACTTCCAATTCTTGATAATCGGAGTGAGCAGTTTTGAAATTCTCAGCCAGAATGCAATTCCCGTTAAAGCAGTCAGATACGGAACAATAAAACCATTGTCAAAACCACTGCACTTTGACGGAGTGTATTCAAGTTTCTTGAAGAACGTCAGAATGATAAGCTGAACACCGAAGATGATTGCAAAATAAGCTATGCTGTTGAGCTTGTCGTGTTGTTCGAGCTTTGCTTTGTAAAGTCTGCCAAACTGAAAGCACGGCAAAAAGAACATAGTTCTTAACAAAAGCAAGAGTAAGCCTTTTATTCCCGTTGTTGCGTTGTCGATTGAAAGCTGTATTCCGATTATTCCGACGGCAAGGTAAATAATCATAATAAGATATTCGTTGTCAAGCTTTACAAGCCTTAACAGCCGTCTGAACAGCACGTTGAACACGCACACGCAGAACAGCGGATACACAAACCACGAGCCGAGGTTGTACAAAAACGCCTCTCCGTCAACAAACGGCATTAAAAAGAGATTGTATGGATTAACCTCTGCTCCTATCGTATAACCAAAGTTCGACATCAAAATGACAAACAATCCATAAACAATATTCCACAAATACGCAGGAATCACAAGCCGCTTTGTCCGTTTCCATATGTATTTCAGAAAATGCTCCTCGTGCACCGGTTTATAGAAATATCCCGAAATAAACACAAGCAATGCAAGGTTAAAAGAATATGTCGGAAACCACTCGTATGCAAGCGAAATTCCGCCGTGATAGCAATGACCTGCAACTATGATTATAATTCCGATTGCAGAGAGCAATTTAAACTGCAAATTCACTTCTCCGCCGTTGTTTTCCCTTAAAGTCCTTTTCAAATTTATCCCTCATTAATTCCGATACAAAAAATTTATACAATTGTTTTTCTGCTATATAGCAATAAAAGTATAACATATATGGTGTTTTTTGTCAAATTTATTGAAATTTTATTGTTATTAGTAATTATTATATTTAGCCGAGTGCCTCGGCTCGCAA
>DPHV01000011.1 GCA_003521625.1 Ruminococcus sp.
TGTAGGGAACAGTCTTGACTGTTCCGCAGGACTACATCTAACCTATAGGTAATCGGAACGGTCAAGACCGTTCCCTACATTTGTAAAAAATATAAAAAATCACGCTTGCGGCTTTAGCCGCATATAAATTAATTCGGGCAATAAAATTTTGATTTACTACAACCTATCCACTCGACCACAACTTTACTCTCCACTCTTCACTCTTCACACTTATAAAAATGTTCTCCCTCATACATTAATCTATCTTTATTACCCGAATTATATTTTTTAATAAAATACCTTGACAGGTGAGGTACTGCGTGTTATTATATATCTACGATAACCGAAAGGGGTGCTCATATGTCGATAACTGCCGACCTTATACGAGGTCATACCGACACGATAATTCTTGCAAAGCTTATGGAGTGCGACAGCTACGGCTACGAAATCAACAAAGCCGTCTACAAGGCTTCAAACCAGATGTACGAGCTTAAGGAGGCTACGCTCTACACTGCGTTCAAGCGGCTTGAGGACGCAGGCTGTATTTCGTCCTACTGGGGCGACCAGAGCACAGGCGCTCGGCGAAAATACTACACAATCACCGAGCTTGGCAAAAAAACATATCAGCAGAAAATTAACGAGTGGTTAGAGGCAAAGCGTCTGCTTGACACTCTGCTTCACACAGACTGATAATCACGGAGGGATAATATGGAACCGAAATTAAGAGATTATATTGAAAATCTGTTTGCGACAGCTCCGAAAACAAAGCAAGCCTATGAGCTTAAAGAGGAAATCATTCGCAACACAATCGACCGCTACCACGATTTGCTGACAGAAGGCAAAAGCGAGGGCGAGGCTTATAACCTTGCAATTGCAGGAATCGGCGATATTAACGAGCTGTTGGAGGCTCTCGGCGGTAACCCGATTGAAGAAAACGCAATGACAGAGGAACAGCATTCGGCAATAAAAAGCAGAAACTCGATTTTTACAGGAATTGCCGTTGCACTGTACATACTCTGCGTGTCACCCTGTATTCTGCTTGCAGGCACACCGCTTGTTGACATAAGCCCTGTTTTTATGTTCTTTATGATAAGCGTTGCAACGGGACTTCTGATTTACAGAAACAGGACAAAGTACATTATGCTTGAGGAAAATCCTGAAAAAGCTTCGAAAATGAGGATAAATGCAATTCTCAAAGCCGTTGCAATCGGTATGTACATCTCCTGCACAACGCCCTGCATTCTGCTTGCAAGTACTCCGCTTGCTGCAATAAGCCCCGTATTTATGTTCCTTATGATTGCAATTGCAACGGTAATTGTTGTGTTCACAAGGGACAAAAGCGGCTACACAAGAGCGGACGAAACTATGGTGGAGAGCTTTAAGGAGTTCAACGGACAAAAGCGCAAAACCTCGGCTCTGTACAAGGTGCTTGTGGCTATTCTGTGGATAACAACATCATTCGTGTACATTTATTTAACAATAGCAACGGGATTTTTCACCGCTGCGGTAACGTGGATAATCTTCCTCGTTGCGGTTGCGCTGCAAAATCTTATGAAAGCAATATTTGACTATGCGGAGGCGAGAAAATGAGAAAATCAGCAAGAAACAGGATAATTATCTGGTCAATCGTCAGCGTACTGCTTATTGGTTTGCTGACTGTGGGAATAATCGGAGTAAGAAATTACAATGCTTTTAACTTCAAGCTGTTCAGCTTTTCAGGTGAAGACCTTGATAAAATGTCAACAGGCAGTGCACAGTTTGACAAAAACGAGGTTAAATCAATTGACATCAACTGGACGAGCGGTTCGGTTGAAATCAAAAACGGCAGTACCGATAAGGTGGAGATTTCGGAAAATGCGTCATACGACAAGGACGACGACAACGCAATGCGCTGGAGCCTTGACGACGGAAAGCTTAAAATTTACGACAGCAAAAATTACGGTTTTCAATGGTTTTCGTTTTCACTGTCGCCCAAAAAGCTGACCGTAACTCTGCCCGAAAGTATCTCGCTTGATGAATTTGACGTAAGCTCGGCAAGTGCAGATGTGACTGCCGAGAGCATAAATGCGGATACCCTCGATATTGAAACTGCTTCGGGAAAAATCAGCGTAGACAGCTTTGAGGGCAACAAAGCCGACATAAACACAGCAAGCGGTACTGTTGACTTTGTCGCAGCTTCGGCAGACGACGTTGACGTTGAAACCGTATCGGGCGAATGTACAGTCAGCGGTAAAATTGAAAAGCTCAACGCATCGGGCGTTTCGGCCGGACTTAACCTCACTGTCGGCAAAAACAACAGCGAAATCAGCGCAGAAACCGTAAGCGGAAATGTCAACATCAAGACAAACTGTGACGAAAGCGGATTTACGGCACACTACAGCAGTGTAAGCGGTGATTTCAGCAGTGACTTTGCAGGCAAAAACAAGGACGGAAAGTTCGTTTACGGAAACGGCAAGGCAGACTACAATATTTCAACCGTCAGCGGAAACATTGAAATTCAGCCGCTTGCCGAGGACGAATTGACAAAGTGGCTTTATGAGCTGTCTTAAAATACCATTGAATTATCCCTTGTGCTAAGCTTAATTTTCATACGTATCAAGTGCGGTAAACGATAATTTAGCGGTGTA
>DPHV01000017.1 GCA_003521625.1 Ruminococcus sp.
AATTCCAACGCTAAATTATAGTTTACAATGATTTCCATATAAATCCAAATAATAACAGGGGTGAAATTATGCCTATAAAAATCATACGACAGGATATTACAAAGCTTGAATGTGACGCAATCGTCAACGCCGCTAACAACACGCTTTTAGGCGGTGGTGGGGTTGACGGCGCAATCCACAGAGCCGCTGGAAAAAAATTGCTTGAAGAGTGCCGAACGCTTGGCGGCTGTAAAACAGGTCAGGCAAAAATTACGGGTGCATATAATCTTCCCTGCAAATATGTTATCCACACAGTTGGTCCAATCTGGCACAATGGAAATTACGGCGAAAGGGATTTGCTTACTTCCTGCTACAGAAATTCCCTTGAGCTTGCAAAACAGTACGAGTGCAATTCGGTTGCATTTCCGCTGATTTCTTCGGGTGCATACGGCTACCCGAAGGACGAGGCTCTGCGTGTTGCAACAGATACAATCAGCGATTTTCTGCTTGAAAACGAAATGCTTGTGTATATTGTTGTGTTTGACAAAAGGGCGTTTTCAATCGGCAAAAAGCTGTTCTGCGACATTCAGCAGTACATAGACGATAAATATGCAGAGCAATTTGCAAACCGCCGCAGAGGTGTGTATGAAAACACTGTGATGTCGGAGGATATTTGTTTTGATTCAATGCTGTGCGCTCCGTCAATGCAAAAAGCAAGTCTTGACGAAATGCTGTTGCAGATTGACGAGAGCTTTTCACAAATGCTCCTGCGCAAGATTGACGAAAGCGGAATGACCGATTCACAGTGCTACAAAAAGGCAAATATCGACAGAAAGCTGTTCTCCAAAATCAAGAGCAATGTAAACTACAAGCCGAGCAAGACTACTGCAATCGCCTTTGCAATTGCGCTTGAGTTAAGCCTTGACGAAACAAGGGACTTTCTTATGAAGGCAGGCTATGCGCTGTCGCACAGCAACAAGTTTGACATAATTATTGAATATTTTATTACAAATAAGAATTATAATATCTTTGAAATTAACGAGGCACTCTTTGAATTTGACCAGTGCTTACTAGGAGTTTAATTTTTTAAATTTGTCGCTTCGTATGCGACCATCTAAAACTGAATAACCTATATAATGTGACTGTAAGGTAGTACTAAACCTTGCAGTCACATTTTATTTTATCAGGAGGAATTGATTATGAAAAACAACATTACAGAACTCGTTTTTATTCTTGACAGGAGCGGCTCAATGGGAGGACTTGAAAGCGACACAATCGGTGGCTTTAACTCGATGATTGAAAAGCAGAAAAAGCTGAACGGCAAGGCGTATGTATCGACCATTCTGTTTGACAATGTGAGCGAGGTTATTCACGACAGAGTAAGCCTTGAAAAAATTGAGCCGATGACTGATAAAGAATACTACGTAAGAGGGTGTACCGCACTTCTTGACGCAATCGGCGGAGCAATTCATCACATAGGAAATATTCATAAGTACGCAAGAAAAGAGGATGTTCCCGAACACACATTGTTTGTAATCACAACCGACGGAATGGAAAATGCAAGCCGAAATTATGACCTTAAAAAAGTTAAAAAGATGATTGAGCACGAGCAGAAAAAATACGGCTGGGAGTTTCTCTTTATCGGTGCAAACATTGACGCAGTACAGACGGCAGGCTCGTTTGGTATTCCTAAAAACCGTGCAGTGAATTACAACCCCGACGGCGAGGGAACGAGGATTGTATATGAAAGCGTTTCGAACGCAGTTTCACAGTGCAGAGCCTGTGCACCGATATGTGACGAATGGAAAGATGAAATAGACGAGGACTACAAAACACGCAAAACAAACAGATAACAAAACAGGGCAGAGCGGTTAATAAAAACTGCTCTGCCTTATTGACATTCAAAAACTATTTCTTCTTCATACAGTTTTTAAAGCATTTCTTATCAAATTCAGGGTTGAAAGCATAGAAGTTCTTTTCATCAAGCTTGTCGGTGAGCAAGCGCAGATTTTCACCGAAACGCTGATAGTGAACAACCTCACGCTCACGCAAAAAGCGTATAGCGTCCTTCACGTCGTAGTCGTCGCAGAAACGCAGAATATTGTCGTAGGTCGAGCGAGCCTTCTGCTCGGCAGCCATATCCTCGTGGAGGTCGGTTATTGCGTCGCCCTTGCTCTGCAGATAAGCGGCGGTAAACGGCGTGCCCGAAGCACCCTGCGGATAAATTCCAGTTGTGTGGTCAACAAAGTAGTCCTCAAATCCTGCGTCCTTAATTTCCTTTTCCGTAAGCCCCTTTGTAAGCTGATAAACAATTGCGCCAATCATTTCAAGATGTCCCAACTCCTCGGTGCCTGACGAGTCCCCTCGGTTGGAAGTTTTACCGTTTAAAAGCTATAAATTCATATCATACGGAAAGCTTGATAAACGCACAACCATTCTTGCAACAGAATCGGACAAGCACAGAAGAAAATGCTTTACGGCAAGGCTGTATCTGATATAATGCTTACTGAATAAACGGCAACACGCCTTTGCCGTTTTGTAAATACACCGAAAATCGGTATTTTTACAGGAATCCAAATCTCGCAATAGTAATTTTCATCTGCTGTTCCGTTTGGATATTTTTGAGGATCATCATAGTATTCCACACAATATCCTGCGGCAAACTCGTATTTTGTCTCCCGACAATCTCTGCTTTGTTTTGTCCGAATTTAGATTTTGCTAATTTTTACTTATCTGACAAACCGGAATTTGTGTGTTCAATATTCGTTCTTTTTAAGAATAAAAAAGAGAGCAACCACTTGAGCGATTATGCCAATGGCGATAATGATGCGAAATACAGTAATTGAAATAAGCTCAAAACCATTGCAAAGCAGCCCTGCACACAAAATCAGCGTTCCTATAATCTAAGGAAACACTGATTAAATTAAAAATATAATTCTAAATTAGAATAATGAATCAAAAATTGTCAGAACTATGCTATAATAAAAGAAAAAGCACAGGAGCGATAAAGAAGTCCTTACGAAAGTGCAAAATCTGTGTACATTAATAAACATTGTAATTTTCAGTAAGATGTTATATCAATTCAAAAAAATAATATGTATTTATTCTTTGAATATTTTCAGAATAAGCACAAAAAAGTTTCCTCGTTTCTCCGCAGATTTTGAGATTTTTATTCTGCTTTTTTGTTTTGCCGTTACAATCTTTACAAGCTGTTATCCTGAAGATACGCCTGAATAAAACAATTATCTTCGCACATAATAATAGTGAGGTGATGAAAATGGCAAAACAGGGAATGAAACGAATGGAAAGAACCCATACCCGGCCACGAAACGAACATGCGGCTGTTCCTGAAATTCAAGGAAAGGCAAAGAACAGCAATGTAAAAGCCAACCCGATTATTGCGGGTACAAAAGCACCGTCGCTCAAGGTTTATCATACAACGCCGTTTGAACAGGAAAAGCCGATTTCGCCGATTTATTCCACAATCGACAACGACCTTGCAAGGGACAACCTTGAAAACGACGTCACGGCGGCTGACCTTGAAGAGCTGTAATTTTCAGATATGACAGAAAAAATCGAAAGTGAAATCAACAAAATATCGGTATGGGAGAACTCTGCAAGTCTGCCGCAATTTCCAACGCTTGACGGTGATGTTCATACAGATGTTTTAATCATCGGCGGAGGTATTGCAGGAATCCTGACTGCGTACTTTCTTCATCAAAACGGCGTTAAGTACCTACTTGTTGACAAAGGCAAGATATGTTCGGAAATCACGCACAACACCACTGCAAAGATAACGGCACAGCACGGTCTTGTTTACCATAAAATCCTTGCCGACAGGGGAGCGTATTCAGCGCAGTTGTATCTAAAAGCAAACGAGCTTGCGCTGAAAAAATATTGCGAGCTTTGCAAAAATATTGCCTGTGATTTTGAGCGTAAGGATAACTACGTTTACTCGGTTTACAACCGAAAAATTCTTGAAAAAGAAATGAAAGCACTGAAAAAAATCAGGAGCAATGCCGAGTTCTGCGAGAATGTTATGATACCGAAAAAGACTGTAGGTGCGGTGAAATTTCCGAATCAGGCGCAGTTCAATCCGCTTAAGTTTATCGCCGCAATCTGTGACGGTCTGAATATTTATGAGAACACTTTTGTAAGCGAGATGATTGGAACAACCGCCGTTACACAAGGCGGAAAAATTTACGCCGACAAGGTTATTGCGGCAACGCATTTTCCGTTTATCAACAAGCACGGCAGTTATTTTTTGAAGCTCTATCAGCACCGTTCCTACGTTATTGCGCTTAAAAATGCGCAGAATGTTGACGGAATGTATGTTGACGAGAACAGAAAGGGAATGTCGTTTCGAAATTACGACAAACTTCTGTTGATTGGCGGAGGAGGTCACCGAACGGGAAAGCAGGGCGGCAACTGGTGCGAGCTTCGTGCATTTGCAAAGACGGTTTATCCCAAAGCCAGTGAAGAGAACTTTTGGGCGGCACAGGACTGTATAAGCCTTGACGGAGTGCCGTATATCGGGCAGTACTCAAAACGGACTCCGAATTTTTACGTAGCAAGCGGATTCAACAAATGGGGTATGACGTCGGCAATGGTTTCGGCTATGATTTTAAGCGACCTAATCCTCGGAAAGCAGAATGATTTTGCCGGGGTGTTTAACCCTTCCCGCAGTATTTTAAAGCCACAGCTTTTTGCAAACGGCTTTGAAGCGACCAAAAATCTGCTCACCGTGAGTGAGCACCGATGTCCTCATCTCGGCTGTGCGCTTAAGTGGAACAGAGCCGAAAATTCATGGGATTGTCCGTGTCACGGCTCACGTTTTGCGGAAAGCGGAGAGGTGCTTGATAACCCTGCAAACGGAACATTCAAATAATTTATACAAATAACCGCTCACGGTTTAATATTGTGGGCGGTTATTTTTATTGCAGAAAAATTGTTGAATATGGAAATTAACTGTGATATAATTCTGGTGAATGGTAATTTACTGAAAGCTAAACTATAATTTAGCCGAGTGCCTCGGCTCGCAAATCGAGTGGAAAAGTC
>DPHV01000027.1 GCA_003521625.1 Ruminococcus sp.
CAGTGATATTTCTGATGTGATGAACACGCTTTCTGACGATATGAAAACTTTTCTGCCGACTGATTTTTCAGTTGACGGAAATATCAAGAGTTCGCTTGATTCGTCAATGACAGGGGCAAACAGTAAAAGCGGACTTTCACTTGTACTCAATATCACAAACTTCAACAACTATTCAAGCGAAGATATAAATCAGCTTACAAATGAAATTATGGAAACTGCAGGTCAGTTTGCCAAAAGGAAAGGTATGGTGTTTGCGTGAATTATTTTGAATACAACGGTGTTAAATCCTCTGATATGGGTTTGTATATTCAGAGCAAAAATGTCTATTCTTCTCCGAAATTTGATTCACAGTTCGTATCAGTACCGGGCAGAAACGGTGACCTTATTGTTTCAAACAACAGGTATGAAAACATTCAGATAATCTACAATGTTTTTCTGTCGGCAAAGTCCGTTGATGAGCTTGCAGAGAAATTGAGAAAAGTCAAAGCTTGGCTATATTCACAGCCGACAGGCTACCACACTCTTACCGACAGCTATGACAAGAAATTCTTCCGCAAGGCGTTGTTTGCATCTTCCCTTGATATTGAGGACGAGCTTAACAAAATCGGTGTATTTACAATCAGTTTTAACTGCAAGCCGTTTAAATACAGCTTTGACGGCAATCTGCCGCATTACATAAAAGGTACAGTTTCTGATTTCAGCTTAATTTTCTGCCGAATGAACGGTTCAAGCAGTGAGAACAATTGGGGCAATCGTTGGAATCAGACTGTTGATTTAAAGCTCAGCGGTGAAAACAATATGTATATAATTGCTGAAAACTCCTGGGGTGACGGTAACTGGGGTACATATTCGCCCGCACAGCCAAACACAGTATATCTCAAGGTAAATGAAAACTGGAAAAAGGACAATGCCCGTTTTGCAGTTTTCATCTTCGGCAGTAAAGGTGAGTATTGGTATTCAATGACGAATGTTGGCGGTGACGTTTACAGTGCTGTTTTGCCGACACCCTCATACACAACACTTGAAAATCCATATGCTTTTGAAAGCAAGCCGTACATAAGAGTATTTGGTAATGGCGACGGAAGTCTTGCCATTGAAACGCAGAACGGCAGACAGCAGTGGAATTTTAAAAGCATTGATGAATACCTTGAGATTGATAGCGAACAGATGAATTTTTACAAGGATACCGTCCTTAAAAATGATACTGTAACAGGAAGTGGATTTCCCACACTTGCACCCGGTGAAAACAAATTCATTCTCGGTGGCGGTGTTACAAGTCTTTCCGTATTTCCAAGGTGGTGTACGCTATGATTCCTATTCTTTACAAGGCAGATGCAACAGAATATGAAAATTACGGCATAGGCGCACTTTCCGAATGTACCTTATGCGAAGTAACAGAGGAGCGAAACGGTGCATTTGAATGTACGCTGAAATATCCCGTAACAGGCAGACTGTTTTCTGAACTTAAAAACGAAAGGCTTATAAAGGCAAAACATAACGATACATCAAAGGAACAGCTTTTCAGAATTTACCGCATTACAACGCCCATAAACGGAATCGTAACAATCTATGCTCAGCACATTTCCTACGACCTTTCAAATATAGCCGAGCTTATGTGGTCGAGTGCTTTGATTTCTCCCTCGCTTGCGATGAGCAGACTTTTTACAAAAACGGCAACAACGCACAATTTTAAATGCAGTACGGACTTTTCTTCTGCAAAGCCTTTTTCGGTTTCAAAGCCAATGAGTGTAAGAGCCTGTCTTGGCGGTGTTGAGGGTTCAATGCTCGACCTTTGGGGCGGTGAATATGAGTGGGATAACTTCAATGTGATACTTCATTCAAAGCGTGGCAAGGACAACGGTGTAGTAATCGAGTACGGCAAAAATCTGACGGATATGGAACAGGATAATGATTTTACAGATGTATATACAGATATTCTGCCCTATGCAGTTTTCTCTGATGAAAGCACAGAAAAGGTTGTTACTCTGTCCGAGATTACTTTGCCTATTATCGACAACCCCACAAGGCAGAAAACTCTGATAAAGGATTTCACAGAGTTTTTTGACGATAAGGCAAGCATAAACGAAAACAGCCTGCGTAATAAAGCAAAGAATTTTATAAAAGCAAATCCCCTCGGGGTTGAAACACCTACACTTACCGTTGCATTCGAACCTTTGTGGAAACAGCCTGAATACTCTGCAATTTTAGAAAGAGTTTCCCTCTGCGATACGGTCACAATCAGACATTCCGCATTAGGCATCACAGCAAAGTCAAAGGTTATCAAAACCGTCTATGACTCACTTGCAGAGAAGTATGTTTCAATCACCCTCGGCAGTGCAAAGTCCAATTTTGTGAACACAGTTGGTGATATAAAAACAGAACTTTCAGAGGTAAAGAACAGGACGGAGCATTTTCCGCTCCTCATAAATACCGCAGTGAAAAATGCAACCTCACTCATTACCGGGCAGAACGGCGGCTATGTTGTAATAAACACAAACAGCGTGAGCGGTCAGCCGTATGAACTTTTAATTCTTGATGCACCAACAATCGAAAGTGCCGTCAATGTATGGCGGTGGAATGTTGGCGGCTTAGGCTTTTCGAAGAACGGCTACAACGGTCCTTACGAAACTGCAATAACCTCTGACGGACAGATTGTAGCTGACTTCATAACAAGCGGAAGTCTTACTGCAAATATCATAAAAGCAGGAGTGATAAGCTCCTTTGACAATTCCTCTTGGTGGGATTTAGAAAGCGGAGAGGTTCACCTCAAAGCCTATGCAAGCACAGAAACAGTCAAGGAAATAAATGAAAAAATTGATGTAACAGACAAGCGGGTTGACGAAACAAATGATAAGATTGATGCTGTGAATAATCAGCTTCATGGAGTGCGTGGAACTATCTCAACCGTTATAGAAAAAACTGCTGAATTACAGATTAATGCTGACAAGCTGAGCAGTACGGTATCTTCTCTTACTACAACAGTTGAAACAATCGACAGCACTCTTGAAACAGAGCAAGGTAGAATAACGTCTGCCGAAAACAAAATATCATCTCTTGAACAGACCGCAGACAACCTTTCCGTAAAAATTGAAGAGCAGTATGTGGGCGGTATGAACTACATTCAGAATTCCGCAGGACTTAACGGAATGAGTGATGATTGGATATATTCGGGAAAGGTCAGTACAGGAACATCTACTGACATCAGCAGTAACACAAGCTCAAATTCCTGTTTTATTATGGGCAGTTCATCAACACTAAGTCAGACAGTGAATGAAATCGTTCCCGACAGGTCTTATACGGTATCAATCAGAGCAAGAAAACCGTATTCAGCATATACCGCATATTTCTACATTCAATACAACGGCATCAAAAAGGAATATCTTTTCAACACCACCGATTCATTTGATTGGACTGATTTTTCCGTTGTACTGCCCGATGTTTCCGACTCGTCAATTACCATATGTGCATACAGTCGTGACGCACCTTTGTATATCTCCGATATTATGCTCACAGACGGAAGTATTGCAAGAAAGTGGACTCCTTCGCCAAATGAGATATACACAAATGAGGTTAAAATCGACCGCAAAGGAATTGAGGTTTCAAACAGCAAATCAAAGCAGAAAACGGTAATCACAAACACAGAGTTTTCCGGCTACTACAACAACGAGAAGATTTTTACTCTGAATAAAGACGAAACGCAAACGAAGAAAACCACTGTTGACGGAGAACTCACAATAGGCAAAACAAAGTTCATTCCAATGGCTGATATATCACAGGGACTTAACATTGTAATACTCGATTAAGGAGGCTTTTAAATGGCAGACAAAGCGTCTGTTTTAAACAGGGTTGAAACGGTTTCTATTGATACGGACACCGCATCGGTTTCACTCAATACTACCGTTTACAACTCATCATATAAGCATCAGCTGACAATACATATACGAGGAGTTCCGATTGCAAGCGTGGATAATATATCGTGGTCAACGGGAACTGCACAGAGGACAATAACTCTTTCAAACGACACAAAAGAGGCAATACAGAAATATATGTTTGAGGACAAGTCGGTATCAGCAACTTTTGTTCTTGCAACCAGCAAGGGTTCTACTCTTATCGGCACTTCATCAAAGACTGCGACAATTCGGACAAAGGCGGCAAACTCTGCACCTCTGTTTTCTGAATTCACTTGTGCAGACAGCAACAGCACCACTTCAGCAGTTACAGGCGGCAACCCTTACTACATACAAAACTTTTCAACTCTGAAAATAACTCCGGGGACTGCCACATCAAGGAACTGGTCGCAAATTACAAAATACACAGCCGTATGCAACGGAGTGACTGTTTCAAATACTGACGGCGGTGTTTTAAATCTCGGCAAAATTTCAAAGAGTGGAAATATTACCGTAAAGGTGACGGTCACAGATTCACGAGGATATACAAAAAGTGTTTTCAAAACGATAAATGTTATCCCGTATGACAAACCGAATGTATATTCAATTACACTCCGCAGGACTAATGAAATCGAGTCGGAAATGCAGCTTGTTTTCAGCGGTTCAATTTCATCAATCACCATTGACGGAACAGACAAAAATAGCCTTAAATCAGTCCGTTACCGTTACAAGAAAACGAATGCATCATCATACGGAAGTTTCATAGATTTATTAAGCTCGGTCGCAGTAAGCGGCACGAGCTTTTCTTTTTCTAACTTGGAGCTTTGTGACTTTGATGTAAATTCATCGTACAATTTCCACCTTGAAATTCGTGACGTTTTCGGCTCTATGACTGTTACGGATATGTATTTTACCGTACCACAAGGCACGCCGCTTATTGCACTTCGAAAGAAGATGGTGGGCATTAACAACCCAAACCCAAAGGCGGCTCTTGATGTGACGGGCGAAATATATATGAACGACTTCAGTGTTATGGGAGTACAGCAGGAGGCTATTGCCGATGACGTAAGCCTTAACGAGTTGACCTCACCCGGCATCTATTTCAGACGGTCTGTACCGCAGGAAAACCTCAATTATCCTGCACTTGTATTTGGTATGCTTGAGGTGTTTTCCTGCAGCGTAAATCTTGTAATTCAGCGCTACACCGCAAGGGATTCACCCTTTGATATGTATATTCGTTCAAGGGTGAACTCCACGTGGGGTGCGTGGGTTAAAAAATAGAAAATAAAATGATTGGAGGAATTTTTATGAAACAAATCTGGAACACAATACAAATTGTTTTCTCCGCTTTCGGCGGCTTTCTTGGCTGGTTCTTAGGCGGAGCAGACGGCTTTTTGTATGCGCTTATCGCCTTTGTAGTTACCGACTACATAACAGGACTTATGTGCGCTTTTGCAGACAGAAACCTGTCAAGCGAGATAGGTTTTAAAGGCATCTGCCGAAAGGTGCTGATTTTCGCTCTTGTGGGAATTGCAAATCTTGTTGATGTGTTTATCTTACAGGAAGTTGGAGTTTTGCGAACGGCAGTAATCTTCTTCTACCTTTCAAACGAGGGAGTTTCAATTTTAGAGAACTCGGCACATCTCGGACTTCCGATTCCGCAGAAATTAAAAGATGTACTTTCACAATTACACAACAGGGAGGGAAAATGAATGGCTGACGAAAAAGTAATTACAACCGAGCAGAACATTCCTGCAGAAACACTTGAAAATTTATCAAACAACAAAGGAGAGGAATAACAATGGCTTACACAAACAGTAAATTAGTAAACTACACAAGAATTTCACCGAACAGGAGCGTCAACAGAAATCATACTATCGACACCATTTCCATTCACTGCGTGGTAGGACAGTGTTCTGTTGAAACCCTCGGCTCAATCTTTGCATCAACAAGCAAGGAAGCATCTTCTAACTACGGCATCGGCTATGACGGACGAGTCGGTTTGTATGTTGAGGAAAAAGACCGCAGCTGGTGTACCTCATCTGCATCAAATGATAACAGAGCAATCACCATTGAGGTTGCGTCCGATACCTACCACCCTTACAAAGTCAACAATACCGCCTACAAGTCGCTGATTAAATTGCTTGTTGACATCTGCAAGCGAAACGGCATCAAAAAGCTTGTGTGGTCAACAAACAAGTCGGATAGAATGAACCACCTTAACGGCTGCAATATGACGGTTCACAGGGATTACGCTAACAAGTCCTGTCCGGGCGATTATCTTTACAATCTCCACGGTCAGATTGCAAAGGAAGTAAATGCACAGCTTGGCTCAGGCACATCTTCAACGGCAACAACGGTAAAGAAAACTCTGTATCGTGTCCGCAAAACCTGGAAAGATGCAAAATCTCAAAAGGGTGCGTTTAACGATTTATCAAATGCAAAGAAGTGCGCCGATAATAACAAGGGCTATTCTGTATTTGATGAGAACGGAAAGGCTGTTTACACATCAAAAGCTATGAACAGCACAAGCTCCTTCAAGGTGCAGATTTCAATTTCTGACCTGAACATCCGCAAAGGTCCCGGCACAAACTACGCCGCAACAGGCAAGTTCACAGGCAAGGGAGTTTTCACCATTGTAGAAACAAAACAAGGTACAGGTTCAGCCAAAGGCTGGGGCAAGTTGAAAAGCGGTGCCGGCTGGATTGCGCTGGACTACGCAACAAGAATTTAACTGAATATCTTTAAAGTACTTATGCCCGTCGGAGATTGATTTCTCTGACGGGCATTATTTTTTTGTCTGTAGACGAAAGATGTAAAGGAAGAGGTTATACACAGAGCTATTTTTTACGCCCATTTTTTCTCAAACTTCGGAAATTAAGTCGACTGGGCTGCATAGCTGTCAGAAAGGATGACCTTTCAACGATAGGAGGACTAAAGTTATGACAGATGAACAGCGTCAGAAGATTACAAATCTCCGTACAGCCGGAAACGGATATAAGAAGATTAGTAAGTTGCTCGGATTATCAGAAAATACGGTGAAAAGTTTCTGCCAACGAAGAAAGCTCTGCGGAGTGGTTGTTAATCTTACTGCGGAAGTTGCAGTATGTAAGTGTTGCGGAAAACCAGTACCGCAGAATCCCGGAAGAAAGCAGAAGAAGTTTTGCTCTGACAAATGCAGAATGAAATGGTGGAACAGCCATCTTGACCAAGTGCAGAGAAAAGCAAACTATGACTACATATGTCCTGTCTGCAAAAAGACTTTTACGGTTTACGGTAATGCCAACAGAAAATATTGCTCCCACGAATGTTATATTGAGGACAGATTTGGTGGTGGCAGATGATGAGTCAGAAAGAAGGAAAGCGTGAAATTATCTACCAAATGACAATGAGTGCCGCCCGTCAGATGCTTGAAAAGGGATTGATTTCCGAGGAAGAGTACAAGCAGTTTGATACAAAGATGCAACAAAAATATAGCCCTATATTCGGCACTTTATTCTCCAATATTGACTTGCTATAGTGCGGTTACTACGGTAATATCACCATACTGGGAGGTGGTTTAATGCCAAGAATTACACAAATTTCACCGAGTTTACCAAAGATAAAGACAAAGCTGAAAGTTGCAGCTTATGCTAGAGTTTCTGTTGAAACCGAAATGTTAATGCATTCTCTTTCGGCACAGGTGAGTTATTACAGCTCCCTTATTCAAAAGAACCCCGAATGGGAATATGCCGGGGTCTATGCTGATGAGGGAATAACAGGAACGAGTACAGTACACCGTGACGAGTTTAATAGACTGGTCGCAGATTGCGAAGCCGGCAAAATCGATATGGTGCTTGTTAAGAGTATCAGCCGATTTGCGAGAGATACAGTTGATTGCCTAAATACAACAAGGCATTTAAAAGAGCTTGGAATAGCCGTTTATTTTGAACGAGAGAAAATTAACTCACTTGATGAAGACGGTGAATTGATGCTTACGCTGCTTGCGTCTTTTGCACAGGAAGAAAGTCGCAGTATTTCGGAAAATATCAAATGGGCTACCCGAAAACGATTTGAAAAAGGCATTTCCAACGGTCACAAGGCACCGTATGGCTATGAGTGGGACGGAGAAATGTTCCGCATTATCCCTGAACAGGGCAAAGTTGTAAAGGAAATTTACCGCAGATACCTTGACGGGGAATCAGCTTACATAATTGCAAAAACTCTGGCAAAGCGTGGTGTGACCGGACAGATGGGAAAGCTTATTGAGCAGACAACCGTCAAGGGAATTCTATCAAGTCGGTCATACACAGGTACAATGGTGCTTCAGAAAAACTACATGACCGAAGGTCATATCCGCAAGAGAAACAAGGGAGAACTTCCTATGTACCTTGTGGATGATATGTTTGAGCCTTTGGTTTCCGAAGAGGATTATCAGAGAGCCTTGGAAATACGACAACGGAGAGCAGAACTGTTTCCTAATAACAAGGATAACCTTACAGTTTTTTCAGGTAAGGTAAAGTGCGGATATTGTGGCTTAGGAATCAGCCGAAGAACCTCCGGAAGTAGAAAACGCTGGGTCTGTAACACAAGAGAGCGTAAAGGTATGAAGAGTTGTGAATGCCAACCAATTCGGGAAACTGAGCTGTTAGATGCTGCTGCACAGGTTTTGGGCGGAGCTTTTGACGAGAGCGCCTTTTCAAGAGAAGTAAAGCAAGTTACCCTATATAATGACCGCATAGAGTTTTCAATGCAGAAAGGAAACTGCAAAACAATAATTCGTGAGTATAACGGTCAACGAGGACAGAACGCTTTTACTAACAAGATATTCTGCGGCTCTTGTGGCTGCAAATGCAAGAGAAGTAATTATGGTAAAAAGAAAGTATGGTGTTGCTCACAGCCGAGAACTGTGTGTCAGATGAAACGCCTATCCGAGAATGAACTTCTTGAGGCGGCTAAAAAGCTGTTAGGTGAAAACTTCAAGGCAAAGGTGGCGGCAGACATTGAGCGTATTATAGTTTTCGATGATACGGTGAATTTTGAATTTAAGAATGGAACGGTGAAAATATGGCAAAGAAAGTAAGAACAATACCCGCCACACTGAATAGATTTAATTCTGAACCTGTGACGGCGGTAAGAAAAAGAAGAGTGGCAGGATACGCACGAGTATCCACAGACCTTGAGGAACAGGCGACAAGCTACGAAACACAGATGACCTATTACAGAAATTACATAGAAAGCCGTGAGGATTGGGAGTTTGCCGGAATGTACTCAGATGAAGGTATCACAGCAACAAACACCAAAAAGCGTACTGGCTTTAACCTTATGATTGAAGACGCCCTTTCAGGGAAAATAGACCTCATCATCACAAAGTCGGTCAGCCGATTTGCACGAAACACGGTGGACAGCCTTACCACAATCCGCAAGCTCAAGGAGAAAGGTATTGAAGTTTACTTTGAAAAAGAGAACATTTGGACATTAGACGCTAAGGGCGAGCTGATGATTACAATTATGAGTTCTCTTGCACAGGAAGAAAGTCGCAGTATTTCAGAGAATACCACCTGGGGCAAACGTAAGCAGTTTGCAGACGGCAAAGGCAGTGTTGGTTACAGTTGGTTTCTTGGGTACGATAAGGACTTTAAGGTAAATGAAAAACAGGCTGATACTGTGCGTTTGATTTACAAGCTTTTCATCAGTGGACTATCAATTTACGCAATCACAAAGGAACTGATGAGCCGTGGCATTAAATCACCCTCCGGCAAGGATAAGTGGCACATAAGCACGGTAAAATCAATCCTAACTAACGAGAAGTACAGAGGTGATGCACTTCTTCAAAAGCAATACACCGCAGACTTTTTGCAGAAAACACGAAAGACAAACAACGGTGAAATACCGCAGTATTATGTTGAGGAACACCACGAAGCAATTATACCGCCTGCACAGTTCGATTTTGTGCAGGCAGAACTTGCCCGTCGAGAGAAAGGCGGTCGATATAGCGGAGTGAATATTTTTT
>DPHV01000033.1 GCA_003521625.1 Ruminococcus sp.
TACACCGCTAAATTATCGTTTATCTCCTTAATTAAGCCTGAATTAAAGAGATAATCAGAATTTTTAATTGTAAATTGTCCATTGCGAAAGGGGGCTGTCGTTTGAAAATTAAAAATGTACTTTCAGCTTTTTTAATTGCCGCATTAATTGCCGTTTCAACAGGCGGATGCAATATTACAGACATAGGCTCCGACAGCCTTTTGCGACCGCCTAAAACAATGGGTGACGAAGCCGAAATTGAACAGCTCATTGCCGATACTGCAAAGCACGGCTACACCTTAAAATATCCCAAAAGCGGAAGCTACCGCAGTGCGATTATTATGTCTGACCTTGACGGTGACGGAGTTGACGAGGCTGTTGCCTTTTACCGTGAGGGAGAGGACGTTGCAAGGGTACATATGCTCGTTATGTATTCGGACGAGAACGAGTGGAAACTGTCATCCGACAACATAACCGAAACAACCGACATTGACAGCGTTGATTTTGCCGACATTTCGGGCAGTGATACGCTTGAAATTCTTGTGGGATATTCAACCTACACCCAGAATATAAATCTCCTGTCCTGTTACTCGTATTCTGACGGAAAGACCGAGGAGATTAATGCAGGGCAGAAGTATTCCGCATTTTACTGCGGCGATTTCAACTCTGATGAAAAAGATGAGGTTATGACGCTTTCGCTTTACACCTCGGAAAACGAGGCTAATGCCTCAATGCTTGAATATAACGAAAAGAAAAAGTCGCTCTATTCAAAGGCTGTGGTTGCAATGGACCCGAACGTTATTAAATACAGAAACGTTGTCACCTCCGATATTGGCAGTGCAACGCAGGGAATTTACGTTGACGGAGAATTTGCAACAGGTGAAATTAACACACAGATTATTTATTACAACAAGGAGCTTTCCTTGCTTCGAAATCCTCTTTATAAGGAAAAGACAAAGAATTTTACCCAGCGAAACTGCAACGTAATCTGTGCCGATATTGACAATGATATGTCTGTCGATTTTCCGTCGGTGCAAAAGCTTCCGCATTCCGAAAAGGAGCCTGCCGAAACGGTTGCAGACAAAATAACGTGGAATTCTTTTTCTGCCGAAAATGAGTCATTTGTACCAAAGTGCAGTATGATTGCAAATTATAGCTTTGGTTTTACAATTAAAATGCCCGACAGCTGGATTGCGGATTCGGTTACGGCAATTAATTCTACAAAAGAAAATTCAACTGCTTTTTATGAGTGGAAGAAATCCGCTCTCGGCAATAAGCTTTTTGAAATAAAGGTCTTTGACTCTGCTGAATGGGAAAAAGGCAGGGACAACGATGAATATACCCTTATTTATAAGGATAACAGATATGCATATGCGTTTATAAATTCAGATACGGACAGTCAGTATGCAATGACAGACGATGAAATTAAAAAGTCGTTTGCCGTTCTTACCGAAACATCTGTCTGATTTCTTGATAATTGGAGGTTTTGTTATGAAGAAAATACTTGTTTGTGAGGACGAGTCTGCAATCCGTGACTTTGTCGTAATCAATCTTACACGTGCAGGCTACGACGTTGTTGAGGCTGACTGCGGAGAAATGGCTCTGCAGAAATACGACGAAAACGACGGCGATTTTGACGTTGCAATTCTTGATGTTATGATGCCGGGGATCGACGGCTTTCAGGTATGCAAGGAACTGAGAAACCGCAACGGCGGAATAGGAATCATTATGCTTTCTGCAAAAACGCAGGAAATGGATAAGGTAACGGGCCTTATGCTCGGAGCAGACGACTACGTTACAAAGCCGTTTTCACCCAGCGAACTGCTTGCAAGAGTTGACTCGCTCTACAGACGTGTTGCGCTTGCGCAGTCACATTCGGAAAACAACTTTAAAGAGGAACTCAAGTCGGGTGAATTTACGCTTAATCTTCGCAACCGTGCACTGCTCAAAAACGGAAAGATGATTGAGCTTACACAGGTTGAATTTCAGATTATGGAGTACTTTTTCTCAAATCCCGGAGTTGCTCTTGACAGAATCGACATTCTCAACCATGTATGGGGCGACGCTTATGTAGGTGAGGACAAAATCGTTGATGTTAACATCAGACGTTTAAGAATGAAGGTAGAAGACGAGCCGTCAAATCCCAAGCACATTATCACAGTATGGGGACTCGGCTACAAATGGGATTCAGGTGCAAACTGATAAAGTTATGTTTTAAATTTAAAAATAAAAGGGGGGAGGTAACAGAATGTTCAAGGGCATTACAAAACGCTGGATGCTCAACACGCTCAGCGTAATACTTACAATTATAATTTCAATTGTTGTCTGCCTTATATTTCTTGTTACCTACCTTTTTCAGAGCAGCGTTGAACAGAGCCTGAGTAATACAAGCAGTGAGCTTTCACTCGTTTTCTCGGGTTACACAAGCGACAGTTCTACAAGCTTTGCTTCATCTGCAAGAGATTATGTTGAAAATTTCAAGAAAAAAGAGCAGATGGAGGTTATGGTCATCAACTCAACAGGAAGAGTTGTAATGACCTCAACGGGATTTATCCCCTCCGACGATACAACGCTGACCGATTTTGATCAGGCAAAGGAAAGCGCAGACGGCTATGCTTTCTGGAACGGCAAGTTAAGCTCGGGAGAAAGCGCAATGAGCGTAACACGCATCATATCAAACGACAGCGGTACGGTTGTCGGCGCAATCCGCTACATAGTTTCAATGGACCCCGTCAACAGCAGAATTATGCTCGTTTCGGGACTTATAATTGCCCTAGGACTTGTCATTATTTCGCTCGTAATAATTTCGGGACTTACGTTTATCCGCTCAATTGTAAAGCCGATTCGCAACCTCTCGCTTATTGCGGCGCAGATTGCTCACGGCGACTTTTCTGCTTCGGAAAAAATCGAGCATAAATACGACGACGAAATCGGCGACCTCTGCGACGCAGTCAGCGATATGGCGAAGGACTTGCAGACAACCGAGCAGATGAAAAACGACTTTATCTCTCGTGTTTCTCACGAATTGAGAACACCGCTTACCGCAATCAAGGGCTGGGCTGAAACAATGCAGCTTTCCGAAAGAGGCAAGCTTGACCGCAAAACCTTTGACAAGGGTATGGGAGTTATCATAAAGGAAAGCACAAGACTTACAAGCATTGTTGAGGAGCTCCTCGACTTCAGCCGTATTCAGAGCGGCAGAATGGTGCTTATGAATGAAAAGCTTGACATACTCGCCGAGTTTGACGAAACCGTATATATGCTCAAGGAACGTGCCGTAAAAGAGGGCAAGCACCTGCTTTACGACGAGCCCGAGGCGGTTTATCCGCCTGTTTACGGTGACAGAAACAGGCTGAAACAGGTTTTCCTGAATGTAATTGACAATGCACTTAAATACACGCCGAAGGGCGGAGTAGTTGCGGCACAGGTTATCTACAGCAAGGACGAACCCGACATAATAAAAATCGTAATTACCGATACAGGCTGCGGAATTTCCGCTGAGGATCTGCCCAAGGTTAAAGAGAAATTCTACAAGGCTAATCAGACCGTCAGAGGTTCGGGAATCGGACTTGCGGTTGCAGACGAAATTATGAACCTCCACAACGGTTCACTCGAAATTGAAAGCGGAGAGGGAGTAGGAACAACCGTAACGCTCACCTTCCCCGTATATAAAGAGGGCGAAGTACAGGCTATGCCCGAAAACATAAAGCTTTAATGAAAGGAAGTTTCAATGGCTAAATCATGTTGTAAACAGACAAAGAAAATCACGTCAATCGGCGGCAGTGCACTGATTGAAGGCATAATGATGCGTGGTCCGAAGCGTACAACAGTATGCGTGAGAACAGGCGAAAAAGAAATCTACAGCGAGGACATCAGCATCAATACATTAGCCTCAAAATGCAAGCTATTCAAGCTCCCGTTTTTCAGAGGTATTGCAGGTCTGGTTGACTCAATGCGTTTGTCATATAAATCTCTTATGCTTTCAGCCGACAAAGCGATTGAGGCTGGAGAAATTGAAGAGGAAGAGCCGTCAAAGTTTGAAAAATGGATTGACGAAAAGTTCGGCGATAAGCTTGTAAAAATTCTTATGGTGTTTGCTTCAATCCTCGGCGTTGCACTTGCAGTAGGACTTTTCTTCTTCCTGCCGTCGTTTCTGTTTGACCTTTCGGCAAATTTCGTTCCCGTATTCAAGGGAGAGGGCGAAACAGCCGTTTTCTGGAAGTCGGTATTCGAAGGCGTTTTGAAAATCGTTCTTTTCCTGCTTTACATAGTTGTATGTTCGCAGATGACCGAGATGAAGCGTGTGTTTATGTATCACGGCGCAGAGCATAAGACTATTTTCTGTTACGAAAGCGATGAAGAGCTTACCGTTGAAAACGTTAAAAAGCAGAGCCGTTTCCACCCTCGCTGCGGAACAAGCTTTATGGTGCTTATGCTGATTGTCGGAATCGTAATCGGTCTTTTCATTCCCGTTGCACCGTTCGGAATCGGATTTTTACGCCCCGTAATTAAAATTCTTCTTCTGCCGCTCACCTGCGGAATCGGTTATGAGCTAATCAAAATCTGCGGCAAGCACGATAACGCACTTACAAGAATAATCGCCGCACCGGGACTCTGGGCGCAGAGAATTACAACAAAAGAGCCTGACGAAAAGATGATTGAGGTTGCAATCGAAGCAATCAAGGCTGTAATTCCCGAGGACGGCTCGGACATAGTTTCAAAATGATGACCGTCAGAGAAGCATATATTAAATGTAAGGAAATTCTTGCAGACTCAAAAATAGAGGACGAAACCTTTGAAGCATTCTGCCTTTTTGAAAAGGTAACGGGCTTTGACAGGCTCGGCATAATATCACACGGTAACGAGCAGATAACCGAAGAAAAGCTAACCGAGCTTTTAAGCCTTGTAAAACGGCGTTGCGAGCACGAACCTTTGCAGTATCTATTGGAAAGCTGGAGCTTTTGCGGATTTGATTTCTGTGTTGGAAAAGGCGTGCTTATTCCACGTGACGATACAGAAGTGGTGGTTAATCTCTGCCTTGATTATCTTAAAAACAGAAAAAGCAAAAAGGTAATTGATTTGTGCGCAGGCAGCGGAGCAATTTCCGTTGCAATTGAAAAGTACGTCGGTGCAGAGGTTACTGCACTTGAGTTGAGCGATGATGCGTATAAATTTCTTGAAAAGAATATTAAACTAAATAATTCAAAGGTAAAAGCCGTAAAAGGCGATGTTTTTAAAGCCTATTGTGACTTCGAAGATAACTCCTTTGATTTGATAGTATCAAATCCGCCTTATATAAAATCAGATGATATTCAGACGTTGCAGACAGAGGTTCGGCAAGAGCCAAGACTTGCACTTGACGGCGGAAAAAGCGGCTATGATTTTTACGAAGCCATAATAAAGAACTGGAGTTCAAAGCTCAGGCACGGCGGTGCACTTGCGTTTGAGCTGGGTGAAAATCAGAGCGAATATGTATCCAAGCTTATGAAGTTGCAGGGCTTTGAAAATATCCGCACTTCTCTTGATTTAGGCGGAGTGCAAAGGGCAATAATCGGGACAATGATTAAAAAATAGAAAATTTGTTCGATGTTTTTGCCGCTTTTATATTGCAATTTTTATCTGTATATTTTATAATCTAAATGAAATATGAATCCGCCGGTATATTTTACGGCAAAACGGATTTACGGAGGTATATGAAATGGCAGTTGATAAGACAAAAGCGCTTGAAACGGCGCTGACGCAAATTGAAAAACAGTTCGGCAAGGGTGCGGTAATGCGCCTTGGCGAAAATAAGCATATGAGCATTGACCATATTTCAACAGGCTCCCTGTCGCTTGACATTGCACTCGGAATAGGCGGACTTCCTAAAGGAAGAATAGTTGAAATCTACGGACCCGAATCCTCGGGTAAAACAACGCTCTCACTCCACTGTATTGCAGAGGGACAGAAAAACGGCGGCAACGTTGCGTTTATCGACGTTGAACACGCTCTTGACCCCACCTATGCGGCGGCTCTCGGCGTTGACGTTGACTCACTTCTCGTTTCACAGCCCGATACAGGCGAGGACGCTCTCGAAATTGCCGAGGCTCTTATCCGAAGCGGCGCAATTGATGTTATCGTAATCGACTCGGTTGCGGCTCTTGTTCCGAAGGCTGAAATTGAGGGCGAAATGGGCGACAGCCACGTAGGCTTGCATGCAAGACTTATGTCGCAGGCTTTAAGAAAGCTTGCCGGCGCAATTTCAAAGTCAAACTGCGTTGCAATCTTTATCAACCAGCTCCGTGAAAAGGTCGGCGTTGTATACGGCAACCCCGAGGTTACAACGGGCGGACGTGCGCTCAAGTTCTACAGCTCGGTGCGAATTGATATACGCAAAGCCGAAGCAATCAAGGTGAACGGAGAAATTATCGGCTCTCACACAAGAGCAAAGGTAGTTAAGAATAAAATTGCTCCGCCTTTCAGAGAGGCAGAGTTTGACATAATGTACGGTGAGGGAATCTCCCGTGAGGGCGAGCTGCTCGACCTTGCCGTAAAGGCTGACGTTGTCCAGAAGGCGGGCGCATGGTTCAGCTACAAGGGCAACCGTCTTGGACAGGGACGTGACAAGGTCAAGGAGCTTTTAAAGACCGACAAGGAAATTGCAAAGCAGATTGAGGACGAATTGTGGGAAAATATCGACAAGCTCTACGCTCGCAAAAAGCCTGCTCCAAAGGCAAAAATCACAGAAGTTCCTGCGGCAGAGCCGTCGGCAAACGAAGCTCCTGCCGAAAGTGCAAAAAAGAGCAGTACCAAAATTGACGTTTTAGTTGACGACTGATGCTGATTACCGCTATTGAGCCGAGAAGAAAGGCGATGAGTGCGCTGTTTATCGACGGCGAATTTGTAATGAATCTCGACACTCGCACGCTGATTGAAAACCGCTTTGACGTCGGCAGAGAAATTGACGATGACGATTTGCACGAAATAATTAATCTCAGCAACGAAAGACGTGCAAAGGAAAAGGCGCTCTGGCTGATTTCCTATCGTGACCACTCCAAAAAGGAGCTTACCGACAAAATCAGGCGCACCTGTGACGAAGAAAGTGCCGAAAAAGCCGTTGAGCGTATGGAGGAACTCGGTCTTGTAAACGACGAGGTGTTTGCCGAAAGATACGCAAGAAAACTGCTTTTTACAAAACATATGTCAAAGACAGCCGCATCTTTTGAGCTTGCCCGAAAGGGAATCGACAGAGAGCTTACGGACGAAATTCTCGAAAGCATTGACGTTGACGAGCGAGAGCAGATTCGTGAAGTTATTGAGAAAAAATACAGAAATTTAAATGACGAAAAGATAAAACGCAGGGCGTTTTCGGCTCTGCAAAGGCTCGGCTACCGTTTTGACGATATTCGTGCCGTATTTGAAGAATACACAGAGGAAGACTGCATATGAATTATAAAGTCGGCATAGTGTCGCTTGGTTGCGCAAAAAATCAGGTTGACGCCGAAATGCTTTTGTTCACACTCAAAAACAGAGGCTTTACAATTGTAAATGACCCTGCGGACGCTGACGCAGTGATAGTAAACACCTGCGGATTTATTGACTCGGCAAAGCAGGAAAGCATTGACGAGATAATCGAGCTCGGCAAGCTAAAGCAGGAGGGCACAATAAAGGCGATTATTGTGACAGGCTGTCTTGCCGAGAGATATAAAAATGAAATTACAAAACAGCTCTACGAGGTTGACGCCGCAATAGGAATCGGCGCAAATCAGAAGATTGCCGACGTTGTGCTTGAAGCCTTGAACGGCAAAAAGACCGAGCTTTTCCCCGATAAATCACTCCTTCCGATGGAGGGCGGCAGAGTTCAGTCAACACCTTTCTACACCGCATATCTAAAGGTTGCAGAGGGCTGCGACAACTGCTGTACCTACTGTGCAATTCCGCTTATCAGAGGACATTTTAGGAGCAGACAGCCTGATGAGGTAATAAAGGAAGCAGAACAGCTTGCCGCTAACGGCGTTAAGGAGCTTAACGTAATCGCTCAGGACACCACACGCTACGGCGAGGATTTGTTTGGCGAGCCGTACCTTGCAAAGCTTTTAAAACGACTTTGCAGAATCGACGGCTTTAAGTGGATAAGGGTGCTCTACTGCTATCCCGATAGAGTGACCGACGAGCTTATCGACGTTATCGCAGAGGAAGACAAGATTGTAAAATACATAGATATTCCGCTTCAGCACTGCAACGGCGAGGTTTTAAAAAATATGAACCGCCAAGGCAACAGAGAAAGCCTTACAGCCTTGCTTAACAAAATAAAGGCAAAAATCCCGAACGTGATTTTCCGTTCAACCTTTATAACAGGCTTCCCCGGAGAAACCGAGGAGCAGTTTGAGGAGCTTGCAGATTTTGCTGCAGAAATTAAGTTCCAGCGGCTCGGCTGTTTCCCCTACTCAAAGGAGGAGGACACCAAGGCTTCTCTTATGGAAAATCAGATTGACGATGACATAAAGCAAAAGCGTGCAGACATAATTATGGAGCACCAGCAAAGCGTTATGGCACAGTACTGCGAAAGCCTTGTTGGAAGTGAGGTTGAAGTCCTCGTTGAGGGCTACGACAAGCTTGCAGAGTGCTTTTTCGGCAGAACCTACGCTGACGCACCCGAGGTTGACGGATGTGTGTTCTTCACCTGCAACGGCGAAAAGCCAAAGACAGGCGACTTTGTAAAGGTAAAAATCACAGACTATATGGGATGTGACCCTGTCGGTGAGCGAGTTTAAGCAAAGAAAGCAGGTAAATATGAAATCAATATGCGGTGCCGACTGCAATAATTGCGGTTACGGAAAGAATAATAAATGTAAAGGCTGTACGGAGTCGAAAGGCTGTCCGTTCGGTAAACAATGCTTTGTTTATAAATATATTAAGAACGGCGGAACGGAAAATTTTGGTTTATTCAAAAAACAGCTTATTGACGAGTTTAATTCCCTAAATGTTGCAGGTATGCCCAAAATTGATGACCTCTTTCCGATAAACGGTGCATACGTAAATTTAGCGTATCCTATGCCGAACGGAAAAACCGTTAAACTGCTTGATGATAATGATATTTATTTAGGTAATCAACTTGAATGTGAATTTAGCGACGGCGAATTAATAAAATGCTACGGCTTGGTTGCAGGATTTGATTTTATTCTGGTAAGCGAATACGGTGAAAATTGTTCCTCGCCTGAAATCGTTGTCTATAAAAAAAGATAAAATTGATTTTCTGCAATATATAAATCAAATTAATATATAACAATTGAGGTAACAAAATGAATTTACCCAATAAACTGACAGTAGGACGAATAATTCTCGTTCCGTTTTTCGTTGCGGCAATGCTGATTGATTTTCCGCTTCATCACCTTGTCGCACTGATAATATTTGTAATTGCCTCGCTGACCGATATGCTCGACGGCAAAATTGCAAGAAAAAATAACCTTGTAACAGATTTCGGAAAGTTTGCAGATCCGCTTGCCGACAAAATCCTTGTGCTGGCGGCGTTGCTTTGCTTTGTTCAGAACGGTTACTGCGACTGTGTAGCTGTAATAATTGTTCTGTTCAGGGAGTTTTCCGTAACATCAATACGGCTTGTTTCCGCCTCAAAGGGCAAGGTTGTTGCGGCAAACATTTTCGGCAAAATTAAAACCGTTTCACAGATGATTGCAATAATTGCAATTCTTTTGATGCAGCTTGTACTTGACTTGCCGTCAGTCGGCTTTGCGTTTCCGTCGGGACTTTCCGATACACTTGGCGTTGTTTTCTTTGCAGTCGGAGAGGCTTTAATCTGGATTTCAACAATTTTTGCCGCAATTTCGGGCATTATCTATATTATAGAAAACAAGCGTTTTATATCTGAAATGTAAAAGTCGAGCAGACAGCTTGATATTAATAAACCTTATTTGCCCGAACGTTTCGGAGCAATATCCTATAAAGTAAAAAACCGTTCGGAAGTGATAATTTGTTCAGAACACTTAAATCCGACCTTAACGCCGTTCTTGAGCGTGACCCTGCCGCAAGGAACAGGGCAGAGGTGTTCTTCCTCTATTCGGGCTTCAAGGCGGTACGGTCGCACAGAAAAGCCAACTGGTTTTATAAACACAATTTAAAATTTATTGCTCGCTGGATTTCACAGCGAAGCCGTCACAAGACGGGAATAGAAATACACCCCGGCGCAACAATCGGCAAAGGTCTTTTTATCGACCACGGAATGGGCGTTGTAATCGGCGAAACTACGGTTATCGGCGACAACTGCACTATCTATCAGAACGTAACTCTCGGCGGTACGGGCAAGGATACGGGCAAGCGTCACCCGACTCTCGGCAACAACGTGCTTGTCGGTTCGGGAGCAAAGGTACTCGGACCGTTTACGGTGGGCGATAACGCACGAATTGCCGCAGGCGCAGTTGTTCTTAGCGAAGTTCCTGCAAATGCAACCGCTGTCGGCGTTCCTGCAAGGGTGGTTAAAGTTAACGGAATCAGGAGCGAAACGCTCGACCAGATTCACGTTTCCGACCCCGTTGCGCTTGCACTTTGCAATCTTGAACACAAAATAAATCAGCTCAATGAGCAGATAGAAGAATTAAAAAAAGTCAACAGCAAGGAGTAATCAATATGATTTTATATAACTCTCTCGGACAGACAAAACAGGAATTTGTTCCTCATACCCCCGACAAGGTCAATATGTACACCTGCGGACCTACCGTTTACCACTATGCGCACATCGGCAACCTCCGCACCTATATTATGGAGGACGTACTTGAAAAGTACCTGCGTTTTTCAGGATATGACGTTAATCGTGTAATGAACATCACAGACGTAGGTCACCTTTCGAGCGACGCAGATACGGGCGAGGACAAAATGCTTGCAGGCGCAAAGCGTGAGCATAAGACGGTGCTCGAAATTGCAAAGTTCTACACAGACGCATTTTTTGCTGACTGCGAAAAGCTCAACATAAAACGTCCTGACGTTGTAGAACCTGCAACAAACTGTATTGACAGCTTTATAAATATGATTTCTGTTCTGCTTGAGAAGGGTTACGCCTATATCGCAGGCGGAAACGTCTATTTTGATACTTCAAAGCTTGATTCCTACTACGTTTTCGGAAATATGAACGAAGAAGATTTAGCAGTCGGAGTTCGTGACAGTGTTGAGGAGGACGAAAACAAGCGCAACAAGGCTGACTTCGTTCTTTGGTTTACAAAGTCAAAGTTTGATTCGCAGGAGCTTAAATGGGAAAGTCCTTGGGGACTCGGCTATCCCGGCTGGCATATTGAGTGCTCGTGCATAAGCTATAAGCACAACGGCGAGTATCTCGACATTCACTGCGGCGGAATCGACAACGCATTCCCTCACCACACAAATGAAATTGCACAGAGCGAAGCGTTCCTCGGTCATAAGTGGTGCAAATACTGGTTCCACGTACTCCACCTCAATGACGCAAGAGGCAAGATGAGTAAGTCAAAGGGCGATTTCCTCACTGTTTCACTGCTTGAAAGCAAGGGCTACAATCCGCTTGTCTACAGAATGTTCTGTCTGCAAAGCCACTACCGCAAGCCGCTTACGTTCTCGTATGACAGCCTTGACAATACCGCAAAGGCTTACGACAAGCTTGTCAAGAGAATATCGTCACTCGATGTAAATGGCGAGGTTGACAATGCAAAGGCAGAGGAGCTAATTGCTTCTTTCAAAGAGGCTCTTGACAATGATTTGAACACATCTTTGGGTCTTACCTGCGTTTACGACGCTTTAAAGGCTGACGCAAACGACGCTACAAAGCTTTATGTAATCTCGGAGTTCGACAAGGTGCTTTCGCTTGGACTTATCGGCGCAGAAAGTGAAGAAAAAGCCGAGAGCAACAGCGATGCAAACGCAGAGATTGAGGCTTTGATTGAACAGAGAACAAAGGCTCGTGCCGAAAAGGACTGGGCAACAGCCGATGCAATCAGAGATAAGCTCAAAGAAATGAAGGTTGTCGTTGAGGATACAAAAGACGGCATAAAATGGCATTTTGAATAATTTAAAATAACTGTAGGGGCGAACCTGTGTGGTCGCCCTCGACAGGGTATGGTTCCGATGTTTAATCGGATAATTGAGAATTCGGTGAGAATCCGAAACAACAGTCATTACTGTGTTTGATATTGATACTAATATCATAAGTCAGATCGCACCCCATACTCTTGGTTTTGCAATCTCGGACAAAGGAGAAAAGCAGCCGACTTTAATCTTGCATTTGTGTTTAACACTTTGCCGGATCATTTTGGTGTGCTTTCCTTTAGAGGAAGGCACTTTTTTGTGTCTTTCAATAGATATAGGAAAGGTGATTATAATGAAAGAAAGAATCAAAAAACTAACCTCACTTTTGCTTGCGGCAGTTATGGTGTCAGCACTCTTTACAGTGTCGCTAACCGTTAACGCCGCCGATACCGACAAGGTGAGAGTAACTGTAAAAAATGAAGTGTATTCAACCGCAGACGGAGCAGTCTGGGACGGAACTCTGCTTGACGAGTGGATAAGCATTGACGACTCGTCAACAATGATGAGCGTGCTCGTTTCCGCACTTGAGGGCAAGGGTTACACACAGACAGGCGCAGATAGTAACTACGTTACCGGAATCAACGGACTCAACGCAGGCGACGCAGGCTATATGAGCGGCTGGATGGGCACAATTAACGATTGGTTTGCTGACGAGGGCTACGATGCTTTCAGCGTTGCAAACGGCACTCTTGAAAGCGGTGACGAATTGTGCTTTGTTTACTCAAATGCGTGTGGTGCAGATGTAGGAAGCCTTTGGGACAGTAACGATACCTCACTTGCATCTCTTTCACTTGACAGCGGTACTCTTTCGCCAGAATTTTCTTCTTCAGCAAAAGAGTACACTCTCACTCTTGAAGGTGAAACAGGCGTGGTTGTAACTCCGACAGCAGTTAACAAAAACTATCAGGTGAGAACATACAAAAACGAGTACACACCCGATATTAAAGGCTCGGAATACAAGCGTTCATCATCAATTGACGTTAAGGACGGCGACACAATTTATGTTGCAGTCGGAGACCCTGCGTGGCGTTCAATGAATGTAAGCGAAGTTGCAAACGTTTACACTATTAACGTAAAGGTCAACGACAAGGTTACCCAAAAGCTTGAAAGTACGGCTGATTACTTACTTTCGCTCGGCGTTCCCACAGCAGGCAATGAGTGGCGTGTGCTTGGACTTGCAAGAGCAGGAAAAATCACAAGCGAGCTTTCAGACGGTTATTATTCAAGTCTTGAAAGCTATGTTAAGAACATCGGCAGTGCAAAGCTTGATTCGAGAAAGTCAACCGAAAATTCGAGGGTAATTCTTTCACTTTCCGCAATCGGCAAGGATGCAACAGACGTTGCAGGCTACAACCTCCTTGAGCCGCTTGCAGACTTCGATTTTGTAACATGGCAGGGACTTAACGGACCTGTATTTGCGCTGATTGCATTTGATACATATAGTTACGAAATTCCGACAGCAAGTGAAGGAGTAACACAGACTACACGTGAAAGTCTTATTAATTACATTCTTGAAAGTCAGCTTGAAAACGGCGGCTGGACGTTCTTCGGAAGTACGGCTGACCCCGATATGACGGGTATGACTATTCAGGCACTCGCTCCGTATTACAACAAAAATGCTGACGTAAAAAATGCTGTTGACAAGGCTCTTGACGTTCTGTCATCATCACAGCAGGACAACGGCGGTTTTGCTTCATGGGGTACGGTGAACGTTGAAAGCTGTGCTCAGGTGCTTACTGCACTTGCAAGCCTTGGAATTGATGCCGACACGGACGAACGCTTTATCAAAAACGGCAACACGCTTGTTGACGCAATTATGGAATTTTCGGTAGAAAACGGCTTTGCGCACGTTAAGGACAGCGTATATAATCAGATGGCAACCGAGCAGGCATATTATGCGCTTGTGTCCTACAACAGAGTAAAGAACGGCAAGACCTCTCTCTACGATATGTCGGACGTTAAAAATCTTATGTATGATGTAAACGGTGACGGCGTTCTGAACATTGTTGATTGTACGCTCATTCAGAAGTATGCCGCAAGTTTAGCAGAGCTAACAGACGAACAGCTTAAAAAAGCTGACTGCAATAAGGACGGCTCAGTAAATGTTATTGACGCAACAACCTTACAGAAAATAATTGTTAAATAATTTATTCAGGACTTCTTATGATTGAATTCTTTAAAAAACACAAATACAAAATTATAGCCGCAGTATGCGCTCTGGCGGTTTTAACAGGTGCATTTTTAGCCGGCGGTAGCCTTGGTGACAACGCCCCTGCTGTTGTCAAATCATCAACTGCCGATGTTGCGGTAAAGGCTGAAAAAGCAACTGCTTTACAGAGTATAGATGAAACTACTGCACCGACTGAAAGTCCGACAAAATCAACCGGGAAAAATAAGTCGGAGCAAAAAGCATCTGCTCCGACAAGTACCTCACAAACAAAAAGCGAGCAGTCGGCTGTGTCAAATCAGACAAGCAAATCATCAAGTTCTTCTTCAAGTACATCTTCAAAATCGAGTTCTAAAAGTTCACAGTTATCGACAAACACAAAGCAGGATAAGTACAAAACCGACCCAATCCCCGAGGGCAAGCCTGAGCCTGTTGAACCTCAGGAGCAGGAAATTACCGACAACACGCTCAAATGCACTTTCTCAATTTCCTGCGCTACCGTGCTTGACAATATGAATATACTTGACAAGTCCAAAAAGGAGATTATCCCCGATGACGGATGGATTTTAAAGCCCGTTACCGTCACCTTTAACGAGGGCGAGTCGGTTTTTGACGTGTTAAAACAGGTGTGTAGGGACAATAAATTTCAGCTTGAATTTTCCTTTACGCCGATTTACAATTCAGCTTACATTGAGGGAATTAACAACCTATACGAATTTGACTGCGGCAGTCTTTCAGGTTGGATGTATGAGGTGAACGATTGGTTTCCAAATTACGGCTGTTCAAGATATGAGGTCAAAAATGGTGACGTTATCGAGTGGCAGTACACCTGCGACCTCGGTGGCGATATAGGCGGATATTATTCAGTAGGTGAGTAAAAATGACGGACGCATTTTCAAAACTGCACCCGACTGTAAATTTCATATTCTTTGCGTTTGTGATTGCACTGTCAATGTTTGTTATGAACCCAGTCTGTCTTGTATTGTCGCTCGTCTGCGCCTTTGTGAATGCGGTGTATTTAAACGGCATAAAAACGGTTAAGCTCTGCCTTAAATTCATTCTGCCGATGGTGCTGTTGGTAATCATAATTAACCCTGTTTTCAATCATCAGGGCGTTACAATTCTTACGTATTTTCCGTGGGAAAATCCGCTTACATTGGAGTCAATCGTCTACGGAACAGCGTCGGCGGCTCTGCTTTCCTCGGTGGTATTGTGGTTTTCTGTGTTCAACAGCGTTATAACCTCCGACAAGCTCATCTACCTTTTTGGCAGAATTATACCGTCGTTAAGCCTTGTGATTTCAATGGCACTGCGCTTTGTGCCGAAATTTACTACACAGTTTAAAAACGTAAGAAACGCACAGAGGTGCATTGGCAGAGATATTTCCGACGGCTCGGTGATAAAGCGAATAAAAAACGGAATACGAATCATCTCAATTATGCTTTCGTGGTCAATGGAAAATGCGATTGAAACTGCCGATTCAATGAAAAGCCGAGGCTTCGGACTGAAGGGCAGGACGGCTTATTCAATCTATAAATTTGACAGGCGAGATTTGATTGTGCTTGTTATAGTTGCTGTTCTCGGCATTTCGGTCAGCATTTCAGCGATAACAGGCGTGATTGATTTTAACTATTATCCGTCGATAAAGGGTAATATAACAGATGTTTTATCGCTTTTAACATTTTTCCTATACGGAATATTAATGCTTATTCCGACAATTTTAAATGCAGGAGAGGGGATTAAATGGAAGCGTTTAAGGTCAGCAATCTGACGTTTCGTTATCCCGAAACTGGGGACGACGTTCTGAAAAACATCAGCTTTTCCGTAAACAGCGGCGAATTTATCACGCTTTGCGGTCCGTCAGGCTGCGGAAAAAGTACGCTCCTGCGACATTTAAAACCTACACTTGCTCCGTTCGGTGTAAAAAGCGGTGAAATATTATTTGAAAACGAGGATATTTCAACGCTCTCGCAACGTGAATTAAGTCAGAAAATCGGCTTTGTAATGCAGTCGCCCGATAATCAGATTGTTACCGACAAGGTGTGGCACGAGCTTGCTTTCGGACTTGAAAGCCTTGGCTACGACAACGCAATAATTCGCAGGCGAGTAGCCGAAACAGCAGGATTTTTCGGGATAGAGAGCATATTCGAAAAAAGCGTGTCGGAGCTTTCGGGAGGACAAAAGCAGATTTTAAATCTTGCGTCAATTATGGCTATGCAACCGTCTGTACTCATTTTAGATGAACCGACAAGTCAGCTTGACCCGATTGCGTCCTCTGAATTTTTAGCCTGCGTTTCAAAAATCAACCGTGAACTCGGAACAACCGTAATCATCACTGAACACAGGCTTGACGAGATTTTTCCTTTAAGCGACAGGGTGCTTGTGCTTGAATACGGCGAAATGGTGTCGGACGCTCCGCCCGAAAATACAGGCAGAAATCTGAAAAAGATAAACAGCAAAACCTTCCTTTCTCTGCCGTCGCCAATGCAAATCTGGGATAAGGCTGACAGTGGAGAATCACCCTGCCCCGTAACGGTTGCGCAGGGCAGAGAGTGGATTGAAAAATACTCGCAAAGTCACACACTTTATCCGCTGTATGACGAGAAAATCCCCGAACATAAGGAGAACATTGCAGTTGAGCTTAAAGACGTCTGGTTCAGATATGAAAAAACCTCTCCCGATGTACTGAAAGGCTTGTCTTTCAAAGTGTACGAGGGCGAATTTGTTGCAATCCTCGGCGGCAACGGTGCAGGCAAAACTACTGCCCTTTCGCTGATAAACGGACTGAATTCACCGTACAGAGGAAGTGTAAAGCTGTTCGGAAAAAACATAAATGACGTTAAACAATCGGACTTGCTGAAGGTATCCGCCTTGCAGCAAAATCCGCAGTCGCTCTTTGTAAAAAAGACGGTTGCCGAGGATTTGGAGGAAATTTTCAGTGGAGTAAAAATCAAAACCGAAGAAAAAGAAAAGCTAATCGGCTCGGTTGTATCGCTTTGCAGACTTGAAAAACTGCTGAAAAGACACCCATACGACCTCTCGGGCGGTGAACAACAGAGGGCGGCGCTTGCAAAGGTACTGCTTGCAAGACCGAAAATCCTGCTCCTTGACGAGCCGACAAAGGGGATAGACGCCGAATTTAAAGCAGTGCTTGCCGATATAGTAAACACGCTCACACAGTCAGGTGTAACCGTAATTATGGTCAGTCACGACGTTGAGTTCTGCGCAAAATATCCCCACCGATGTATGATGTTTTTCGGCGGCGGTATTGTGTCGCAGGCGACACCGAGAAAATTCTTTGCCTCAAACTCATTTTACGTAACGAGTGCAAACAGGATTTCACGCAGTATTATTGAAAACGCTGTTACGGCGGAGGACGTAATCTACTGCTGTACAGGCAAAAAGGAGCAAAGACCTCCGTCAAATCATACCGACCTCTACGACTATGGCTCCGAAGATTTTACAAAAACGCAGAAAAGGAAAATGCAGAAATTACCGCTTTGGAAAAAGCTCCTCGGCGTGTTTTCGGCAATTGCCTTTGTTTTTGCGCTTATTATTAACCTCGACTATCTGCCGAATTTAAATTCAAAAGTTCTGCCGATGTGGGTAGATTTTCTCATAGTCGCAGTACCCGTAGCTTTGCTTATGGTGTCGTTCGGCTCAAAGTCAAAACGTCCGCTTGACGAGGTCAGAGTTGACAGGCGAAAACGGAAGATTCCAAAGCGAACGATTGCGGCGGCAGTTATGATACTGCTTGCAGTTCCGCTGACGATTTTTATCGGGGTTACGTACCTTGAAGATAAAAAATTTCTCTTCATTTCACTCCTCGTAATGCTTGAATGTATGCTCCCGTTTTTCCTTGTTTTTGAGGGCAGAAAGCCGCAGGCAAGAGAACTTGTGATTATTGCGGTGTTATGTGCAATTGCTGTTGTCGGAAGAACGGCGTTTTACTTTCTGCCGCAGTTCAAGCCTGTTATTGCAATTGTGATAATTTCGGGAATAGCGTTCGGCGGAGAAAGCGGATTCCTCACAGGCTCGCTTACAATGCTGTTGTCAAACATAATGTTTGGGCAGGGACCCTGGACTCCCTGGCAGATGTTTGCCGCAGGAATAATAGGATTTTTAGCAGGAGTGTTGTTCAGAAAGGGACTTTTAAGCCGAAGCAGAATACCGCTTTGTGTGTTCGGCTTTGTCGCAACTGTTGTGATTTACGGTGTGATAATGAACATATCCTCCGCCGTAATGGCTCACGCACCAACGAATTTTGGAACGATTACAACCTACCTTGCGCTCGGATTTCCGTTTGATATAGTTCACGGACTTTCAACGGTTGCGTTCCTGTTCTTCGGTGCCGAGCCGATGCTTGAAAAGCTCGACAGAGTAAAGGTTAAGTACGGATTACTTTCATAGAAAACATCACATAAAAAAGAATTGCAGAGAACATTTTGTTGTTTTCTGCAATTTTTAACAATTATAGTTACTGTGTTTTCGTTGATATTATTTTTACTGGAAATAAATAGAAATTACAATAAATATTCTTTTTTATTTGCCGAAAAATAGTTGAAAGTAACGAAAAGTATGGTATAATTAATTTATTATTTTTAAAAAGGGTGTTGAAAATGAAGGGTGAAAAAAATATTGAGGAATTTCAAAGCAAAATCAAGCAAATCATAATTACGGAGGAACAGATAAATACAGAGATTAAGAAAGTGGGCAAACAAATCAGCGATTCATATGACGGACGACCTTTCCTGCTTGTCAGCATTCTGAAAGGCTCCTTTGTATTTTTGGCGGATTTGTGCCGTGCAATAACCGTTCCCTGTGAAATCGGCTTTATGTGCGCACAAAGCTATTTTTCGGGTACGGTTTCTTCGGGTGAGGTAAAAATCACAATGGATCTTGACCGTGATATAAGCAATTATCACGTTATCATTGTCGAGGACATTATCGATACCGGAAGAACGCTCAACTACGTTGCAGAGCTTCTAAAGTCGAGAAATCCGCTGTCATTTAAAATTGTGACCTTGCTTGACAAGCCGTCAAGGCGTGTAATCGACTTGAAAGCCGATATTTCTTTGTTTACAATTCCTGATTATTTTGTAATAGGCTATGGTCTGGATTGCGGAGAGTATTACCGTAATCTTCCTTACATAGCCGAATATGATGAAAGAGTGGAATAAAATGCTTGAAAAAGTATTCAAACTAAAGGAAAACAACACAAATGTAAGAACCGAAATAACCGCAGGTATTACTACGTTTATGACAATGGCGTATATCCTTGCGGTTAATCCGAGTATTCTCGGTGCATCGGGAATGGACTCAACAGCCGTTTTGCTTGCAACTTGTATAGCGTCGTTTATCGGTACTGCCTGTATGGCTCTTATGGCAAATATGCCGTTTGCACTTTCTGCAGGTATGGGACTTAACGCATATTTCACATACACCGTTGTACAGGGCTTCGGTTACAGCTGGCAGGTAGCATTGCTTGCCGTATTTATTGAAGGTATCATCTTTATTCTGCTGTCGCTTACCAATGTAAGAGAAGCGATTTTTAACGCAATTCCTCTGTCACTCAAGCACGCAGTATCTGTCGGTATTGGCTTGTTTATCGCATTTATCGGACTTCAGAACGCCGGTATAACAGTAAACAACGAATCTACTCTTGTTTCAATTGTAAGCTTTACCGATAATTTTACAACTTCGGGAATTTCCGCATTACTTGCAATAATCGGTACTTTTCTTATTGCGGTTCTTTACATCAAGAAGGTTAAAGGCTCAATCTTAATCGGTATACTTGCAACGTGGATTCTCGGTATTATCTGCCAGCTTACAGGTCTTTATGTACCGACTCCGGAAGCCGGTTATTATTCGCTTATTCCTGCGTTTGCAATGACCGATTTTACAAAGCTCGGCGAAACATTCGGTCAGTGCTTCAATGTTGATTTAGGCAGTGTCGGCATTGTAAATTTCATCATTGTTATTTTCTCATTCCTCTTTGTTGATATGTTCGATACACTCGGAACACTTATCGGCGTAAGCTCAAAGGCAGGTATGCTTGACAAGAACGGCAGACTTCCCAAAATCATGCCTGCACTTCTCGCTGACGCTGTTGCAACAACAGCTGGCGCAGTACTCGGCACATCAACAACTACAACTTATGTAGAATCCTCGGCAGGCGTTGCAGACGGAGGAAGAACAGGACTTACTGCTATGACAACAGCGTTCCTGTTCCTCATTTCAATGTTCTTTGCTCCTGTCTTTACTGCAGTTCCGTCGTTCGCAACTGCTCCTGCTCTGATTATTGTAGGCTTCCTTATGTTCAGCAACATCACAAAGATTAAGTTTGACGAAAAGAACTTTGTTTCTGCAATCCCTGCATATCTCTGTGTGCTTGCAATGCCCCTGTTCTACTCAATTTCAGAGGGTATTTCAATCGGCGTTATTTCCTATGTTGTAATCAACCTCATCTGCAAAAAGGGTAAGGAAGTAAGCCCCGTAATGTATGTACTTGCAGTTCTGTTTATTCTAAAATACATTTTTTTGTAATTGAAATTTAATAACCGTTAACGAATTATATATGATTATGCATAAATTTGCAAAAAATCTTGACATTTCATTTTATTGATTTATAATAAAAAAGGAATGAAAATTCTTATTATTGTATTAAATTTGTTAGGAGTGTTTGAAAATGAACAGATTAAAAGATAAGGTTGCAATTGTTACAGGTTCAACCAGCGGTATCGGCATCGGTATTGCAAGATTATTTGCTTCTGAGGGCGCAAAGGTTGTTATTTGCGGTCGTCGTGAGGCAAAAGGTCAGGCTGTGGTTGACCGCATCGCCGAAGAGGGAGGAGAAGCTTGGTACCATTTTATGGACATCACCGATACTGAAAGCATCGAAAAACTCTTTGCCGACACAGTTGAAAAATTCGGCAAGCTTGACATTCTTGTAAACAATGCGGCTAACGTTGCCTTAAAGGACGGTCGTGTTGACGAGCTTACAATTGAAATGTGGGACGGCATTTTCGAGAGCGATATGCGTGGTACTTTCTATGCAACAAAGTGCGCTCTGCCGTACTTGAAGAAGAATGAAAACGGCGGTTCAATAGTTAATATCGGTTCAATGGCTTCCTGCGGCGGCGACCTTGGCTCAACAGCTTATGCGTGTGCAAAGGCAGGCGTTGATTTGCTTACTCAGGCAACAGCTTTGCAGTACGGCAAGGACAACATCCGTTGCAACTGCGTTCGTCCCGGCTTGATTGTTACTCCCGAAAACGAGGCTTATGTTCCCCAGCCGTTAAAGGATATTTTCGTAAGCAACATTATGGTAAATCGCTACGGTTGTCCCGAGGATATCGGTCATATGTGCGTATATCTCGCATCTGACGAGAGCACCTACGTAACAGGCCAGATTGTAAATGTTGACGGCGGTATGAACTCGCACGTTCCGACAGTTGCTCAGTTCAGAGAGCTCAACTCACGTACTTGGTAAGAGAATTATCAAAAGCAAAAAACAGACAGGCAAACACCTGTCTGTTTTTTATGATTTACTGTATTAAAAATAAAAGTGCAATGATACGCAATTATGTATATCGTTGCACTCGACTGGCGTCCTCGGCGGGATTCGAACCCACGGCCTTTCGCTTAGGAGGCGAACGCTCTATCCGGCTGAGCTACGAAGACATTTATTCACAACAGATATATTTTATCTCAAATATACCGCTTTGTCAAGAATTATAAATTTTATAAAACAGTCTAATATTAGTAGACAAAGGTTGAGAAATGTGTTATTATGAATATATAAAATAAGTTTTGAAACAGGGTGAAAATATGAGCTTTGGACAACGTTTAAAACAACTTCGTGAGGAAAACGGAATTTCTCAGATTGCGCTTGCAAATCAGCTCGGATTAACAGAAGAAGATATTAACAAATTTGAAAATGACGAAACTATGCCCTCGGCAGAAATTCTGGTAAAATTAAGCTCGTTATATAATATGAGTATTGACGAGCTGTTGGGCAACAGCAGAAAAACCGAACTGCCGATTGCAAAAGCGCAAATAGTAAATTCAAAAAAACAGTTAAAACAGGCGTTGAAATTTGAAAGCTCCGTTTCAAGAATGGTACTGCTTACAATAGGCTTTGGCATTGCTATGATTTTTACCTGTCTTGTAGTGCTCCAATTTCTGAACTATCCGCCCTTGCAGAACGGAGTCAGTTTCGGGTATTTAATCTATACCATACCGTTTTTTGTTATGTACTTTATATCAATTGTCAGAATAAATACTAAGGCAAAAAGATATATGAAGTTTATGCAGGGAAGAAACGGATTTATTGAGTTCTACAATCATCATATTATGGTATATCTCGACGGGGAACAGTCACCCGTAAGCTATTCGTATTCCAACCTTTTCAAGACAAGCGAAAGCGACGGATACATCTTACTTTATCTTCCGAATTCAATGGTTTACTGTGTTGATAAACGGCAAAGCGAGGGCTACATTGAAAGTGTTTCACAAATTCTTTCCCTCAACAAATGTCACAAAAATAAGTCTGCACTTAAAAAGCCGAATGAAAAATTCAGCGTATCAAAATTACTGAGAATGAAAAACGCTTCAAATATTCTGTATACGTTGTCGTTTTTCTCTTTGCATTTAGGACTTGTTTTTGTGGCTTGCGGAGTTATTTCAAACAGTCCGTTAATGAAATTCAGCTTTTTCTTTGCAGGAATTATTCCGCTTTGCGGATTGATTTACGGAATATACATTAAAATCAGAAATTTCCGAGGAAAAAAGCTGATTATCACAAGCTCAATTTTCTTGTGCCTTATGCTGATGTACGGCTCGCTTTTTGCGTTGTTGCCGATTAATAATCATAGTTCAGTTTCGAATAATTCAACTGTAACAGATTATAAGGATTTCTCGGAAATAGTTGAATATTTGCAGTCAAAAGGCTTCAGCCTTGAAAAGCAGACACGTCTTGACGATTACCCGGGCTTGGAGCAGTATTATGAGGCTGAAAGCCCCGATTCTGAATATACAATTTATCTATATAAGTTCAGTAATTCTCACAATTGCGATACGTTTTACAGCCTTATTGAATTTGAACCGGAAAATATTATGTTCAGCAAGCGCAGCTATTCAGTAGGAAATGTTAAAATGCTGACTGTTTCAACCGAAAACGAATATCGCTACAAATATTCTGACGAAAGGGTTATATTTTATGTCAAGGCTGATTTGGATAAAAAGGAAGAAATCAAGGAAATCATTGACAGTTTGGATTTAGTTGACTAATATAAACGGACGTTTCAATTTCCTGAAACGCCCGTAATTTTTTCTGTAGATATTTATGCGATTGCGGCTTTAAGCTCGTCAACCTTGTCGGTGTCCTCCCAGCGAACGCCGAGCTCCTCTCTGCCCATATGACCGTATGCGGCAAGTGGGAGATACTTTGTTTCTCTGAGCTTTAACTGCTCAATAATCGAGTTCGGACGGCAGTCGAATACCTTTTCAACGGCAGCGGCAAGCTGTTCGTTTGAATACTCAGATGTGCCGAAAGCGTCAACCATTATCGAAACAGGCTTTGCAACGCCGATTGCGTAAGCAAGCTGAATTTCACACTTCCTTGCAAGACCTGCGGCTACAATGTTCTTTGCAATGTAGCGGCTGTAGTAAGCCGCACTGCGGTCAACCTTTGTCGGGTCCTTACCGCTGAAGCAGCCGCCGCCGTGACGTGAAAATCCGCCGTATGTGTCAACAATAATCTTTCTGCCTGTAAGTCCCGAGTCGCCTACAGGACCTCCGATTACAAATCTGCCTGTGGGGTTTACAAAAATCTTTGTAGCGTTGTCGAGGAGATTTTCGGGGATAATCGGCTTGATAATGTACTCAATTAAATCCTTGCGGATTTGCTCAAGCGCAACGTACTCGTCGTGCTGGGTTGAAACAACAACGGTGTCCACTCTTATAACCTTATCGTCGTCATACTCAACGGTAACCTGTGTTTTGCCGTCGGGACGAAGGTAACTTAAAGTGCCGTCCTTTCTTACCTTTGTAAGCTGTTTTGCAAGCTTGTGCGCAAGTGAGATGGGGAGAGGCATAAGCTCGGGTGTTTCGTCGCAGGCGTAGCCGAACATCATACCCTGGTCGCCGGCACCAATCTGATTGTTGATGTCGTTTTCGCCGTCTTTAAGCTCGTAGCTTTCGTTTACGCCCATTGCAATGTCGGGTGACTGTGCGTCAATCGAGGTCAGAACTGCGCAGGTTGTGCCGTCAAATCCGCATTTTGGATTGTCGTAGCCGATATTGTTGATAACATTTCTCGCAATTGAGTTGATGTCAACATAGCAGTCGGTTGAAATTTCGCCCATAACGTGAACAAGACCGGTTGTAGCCGTAACCTCGCAGGCAACGTGAGCGTTTTTATCCTGTTCAAGAATATTGTCAAGAATAGCGTCTGAAATCTGGTCGCATACCTTGTCGGGATGTCCCTCGGTAACGGACTCTGAAGTGAATAAATGCTTTGCCATTATAAATACTCCTTTTCTTAATTTTTGCAAAAAATAACGCCTTTCAACCGAAAGGCGTTTTGTTTACTCATCTTTCGGTAAAACCGCAGGATTTAGCACCTTGCAATTGCAGGTTGCCGGACGTCACAGGGCCTGTCCCCTCAGTCGCTCTTGATAAGATTGTATTCAGTTTATAAATTCATTATATATCAGCTTTTGCAAAATTACAATACGTAAATATATATTTTGTTGAATTTTCGGGATATTACGTGTTTTAAGCCGAATAATTTATAAATGATGACTATTTTTTATCTTTATGGAATTAATTGGGTAGCTCTTCTGAAAGCTAAACTATAGTTTAATGCGGAATTCGGAATGCGTAATGCGGAATTGTGGTCGAGTGGATAGGTTGCAATAATAGAAAAGTTTAGT